>DAOTXW010000081.1:0-213774 GCA_034435035.1 Anaerolineae bacterium | reverse complement strand
CCTGGTGTCAGTCTCTGGCCGGAATGCGGTGCCTGTTGAGCTTGCCCAGCTCGCAAAGGAACGCGATATTAAGGTAATCGGTGTGACTTCCCGCGCCTACACCCAGGCGTTTGCCTCGCGGCATCCTTCAGGCAAGAAGATGTACGAGTTTGCCGATGTCGTGCTTGACAACAAAGTGGATCCCGGTGACGCCCTGCTGTCGGCGGAAGGCGTGCCACAGAAGTTCTGCCCGGCATCGGGGGTCACCAGCATCGCCATTCTGCACGCCCTGGTAGCTGCCACCATTGAAGCATTGCTGGAAAAGGGAATCACGCCGCCGGTATTCCTTGCAGGGAATGTGGACGGCGGGATGGACTACAACGCCAGGATGATTGAGCAGTACAAGGATCGAATCTTCTATTTGTAGGCGCTGGGAGCAGCAGCCGGGATCAGATGGTAGGGAGCGGATGAGCATGTACGCTGCCAACAGCAGGCGGGCAAGCAAGACACGTTGACACCTTCTGACCTGTCCCTCGCTCCGCACATGTCGATGTCTTCCTGAACTATCGGTGCCCCAAGCGCCTCCATCTGGCGCTCAACATGCCAACGCCGGCGCAGTTCGTCGCTGAGTCGCGTTGCGTTGCAAACACTGCGGGCGGTTGACAGCCAAGACCGACGCGGTACAATCTTGCCCGCCTCGCCCCTATCGTCTAGAGGACCAGGACGCGGCCCTTTCAAGGCTGAAACAGGGGTTCGAATCCCCTTGGGGGCACCTAAGGCGACTCATCTCGAACACCCAATGGGATGGAGATTGACCAGTTCCTGGCAATCGACATTCAGACGGGAGTTCAGGATGAGTGTTTTTTGTGTGTCATGACTCGGATCGCAGGGCAGTGTGCCCCCCGACCTCCGTACCTGCCGCGCTGATGCTATCTGTGCTCAGACTGGACATGATTCTGGCGGAAGATCCGGGAGGCCGAGAAGATGAGCACGAATCCCAGTATCCCCTTGAGCAGCTCGGGTGAAACTATCCCGGCCAGAACGCCACCCAGCACAGCGCCGATGATCGATCCGATGCCCATGGGAGCAACCGCGTCCAGCAGCGCATGATGCTGCGCAAAAGCGCCCTGACTCGCATACCGTGCCAGCCCGACCAGCACCGTCGGCAGGCTGATCGCCAGGCTGAGTGTGCCCGCAATCTTGATATCAACGCCATAGGCGAACAGAAGCAGCGGGATAATCAGCTCACCCCCGGCAACGCCGAGCAGGCTGCTGACCAGCCCGATCGCCAGACCGAACAGCACACCTGCCGCGGCTCGAAAGCCCTGGTTGGGGGGGAGAAACCCATGCCCGGGCTGCGGTAGGAATGCTTCGACGATGAGCAGGAGGCCAATGGTGAGCAGCAGGATGAGAATCACCCGCTCAAGCTGCCATTCAGCGAATCGATGAGCAAGGGTTGTGCCCCAGAAAGCGGCCACAACTGCGCCGAAGATGAGAGCGGCAGCGGTTTCCCAGTGATCGAGCACCGCGACAGAGGAAACCGCCCGGCCGCGTATCATCAGGGCGCTAGCAATGGTGATCAGGCTCACGGCCAGGTTGAGCGATACGGCCTGTCTGGCCGGGTAGCGCAGCGGGCCTGCCAGCACCGGCAGGCGAAACTCTGCTCCGCCCAGCCCGATCAACCCACCCAGAAGCGCGATCGGTACGGCGAACAGAAAGGCGACGAGCGGGCGGCTGTTGTTGAGACGGTTGGCTTTGATTTCCATGACCCCATGCCTGCTCATCTGATGAAGTTCCAAAACGACGCACCAGCCACAGGCAGGTGAATGCCAGCCCCGTCATGACCAGCACCATCAGGTTGGCCTCAGCATACTGCCGGTTTTGCACTGCGTCGTAGATCGCCAGCGGCAGGGTCTGTGTCCGGCCCGGGATGTTGCCTGCGATCATCAGCGTGGCTCCGAACTCGCCCAGCGCGCGCGCTCCGCCCAGCACCAGCCCCGCCAGGATGCCCCACCGTGCCATCGGCAGGGTCACATACCACCATACCCGCCAGCTTGTGGCGCCGTCTACCCGTGCTGCATCCTCGATTTCCGGGCTGACGTTCTCCAGCGCTGCCCGTGCCGACTGTACCATCAGCGGCAGGCCAACTACCATGGAGGCGAAAGCGGCGGCCTGCCAGGTGAAGAGCATATTCGTTCCCAGCATTCTGACGATTGGGTTGCTCCGCCCAAGCACAAACAGCAGGTAATATCCCACCACGGTGGGCGGCAGAACCAGCGGTAAATTGATCAGCGTTTCCAGCACAAGCTTCCCACGGAAACGGAATCGTGCCAACAGCAGCGCCAGGCCCAGGCCGAAGGTGACAATGCCTGCCAGCGCCGTGCCCGTGACCTGCAGCGACAGCCAGAACGGGGACCAGCTCATTGAATCGGCACCTCTCCCGGCAGGATAAAACCGTAGCGTCGCATAATCAAGCGGCCTTCTTCGCTGTTGATGAATGCAATAAACCGGCGTGCTTCCTCTTCGTGGGGGGTCCCCTGAATCACAGCCAGTGCCTCATTAAGCGGGCTGTGAACCTCAGCAGGGATCAGCGCCCAGCGCCCTACATCACCGGCGGCGATGCTCAGCGAGAGGGCAACAATAGCCACATCTACATTGCCGGTCTCAGCGTACTGGAGCGTCTGGGCCACGTTCTCGCCGAGGATCAGCCGGGGTTGCAGTGCCTCCCACAGCCCCGCTGATTGCAGGGCCTCGCGTGCGGCAACCCCGTAGGGCGCATGATCGGGGTTGGCAATGGCGATCCGTTGTACGGCGTCATCGGCGAGATCATGCAGGTCGTCAATTTCCAACTCGCTGTCTGCGCGTGTCCAGAGGGTGATCCGCCCCTGGGCGTACAACCCCACGGTATCGGGAATGACCAGACTCTGTTCCAGCAGCTCATCCACATACGACTGGTTAGCAGCCGCAAAGACATCCACCGGAGCGCCCTGCTCGATCTGCTGGGCAAGCTGGCCAGTCGAGCCAAAATTATATACGACCTGAATGCCGGTCTGTCGGGTGAATCGATCGCCCAATTCCTCGAAGGCGGGGGTCAGGTCCGTAGCAGCCGAAACGGTCAGCGTGGCGGCTTCGCCGGTGGTGTTTACCGGGCCGGCAGAGCCGCCTGCGCAGGCGGCTGTCAGCCCGGCGACCAGTGAAGTAGCAAAAAGTCTCACCAGGCAACAGGGCATGAGAAGTCACCCTCTCTGTATGGCGGAGAAATTCTCTTTGCAGTATTCCAGCCACTCCAGCGCGGCTTCAAGCTGCCCGATCACAAAGTTCAGGGTTAGCGCTTCGATCTCCGATGTCGTTTTTTGCTGTGCCTCGCGCAGACGGTCACGCTGCTCCATACAGACCAGTTTCTGGCACTCGGCAATGTCACCGGATGGGATACCCAGCAGGCGGGCGATGTACAGTCTGCTGAGGAACTCGACCCGGATGCGGCGGATGCTCGATGAGGGCCGCGGCTCGTGGAGCCAGCGCTGCAGCCGGTGCATGCCCGCTTCGGTCACCGTGTACTCGGTACGGGGTGGCGCATCGGTCGATTCAATCTGCCGGCCTACAATCAATCCGCCACGCTCCAATCGCTTTAGCACGGCATAAAGCTGGCTGGTGCTCATCGTCCAGACGCGGCCCAGATGCGCCTGCGAGCGAAAATAGTCAAGGAGATCGTAGCCATGCTGGGGATGAGCCATCAGCAACCCCAGGATCACCTCGTCCGGCGCCGGTGCATTCATGCTCCTATTCTATCATGGAATAGGTAGTTTCTTAAAACCTGGTATGCCGCGGGAATCTCTCAAGCGGGCCTGTTGCCCGCATCTTGTGTGCTTGCCCGCTGACGGATACCATTATCAGCAGTGCCCTTATCCTTCCCTCAGGAGATGCTCCTTATGCTGGAAGTATCCATCACTTACTGTGCTGTTTGAAAGTACCTCCCACGTGCCGTCAGGATGACGGAGGAAATCTTGGAGGAGTTTCAGAGCGACATCAAGAGCTGGACTTTAATCCCCAGCGACGGGGGGCGCTTTGAGGTCGTGGTCAACGGTAAGCTGGTCTACAGCAAGCTGCAGACCCATCGACACGCCGAGGTTGATGAGATCAAGGCGCTGCTCCGGCAGGTCCTCGGCAGACGTTAGATTCTGCTGCAAGGCTCGCTGCGGGGCGAGTGGGCTGCCTTGAACACCAGGGGGTGTACGTGATGCGACGGATATCCACATTCGCTGTGATGGCTGTCATGGCGCTGGCCAGTGTTTCCTGCGCGGTGGCTCTTCCGCTGCCCTCTGAAGATGTCGGTGCAACGGCTACTCCGCTGGTCGTTGAAGAGACCAGCCTGGGTACCGCCACGCCAACTTCTCGGCCTGCCCCCGCTGCTCCACCGGCGCAGCCCACCCGGCCTCCGCTGATGTCCGTCTGGCCGCTTGAGGCCGATCTGTACCTGCTGAATGCAGCGGGTCAGGTCTGGCGTCAGCCCCTGCTGGGGGATGAAAGCGCCGCGGCGGCTGTTACCCCGCTGGATGTCGTGGTGCGCGACTTCGCGGTAGCGCCCGGCGGCGAATGGCTGCTTTACCGTACCGATGAATATGTCGCTTTGACTGCCATCAATGGACTCAGCGGCCAGCTGATCGCCGAGTCCCAGCCTTCGGTGCCAGCCGGAGGGTTGCAGGGGCGCACGATGGCCTGGTCGTCAGATGCCAGCCGCGTGGTTTACACAACTGCCGTCGGGTTTGAGGTTTATGTCCCTGGAGCCGGCCCGGAGTTTGGCCCGGAAGTCTACCCTGTGAGTGAGCAGCCAGTGCAGGCGCTGGCCTGGTCAGACGACTCGCGCTGGCTGCTGATATGGCGGCTGGATGGCAGTGCCGCCCTGTATGAATCGGCTCAGGGCATGTCGCTGTGGGTCGAGCTGGGCGAGATCAACGGCTTTGTGTGGCTGGGTGACGGCAGGCTGGCCTTCGCCCCTGGCGAGGGGGGTCTGGCGCTGCTGGATCCTGCTGATCTGGCCTCCCGGGTGTTTATGGTGCCGCAGGAGCGCCAGGTGTCGCTGCCCGGCCAGCGCCCGGATGGCTCGCTGGTGTTCTTCATTCATGATCAGGGCATCGATCAGCCCGGTACGCTGCATGTCGGCGACCCCGACGACTTGAGCTTCCGCGAACAGAGCCGCGTGCCGGTGGCAGCAGCGTCTCTGGCCTGGGCACCGACTGGCGTCCGCCTGCTGGGGCGTGACACAGAAGATACCACGGGCCAGCGCCTGGTGTTGCTCGACCCGGCCACTGGCTCGCAGAGCAGCTTCACCACGCCCGGCGTGCCGATCATGCTCGACTGGGCCGATCCGCCCGCTCAGGGCGTAGCCGGGTTGGCCATGCCTGCCGATCTGTACTTTGTAGCTCCAGAAGCCGGGATCCTCCAGGTATGGCGGTTGCCAGCATCCGGAGGGCCGCCTGCCACGATCACGCGGGCCGCCGCCGACATTGTCGATTACGGGATCTCGCCGGATGGGACGCAGGTGGTCTACACCAGCAGCGGCGTGATCAGCCGTCAGGTCATCGGCACGCTGGATGTGACGGAGGTCGCCACGCTGGCCGCCGACACCGCCTTCCCGGTGATCGCCGGCACGCCTGCCTTCTCGCCTACGGGCCGGCAGATCGCTTATGCGAACCGTGGGATCTGGGTGCTGGACCTGGATACGGGCCAGTCACGCCGGCTTGCTGCCGATTCGACCCCCACACAGCCGGGTCTGGAACGGAGCATCATCGTCTACTCGCAGCCGCAGTGGTCGCCGGATGGGCGCTGGCTGCTGGTTCGGGTGAGTTATTATGAAGGCTCTGACCATGCGCTCCTGTCTACCACCGGGGAGGTGCGCGACCCGATCTTCCTGAACACCTTTGCGGCTGATGCACGCTGGGCGACCTCGGAGCTGGCGCTGATCTTCAGCGGCGGTGGCGCGTACAGCAGTCCGGCGCTGACGCTGATGCAGCCGGGGCCTGAACCTGTCCTGACACCCCTGCTGGCCGAGCCGGTCGTGGCGGCGGACCTGCGGGCTGACGGCCGTTTGGTCTATCTACGAATCCCGGCTCCGTATGGCATCGGTCCAACCAGCCTGCGGCTGTACAGTGCGCTGCTCAATGGGGGAGATGTCCGCAGCGAGTCATCGGCATTTGTCATGGATAGCCCGTCCCTGTCTCCTAACGGCATTCTGATCGCGGGCCTGGTGGGTATGAGGGTGAATCCCCAGGGTCGGCTGGAGGGCCAGCTGGCGGTCGCCAACCCGGGCACGGGCGAGGTGTTTACCATCACCGGTATGACTGCTGCCAGCGATCTTCAGTGGGGGCGCTGAGCGCCCCCGGCTTATCAGTGTGGGCGGCTCAGAGGCTGCCCGCACTGGCCATCTGGCTGTACACGGCCACCGTCTGCGCGGCGATCTGCGTCTGAGTGAAGTGCGCGAGCACCCGATCCCGCCCGGCCTGCGCCATCTGTTCGCGCAGCCGCCGATGTGAGGCCAGCGACGCCAGCGCCGAGCTGAGGGCCTCGATATCTCCTTCTGGCACAATGATGCCTGCCTGTCCGATCACACCGGGTATCGCACCCGAATTTGACCCGATCACCGGGATGCCGCAGGACATCGCTTCGATCAACACGCGCCCAAACTGCTCCTTCCAGTTGGGGCGGGTCAGCGAGGGCAGCACCAGCACGTCCAGACTGCGGTAGAAATCTGGCATGTCCGTCGAGGACAGCGGGCCGATAAGCTCGACACTGCCGCCGATATTGTGCAGGCCAGCCAGCCGTAGCAGATCGGCTCGCTGGGGGCCGTCACCGGCCAGGCGCAGATGGGTGCGGCCCGGTACCCGGGCCAGTGCGCGGATGAGCCACGCCAGTCCTTTCTCCTCCACCAGCCGTCCAGCGTACCCGATAGTGAGGATGTCGTCTTCACATGGCTGCGAAGCAGGGCTGAAGATTTCTGGATCGACGCCGAACTGAGGGATGATGGATAACGGCCCTGCGTAACCTTTGGCGCGCCACACGTCGGCGGCATCCTGAGTGCCGGCGATGGCATGGACCACGCCACGCAGCACAGCGCGCTCCATCCAGTTGAAGGGCGGGGGATAGTGGCGCTGGAGATTCTGCCAGGAGAAGAACAGGGCCCGCGCCCCGGCACGCTGCGCCAGCCGCAGCGCCTGGTAAGCTGCCAGATTGTACGGCTCCTCGTCAATATGGACGATGTGCGGACGCAGCGCGGCTATCCAGCGGCTCAGCCCCGGATAATAGTGCAGGTGAAAGTTGCCGTTGAAGCCAATGGGCAGCGCAAGCAGCGTATAGCCTCGCGTATATGCGCGCTCCATGGGCAGCAGGCCGCGTGCATCCCGCCATGCGGCGGGCGCAATCACGGTGAGGTCGATGCCTGGATGAAGCGCGATCTCTTCGGGCTTGCGCTGGTAGGTGCCGATGACCAGCGCTTTGGAGATCATCAGCACCCGCAGGCGGCCCTCAGGCACAGAAACAGCATTCACAGGCGCTCCAGAGAACAGTAAACGCAGGTAGCCAGTTGCGTTTATACCCCCGCCCCGCGTAAACGGCTACCGCTGCGGATCGGTTAGCGCAAGGGGGGTACTTGTGTTAGAGTTCGGATGATGGCGCACAGACCCGCACGCAGCAGGCCGCAGAGGCATTCATGATCGGCGAGTGGATCGGTCCGTATCGTATCGAGGAAACCATTGGGCAGGGCGGCATGTCGTCAGTCTACCGCGCGCACCAGAGCGCGACCGGTGGTGCGTCCCCCCGCGATGTAGCGATCAAGGTCCTGCCGCGCCAGATGGTTGAAGATTCTACCTTCCTGAAGCGCTTCCAGCGGGAAGCCCAGGTATTGGCCCGGCTTGACCATCCCTCGATTGTGCCGATCCTGGACTACGGTGAACACGATGGTATGCCCTACATCGTGATGCGGTTGATGAAGGGCGGGACGTTGCGCCGCCGCCTGTTCTACGAGGGCATCGATCTGGCAACGGCTGTGCGCGTCATCGAGCAGGTCGCGGAAGCGCTCGATTATGCCCACGCACAGGGCGTGATTCACCGCGACCTCAAGCCCAGCAATATCCTGCTGGACGAGAATGATAATGCCTGCCTGACTGATTTTGGCATCGCCAAAATGCTGGGCTCCGCCTCTCAGGTGACGGGCAGCGGAGTGGTCGGCACGCCCAACTACATGTCCCCTGAGCAGTGCCAGGGCAAACCTCTCGGCCCGGCCAGCGACATCTACGCGCTGGGAGCGATCCTGTTCGAGATCCTGACCGGCGAAGCGCCTTATGAGGCGGATACCCCGCTGGCGGTCATGTACATGCATGTCAAAGATCCGGTGCCTTCTGCGCGGGAGCGCAACCCGGAACTGCCTCCCCAGCTCGACCGGGTTGTTGCGCGGGCGATGGCTAAAAGGCCTGAAGATCGTTACCCATCCGCCCGCGCGCTGGCCGCCGACCTCCGCCGGGTTGCGGAGGAGGTTTACGGAAGCGCCGCCCTGGCCTCACCGCCTGCGCCGCCGGCCACGGAGATGGCGCACCCAACCCCGCCTGAGCTGCGCCCTGCCGCGCGCAGCGAAGGCCCGCTGGCTGGCATCCCTGCGCCTCCCTCCATTCCGGAATGGTACACCCCGGAAGATGCGGGAGTTTACGGCGTTTCGGCTCCCTCCCGGGGCGCTGGCTGGCTGGCGCTGGCAGGAGGGGCGGCAGCCCTGGTCTTGCTGTTGGGGGCCGCTGGCCTGGGTCTAAGCATGTTAACCCACGCACGCGGTGGGGGCGGAGCCCTGGCGCCCACGCTGCCTCCGACGCGCACGCCGGGCGAACCGGCAGCCTCCCCGCGGACGCCGATCGCCGATCTCCCAACGGTGACGCCCGTCACTCCGCAGGGGGCCGGGGAGCCAACCGGGGACTTCACGGCAACGGCTACGCTGCCCGGCGTCACCCCGTCGGTGATGCCGGTGCTGGCAACCGCCACCCCGATCCTGCCGACAGTCACGCGGTTGCCGGCAACTGCTACCGCGGCTGTTCCAACGGCAACCAGCCTGCCGCCAACCGTGACAGCTACCGCCAGCTCCACCCTGACGCCAACCCTCACGTTGACGGCAAGCCCGACGCTGACTGCCACTTCGCCGCCGCCACCGGGCGCCGGCCTGCTGGTGTACGTCGAGGGATTTGGCGCCTCGGCAGAAATCGTGGTGGTGGATGCCAACGGGGGGAATCGACGGCAGCTGACCAGTAATGGCTATTATGATGGTGAACCGGACTGGTCGTGGGATGGGACGCGCATCGCTTTTGACTCATCGCCGGCGGGCGGCCGCGATATCTATACAATGACCGCAGCGGGCGGGGATGTGCGCCAGATCACCAGCGCTGCCGGCGATGAACGCCACCCTGACTGGTCGCCGGACGGCAGCCGAATCGCCTATGAAACCGGCGAGGGAAATACCAGCGAGATATGGGTGGTGAATGCGGATGGCACTGGCAATACCCGCATCACCGACAACAGCTATGGAGATCGCGCTCCGCAGTTCTCCCCGGACGGCACACAGATCGCCTTCATGACTAACCAGCGGGGCAAGTGGGAAATCGCTATCATGAGCTACCCGGCTGCCCAGGTGGTGAAGATCTTCGACTGCCCGGTGAATGACTGCCGTTTCCCCTCCTGGTCCGCCGATGGGACGTATATCGCCTACAATACGCTGGACAGCAGCGGCAATGTAGCCGAGATCTGGGAAGTCAATGTGTCCAGCGGAGTCTCATCGGTGCTGGTTTCCGGCAGGGATAACGGGCGCCCTGTCTACGCGCGCGACGGCCGCTACCTCTACTATAACGGGACGGCAGATGGCAATACCGATCTCTACCGCATCGACGTTAATACGCTGCAGATCGTCCGCGTGACCACCGGCGCCACCAATGATTACGCTCCTGACTGGGGGCCTGGCTAGGTCCTGCCCCTGATGCCTATGAATCAATTCCCTCATTCAGGTTCCGCCCGTAAAGGCAGGACTCTGGTCATCGGCGGGCGCGAGATCACGCTGATCGCGGTCGCGCTGGCCATGCTGAGCTTCGCAGCCTTGCTGTTTAGCCTTGCGCTGCCGCGGCTGCGCCAGGACCAGGAGCCGCCGGTGGCGCTGGTCACCGCGACACAGCCGGCGGCTGCCTCCACCGGCGATTCCCTGCCTGCGATCGGGCCGACGGTTGTGCTTGCGCCAACCCTGGTGCCCACCCCGGCCACTCTGGAGCACGTTGTACAGTCCGGCGAATCGCTCTCCAGCATTGCCTCTCTGTATGGCGTTGATCTGCAGGCGCTGGTACAGGCTAATGGCCTGACGCCGGACAGCGTGATCCGGGAAGGCCAGCGGCTGACTGTCCCGCTGGTCCCGGGCGTGCTCGGAGTGTATCACACCGTGCAGCCGGGCGAGGCGCTGGGCAGCATCGCGGCGCTGTACGGCGTCCCGGTTGAAGCGATCCGCGCTGCCAACAATCTGCGCGATGTCAATGCGATCGTCACAGGCCAGCAACTGTACATCCCGCGGGTGACGGCTGCTCCCACAGCTCCGCCGGCCGCTCCCACGCCAACCGTTGGCTCCGCCTCGGGGGCTATCGCTGAGCTGGAGGCAGATGGCCCGCTCCAGAGCGCATGGGATCGGTCGATTATCGAGGGCGACCTGGATGCAAACTACCCGCTGACGGCAGAGCATGAACGCTTCACGCTGCACTACCAGCCGGATACCTATCCAGCGCTGCATCTGGAAGAGACTCTGGCGCTGGCAGCCGGAGGGCTGGCGCAGGCCGAGTCGGCGCTGAATGTTCGTCTCGAGGGCACTTTTGATATTTATGTGGCGGGCACTCTGTTCGAGGCACCTGGCACCGCTCTGCGAGGGCTCAGCCGCTCGCTGGATCGCAAGGTGTTCGTGCTGCACGATGGCAGCGGCACCCCTGTGGACAATGCCTACTTCTTCACCCATGAGATCACGCATCTGGTGGCGTGGAATACCTGGGGGCAGCCCTCCACGACGATGCTCTCGGAAGGGCTGGCCACTTACAGCGGCCAATCGATACTGGAGAACGGCGGCTATCTGCCATACGACCAGTTGTGTCTGGCCATCGCCGCTGCCGGGCAGATGCCGTCAATGGCGGTGATCAACACCGACTTTCAGGCATTCCAGGGCCACATCCGCGATCCCTTCAACTACTTCGGCAGCGCCTGCTTTGTGGGCTACCTGATCGACCGGGGCGGTCTGGAGGCTGTGAGCCGCCTGTACCATACGTCGGACTACGCCACGCTGTTTGGCACGTCGCTGGCATCGCTGGATGCAGACTGGCTGGCCAGCCTGGAAGCGCGGCAGCGCGAGCTCACAATCGACGCGGCAGCGCTCAGCAGCCATCAGACGGCTGTCTCCCAGGCCTATGCCTATGCCTTTGCCAATGCTAACGGCACGCGGCAGATGCATCTGGCCTATGCAGCCGCCGACCGTGCCCGGGTGGCGCTGTGGCAGGGCCGCTTCGCGGAGGTCGATCGTTGGCTGGCCGAGTTCGCTACACTGACCGGATTTACCCCCTGAGGCGCTGCTGCTGGTGGTACCTGTGTCCCAATTCTGCTGCGCTCCCGGTGCTTTCTGCCTGCGCCGCCCGACTGATCAATCAGATAGAACGGTGATGATCAGGGAGGTGCAGGGATGTTTGGCAGGCAGGGGCGAAATGTGACCGACGGGCAGAAAGCGCCAGCGGTGCGGGTGGTTCCGCTGGCGGACCAGTTGGACCGGCTGCAGGAGATGATGACCCGGCTGCGTCCTTACCACGAAGCGAATCGGCCGCCGCGGTGGCAGCGCCCTGAGGCCCGGCGGGTGGCGATTCGCCTGTAGCCATCGGCCTATTGCGGGGCGGGGCGAGGGCGCCACAGGACGCTCGCCCCCTGCTATTTGTGCGCCCGTATCGGACGCTTACACTGACAGTACCGTGTCCGCTGTGTGTCAGAGAGGACATCACCATGCGCATCGGCCTTCAGATCGTCAGCTTCACCTGGCCCGGCGGCCCTGAGGCCACCGGGGGCCAGCTCGCGGAGATTGCCCGCGCCGCCGACGAGGCGGGTTTTTACAGCCTGTGGGTCATGGATCACTTCTTCCAGATTCGCGGCATCGGGCAGGTGGATGAACCCATGCTGGAGGGCTACACGACGCTGGGATACCTGGCTGGACTCACCCGGCAGGTCAAGCTTGGGACGCTGGTCACCGGCGTGATCTACCGCCACCCGGGCATCCTGGCCAAAACCGCGACGACGCTCGATGTGCTGTCGGGCGGGCGCGCTTACCTGGGGATCGGCGCAGCCTGGTTTGAGCGTGAGGCGCTGGGGTTGGGCGTCCCATTCCCGCCGCTGCGGGATCGCTTCGAGCAGCTGGAGGAGTGCCTGCAGATTGCCCACCAGATGTGGCGTGGTGAGGTCGGGGCTTTTGAGGGCAGGCATTACCGGCTGGCCGAGACGCTCAACAGCCCGCCGCCTGTCTCCCGCCCGCACCCGCCGATCCTGATCGGCGGCGAGGGGGAGCGCAAGACCCTGCGCCTGGTGGCCCGCTACGGCGACGCCTGCAACTTCTTTGCGGGCGAGGATTATGCGGCAGTGCTGCCGCGCAAGCTGGCCGTGCTGAAGCAGCATTGCGAAGAAGCGGGGCGCGACTATGACAGCATTGAAAAGACGACACTCACTGTGCTCAGGCCGGGCACGGGCGGGCTCTCTGCGGGCCCCGTGATCGAGAAGTGCCGCCAGCTGGCCTCGCTGGGATTCGACCACGCGATCTTCAACATGCCGGACATCTATCGGCTGGATTCGCTTGAGGTATTCTCGCGGCAAATCATCCCGGCGGCTGCCGGGTTCTGAGCCCTGGCTGCCGATTCGCTTGCATTTCACCGCACAGGTCGATAGTGATCTTATTACGATCCTGATGCTCAAACGGGGAGATGCCGGGTGATGCGCTACAAACTGCTGGGACGCAGCGGGCTGCGTGTATCCGAGTTGTGCCTGGGGACAATGACCTTCGGTGAGGACTGGGGATGGGGAGCGTCGCGGTCGGTCAGCCGTGAGATATTTGACCGCTTTGCCGGGGCAGGCGGTAATTTCATCGATACGTCAGTGAACTACACCAATGGGACGAGCGAAGCGTATGTGGGCGAGTTCATCGCCAGCGACCGCGACCATTTTGTCGTCGCCACCAAGTATACGCTGACCTCGGCTGACAATACAGATCCGAACCGGGGCGGCAACCACAGGAAGAACATGATGCGCTCGGTGGAGCAGAGCCTGAAGCATCTCAAGACCGGGTACATCGATCTACTGTACCTGCACGCATGGGATTACATGACCCCGGTGGAAGAAGTGCTGCGCGGGATGGATGACCTCGTGCGGGCCGGCAAGGTGCTGTACACCGGCTTCTCGGATACGCCGGCGTGGATCGTCGCCGAGGCCAGCGCGCGGGCCGAGGCGTATGGCTGGGCGAGGCCGGTGGCCTATCAGGCCCCGTATTCGCTGGCCGATCGGGCGCTGGAACGGGCCGAGATTCCCATGGCGAAGCACTGGGACATGGCTGTATTGGCCTGGGGTGTGCTGGAAGGCGGCGTGCTGACAGGCAAGTACACCCACGGCAGCAGTGAGGAGAAACGCTACGAGGGTGAGGAAGTCAGCGAACGGGTTCGGCAGATTATCGACACGGTCAGGTCAGTCGCCGATGAGGTAGAACGCACCCCGTCGCAGGTCGCGATCAACTGGGTGCGGCAGCAGCAGGCGCGTGCTCAGATCATCCCCATCCTGGGTGCGCGCCGGGTCAGCCACATCGAGGACGCACTGGCGGCGCTTGACTGGGAGCTGTCCGGTGAGCAGATTGCGCGGCTCAGCGAGGCCGGTGCGATCAGCTACGGCTTCCCCCGTGACTTCCTGGAGGGCGGCGCGCGGACCTATATCTTCGGCAAGACGTTCGAGCGCATTGACAACCACCGTGGCAACCCGGTACGGTAGCCCGGTGGGCTGGCTGCCTATGCAGCGGGCGGGCGTGAGTCCACGATGGCCTGTGCGATCAGGCGGGCGCGCCGGGGAGCGTCGCCGATGTGCGCGGTCGCGTCCATCAGCGCCCGGATGCTCGCGGGCGGCAGGTAGGCCGTCAGCGCAGGATCGGCGCACAGGCGGTCTGCCAGCGGGTTGGCTTCGCCTGCCTGCACCGCGGCCCAGGCGGCCAGGCTGTGCTCGCGGATCGCTTCGTGCATAGTCTGACGATCGGCCCCGGCGCGCGCCAGCGCCATCAACACGCGCTCAGTGGCAGCGAATGCACCGTACCGCTGCAGGTTGGCGGCGACAGCGTGTTCGTTGATCTGCAGCCCTTCCACGATCCGCCCGGCCACGCGCAGCATTTCGTCCACGGCCAGAAACGCCTCAGGGATCACGGATCGCCGGTTAGCAGAATCGTCCAGCGTGCGCTCCAGCAGGGAATGGGCAGCGTTATCCCATGCCACGCGGGGCAGCGCGGCCACAAACCGGCCCAGGCTGTCCAGATTCTCGGCGCTGATCGGGTTGCGCTTGAATGGCATGGCTGACGACCCGACCTGCCGCGCCCCGAATGGCTCCAACCACTCGCCGATAGGCGGCGACTGGAGCACGCGCAGATCAAAGGCGAAGCGGTACAGCGTGCCCGCCAGCCCGGCCAGAGCCGTGATCAACACCCAATCCTGGCGGCGGGGATAGGTCTGGCTGGCAGCCGGAAAGGCCTGCAGGCCGAGCCGGTTCATCACACGCTCCTCAAGCTCGGCAGGGGCGGTTCCGGCGCCTGCCAGCAGATCGGCAAAGCTGGCTCCTGTGCCGACGGCCCCCTTGATCCCTTTGCCGCGCAGGATGGCTCGCAGGCGGCGGAGGTCCTCCTCGTCCGCGAGCAGGTCCTGGGCGTAGAGTGCCAGCCGGTAGCCGATGGTGGTCGGCTCGGCAGGCTGCAGGTGCGTCCAGCCGATGCAGGGCTGGTCGGCCCGCTGCTCGATGTGCTCTGCAAACAGGGTCAGCAGACGATCCAGACCCGCCAGGATGATGTCGAGCGCATCGCGCTGACGCAGCACATCCGCGTTGTCCTTCACATCCATGCTGGTCATGCCCAGATGGATGATTCCGCCGCCGACCGGGCATTGCCCGGCATAGACGCGTACTTCGGCCATCAGGTCGTGGCGGATTTCAGCCTCGATCCGGGCTGCCTGCGTGAGGTCGATGTCATCGAGGTGGGCACGGAGGTCGGCTGTCTGTTCGGGGGTTACCAGGCCAGCTTCCTGCTGTGCTTCGGCCAGCGCCAGCCAGATACGTCGCCAGCTTCGCCGCAGCGCCTCTTCAGACCACAGCGCGCGCATGGCCAGGCTGCCATAGCGCCAGCTGAACGGGGATTGGTAAACGGGAGGATCAGGAGGCACCGCTGGTTGCCCTCCGGATCGGATAAGCCGGACAGCCGCGTCGTAAATCGGGGCCAGGCTATGCAGACCTGGCCCCGATTGAAGTGGTTACTGGTTTGCCACTGGCAAGGCAGCGAGGTTATAGGTTGTCTTGAGGAAGAAGGCGCTGGCCCATCCTTCCATGCCATTGGTGCGCACTTTGACCCATGCGCCATCGGCGCTGCGGGCCAGCAGATTCACAATCGCGCCTTCGGGCAGCACAACCAGTACCCCGTACTGCGTGCCGGGGCCGGAGCGCACATTGAGCGAGCCGGTCGATACCACGGCGCTTGGCTCAGCCGGAGCCAGCACGGGGATATCGCCCGCCGGCTCGACGATGTCCAGGTACAGGCTGCTGACCCAGCCTTCCAGCCCGCCGGGCAGGCGGACTTTGATCCACCACCCCGCTGAGTCGCGGCCCAGCAGGGTCACCAGGGTGCCGCCGTCAACCGTGCCAGCGACGCTGTAGCCTGCGCCGGGGCCGGAGCGCACATTCAGGCGCCCGGTAGTCACCACGGCGGTGCCGGGCCCGGTCGGTGCCGGGGCAGCCGGAGTGCCACTGGCCGGCGGCTGCGCGGTCGGCACTGCTGGAGGGGGTACACTGCCCGAGGTGACTGGCAGGCTCATGATGGGAGCGCCGGGAGCGATGTACGGCCCGTAGACCCAGCCGACGTTACCTGAGATGCGCACCTGAACCCAGGAGCCGTCGCCGTTGCGGCCGATCATGCTCATTACGTGCCCCTGTCCCACGACCATCATGATGTCATAGGCCGGGGAGGGTCCGGAGCGTACATTGAGCGAGCCCGTGTTGGCGATGGCTGTCGGCTCAACGGCAGCCGCGCTGCCCACGACCGGCAGGCTGGACCAGGCGACCTCCGTGGACAGGTAGAATGTGCTGGCCCATCCCTCCGTGCCATCAGCCAGCCTGACCATCGCCCATGAGCTGTTCGCATTGCGCCCGGTCAGCGTGACGGACTGGCCCTGCACCAGGGTTGTGACCACGCTGTAGCCCGCGCCGGGGCCGGAGCGCACATTGAGTTTGGGGGTGGTCACTGTAGCCGTGGCTCCCGCCTGGGCATAGGCCACGTGCGGCAGGGACAGCAGCGCCAGCAGCAACGCAGCGACCAGTGCCAGCATCAGCGGGCGAATGAAGTATCTCGAATCACTCATCAGCAGGTCTCCCCTTGAATGATGGCGGCCCAGTATCTGCGTGCCGGCGCGACAGCGAAGGTCCAGCAGGCGGCGCTCCGCCCCGGCACTCTCGGTATCATCATAGCACGGGTTGGAGACCTGTGCATAACGAGATCGCCAGCGCGGCTACGGTGCCGTATCCGGCTGCCGGATCGTATAGGTGCCACCGCCGTACAGATAGGCAGGCTCGAAGGACTCCAGGAGTGCCCGGTTTGCATCGACCGCGCGGAAGGCGAGATCGTGCGCCAGATGATAGGACGGCCACCCGGCTCGCTCCCGCCGGGCATCCAGGCGATCCAGGTGATTGCGCAGCCAGGGGCCGGCTGCTTCGCCGGCCTGCGGCCCGTAGCGATACAGCAGCGGGATCAGATAGGGAGTGGCGTCGGACGACAGGCTGCCCAGATAGGCGATGTCCAGATCTTCACCGCGTTCGTAGCGGGCCAGGTTCTGGCGGACGATGAACACATCCGGGTTGAAGATATCGAGGGTGGCGGTGAAGCCAATGGCCCAGATCAGCGCAAGCGTGGCGAACAGGCGCGTTCGCCGGAGGATCAGCAGCACCAGAAACGCTGCCAGCACGGCAGCCAGCCACACCATGAAGATATGCGAATGCACCCGCAGGCGGGTGAAGCCATATGCCAGCTCATACAGGTGCAGGCGCTCGAATGCGGAGACGAGGATGACGATCGTGAATACGATCATCAGCCCGCTGCCGCCCAGAAACGCGCCCTGTGCGCCGGGCGTGTCCCGCCGGGTCAGGAAGTCAAGCGCCAGGATCAGGCTGAGCGTGATCAGCGCCACAGCGAGCAGCTCAAAGAAGCCCCGGCGGGCATACTCTGAATAGGTGAGCCCCTGACTGCGCAGGAAGGCCTCCCCGCCAAACAGCGCGGCAGCCTGGATGGCTACGAAGATCGCAAACAGGATATCGATGCTGAACAGCACGACGCCGGACTCGACCATCCCGAGCCGCCCTTTCAACAGGGGCCGGGGCGGTTCAGGCTCTCCGGGCTCCGGTGGAGCCGGCTCTGCAGCCGGGGCCGCGGTGCGGGTCAGCGTATAAGCCAGCCCGCCCATGAAAATCCAGGCCAGCAGCGCGGTCAGCAGGGTGTGCCCGACGACATCGGGGATATTGAGGGCCTCCAGGATGCGCTCAATGGCGTTGCCAAAGACCAGATCCGCTGAGGAGAACAGGATCGTGAAGATGCAGAGAAAAGGCGCGGCGATCAGCAGGCCGATCGCCAGGCGCCGCAGCGGGTGTGCGCCGGGGCGCTCCCCCTGGCGGAGTTCGGCAGTCGCGCGTCGTAGCAGCAGGGGGGTGAAGAAGGCGGACATGCCGACTGATTCGGCCAGCGCCCATAGATAGCCCCCGATATTGAGGGTTATCACTGGCTGCCCGGCCAGCCGGTTGGCGATCAGGGCTGCCAGCATCAGCAGCCCTGCCAGGTTCAGAAACTGGAGCAGCGGGGCGGCCCGCACGGCGCTCATGGCTGCGAAAAACAGCAGCGGGGCGATCAGCCATGCGTTGGTGATGGTGATCGAGACGCCCCCTGCGAGCGCCAGCGCGGCTGCGGCCAGCACCACCAGCAGGGTGATCAATGGCACCGAGATGCCGAGCGGCTGGTTGTAGGTCAGCAGATCGGCCAGAATGCCGAGCAGCAGCCCGGTTCCGGCAACCAACACTGGATACTTGAGACGTGAAACGTCCATACCACGCTCCTTGTCCGGCTGAGATACCCCATTGTCAGCGGGTGGGACTGCCAGATTCTCCTGCTGATCTATCAAAAACTGCCGGGAGCGCTTTTTCACACAATGGCGGCCGGAGGGTTATAGTCAGCAGAACGGCAAAAACAGGAAGGCCGCATGAGCAACTCGCTGCTCCGGTTTGAAGACATGATTGACCGGCATCATGATGAAATACATGCCTATCTGTGGCGGCTGCTGGATGACACCAGCCGCCCGGAGAGAGCCGTGGAGGCCGCCGACCTGGCACAGGAGGTCTTCACACGGGCCTACCGGGCCTATCTCCGGCTGAGACCGGGCAGCAATGTGCGAGCCTGGCTCTACCGGATCGCCACAAACTGTGCGTACAGCCACCTGAAACGGGAACGGTCACGGCCCGGCAGGCTGTTGGACGGGGAGGAAGCCGACGCAATTGAGGTCGGCAAGCCTCAGCCGGAGGAGGTGAGCGCTGCCAGCGATGCACGTGAGGCCCTGCGCCGGGCTGTCGCCGGGCTGCCCGGCCGCCAGCGGGCTGCGGTCACGCTCCGCTACCTTCATGGGTTGGATTATGCCGAGATCGCGGCGACGCTCGACTGTTCAGAAGAAAGCGCACGCGCTAATGTCTCCCACGGCATCCGCCGCCTGAGGCGGGATCTGGTGGGCCTGCGCGATGATCTGCTGGAGGATATAGGATGAACGACACATGGCAGAGTGAACTGGAACAGGCTCTTCCGCTGCCGCCGCGAGAGGTATCAGCGCTCTCTCGCCGGCGGGTGGAGGAGTGGTTCGCACGCACGGCGCCGGTGATCTGGTGGGATGCCATCGACACACCGATCGGTGTGCTGCGCCTTGCCGCCTCCCGGGTGGGGCTGTGCCGCGTGGAGCTGGGTTTGGACGAAGCGACTTTCATCGCCCGGCTGGATCCGCTGGCCCGTGTGCAGCGCGATCCCGGGGCGATGGCAGCCTTCACCGGCCAGCTGCGTGAGTACTTCAGCCGCGCTCGCCGGGCTTTCGATCTGGCTGTTGATCTGACGGCGCTCAGCCCGTTTCAGCGCCGGGTGCTGGAAGCCGTGCGGGCTATCCCGGCAGGCAGCGTGTGGACATACAGTCAGGTGGCCCGGACGATCGGGGCGCCCAGGGCATCCCGGGCGGTGGGGCATGCCCTCAGCACCAATCCGATGCTCATCGTGCTGCCCTGTCACCGGGTGATCGCCAGTGATGGCAGCCTGCGCGGCTATAAGGCCGGTCTGCCGGCCAAGGAGGCGCTGCTGCGCCTGGAAAATGCGCTCTAACTCATCGGCCCCCTCACCGACTGCGGGCCGGCCAGAGGATAAAGGAGAACAGTGGTGAAGCTGAGAGAATGGGGAGCCTTTGTGCTGCTGGGGTTGATCTGGGGGACCTCTTTCCTGTGGATCAAGATTGCGCTGCGAGAGATCGGGCCGTTCATGCTGGTGGGGCTGCGGCTGCTGTTCGGGGTGATCGGTCTGCTGGCGATCATGGCTGCGACCCGCAGCGCCTTCCCACGAAGCCGCCGGGTGCTGCTGGCTTTCCTGTTCGCCAGCGTCGTGCAGACGGCTCTGCCGTTTGTGCTCATCTCCTGGGGAGAGACACGGATTGATTCGGGGCTGGCATCGATTCTGAACGGGACGGTGCCGCTGTTCACCATCGTGATCGCCCATTTCTGGCTGCATGATGAGAAGATCAGTGCCTCCCGGATCGTCGGGCTGGTGGTGGGCTTCATCGGAGTGGTGCTGCTGGTCAGCCGCGATATGGGGCCGCAGGGGTTCCGGGGAAATATCCTGGGGCAGCTGGCTGTACTGGGCGCGGCGATCAGCTACGCGATCGGGATCACGTTCGCCCGCCGCCATCTACGGGGACAGTCGCCGATTGTCCAGTCGGCAACGGTGCTGGTGTTCGCTGATGCGTTGGTCTGGATGGTCGCGCCGGCGATGGAAAGCCCGCTGATCGTCCCCCGGCTGCCGATGACCTGGCTGGCTCTGGTGTGGCTGGGCTTACTGGGATCGTGTGCTGCGTATGTGCTGTACTTTTACCTGATCAATACCTGGGGAGCCACCCGCGCCTCGGTGGTGACATATGTGCTGCCGGTGGTGGGGCTGGCGCTGGGCATCATATTTCTGGGTGAGCGGTTGGACGTGCAGCTGCTGCTTGGCTCGCTGCTGGTGGTGGCGGGCATCGCGGTGGTGAACTTGCAGGTACTCCGCAACCTGGCGGCGCCCGCCGCCTCCCCGGCGGCAGATTGAGTTAGAATCAGGCTGCGGGCAGCGTGGCTCGATGACAGGAGGCTCCGATGGGCATGCCTGAAGGGGTTGAGCGTGTCCTGCTGGACGAGGATGCCATTCGTCGGCGAGTGGCCGAGATGGCCGGGCAGATCAGCAGCGCATACCGGTCAGTTGACGAAGTGATACTGGTGGGAGTGCTGAAAGGCGCTTTCATCTTCCTGGCGGATCTCACGCGGATGCTGACCGTCCCCCACCATGTTGATTTCATCGCCCTGTCAAGCTACGCGGGCGGGCACGTCAGCAGCGGCAGCGTGCGCCTGATCATGGACACGCGGCTGGAGCTGACCAACCGCCATATCCTGATCGTTGAGGACATCCTGGATACGGGCTACACGCTCAGCTACCTGCTGCGCAACTTCGCGGCGAGAGGGGTGGCCTCTCTGCGAACCTGCGTGCTGCTGCGCAAGCGCGACCGCGAGCAGGTAGCTGTTCAGGTGGATTACCTGGGCTTCGATATCCCGAATGTCTGGGTGGTCGGGTACGGGCTGGACTACGCCGATCGCTACCGGACACTCCCGTATATCGCGGTGCTCAGCCCATCCATCTACCAAACATCGGCCTGAGAATCAGCGCAGGGCAGCACGGGGCATAACTTCTTGCCTGGCTGCCCTGCGCCGGCCTGCTCCGCGCATCAACGCAGGATGCTGATGGTCGCGTCGGCGGGCATCCCCGGCTTGAGGCGCCCATCCACGTTCTCAAGGGTGATCTCGACAGCGAAGACCAGGCTGACGCGCTCCTCCTCGGTCTGGACGTTGCGCGGGGTGAACTCCGCTTCACGGGCGACGAACGTCACGACGCCGCGGAACGTCTCGCCGGGGTAAGAATCGACGCTGACATCTGCCGGCGCGCCGACCCGCACCTGGCCGATCCGGGTTTCCGGGATGTAAACCACCAGCTTAAGCTGGCTGAGGTCGGAGATGGTCATCAGGGCCACACCGGGCTGTGCGGTCTCGCCGACTTCCACAGCACGGGTTGCGACCAGGCCCTCGATGGGCGCGATCAGGGTCAATTGGGCGATCTGCGCGTCAATCAAGGCCACCTGCGCTTCGGCCAGGGCCACCTGCGCCTCAGCGATGGCAATCTCCTCCGGCAGGGCTCCATTGGCAACCAGATCGTAGCGCGCCTGCGCCAGCTGAACCCGTGCCTCGGCGATACCGACCTGTGACTGAGCTGCATTCGCCTGGGCGAGCGCCGACAGTGGCCGCTCACGCTGCGCGCGCAGCAGGTCCAGCTTTTCCTGCGCGCCGTTGAACTGGGCCTGGGCGGCCCGAACGTTTGCCTCCAGTATCTGGACCGTATATTCCTGGAACTCGATGGCGAGCTCATCCTGATCCTGTGCATCCGAATCGCCATCAAAGTCGGCATCGACAGTTCGCAGCCAGCCGAGCTTCACGCGGGCTTCTTCCAACTGCGACTGGGCGATCTCGATCTGGCGGGCAGCCAGGGCCACCTGAGTCTCCGCAGCCACGATCTGGACATCCACTGCCTGCGGGTTGGAGGCCGCTGCCCAGGCGCTGCCGGCGGCGTACTGCGCCCCTTTCAGGGCGGCCTCGGCTTCATCGATGGCGGCCTGAGCGGCCGCCAGTTCTTCAGGATCCGCGCCGGCTCGCAGGCTGGCGAGGTTGGCCCGGGCTACGCCGACTGCTGCTTCGGCGCGCGCGCGTTCGGCCTGCAGAAGCCCATCGTCCAGCCGGATGAGCACCTGCCCCTGCATGACCGGTTCGGCTTCATCCGCCAGCACTTCGGCGACCCACCCGCCGGACTCGGCGACCACGCTGACCTCTTCCGCTTCCAGGAAGCCGGAGGCCTGCAGCGGCTCGAGGGTTTCCTCGGTGGGCGCTGCGCCCGCCAGCCGCGGAAGCCCGGAGCAGGCAGCCAGCAGCAGTGCCAGCCCGGCTGTGAGGCCCTGCTGGATGGCGAGATGAATTGAGAGGAACTTACGGATTCTCACGACCCATCTCCTACTGGAAATGCGCGTCAGCGGGCATGCCAGGCTTGAGCGCGTGATCGGGGTTGTCAAGGCGGATGCGGACGGCAAAGACAAGATTGACGCGTTCCTCGCGGGTCTGCACACCACGGGGCGTAAATTCCGCTTCGTCGGCGATGTGGACCACCACGCCGTCAAACTCGCGGTCGGGGAAGGAGTCCACCGTGACGATGACATCTTGATCCAGCCGCACCCGGTTGAGCTGGTCGGCTGGCAGATACACTGTCAGTTCCACCCGGTCGAGGTTGGCCAGCGTGATCACCGGCGTACCGGGGACTGCCAGCTCGCCCACGTGGACGGTTTCTTCAAGCACGATAGCCCCGATCGGCGAGCGAAGCGTCAGACGGGCGATCTGCTCATCGATCGCGGCTACCGCGGCCTGCGCCTCCGCGATCCGGGCATCAGCTATCGCCAGATCTTCCGGGCTGGCGCCGCTGCGCAGAGCTGCCAGGTCCGCCTGCGCCCGCTCCAGCGAGGCCTGGCTGCTCTGCAGGCGCGCGCTGGCATCGGCCACCTGCGCCAGGAGGGCGGCGGGGTTGTCCCTAAAGTTTTCGAGCGTCGTGAGCAGCTCCTGGGCGCCCTGTACCGACTCCCGCGCGCTGTTCAGGCTCGCCAGTGCCTGGTCATATCGCTGGGGAGACAGGGTGCTGCTCAGCGGCAGGCTCAGGTCGAGATCCACTTCACCAAACCCATGCCGGTGCGGATGCAGAGCGGCGTATTCGATGTTCTTTAGCTCGTCCAGTGAGAAGTAATACATCTCAAGCGCCCGGTCGGCGGAGGTGAACTGGACCTCCGCCGCGACCAGCTGCTCGCTGGCAACGGCCAGCTGAGTGCGGGCGTCAACGACCTGCAGCTCAATGTCCTGCGGTTCATTTGCCAGGGATGCAGCGCTCGCCACGGCGACCGATGCGGCATCGACCGCGGCCTGCGCAAGGGCGACCTGCGCCTGTGCCTGTGCGATGATCTCGGGCCGCGGCGAGGCTTCCAGCAGGTCACGCTCGGCCATGGCAATGTCAAGCCGGGCGCGGGCGGCATCCCGGGCTGCCTCGAGTTGTGCGCCATTCAGGCGAAGCACCACATCGCCGGCGTTGACCTCGTCGCCTTCGTTGTAGGGGCGTTCGATGACTCGCCCGCCCACCTCTGGCGACAGCTCGACCTCGTCAGCCTCGATGAAGCCTGAGACGAGCAGCCTGCCCGCCGGCCCTCCGGCGCCGCCCTCAAACCGGGCCTCCAGCTCCTGGCGAGCAGCAGCATCCGAACTGAAGTAGATCACCGCCGCTGCGCCTGCAAGGGCCAGCACTACGATCACGACGATCCCGATAATGCGCTGTCTGGTCATACTCTGCTCCCGGTCTCCCTGCGGGGGAGGTCTGCCCTGCCCGGCTTCAGCCTTCGCGCCGGATGCATGAGATAAACACGTCTTCCAGTGAGGGTGCGATGATATCCATCGGGCCTGGCTCCACCCCCCCGGTGCTCAGCATGCTGGCGATCGCCGGGCGGTACTGTTCGACCGCCGGGGCGATCACATGGATCTGAGCGCCGTAGAGGGCGATCTCCTCAACGGGCAGTTGCCCCTCACGGCGGGCCCGGTTCAGGATCGCCATCGCCTCTGCCGGATCCCCCGGCGTGATCTCCAGCACCTGCCCGTGCATCATAGTGTCCTTGATATGCTGCGGCGAGCCGCGGGCGATGATATGCCCATCGTGGATGAATGCCAGTTCTTCGCAGTGTTCGGCCTCGTCCATGTAGTGGGTGGTGACGAAAATGGTCGTCCCACGCGCGGCGATCTCGTACAGCAGGTCCCAGAAGGCGCGACGCGACACTGGATCCACGCCCGCGGTCGGCTCGTCGAGGAAAACAAGCTCCGGCTCGTGCAGGATGGCGGCGCCCAGCGCCAGGCGCTGCCGCCATCCTCCGGACAGGTTGCGGGTGCGCTCGCGCTCCCGCCCGCGCAGATCGGCCATCTGCAGCGCGAAGTCAATGCGCTCGCGCAGACGCTCGCGCTTGAGGCCGTAGGTGCGCCCATAAAAGCGCAGATTTTCCAGCACGGTCAGATCGTCGTACAGGCTGAAGCGCTGGGACATATAGCCAAGCCGCGGGCGGACCTGATCGGCATGGCGTGAGATGTCCTTGCCCAGCACCTGCGCCATGCCCGCGCTGGGATGCAGCAGCCCCAGCAGCATCCGGATCGTAGTCGTCTTACCGGAGCCATTGGGCCCGAGAAAGCCGAAGATCTGCCTGCGGGGCACGCGGAAAGAAATGTGATCAACGGCGCGGAAGTGGCCGAAATCCTTGGTCAGGTTTTCCACCCGTACGGCATCGCCGGGCGATGCCTCGACACGGGTGGGGCGATCGACAACCTCAGTCATGGGACGACTCCTGCTCCTCACGGGTGCGCTGCCGGATCCGTGAGATGAAGGCCTCTTCCATGCGCGGCTCGATCTGGCGCATCCCGCTAACTGGCAGGCCAGCCTCCCCAAGCACGCGCCGGATCGTGTCCTGGCCTGCGGCTACATCGTCTACAAAGACATGGAGCAGCTCGCCAAAGGACTGCACTTCCCGGATGCCGGGAGTTGCCTGAAGGATCTGACGGGCCCGGCGGCGGTCGCCGGGGTTGAATTCGAGGACATGTCCTGCCAGCCCACCCCGGATGCCCGCCGGCGTATCGACCTCGATCAGCTGCCCGCGGTACATCAGCCCGACGCGCGAACAGCGCTCGGCCTCGTCCATGTAGGGTGTGCTCACCACGATGGTCACACCCTGGACGTGCAGCTCGGTCAGGATGTCCCAGAACTCGCGGCGGGACACCGGATCGACGCCGGTGGTCGGCTCATCCAGATACAGGATCTCGGGTTCGTGGATCAGGGTGCAGGCCAGGCCGAGCTTCTTCTGCATGCCGCCCGACAGGCGGCCCGCCCGCCGTTTGCTGAACTCGCCGCCCAGCCGGGCAAAGTCAAGCAGGCGTCTGATGCGTTCGCGGCGGACCGGGCCGGTGACCCCGTAGACATCTGCGAAAAAGCCGAGGTTTTCGTTCACCGATAGATCGCGGTAGAGGCTGAATACCTGAGCCATGTAGCCGATGCGTGCCTTGATGGCTTCCGGGTCTTTGACGGTGTCGAAGCCGGCGATGGTGGCGCTGCCCGCTGTGGGATCCATGATGGCGGCCAGCAGGCGCAGGGTGGTGGTCTTGCCGGCGCCATCCGGCCCCACCAGGCCAAATATCTCGCCCTTGAAAACCGTCAGGTTCAGGTCATCAACGGCGACGATCTTGCCTCGCCCGAACTCGCGGCGCAGGTTCTGTGTCCGGATGATCACTTCAGGTGACGCTGAGTTAGTTGTCATGCCAGTGGGCAGCCGTTGATCGCGGCCCCTTCCTTGTTAATTGGATTAGCAGTTCAATCCAGGCTCTTGCGGAAACGTCGCGCGGCCTGGAGGAGGATTAGCACACAGAATACGGACAGGATCAGTACCTCGCTGCGCAGGGGGGCCAGCCCCACCCCCTTGAGCACGATGCTGCGGATGATGATCAGCATGTAGCGCAGTGGGATGAAGTAGCTCAGGACGTGCAGCCCCCATGGCATTGCTTCCAGCGGGAAGAAGAAACCGGACAGGAAAATCGATGGCATCAAGAACAGGAAGCTCATCAGCATAGCTTCCTGCTGGGTATGCGCGCCCGTCGAGATCAGGATGCCGATCCCCAGCGAACCCAGCAGGAACAGGCCGGCCAGCGCCAGCAGCAGCCCGATGCTGCCCCGAATCGGCACGCCAAACCAGACAACCCCGATCACCAGTACTTCCAGAAAATCGACGAAGGACAGGAAGACATAAGGAACTGTCTTACCCACCACCAGCTCCAGGGGGCGGATGGGGGTGACAATGAGCTGCTCAAGTGTGCCGTGCTCGCGTTCGCGCACGATCGCCATCGAGGTGACGAGGGTGGCCAGAAACTGGAGAATCATCCCCATCAGGGCCGGGATCATGTAGTTGACGCTTTCCAACCCGGGGTTATACCACACGGTCGGCCGGACTTCTAGCGAGTGGCGGCCCGGCAGGCTGTGGAGCCGGGCCTGAGCCTGACCGGTCTGCAGTGCTGCCGCCAGTGCGCTGTTGGCCACAGTGGGGTCGGAACCATCCAGAATGAAGCCGACCTCCACGCCGTGACCCGACAGAAGGCGGCTCCCGTAAGCCTGTGGGATAACCAGGGCGGCGCGGACCTCGCCGCTGTCCAGCAGCGCGGCCATCTCAGCCTCGCTCTGCGCGTAGTGGCTGATCTGAAAATAGGAAGTCGCCTCGAAGGCGCGCAGCAGCGCCCGGCTCTGAGGGGTGCGGTCTCCGTCCAGCACGGCCAGACTGATGTTGTCGATATCGGTACGCGCCGCGTAGCCGAGCAGTGTCATCTGGATGATCGGGATCACAAAGATCAATACCAGTGTCCCGGGGTCCCGCATGATGTGCAGGAATTCCTTGCGCATCACGGCCAGGGTCCGGGCGATCATGCGTCACGCGCTTTCTGGTCTGCTACCCCGTACAGGAAGCCGTCGATCAGGGCAGCTGCCCAGGATTCATCATCCATCTGCTGCAGGTCGGGGGGAATGCCTGGCAGCATCATCTGCCCGTTGGAGAAGGCAATGATCTGGGTGAGCATGTAGCCCATCAGCAGCATAGCGAACGACCGAACGAACACCAGTTCGCCGATGTCCGCCCGCATTCCGCCCGCCGCCCGGACTCGCCGCCCGAACTCTATCATGTACGGGATCACCCCGCCGATCAGCGCCCGCACCGTGCTGCCCTCAAATTCGCGCATGTCGATCATCACCAGTCCGAAGAAGCGAGCGTTCTTCGCGATGATCCCCTGCATCCCGACGAATGCCTGCCGGATCAGCTCCGGGCCGCTGTCTCCCCTCAGGCCGAGCAGCGCCTCGATGACGCGGCCATAAGGGCTGCGGGCCTCCAGCAGGGCGCGGAAGATCTCTTCCTTGCTGCTGAAATGGTTGTAGATGCCGCCCACTGCGATGCCACCGGCGCGGTCGGCGATCTGGCGCATGCTGGTTCCATTGAATCCGTTGGATAGGAACAGGCTCTCTGCTGCATCCAGAATGCTCTGGCGAGTCTGTTCGCCTCGGCCTGGCAGGGGATCGGGAGTGGGGCGCATGGGTGAAATGTGTACAGTTGATACGATTAATGAATGAACGTTCGTTCGTATCATAACACCTGCGACAGGGCCTGTCAAGCCCGGTTGCGTCTGCTGCTGGGGGATGGCTATAATCCCCTCCGTGACCGGCTTGCGAACTCCCATTCTGGTGCTGCTGACCAGTCTGACCGCTGTTTTGACCGCCGCCTGTGAACGTCTGCAGCCGGGGTATTACCTGACGCCTGGTCACCTGCCAACGTTGCAATCTTCCGCAGCGCCTTCTCCCCTGCCGATGACGCCCAGTGTGACGCCGCCCTCGACCGTACAGGGATTCCCGACGCCGACACTGACGCCGTTCGGCGCAACAGCTGCTCCAACTTCCACTCCGACACCCGTGCCGACCGCGACGACACCTCCGTGCGATGAGACCCGGGGGCAGGTGATCGAAGATGTTCTTTACAGCCCGGCGGCTGCTCATGAAGTGCGCTACCGCGTCTACCTGCCCCCCTGCTACGCGGTGACAGAGCGGCGCTACCCCATCCTGTATATGCTGCATGGGTTGGGGGAGGGCATGGACGATGCCCAGTGGGTGAGGATGGGCCTGACCGAGGCGGCGGATCTGGGCTACCAGCGCGGATCGCTGCCGCCCCTGATCATCGTCATGCCCAATGGCAACGACGCGAACTACCCCTGGGACGCCGGCCCATTCCCGGAGATGATCGTCAGCGATCTGATCCCGGCCGTCGAATCAAGCCTGTGCACCTGGAACGATCCGCAGATGCGCGCCATTGGCGGGCTGTCGCGCGGGGGGTACTGGGCTTTCTGGATCGCTTTCAGCCACCCCGACCTCTTTGGGCAGGTGGGCGGCCACAGCGCATTTTTCTATGATGCTGAGTACTCCACTGATAAGAATCCCAACAACCTGGTAGACAGAGCAGGCGGCATTGACGAGCTGCGCATCTACCTGGATCACGGCGTTCAGGACAGCCTGGTGGATGTGAGCATTGGCGACTTTGCCGAGCGGCTGCGCCGGCGTGGCATCGAGCCGGATTATGTGGTGAACCCGGTGGGCGCTCACAGCGAGGACTACTGGGCAGCCCACACCGCTGACTATCTGGCATTCTACGCGGCGAACTGGCCCCGGCAGGTCATTGAGTACCCTAGCTGCCACACTGCCAGCCCCTGAGACGGTGTGGCTTACGCTGCCCGACGGAGCGGCAACATCTGATGACCGAGCGCCTGTACTATCATGATTCATATATCACCGCGTTCGTCGCCCGCATCGTCGAGCGCACACAGGAGGGGGACAACCCCGCGGTGGTGCTGGATCGAACCTATTTCTATCCGGCTGGCGGCGGGCAGCCGCCTGATCACGGGATGCTGGCAGGAGCCCGTGTGATCGATGTGCAGATCCGTGAAAGCGACCATGCCATCCTGCATGTGCTGGACGCGCCGGTGGTGGGGGACCAGGCGGACTGTCAGGTGGACTGGCCCCGCCGCTTCGATCATATGCAGCAGCATACCGGCCAGCACATTCTGACCCAGGCCTTTGTCGAGGTCGTCGGGGCCAACACCACGAGTTTTCACCTGGGCAGCACAGTCACCATCGATCTGGATCAGGCTCTGCCGGACGCGCTGGCCACCGAGCGCGTTGAGGAGCTTGCCAACCATATTGTGATCACAAACCGCCCGGTGACCGAGCGGGTGGTCAGTGAGGCGGAAGCCCGGCAGCTGGGCACCCGCATCCGGCGCATTCCGGGGCATCTTGCCACCGATGGCCTGCGCGTGATCGAGATCCAGGATTTTGACCTCACAGCCTGCGGGGGCACGCACGTCGCCCGCACAGGCGAGATCGGGCTGATCAAGATCATCCGGGTGGAGAGACACCGGGAGGGCAGCCGGGTAGAGTTCTGCTGCGGCGGGCGCGCACTGGCCGATTATCGTTTCAAGAACGCGTTGGTGGGCAAGCTGGCCTCGGCCTTCACAACCGGGCCGGAGGAAGTGCCGGGCGCGATCGAGCGCTTGCAGGCTGACCTGAAGGCCGCACAGTCCGATCTCAAGCGCGCGCGCGCAGCGCTGACCGAGCTCGAAATCCCCGCCCTGCTGGCATCGGCTGAGAATCGGGGGAGCATCCGGCTGATCAGCCGGGTGTATGCTGATCGCCCGGCTGAGGACGTGCGCGGGCTGGCCAGCCGCCTGATTCAGCAGCCCGGACTCATCGTCCTGCTGGCAGCGGCCGGCGACCGGGCCCAGGTGTTTGCCGCTCGCAGCGCCGATGTGGATCTGGACATGAACATGCCGCTGCGTGCTGCGCTGGCTGCGCTGGGGGCTGGTCGCGGGGGTGGACGCCCGGATTTCGCGCAGGGCGGCGGTATTGGAGCCACACAGGCCGCGCTGGAGGAGGCGCTCCGGCTCGCCGCCGGGACGCTGCCGCCGGCTGGAGTAGAGGCGCGCGGATGACGGTGCAGGAGATCGCCCCGGGGGTCTTTGTTGAGACCGGCTGCACCCTGGTGACGGTGGGCGCAGTGCTGACTGATGAAGGCTGGATCTGCATTGATACGCCACCCATGCCTGCAGAGGCCCGGGCATGGCTGGACGCACTGCGAGCCATCAGCCAGCAGCCTGTGCAGTATCTGGTGCTGACCGATCCTCATCGCGATCGCATCCTGGGCAGCGAACTGTTCGGGGCGCCAGTGGTGGCGCATGAGGCCTCGGCCCGCCTGATCCTCGATCTCAAGCAGCCCTTTGTATCCCAGGCAGCAGATGAGCTGAGCGCCAACGACAATGATCTGGTTGCCATCGCCAGCCTGAACCTCGTCCCGCCGCAGGTGTCCTTCAGCGAGTCGATGGCGCTGATCAGCGGCGGACGCGAGGTGACCCTGCAACATCGACCTGGCCCAACAAGGGGAAGCCTCTGGGTGATCGTGAGCGACTGCAAGGTGATCTTTGCCGGTGACTCTGTGGTGATAGGGCAGCCCCCGCTGATCGCCGATGCGGCAACCAAGCAGTGGCTGAACGCGCTGACCGAACTGCGCCGCGAGCGGTATGCCGGCTGGATTGTCGTGCCGGGTCGCGGTGAGCCGGTCCGCCCGGCCGCCACAGCGCCTCTGTCCGAATATCTGCGGGGAGCGCGTCGGCGGATCGCCAGCCTGTGCCGCGCCGGGCGGCCACGGTCGGAAGTGGGTGGGCTGGTCGCCGATTTTCTCACCCACTTCTCATACCCTCCCGACCGGCGCGAGGAGATGCAGCGGCGTATCCGCGCCGGGCTGGAAGCCATCTACGATGAGATTCGCGCTCAGGATGGGGGCGAAGAGTCTGATGAGGTTGAGCAGGCGGTCGGTCCCTGACGCCCCATTGATTGCCACTACCGGGGGACTCCGGTACAATGCCCCCATGATCTACCGCGCATCTGTTCCGCAGAGCTGAGCATGGCATCTTCAGAGCTAGAAGCCCTAGTCGGCCATCTTTTCGTGGTCAGCGGTCGTGCGATCAGCGCAGCATCGCCCGGCGCGATCGCCATGCCGCCACCGCGTCGCCCGGCCCGCGGACGGGATGGGGACACATTCTTTGGGTTGATCGGCCTGGGAGCCGGGCAGCGAGAATCGGCGGCGCTGTATGAAGAAGCCATTCGGGGGGTAGCAGCCGCCTATTTCTCGACCGCTGGCAGTGTGACCTCTGCCCTGCGCGAGGCGATCACGGCCCTGAACGAGTCGCTGCGGCAGAAGAATGCGGGCCGGCCTGTGCCTCTGGCTGTGGGGCTGGCCTGTGCGGTGCTGCGCGAGCAGGAGCTGTATCTGGCAGCGGTCGGCCCGGCGCGCTGTTTCCTGATTCGCGAGGATTTTGTGGAACGGCTCCCGGACGACGAGGAAGTCTCCGATGGCATGCCGCCGTTGGGCGCGGAGGCTCAGCCCGATGTCCGATTCTACCGGCGCGAGGTGCGATCCGGGGACTTCCTGATTCTGGCCGATTCGGCGCTGAACCACGTCAAGAACCCCGTGATCCGCCATGCGGTCGAAAGCGGTGAGGTGGACACCGCGGTTCTGAACATCCGCAGCGTCGCAGGCGATTTTGCCGCCGCTGAGGTGATCAAGCTGGTGGCCCCGCTGGCAGAAGGGGAGAGCGACCCGGAACCGCCCCCGCGCCGCCTGCCGATGGCGCCGCCCATCAGCGAGTATGCTGGCCCGCCGCCTCAGGCAGCGCCCTCCCCGACTGTGCCGAGCGAGGGGCTACCCTTCTCATCCGACAGCCCGCCGCCGGCCCCGATCCCGCCGCGGAGGCCGCCGTTGTTCAATCGGCTGGGGCGCAATGCAGCCAGCGGGCTGGCCCAGGCGACCAGTGGGACGCGGACGCTGGTGGAGCGGATGCTGCCGGAAGATGAGATGGATAATCCGCTGGCTCAGCGCCTGCATCTTTCCACGACGATGCAGGTTGGTGTGGCGCTGGCGGTCACTGTCCTGATCGCCCTGCTGACCACGGCGGTTTATCGTCTGCGTGGATCGACATCCCAATATGCGCAGCTGGTACGCGAGGCGCAGGCTGAGATCGAGTCGGCCCGGACTGCCGGTAATAATCAGGCTCAGGCGCGCCCGCACTGGGAGACGGCTATCTTTCTGCTGGATCAGGCTGCCGAGATTCGCAAGCCGAGCGCGGAAATCTGGCAGCTGCGGCTGGATGCGCTGGCGGCGCTGGACTCCTATGACCATGTGACCCGTATCAGCCCGGTGCTGCTGCGCGAATATGAGCCGGGGGCCTACCTGCGCGGCCCGATCATGCAGGGGATCAACATCTACGTGATCGATACCACCGGCGATGTGTTGTACCGGGAAGATCTCAGCGAGAACGGTCTGCGGCTGGTGAATGCCTCATCCCAGATCATCACCCGCAAGGGGGAAGTCATCAGCAACCAGGTAGTTGGCGGGCTGATCGACCTCACCTGGATGGTTGAAGGTGGCGTCCCCCAGCGGAATGTGCTGGCCGTTCTCTCCCGCGATGCCGGTGGCAACGGCTTGCTCATTACTTACTCGCCCAGCTTTGACGTGACGGCCACGGTGCTGCCCAGCTCGCAGGCCTGGATCGAGCCGCGGGCTATTGCCGTCTACGATCGCGATCTATATGTGCTCGACAGCGGCGCCAACGAGATCTGGCGCTACAGCGCCGGCCCTGATTCATACAGCACGCCCCCACAGCGATACTTCACCGATATCGATCCGCAGTTAGGTGACGCCATCGATATGGAGATCGACACGAACGGCAACGTCTATACGCTGCATGCGAACGGGCGCATCTCCAAATTCTTCTTTGGGCGGTCAGAAACCTTCGCGCTGGATGGGCTGCCGCAGCCTATCGCCCGTCCGGCTGCGTTCTTCTTGAACCTGAGCCCCTTTGATCGGGCGTTCTTCATCGCCGATCCGGGGGGCGGGCGCATCTATTCGACTGCGCTGACGGGTGCCTTCTTGCGGAACTATAAAGACACGGATGATACGGTGCTGGATGCCGTATCCGGCGTTTACAGCGCCGATCAGCCGCCGAACATCTATGTCACAGCGGGCAACCGCCTGTACACGTTCGCGCGTCCCTAGAAAGAATCCCGCATGGGCTACCGAGACCCCCACCACGTCCGCCGCCGCCATCGCCTGGAACTCCCCCCCTGGGGGACGTATGCGCTGATGGCCCTCTTCATCGCGGGCGTGCTGGGCCTGGGGTATCTGACCTTCAATCAGGTGCGCGGGTTTGTGGCGGGAGCGCCGTGGGGCGCATCCGGCGCAGGCGGCCCGGACCTGGGCGCAGATGCAGACGGCAACCCGGAAGACGCAGCGGGCGAAAGTGCCGCGGCCTGGGCCCCCGGCGAGCGTGTCACCATCCTGCTGCTGGGGATCGACGAGCGGGAGCTGGAAACCGGGCCGTGGCGAACGGATACGATGATCCTGCTGACCATTGATCCTGCCAGCCGGACGGCCGGGATGCTCTCACTGCCCCGCGACCTGTGGGTGGAGATCCCGGACTACGGGGTCTACGACCGGATCAATACGGCGCACTTCCGGGGCGATGCTGATCAGTATCCGGGCGGCGGCGGGCCGGCCCTGGCGATGAAGACGGTGCAGTACAACTTCGGCGTGCCCGTCAGCTACTATGCGTCGGTTAATTTCTATGCTTTTGTGCAGATCATCGATCGGCTGGGGTGCATCCCGATCAATGTGCCGGAGACGATCGACGACCCGGATTATCCGGCTGCCGAAGGCACCGGCTACGATCCGTTCTATATTGAGGCTGGCGACTACTGCATGGGCGGCGAGACTCTGCTGAAGTATGCGCGGACGCGCGCCACTTTTGGCAGCGACTTTGATCGCGCCGCCCGCCAGCAGCAGGTGCTCTTCGCCATCCGCGATCATGTGCTCAGCACCGGTCAGCTCCCCAACCTGCTGGCGCAGGCTCCGGATATCTACTCGGACGTTCAGCAGGGCGTCAACACCAACCTGACTCTGGAGCAAATCCTTGAGCTGACCCGGCTGGCGGCTGAGGTTCCACGTGAGAATATTTGCTCGGCGGTGATCAGCGGGGAGTATGTCGAAGATCTGGTCACCCGCGAGGATGGCAGCCAGGTGATCATCTGGGAGCGGGAGAAGGTGCGTGGGCTGATGACCAGCATGTTCAGCGGCACCGGGGGAGGCTGCACGCCGCAGGTTCAGGAAGATCTGGCTGCCGCCGCGCAGGCCGAGCGTGCAGTGGTCAGTGTGGTCAATGGGACCTCGCAGGAGGGGCTGGCGACCGAAACCGGCAATATGCTGCAGGCTGCCGGCATTCAGGTCGCCTCAGTCGGCAATGCCGATCGCTTCGATTACGCGCAGACCATCATCTACAACTTCACCGGTAAGAGCGCCACAGCGCGCTACCTGGCTGATCTGCTGGGCGTGCCCGACAGCGCTATTGTAGCCACCCAGCCCACTACCACGTTGTACGATATCCAGGTCGTGCTGGGCGCCGATTACCTCAACCGCTGACCCTGGCAGAAAAAGAGAGCAGGAGGTGGGCCACTGGCTGCAGCCCACCTCCTGCTGCGGGATCTGCGTGCGGTCAGGCCGCGACACCATTAGCGCGCTCGATTTCCTCAGCTAGAAAAAGCACTTCATCTTTTCCTTCCAGCTTCTCAAGGATCTTGGAGGCGATGAGATCCAGATGGGAGCTGTGTGCCACGAAGTCCAGTTCGTCTGAGGGGACGATCAGAACCGGGCTGAGCGTGAACCGGGCGATCCAGTCTTCGTAGAGGAGGTTCAGTCGGTGCAGGTAGTGGGGCTCGATCTCCCGCTCGAACTCCCGCCCGCGCCGCCGTATGCGCTCCATCAGTGTGGGGACAGAAGCCCGCAGATAGACCACCACATCCGGTGCCGGGAGGAATTCGGTCAGGACATCGTACAGCTCGCGGTAGCTGTCCCAGTCACGCCCGGACATCAAACCCTGCTGGTACAGATTCCGCGCGAAGATCTCCGCGTCTTCATAGACGCTGCGATCCTGGATGACTGAAAAAGGCCATTCCATGAGCTGGCGATGGTGCCGCAGCCGGCGCGTCAGGAAGAATATCTGCGAATGGAAGCTCCAGGCCTGCATGTCGCGGTAGAAATCGGCCAGGTAGGGATTCTCATCCACCGCTTCGTAGAACGCCTTCCAGCCCATGTGACCGGACAGCAGCGTCGTGAGCGAGCTCTTGCCGACGCCGACGTTTCCCGCAATAGCGACGAACTTCTTCCCGGCAGTCATCACGCCTCCTCATGTGCGGATCGATCTTCAATCACGCGCCCGTCCCGCCAGCGGCGGGCGGCGTTGATCTGCATCTTGCCCAGATAAGCCGATTCCAGCTCGATCCCGGCATAGTTGCTGAGCTTGAGCAAAAAAGCCAGGCAGTCAGCCAGCTCATCCTGAAGGGCGCTGCGATACTGGCTGAGCGCCAGCCGACGGGCCTGTTCGCCATCAATACCCTGCTGGTGCAGGGCGGTCTGCCGCGCCCACAGCATCTTGAGGACCTGTGCCAGTTCCCCGACCTCTTCGCTTAAGCCGATGAAATTGAGATAAGGATCCGGTGAAAAGCCTTTATCGGCATCCAGCGATAGGTGAAATTGCTGAAAGTCGGTCAGGCGATGTGGGCCGTCCTCCAGGTCGTGCAGAATGGCTTGCGGCTTGCGCGTCTCCTCCCCGCCCACGCCGGGCAGCGCCGCCTGATAGGTGTCCGTTGACAGGCTGTTCTTGATGCGTTGAGTCACCTGAGTCAGATCGTCAGCGCGCTGCACGATGTCCAGATCGTTGGTGTCAATGATCAGCAGCGGGCCATCCTGGTAGGCAGCCATAAAGCGCTCATAGGCGGATCGCAGTTCCTCGATGTACCCGCGATCCATGTTGCGCTCATAGGGACGGTCGCGGGCGGCGATGCGGCCCATCAGCACATCGAGATCGGCCCGCAGATAGACCAGCAGATCCGGGCGGCGCATCTTTTCGCTGAGCGCGGCGTAGACACGCTCATACATCACCATTTCGTCGCCGTGCAGCGTCAGGTGAGCGAACAGGCTGTCCTTGTCAAAGGTGTAATCCGAGATGACCGGTCCACGCAGTAGAGCCGCCGGTACCGTGGTAGTCTGCTGCCGGTAGCGGCTAAGCAGAAAGAAGATCTGGGTCTGGAACGCGTACCGCGCGCGGTCGGCATAGAAATCGGACAGGAAGGGATTCTCCTCGAATTCCTCCAGCAGCACCTCGCCGCGCAGCTCCGGGGCCAGCAGGCGGGCAAGCGTGGTTTTGCCTACGCCAATGACCCCCTCGATCGCAATGTAGGGGTGACGAGTCATGACAGCGTATCCACTTTGACTGCCTGGAACGCCGGCTGTGAAACCGCGTCATGGCGGGCAGCAACCGGCGTGTTAGGGGGAAGGGGAATAACCCGGCCGTCCGGCGCCCTGCACCGGAGCGACCCCGCCCAGCACTGGCTGCAGAATACTGCGGAGGAGCCGAAGTCGCAATCTGCCAGGTTTGAGGTCGGTAATAATGACTGTGCCTGCCTCCCTGACGCAGCGCGTAGGATGCCCTTCCTGAGGGTAGATTTTCTAACCAGAGTTCAACTAAACCGCCCCATAACACAGGCAGTCGGTGAACGGGGCGGCAGGCCGTAGAATGGCTGCATCGGTATTGTCCCGTAAGGAGCCGCCCCCATGACACTCACGGCCTCTCCCACCAAGCCCGCGGCATCTGGCCGCGCCCGGTCTGGTCACCTGGATCTCGCTGCCATCCGCCGTCGCTTCCCGGCCCTGAAACAGAAGGTTAATGGGCTGACCCCGATCTACTTTGACAATCCAGGGGGGACGCAGGTGCCCGATCGCGTGCTGGACGCCATGCGCGACTATCTGATCCGCGCCAACAGCAACCAGCACGGAGCCTTTCATACCAGCCAGCGCACGGATGAGATGATCCACCAGGCACGGGTGGCCATGGCGGATCTGCTCAATGCGCCTTCTGCTGACCAGATCGTGTTTGGCGCGAACATGACCACCCTGACATTCAGCGTCAGCCGGGCCATCGGGCAGACACTTAGCCGCGGTGATCAGATCATTGTCACCCGGATGGATCATGACGGCGATATCGCTCCCTGGCTGCTGATGGCCCGCGACCAGGGCCTGAAAGTGCGCTGGGTAGAGTTTGACCCGGCCACCGGGCGGCTGGATATGGAAGGCATGCAGCGCCAGATCACCCCCCGCACGCGGCTGATCGCCTGCGCATACGCTTCCAACGCGCTGGGAACCATCAACGACGTGCAGCGGATCGTCGAAATGGGGCGGGCGGTGGGCGCCATGACCTACGTGGATGCGGTTCAGTATGCGCCCCATGGCCCGATCGATGTTCAGGCGCTGGATTGTGACTTCCTGGTCTGCTCGGCCTACAAGTTCTTCGGCCCGCACGTGGGCATCCTGTACGGGAAGCAGGAGCACCTGGAATCGCTCCCCGCCTACAAGGTGCGCCCGGCACCTAATTCAGCGCCCGAACGGTGGGAAACGGGGACCAAGAATCATGAAGGGATTGCTGGCACGCTGGCCGCTGTAGAGTATCTGGACTGGATCGGTGAGCGATTCGGCGATCCATATGCCCGGCAGATTAAGGGCTACCGGGGCCGTCGCCGCCGCCTGAAGCTGGCTCTGACGGCGATCAAGGAGTATGAGAAGGACCTGAGCCGCCGCCTGCTGGATGGGCTGGCCCGCATCCCCGGCGTCGCTGTCGTCGGGATCCGGGCCCCTGAGGAACTGGGGGACCGGGTTCCCACGGTGATCTTCACCGTCAAGGGGCTGAGTCCCTCCCGGGTAGCTTCCGAGCTGGGACAGCGGGGCATCTATGTGTGGAACGGCAACTACTATGCGCTGGAGATCATGCAGACGCTGGGCCGGGAGGAGCGGGGTGGCATGGTGCGGGTGGGCGCGGCCCACTACAACACCGTGCGGGAAGTCAACCGCTTCCTGCGGGAGCTGCGTGCGCTGGCCGGCGACGGGCTGAAGATGATCGCGGGGGGGAATGGCCAGCCGGCGGCCGGCTCTGCCCCACGTCAGACTCCGGCGAACGGGCTTCGTCGCGGCAGATCCGCCCGGGGAGCGGCTCCGGGCGGCGGCCTCGGCGCATAAGCCGGTTCTCATTCAAAGCGGCGTGGAGGCTGTTCGCGCGGGGCTTTCTACTGGCTAGGCCGGCAGCAGGCTACGGCGCGGCGATGAAGTCCACAGTCATCAGGTTGAGATCGCAGCTGGGGATGGCCTGGGCAACAATCACATCGCTCAGCAGGATTTCACCGCTTGAGCTGCTCAGTTGCAGATGGTAAGTGGCCTCCGTCGGCGAGCCGATGATGTCAACGCTGTAGCGCCCATCGCCGTCGGTCTGCAGGGCAGAAGCCGTGCCCGGATCGCGGCTCCAAAGCCGGATGATCAGGCCAGCCTGCGGCGTCCCATCGACATCGCGCACCGTGCCCCGGATGCCGATGCGGTCGCAGCCGGCCGGGTGCGGCCCATAGCCGACTGCGTCATGATCCAGCACGTAGCGCGGGTCGATGGCAGCAGGTGCGGGCAGCGTGGCAGCCAGGGTGGGCGAGAGGGTCGGTGCCACCGTCGCGAGGGGGGCCTCGCCGGGTGTGCGCTGGCAGGCAGCCAGCAGGCTCGCTGCGCCGCCTGTCAGCAGCAGCCGCAGGAATTCGCGGCGCTGGAAGGAAGCCCTATCGGAACCGATCATGCCCCAGAGTATACCTGACTCCCCCTGCCTGCGCTCCCGGCAGCCGGGGGTGGACAGCGAGGGCCGCGTCAGCCAGGCAGATAGCCATGGGCGCGGAACCAGGCCAGCGCCTCCCGCACTGTCTCCTCAAAAGGCCGCGGTGTGAAGCCGAGAGTCTCCCAGCCCTTCTGACCGCTAACCGGGCCAAAGTGCTCGATGCCGTACAGCAGGTCCGCAACCGGCAGCCTGAGCATGCGCGCCAGCGCGATCAGGCGGATGGCAGCGGGGCGCGAGAGGCTCAGCACCGGCTCCCGCTTTCCCGCCTCGCGGGCCATGATGCGCAGCGATTCGGTGATGGTCATGTTGTGCCCGCCGATTACCGTGCGCTCGCCGGGCGCGCCGATCTCAACGGCCCGCAGGTGCGCTGCCGCCACATCGCGCACATCGACCACATTGGTCTCCACATCAAAGCCCACGGGGAGTGCACCCCGTGCGACTTTCACGATCACTTCGCCGGTTGTGGGCTTAACATCACCGGGGCCGTAGATGGCGGTGGGGATCAGGATCACGACCGGGAATCCCCGTGCGGCGGCCCGCTGGGCCTCGCACTCCATGACCCATTTGGCTTCGTAGTAGGCGCTGGGCGCCGAGCCAGGTAGGTAGACGTCACGCTCATCGGCCAGGCGCTTCTCGCCGGCCGGGGGCCGGGCGATTGTGCTGAGCGAGCTGGTATAGATCAGCCGGCCCACGCCAGCCCGGGCGGCTGCCTCCAGCACGGCGCGCATCTCGCGCCCGGCCTGCTGCATCGCCGGGCGGATGGCGTGGTTATTCCGGGCATAGTAGCCCGCTGCGTGGAAGACCACGTCGCAGCCGCGCATCGCTCGATCCAGGCTATCCAGGTCGGCGAGGTCGCCGCTCTGCCACTCCACCGCCAGATCGTCGATCGCGCCAACCGCCCCGGGACGGCGGCGCAGCGCCCGCACTGCCATGCCGGCGGCGGCTGCCTGCCGCGCGATATGCCCGCCGACGAATCCGGTTGCGCCCAGCACCAGCGCTTTCATCTGTAGATCCTCCGGGACAGCAAAGCGCCCCACGCATCGCTGCATGAGGCGCCTGACCGAACGTTGATATCAACCGGCTGCGGCTGAGCTAAGAAGCCTCGGGGGCAGCTTCGGCAGCCGGGGCGGCGGTCGGCACGCGCTCCAGACGCGGCGAGAAAGCGCCGTTGGGCTTCTCGACGTACACCAGTCGCATCAGACCCTTGGGCGTATCGCCCTTGCGGGCTTTACCTACCGTCTTCTTCGCGCCAGTCTTCTTACCAGCCATGCTTGTCTCCTTACGTCCATGATCCGGGTCATGCGTGCGGCAGAGTGTACCGCACCATGGCCTTCTTGACCAGGGTTACGGTGCCGTCTCAGCAGGCGCAGTTTCACCGGTCGGGCCGGTAGTAGCGCCATCAATGCGCGGGTCCTGCGCGACGGGCAGCCGCGGCGGTACGGTAACGTTGTAGAAGTCGATGATATACTGCAGGGTCACCGCATCGGTCACGATGTCATTGATATCATCGTCAAGCGCGCTGCGCAGCACCAGGTCGATCATCGCTCCGGTCTCAAGTGCATATTTCAGCACCAGCGCGTCCTGGCGGCTCATCACCAGTGTGACGACATCCGGCTCGGGGATCGGGGTAGCTGTTGGCGGGACTTCCTCGGGAGCTTGTTCACCTTCCGGGGCCTGGGTGGGCGGCGGCGCGGGCGTCACAACAATTGGCTCATTCAGGTCAGACAGCGGCCAGTTGCCCACACGCAATACCATTGCGTTGTCAATGACCAGCTGGGTGGTCTGGCGCGGGCGTTGGCCAGGGTCCGTGGTGCTGGGGATTACCCAGAGCGTTGTACCAAACGGCCCTTCCTCTTCGCGGCCGACCTGGGTGGCGAAATTCTGGAACCCCAGCCCGGCAAGTTCAGGATTATCCGTGATGATCAGCCCATCACTGGGCAGGATGGTCTGGAAATCCTCATCCACATCGACGAAGCGGAAGGACATCAACAGGTCTACGTGGTCACCTTCCCGCAGTGCATAGGCCACTGAGGAAAGACGAGTGATAGGCAGGGCATACCCAACCTGGCCGGACGGAATGAGCAGCGCCGCATCCGAACCAAGATCAGCCAGGCTGGTAGGCTCATCACCCGGAGTGAGGAAGAAGTCAAGAACGGGTTGCCCGTTAAGAATATCAACACGGGCAATACGGTTCTCGACCTGCTCAAGGCCGGGCATGCCCTCCTCGGTGCCAACGATCAGCGCACCCGGAGGGGGCGGCGCTTCGGCCAGCAAAGGCCATGGCATGATGGTGACGTCCTGTACGCTGATGCGCGCCCCGCGTGGGATATCGCGGGCAGCTACAATGACATTACTGGTTGGAGGCACCGTTGGGGGGGGTGGGGCCGTCGGCTGGGCGGCGGCTCCACCCACAGCCCCGCCGCCTACACCCTGCATGACGAACAGCACCCCGATGCCGATGACCAGCACCACGATGATGAGCAAAATAATGATGATCCCAGTTCTTCGGCCACGGCCTGCGCCCATTATGGTGTTCTCCTCGATCGATTGTGAGACGGCCAAAGGCAGATGCCTGTACAGCCTGTATTATACGAGATCACTTACCATCGGCAAACCTCTCAACGCACCTGGCCGGTTGTCGCATCCACATTAACCCGGCAGGCAGCGCCAGCATCACCCGGGACTGTGAATGCAAGCTGCCACAAAAGCGCGCGGTTGGCTGCCGCGAGCGACAGGCGAGCCTCCGCCTGCGCCTCGATGTTGCCATCCAGCACAGGCTGGCAGTTCTGAAGGCCCAGCGTCATCGCCGCGCCGCTGTCCACCTGCCAGCCCTGATCATCCAGGAGCGAGGGCGGAGTTACCCATGGATCCCGGCGTGTGATGCGTGCGCCGCCGCCCCGGCCCACCACCACCCAGATCATCTCCTGCCTGGAAGGCAGATAGAAGTGGAAAGTCCAGCCAGTACGTCCAGCCTGAAGGTTGGCGGTGGTGATAACCGGAGTCCATGCCCCGGCCCCACTGGCCAGTTTGGCTGCGGGATCCTCAGCCCGGGCTACTTCAACGGCCAGCGGATAGGCCTCGCGTGCAGTGGGAACATCCAGTTCAGGTGGTGGAGGGGTTGGCGCTTCTGCCTGGCCAGATCCCATGCTCCGCATGATCAACAGCCCGCCCGCCACGCACACAATGAGCACGATCACACCCAGCAGCATCAGCCCCAGGATAAGGGCTGTATTCGGTCTCTTGGCACTGCCTGTTGTCAGTTCCATTGCCTGAAGCTCATCATGAGTGAGGCAGGGACCGCCGACTTCATTCCCCTACCTGTCAGGCCTATCCGGGTACTGCTGTTCACAGTGTATGACGAGGTCAGAGATTTGGCAACCCTGCCGTTGGTACTCTTGCCTGTAAGATGGGAAGGCACACCGGGGCAGCCTCCAGGCAAAGAAGCAGTCATACTTCCTCGTCTTCCCGGTCGGCAATCAGCCGGATATCGCTCTGAATCAGCGTATCGAGGATCGGGAGGAGCCTGACGACGAAAGGGATTCGGAGGTTTTCCGCGAGGCCCGGTGCCACATGGCTGACAATACGCCCCGCCAGGCGGATTTCGAGCTCCTGCAGCGCCTGCGGCCGGTCACGGTTATCTCGCCTTCCCCAGACCAGCCAGGTTCCCGGCCCAGGCAACTGATCGGCTTCAACTGCCCCTTCAATGTCTGGCGGGGCAGGGCCGTCAGGGAGCTGGCGGCCCACAGCCTGTGTCTGACTGCCGCGCGAAGCTGAATGCTCCTGCGCTTCCTGGCTCAGGATCACCGACTGGAGAATATCCAGCGCAGCGCTGGCGCCCTTCAGGCGGACACTGACCGGGTTGTTATGGCTGATCATCTCAACTTCGACTTCAAGCGGCTCTCTGCCGAGTATCTCATCCCGGATTCGCTGCAGCTCGGCAACTGCCTGCAGATAGGGAGCAAGGCTGGATGCCAACCATTCCGGGGTCAGAGGCCCTTCGCGTAAGGATTGAAGCAAAATCTTTGCGGAGGCTCGCGCATCGTGGCGGGGGGATCGGGCAGCGCGCAGATGAACGAGGATCCGAAACTGACCCAGACGCAGTTCGTCCATATTGCGCAGCGGATAACGCTCAAACGGGATCAGAGGCTTCCCATTGAGCCAGGTGCCGGTCGCACTGTCCAGGTCCGTGACAGTGCACTGGTTGCCGGACAGCATGATCAGCGCATGTTTGCGCGCTACACCAAGACTTGCCCCTTCGAATGGCGCCAGATCGATGGTCGGCGCCATGTACCCCGGATCTCTGCACCCGACATAGATCTTCTCAATATCACGCAGGATGAGAGGCCTGGATCGATTGAACAAATACAGAGCCAGTGTAATAGAGGGTGCGTCCCGGTGCCGATCAGCCATTGCCAAAAGATCAGCCTGTCCTTCTCAGACAGCCGGCGGGAGTTCTGTCAAGCGCCATTAAGTTCCAACCCCTCTCTGCGCTGTATCGGAGGCGGGCGGCCTGCCGGCCGGCACATGCAGATACATCACGCCCGCAGCTGGATCGAAGCTCATGCCGATAGTACCTCTGCTCCCTGATGCCACTGGAACAGGCAGCAGGCGCCTGCATGCCGATCACTTCCCCGGATCAGCAGGGGCAGGCGTTGGGCTCCCCCCCACAGTCAGAGCAGGGGAGGGTGTCGGCAATACCGATGGTTCCGGGGTCTGTCCAGCCTGCTCCGGAGGTCGGTTGCCGTCGGGCATTCTGGTGGCGCGTGAAGGCGGCTGCGGCAGAGCCGTAGCCGCAGACTCGCTCCACTGAGGCCCGCCCTGTGTCAGTGAGTCCAGATTGCCGGTGAAAAGACTCTCCAAATAGAAGGACGATAGGCCCAGCAGCAGCGCTGCGATTGCGATAACGGCTGCCCATTTAAGATTGAGGATGCGGATGGCGCGACGTGCCGGGCGAAAGCCCTGCAGGGGCGGGTTGACCAGCGACATGGAGCGGCTCACCTGGTCGGGTGTTACCAGCCTCTGCACCTGGAGGTGATGAGGCAGCGCCTCCACCACCTGCTGAAGGCTGTCTACCAGCGCACCGGCCGATTGGAAGCGTTTGTTCGGATCGTTATTCAGGGCACGCAGCAGGACTCGTTCAAGAGAGACGGGGAAAAGCGGGTTAATCTCACGGGGTGGAAGCGGGGCTGTATTGAGGCGCTGGTATAACGCCTCCAGGGCAGTGCCGCTGCTGTAAGGCAGCCGCCCCAGCAGGCATTCATACAGCACAGTGCCCAGCGAATAGATATCCGATCGGTGATCGACCCGGGCGCTCCGGGCCTGCTCCGGGCTCATGTAGGAGGGCGATCCGAGCACGGCCTCGTTCATCGTAAGCCGCGTCGAGTCGTCGATCAGCCGGCTGATGCCGAAGTCCGACAGGCAAACCTGCCGGGTGCTCAGGATCAGGATGTTGTGCGGCTTGATATCACGGTGGATGATAGCCCGGCTGTGCGCATAATCCAGCGCACCGGCAATCTGCTTGAGGACGAAGACGGCCTGCTGTGGGCTGAGAATAGCGCCGCGATTCAGCAGATCGGCAAGTGTTCCCTTGGGTACATACGGCATAACGAGATAGAACATGCCCTGATGCTCGCCGAAGTCAAGCAGGGGCAGGATGTTCGGGTGATCAAGTTCACGGGCAATGCTAACCTCACGGTAGAAACGCTGGCGAAAGCGCTGAGGGCTGGAGCTGACATCAGCCATCAGCTTGATCGCAACCTCGCGGCCCGTATCTTGCTGCAATGCCCGGAAGACCACAGCAGAGCCGCCCCGGCCAATCTCCTCAACAAGCCGGTAAGGTCCTACTTCGTTGCTGATGGCACTCAGCACCACTATATCCTCACAGCGTCAGTGCGCGGCGAGCGCAGGCCGGGCCATCTTGGCCGGGCCGCCGCCAGATCGCTCATTCAGCAGGCTCCACTGTGAAAGGCCAGTAAGCCAGCCGCTGCAGAATGGGCAGCAGCAGAACTGTGCAGGCCGCACGCTCGGTCTGGGGAAGATTCGGGCTGACATGGTCCAACAGGGCAAGCGCACGGTCGATCATCGGATCCTCGCTGCTTGGCGCGATGGCCTTCGACGAGGGTGACTGCGCGGCGTCAGGTAGGGTTTCACGATGAGCACGTCGTGAGTAGTAGGCGGTGCTCTGCATGCTCGTTTCAAGCAGCCAGATCGCCTGCGAGGCTCCTTGCAGCGTAATGCGGACTGGAGGCTCGCCGGTAATGTTCAGGATCCGCACCGTGGGAGGTCCGGCTGATTGAATGCGAGCGACCAGAGCCTGTAGCTGAGCCAGTGCTTCCAAACAGGGCCCGATCGTCTCAGCCAGGAAAGCCGGATCCAGGGCCTGCCTCTGATCCTGCAGCTGCAGGGTAACAGGCTCAGCCGGCAGCTGTGGCTCAGAATCCTGCCCCGGCGCCAGGTCGCTGTAGAAGATCAGTTGCAGCCTGCCAAGCCGTATCTGGTCACGGTGGTACAGGGGAGCCGGTCGGTAGGGCGCCAGCTGAGCCTCATTGAGCCAGGTGCCATTGGCGCTGTCCAGATCGATCAGCTTGAAATGACGGCCCTCGAACAGAATAGTGGCGTGTTCGCGCGAGACTCCCATCTCAAGCGCATCCAGATCGGTCAGATCGAAGGTAGGAGGATCATAGTCGGCCACGGCCCGTCCGAGCATCATCCGGGGTTGTACCGGGGCGATAAGTTGCCGGGCGCGAGCAGGGTCTGCCAGCACCACATGGTCCGGCGGTATCGAGACAGGCTCAAGGGCCAGACCATCAAGGGACAGATCGGGATGATCGCCTGGCTCGACATTGTGAGTAGAAATCCCACTGTCGCCGGCCAGGAAAAGGGCCGCATTACACCAGGAGCATTGGATCGCATCGGGGGGATTTTCACGCCCGCAGAGCGGGCACAGAAAGGACGCTGGCATGGGATGTAACCCACCTGTGCACAGGCGGAACTCCGCAGGAGGCGGGGTTCCGCCTGTGTTTGTACGAACGCTACCGGAAAAGGCTTACTCGCTGGCGCCGGGGTCTGTCTCCGTAGGCTGTGCAGATGGCTCGGATTCTGCCGCAGCGCCGCTTTCATTCTGATCAATCCGTGGATCCTGTGCGGCGGGCAGCCGCGGCGGAATCGCCACGTTATAGAAATCGATCAGGTACTGCAAAGTCACGGAATCGGTTGTGGTTTCCGTTACCTCGTTGTCCAGAACAGTCCGCAGAGCCAGGTCGATTTGCGCATTGGTCTCAAGCGCATACTTGAGCACAAGGGCATCCTGACGGCTTACGATCAGCGTGATGACCTCTGGCAGGGGGATTGCAGTGGGCAGCGGAGTTGCCTCAGCAGAAGCGGCTGCGCCCTGTTCCCCTTCGGCGGGTGCCGGTTGCGGCGCAGCGCCGGGCGCGACGACGATCGGCGTGTTCAGATCGTCCACCGGCCACTGCCCGACGCGCAGCACCAGGGCGTTGCTGATCACCAGCTGGGTGACCTGCCTGGGGCGCTGGGTCTGCTCCGCCTCGCCGGGGATGATGAGAATGGTAGTGCCAAACGGGCCCTCCTCCTGGCGTCCCTGCGTGACTTCCAGCAGCCCGAAGCCGAGCGACACCAGCTCAGCATCATCGGTCAGTACCCTCCCATTGTTGGGCAGCCGGGTCTGAAATTCTTCGTCTACATCGATGAATCGAAATGACGCCAGGATATCGACATGATCTCCTTCTTTGAGCGCGTAGGCTACCGACGACAGGCGGTCAATCGACATAGCGATCGCAACCTGGCCGGAGGGGATGAGCAGCGCCGCATCGGATCCCAGGTCGGCCAGGCCAACTGGCTCGGAGCCTGGCGTCAGCATGAAGTCGAGGATAGGCTGCCCGCGCAGGATATCGGTCCGGGCGATGCGCCCTTCGACCTGTTCCAGCCCCAGCCCTTCTTCGGGGCTGACGATCAGCGTGCCGGCGGGGACGGGCATCTCGGCCAGGACAGGCCAGCCGATGGTCGATACATCCTGCACCGAGACGCTCGCTCCGCGGGGGATGTCCCGGGCGGCCACAATGACCGTGATCATGGGCGGCGGAGTCGCGGGCGCGGGCTCTGTGACTTCCTCGAAGGAAATCGCACCCGGAGCGCCTCCCAGCGGGCCGGAGCCCAGCGCGATCAGGGCGCCGATCCCACACACCAGCAGGAGCAGGACGACTACCACCACAATGACCAGCCCGCGACGTGTCCGCATTTTACAGGCGCCTCCTGAAGGTGCGCTCCCTGGCTGCCAGGCACAGACTATTGGACCAGGTAGGGCCGGCTCTCGATCTGGATCCTCCAGCCGTAAGTGTCGTTAGCCCCCGACTTGTAGCGTGCGATCAACCGCCCGCCATAGAAAGGCTGAACCGGGTCAGAAGGAATTGTAAATATATAAGGCGGAGTCTGCCAAACGCTGCCGACCGGGATGTTTGCAGTTCCCGTCCGGGTCAGCGGCCCGCCGTATTGAGCGGGCAGCGTGTTGCAGCGATAGCCGTTCCAGGCATTATTCCCGTTATCATCATAGCAGACCGCCCAGTCCGCGATCGGGATACTGTCGAAGTAGAAGACGATCGGATCCTGGGCGCCGGCATCCGGATCGAACATGTCGATCTGAAGCTGCTGGCCGGCGAACTCGGGTCCGAAGTAGGCAAGCGGGATATCCACCATGGTGGTTCCCGTATTGGAGTTCATGGGCAGATGCCCCAGGCCAAATATACTGACGCCTGTGGATCGATGGATCTCCAGATCCATCGATCGCATTGCCAGAAGATATATCTGGCGAGCATTGATATCAGAGGGCACTGTGAACATGAAGTCGTCGATATCGGCGCTGCGCGGTGGCCCGGCCCAGAACTCAAACCCATTCTCTGACATGCCGCTGATGCCGCGCACCTGCAGGTAGATGTAGCGGGCGCCGCTGCCCGGATCGACGAAGATGCCGGGTACTTCTGTATCGAGATCGATGATGAAATCACCATCTCCTTCACAGCGATCCGCTACGGTGTAGATATGCTGTGTTGGACCGATATGCTCTGAGCCGGCATGGTCCAGGCTGATGTAGGTGTCACAGTCCTCAACGATGGTGACCGGTTCGGCAGGCGATGAGTAGTCCGGGCTGGGCTGAGCAGGACGCTGCCCGGCGGGCACGCCGTATAAATCCGCGATGGACAGGAGCTCGGCAAACAGCTCCAGGCGATCCCCGGGCGGCTCTCCCGTGTCCTGGCCGCCCGCGTCAAAGCTGGGCATCCGCTCATCAGCGGGGACGCCGGGCGAGACCCACATCATATCCGTTGCTCGCGCCTCTGTTTGTGCTTCCGCGGCGGTATATTCCCCGGTCGGAGAAGCATAGGCTGCATCACTGGAATCGGCTTTACCGATGTAGTAGGCCAGATCGACTTCACTCAGCGAGCCATCAGCCATCTGCTCCAGATAGAACAACCGGTACACGGTGCGTGTGTTGTTGACCAGGTTCCCGCCGTAGCTGCCGGGGTTGCCGTTGTATACCCGGTTCTCGTCGATCCGAACATACCAGAACGGGTTGGGGTTAGTCCCCGGTGCGCCCCACGGGGTGGCGAGCAGGCATACATTGGCCTGATTGGTATCCGAGCAGGTGACGCTGGGGGTGCGGGTGCCGTTGACGCCGTAAGTGGCCCAGGTGTTTCCGGAGCGGTTCCCGGTATCGGGATCCCAGATTTCCACGCGCACCTGATCATACGGGTAGTTGGCCGGGACACGGATGCGATAGGTGTAAGTGCCATTCAGCTCCCCGAACCACGCCTGTCCCTGGGGCGGCGTGTAAGGGTCGCCAAAGTTGATGATCTGGCCGGGGCCGAAGATCGACTGGTTGGAGATCTTGACCAGTCCCAGCTCGCCTACGTCGCTTGCGTAGATGTCTACCTGATTCAGGTATTCGGCCGTCGCTGACGAGCGCAGCGGGACAGTCTGGAAGCCAAGCAGCTGCATGAAGTACACCTCGGCGTTGAGGCGCGCTTCGACGTGGTAGCGGATGGCTGCCGGGATGGCGCCGGGCTGGCGCTCGCCGCAGTAGTCGTTGACAGTCCAGTCGACGCTGGCGCAGGGCGCCGCTGAGGTGGTGATCACATTGTTGGCGGCCATGATCTGCCGGCCTCGCGTGTTGGCGTAGTCGAGGCCAAGGTTCACCTCGGTGACGCCCGCCAGAGCTGCCGAGTCAACCGCCTTGTCCAGCTGGAGCTTGCGCACCAGCAGTACACCACCATCCAGCGCCAGGCCGACCGCCACCAGGAGGCCGACCAGCGCCAGCGCTAACAGCAGGATGATCTGTCCGGGTTCCCGGTCAGCAGCCCAGCTTCGATAGGCTTCAAGCCGGGACATCTTGCCTATGCTGCCCTTACGAGCGACTCGTAACCTGGTCATAATTCACACCTCAAACTATGCTGCATATGGCCCGCGCAGCCGGGTCTGGGAGGGGCCGTAAGTGGACCCCCATCCTCTGTTTTGTGCCGGCAGCCGGGTGCTTCGCCCTTTGCAAAGCTGATGGTCGCTAACGTCCTTAGTAGTAACCGCAGCTGAAATCCAGCCTGACGAACTGCAGATCCAGCGCGCTCAGGCTCCCGTCCCAACCACTATCGACGCGCACGATGGCAAAAGACGTCACGATGATGCCCGGCCCGTTCCCGGTCTCGGCGGCGGGCGCAGAGAACAGAATCACGCGGAGCGTCCGCCCGGCAGTCTTGTGTTCATTCAGGCGCGTTACGGCGCCGCTCGTGTTGCTCTGAATCAGGACACTATCTGTGCGGTGCAGTTGATTATCGGTCAGGTTTGCCGGATTGAGATATTCGGTCAGGCTCTCGTCGCCGGGTTTTAACAGCGTGACCGAGAGCCCTGAACCGCCGTTACGCCACAGTAGGAAGCGGTAGCCACTATCGCCGGTGGGGATGTCAAGCAGCCTATCACCCTCCGAAGCCAGCGCCAGCGACACACCTTCAGTCGTCTGGACGGCCTCGTTGATGGCGATAGGATAGGCGCTGCAGCCGGCCTGAAGCTGGTTGGTTGTCTGGTCGACAGTTTCCTGACGCATCACCGCGAATACCCAGAACGGGATGCGGCCATCCTCCAGTCCGGGCATGCTAAAGAAGGGAAGGTTCAGCAGGGTCTGAGCTTCGTAGTAGATGGCCACGATAGTGACCCGCTCGCCATCGATCTGGCCGGATTGTGCGGTCGTGATCTGCTGGATCTGGTTCATGACGGCAGTCTTGGAGACATTCATGGCCGTGTTTTCACACAGCTCGTTGCCAGTGCTCGTATCGACCGGGAAGATGCATGTTTCATCCGAAGCGTTCCAATCCTGCCAGCTCCACGGGCTGGTGTTGGTCCGCACCATAGGCCGCACGATCCAGACTTCCATCTGGCCCTGCTCCATGCGCAGGGAGTTCAGCGTGGCGCTTTGGATGGTCTGCCGGACGGTGCCATCGGTCGCGCCGGCAGCCGCGATTCGGGCGCCTTCGCGGGCAGCCAGTAGAGCACGGTTGTAGGTCAACAGGAGGTTAGCAACCTCCAGCAGCCCTGCCAGCGTAAGCAGCAGGATCGGCAAAGCCAGAGCGAACTCAGTAAGCGACTGTCCCAGCATCCGGCGGCCAGCAGGCCGGCGTCTTGGTTCGGCGGTTAACTTGAACATCTCTCCACCTCTCTTGGCGCACATGGGCATGCGATCACGGCCCCACATACTGGATACCGATCGCATTCAGGAGCGCCTGTTTCACCTTACTGCCACTCTGGTTGCCAACAAAGTCGATGTCGATACGGCGAGAGCTACTGACGGTGACCGGCATGTTGATCACGATGTAGCGACCCTGTCCTCCAGCGTTGAGTGACACATCGTAGTTATCGAGGAGTGTCACCGAGCTGGCTCCACTGCGGGCGCGTACGTCGAATAGACGGCGCCCCGGCTTGTTGGATGGGTCGGCAAATCCCAGCCACAGCTGATACTGCCCGGGCGGGAGATCATCAAAACTGAAGGTAAAGCTCTGCCCGGTCATCAGGCAGGAGAACAACCAGAAAGTTGATGGATCTGTATTCAGATTGACCTTATCGCCATCCGGGTAGCGGATACGTGTCTTCTTGCCAGACAGCTTGAAGTTGCTCCCCGAGTATCCCCAGTCCCCCGGGGCAAAGACATGGTTCGCTTCCCACAGATAGTCTTCGCCCACCATGGGCTCATTCACCCCCCACGTGACGGTGGGCAGAGCGCATCGGCTCGGGTCTCCAACGTTGACGAAATACTCCAGAGGCTCGCCCAGCTGCAACAGCGCCGTAGCGGTATTGTTGCTTGTCTGGGTATCTACCTGATCGCCCGGTGCGACCTGCACTTCATTGACCAGGAAGGGATCTGCCGGGATCGCAGCCACCGTTGTGGTGACCGTAAGAGTCGCCGTGGCCCCATAGGCCAGAGTGGGGATGTTCCACTCCAGGTCGCTGTCGATGGTTCCTGTACTGACGGAGGTCGACAGGCCGACGAAGGTGCCATCATCGATCGCGTCCCTCAGACCTGTGTCAAACACCACGATGTTGGTCGCATCACTGGGGCCCGCATTGGTCACCCGAATCGTGTACGTGACCTGAATGCCAATATCCGCGATGTCAGGGCTAACCGACTTGGTGATGCGCAGGTCGGCAGAGGGAGTGATGAAGATCGACAGGATAGACTGATTGTTGCCGCCCGTATCGGGGTTGTCCTGATCGACATCCACGATGGTGCTGGTGAACACGAGATTCTCATCGGCAGCGCCCGGCAGGACCCGGTAGCGAAGCGTCAGGGTCGCGCTGCTCGAGTAGTCGAGCGACGGGATGCTCCAGGTTCCGCCTGAGTAAGTGCCCCGGGTTGTTCGCGCATCGATGAAGATCGCGTTGGCCGGCGGCACGATGGCATTGGTGATGCTGATATTGGTGGCATCGAAGGGGCCAAGATCATTGTTGACCCGCACCGTGTAGACGATGATGTCCCCTTCTTTGACGATTCTTCCGGGCGTATAAGTGACGTTGTTGACCTTGGCAGTAACCGCGACAGCCAGATCCGCGATGGGCGGCGCAGCAACAGCTACCGGTGCAATGTCGTCATTGTCAGCGCTGTTGACATCCGGCTCATTGGCCGTCGCCACCACTGTGTTGACCAGATTGCCCTGGGCGCCCGCATCGACGGTGGCCCGGATCGTGAAGGTCGCGGTAGCCGTTGGGGCCAGACTGCCCAGGTTGCACGTTATGGTTGGCGCCGCACTTTCATTGCAGCTCGTGCTGCCCGGCACGAGTGTGATGCCGGCTGGAAGGACATCCACAGCGACAACATTGGTCGCCGTGATATTGGCGCTCCGGTTACGGACCGTAACCGTGTAGTTCAGGGTATCACCGGGCAGGACATCGCCGCCATTGAGGTCTTCAACGTCCTTGATCACAAACAGATCGACGCCGTCAACCACAATGTCAACGCCCGCGACGTTGTTGTCAAGGTCAGGATCGGTGAAGTCTGCCGGCAGCCTGACATCTTGAACCGTGTTAGTGATGCGGTCTCCAGGCGAGCCGTTAACGCGGGCCCTTATCTGCACCGAGGTGCTGGAGCCAGCTGCGATGTCCACGGTGCACAGCACCGTGCCGCCGCTCTCGTTGCATTCCGGGCTTGTCCCGTTACTGCGGAAGGTCAGCCCGGCAGGCAGCGCATCTTCAATGACGACGCCGGTCACGTCAGCTCCGGCCGGGTTGTTCACTGTGATGGTGTAATTCACATCATCGCCAACTGTAGGGGTGGAGTTATCGACCGATTTTTCTACTGAGAGATCGATGACCGCGCCTTCCACAATAAAGGGGCCAATACCGACAGACACATTGTTAGTCTCATTGTCAGGCGTATCCCCGAAGGGATCTTCGTCAATGTCATCGTCCGCGTCGGCATAGGCATACAGCCAGTAAGTGCCGAGATTGCACAGAGAAATCGGCACCGTGGTTGTGATGAGCTGTTCGTTCAGGATCTCACCCAGCGTGGTCGTGCCCACGAGTTCAAGCGAGGCTAAATCGGCCGGGGTCACGGGTTCCGTCAGCTGAGAGGTCGCGGCGTACAGGTTCAGCCGGTAGCCCGATCCGGAGGCGAGAGTGCCCTGGTTGTACACCGACACATCGATGTCCACAGGCTCGCAGAGTTCTGGAGTTGTTGTCCCGGCTGCGCTGATGTTGTTCACCACCAGATCGGGCGGCCGCAGGGCGCCCAGCGGCGGGATAGGCGGCAGCTCAGGCGGCAGAATAGCCTCTCGCTGAAGCGAGGTGCTGCCGAATGTCTCATTCGTCACGATGGCGCTGGCCCGCAGCGGAAGATACGGGACAATTGAGCTCAGGACCGGGGTGATCAGCCGATGATTGAAATGGATCTCGACGATCACCTTTTCAAGAGGGCGCCCGGCAAAGCCCGTAACGGCGATATGGGTTCCCAGACGGCTCGGGGCGACGAATTGATAGTAGTCATTGTATGACAGCGTTTCTGAAGGAACGCCGCCATATCCTCCACGGGTGAAAGTCGAGGCTTCGGGAGGCAGGTCCCCGGCACTCCGGACATATATCGCATAGTAGCCCGGGCAGCGATCCCGGTAGATAGGGTCGCTGATCCCCGGGCATTCAGGATCATTGGGGGCATTTCGCCCGACGTCAGGGCTGATCGGGAGCGTGAGCATCTGCCGCACGGCAGTCTCTTCGACCGAGCAGACGCGCGCATCCCGGTATGGTTCGTAGTAGAGATCGTTGGGCAGGGTAGGGGCCAATGGATCATCCGGAAAGCGCGGCCAACATGGAGCGATGCGCCAGAGCGGCCCCTGCCGGGTCAGGTCCCACCCGGCATCTGCGCCCGAAACGGATTGACCCGTGGGATCGTTGACATACTTCGCCATTCGCTGGCCGGTGACTGCATAACGCGCTGCCACCCGTGCCGCATGGTTGATTGCCTGATAGGCATAAAAGATGCGGCCCAGCTCGATCATGGTCACGATCAGGAGGATAAATAACAACACTGTTAAGGCAAACTCGACCAGGGCCTGCCCTGTTCGCCGTGCAGATGAGTTTAATCTGATGATCATGGTTAAGCCCTCACGAGAAACACAACTTCTGCACCTGTCCTGAGTATAGACAGGTGCCTGGCAGGCAGGCTGGTATAGCGCTTTCTCCTGCCCTTTCTAACATACATTCACCGGCCACACAAGTCACCCATTTGTCCCACTCCGTGGGCCTTGCACACAGCGTCCGGCAACGGGCCTTTTCCGAGTTCAGCCGCCTGTCAGGCCGGAGGCTGCGCCAGGCGGGGGTAGGAGGGCCAACTGCCCGGATATATGCGCTGTGCGCCATGCCTTCAGTATAGGAGGGCAGCCTGTGGAGAATGTGAGCGTTGCATGAAATCTGGGCTGTGGAGCCGCGCCAGAACCCGGTGAGGTAGTAGCTGCCAGGCCCTGTTCAGGATAGGAGGCTCGCGACTATATCCGCAGCATGTTCATGAGATCTTCACAAACGCCGATCTTCGTCATAAAATGGGGCGCTCCCGACCCAAGCGCCCGGCGCGACAGGGCGCTACCCCTGCCCGGAGGGGCGTGGTACACTCCTGCCGATGCATGAATCATCCTGCCGGGGGGCAGCATCTAAAGCATGACCGATATAACCGCCGCTGACGAACTCATCGACCTGGATGCGCTGCGCGCCGGGGATCGTGCTGCCTTCGCACGGCTGGTCGAGACCTATGCTGACCGACTCTACAACCTGGCACTGAAGCTGACCGGCGACCCGCATGAGGCAGAGGATGTCCTGCAAGAAGCTCTGATCAGCGCCTTCCGCAGTATCGACCGCTTTGAGGGCCGCAGCGGGCTGGGCACCTGGTTGTACCGGATTACGACGAACGCGGCGCTGATGCATCGCCGTCGTTCGCGCCCGGATTCGGTCTCGATTGATGAGCCAGTTACCCTGGACGGAGGAGACCAGGTGCCCCGCCAGTTCTTCGACTGGTGCTGCCTGCCTGAGCGCGATCTGCTGAGCAGTGAGGCGCTGGCGGCGATGGAAGAGGCGATCCAGATGCTGCCCGTGGCACTAAAAGAGGTGTTCATTCTGCGTGATATCGAGGGGCTGTCCACCCAGGAAGCAGGCGAGGTGCTGAACATCACTGAGGCAGCGGTCAAGTCGCGGTTGCACCGCGCCCGCCTGTTTCTGCGCGAGCGCCTGAGTGAGTACTTTGCCGAATATGCCGGAGGCCGCCATGAGTGACCTGTCTCACGAACATGTTTCCTGCCGCCGCCTGCTGGGCGATCTGTCCGCCTATCTGGACGGCGAGGCTGCCGAGGCTCTGTGCCGCGAGATCGAGCAGCATATGGCGACCTGTGAGAACTGCCGGGTGGTAGTGGATACCCTGGGCATGACCATCAAGCTGTACCGCCAGTATGGACACTCCAGCCTGCCGGGAGCCGCCCGCCGCCGCCTGTATGCTGCGCTGAACATCAGCGAATTTGCGCCTGCCAGCGATCCGGCGGACCCGTCCGCCGGGTGATGCACCCCCCGGGGCCGGCACCTACTGGGAGGGGTTGGGTTGCCTGATCTGCCGCTGCCACTGCCCTTTCTGCAGAATGGGGTAGCTCAGGTGGCTATCATCGTGCCCGATCTGGACCAGGCGGTGGCGAACTACTGGCGCTACTTCGGCATCGGCCCCTGGCATATCTACACCTATGGCCGCCCGCTGCTCAAGGCGATGTCCTACTACGGTCAGCCCGCCGATTACCGGATGCGGCTGGCGCTGTCACAGGGCGGTTCAACGCGGCTGGAACTCATCGAAATCAAGTCCGGTGACACGATCTATGCGGACTTCGTCCGCGAGCATGGCTATGGGCTGCATCATCTGGGGCTGCTGGTGGATGATATGCAGGCAGGCATCGCCGCGATGGAAGCCGCAGGCTTTCGCATGATCATGGATGGCTCCGGCCACGGGCTCGATGGTGATGGCCATTTTGCCTACTTCGACACAGAGAAGCTGCTGGGCGTCACGCTGGAGCTGATCGAGCGCCCGGCACGCCGTCATCCGCCCGAGGCGATCTATCCACCGGAATCGTAGCCCCGGTACGGGCGCCTCACTCTCCCAGCAGCACGGCACGGTCATCCGGGACGCGCTGCTCGTCCTGCACGACTGGTAACCGTTCCAGGGATGGCCACTCGTACAGCCCCAGCCGGAACTGTAGTCCCTCCTTCTCGGGCAGCGTGATGGTGTGCGTGGTAACCACTCGTTCGTCCGGTCCCCATACAATGGTGGGGTAAATGTCGCCCAGCGGCGAGCCGTCGAAGCCGCCGATCACATCGCCCTGCGCCGACTCCTGCACATGCAAAAAGAGATGGTACAACCCCGGCAGGCGCTCCGGTATATCCCAGTAGAAGGTGAATTCAAGTGTGTCACCGGGGCGCGCATCGCGCAGGGCGATATACGCGCCGTTGCGCCGGACGGTATACCCCTGCAGGTGCAGCCCACCAATAGTGATGTCTGTTGGGACACCCTCTGCCGGCAGAGGCGGCGGCTCCGGGAAAGGCACTTTGAAATAGTTCAGCGGGAAGAATTCGCCCAGCGGCTCTCCATTCGGACCAGTGGCGGGCAGCGGTTGCGGCTCAAACCACTCATTCGCCACCCCCACCCGCAGCCGGTAGGCCCCTGGCGCGAGATCGGCGGGGACCTGCAGGGTATGGCCGTCGGGTACTGTCTGGTCGGTGGGCCACTGAGCCGTGGCATACAGCCAGCGCATGATCCAGTAGTAGTGATTGGCCACACCCTGCCCATCCGGTGTGATCAGCGTCACGCTGGAGTAGTAGTCCGAGGCGAGGGGGCGCGCCGCCTGCCAGTACAGCGTGATATCGATCGGCTGGCCGGGGATCAGCACGAAGGGTGCATCAACTGCCACCAGCTGCATGCCATTGGCAAAAAGCGCGATCGGATTCTCGATCGGGGTGGCCATTTGCGCGAAGGGATTCTGCTGCCCGGCGACCGGTAAACGCAGACCGATCTTTGGGCTACGCCTGCCGGGGATGATCGCGCCCCGTTCGCGCAGCGCCGTTTCCAGCCCGGACCGCGCCTCCGGGCTGAGGCCTGGCAGCAGGATGATCCGCCCGCGTGCCGGACGGTCGCCGGGCAGCAGCAGGGCGTAGTGCGCCGTCCGCTCCTGGCCGGGGTAAACGATCACGTCGCCATCCGGCAGGTCGAGCCGCTCGCCTGCCCCGGCCAGCGTGGAGAATGACTCCACGCGTGGAAACTGCTGCGCCAGCGTCACGTGGACGGCTGGCACGTCCAGCTCCTCGATGGGCAGGTAAACCGGGGTGCGGGCCGCGGCGATCTGGCGCGCCAGATCGACATGATCGTACAGATAATAATAGTAGGGATCCATCGGGTTGCCGTCGCAGGAAGCCAGCGTCTCGTCCTCCAGTGTGAGATACGAGAGATAGCTGTGGAGCGAATCGACCCCGGTGCCGGCCAGCAGGATTGCCAGCGCTGCCCCTGCCAGCAGACGCGCCCCGCGCCAGCGTCCCAGCATCTGCCAGCCCTTCATGGCGGCCAGCCCGATCAGGGCGGCAGCCACCAGAAACTCCCCGGCGATGCGCCGCCCATGCACCACATCGATGGTCAGGGCCACTGGCAGCAGCTGCACCGGCAGCAGAGTCAGCAGGACGGCCGCCTCGAAGCGCCGGAAGCGCCACAGGATCAGCGCCAGGCCAGCCAGCATCAACACGAACAGCAGGGGGTTCAGCAGCGGCTTGCTCCACGCGTTGAACTGTGGGTCGCAGTCACCCAACGCGTAGAAGCCCTGTGTGGTCGCCAGCAGGCGGCGCGGCAGGCGCGTGATCAGGTACTCCAGCCCGCGCCCGCGTTCGTAGCCGACATCGGCGCTGCGCCAGTACAGTGGCCCTGGCCGGGAGAACTGCCACAGCCACCACAGCAACGGCGGCAGAGCACCCAGCAGCAGGAAGGGGAGATTGCGCAGCCGCGCCCGGAGCTCGCCGAATTGGAAGATCGCCTGGTGCAGCAGAATCGGGATGATGGTGAAGGGGAAAAACACCGCTGCCGTGTACGTATGCACCGACCCCATCAGGAAGAAGCCGGCGGCAGCCCACCAGCCGCGCCGATTCCGCCGCCATGCCTGCGCCAGAAAGTGGATGGCGGTCATCATGATCACCACCATGAACGTGCCGCGATCCGCGAAGTGCGTCAGAGCGATGGGCGTTACCAGGACGGCCAGCACACCGGCTCCGACCAGCCCGGCAATTTGCCGCTGAGGTTCACGCCACAGCAGCGATACGATAGCCCGGTAGGCCATGGCCACGGTGAGCATCCCCCAGAAGACGTTCATCAGCCGGGCCGTGAAGATGGTGCGGCCCCCGATGGCGATCAGCAGACCGGTCAGGTAGCGGGCCAGCGGCTCGGCACGCGAGTCGTTGTAGGCCGGGAACCACCCATACTGGCTCACGCGGATGGTATCCCAGACGATCTGACCCTCGTCATAGGCGATCCCCGGCGGCACGGAGCCGAGCCGGTGCATCCGCAGGAAGGCTGCCAGCAGCAGAATCAGGGTCAGCAGGATAAGCAGGCTGCCGGAGACACGTCCCGCGGCCCGCCGGTCGGGGTATGCAGCAGACGGTGTGTGATCGCTCATGGGCAGGCTCATCAGGGCAATAGGATCGGCCCCAGGCCAATCTGGTTATCTATCTGCCCATCGGGCAGGGTCACCGGCAGACGCGTCCGGGTGTCAAAGTCAAACAGGGACACGCTGATCCATGCTTCGCGGGGCAGGCTGGCACTCAACGGGATCTGCGCCCGGTCGATGATCCACTCGCCGGGCATCCAGCAGGATGTCGGGTAGCCGCCCTCGACGGGCAGCCAGTCGTACACACCGATGGGCTGGCCTTCCGGCCCGACGACCACCGCCGACACAAAGTAGGGATGATCGAAGCGGGCATCCCCCTGCCAGATGAGCGTGAGGTTCAGAGCACTGCCGTCAGGCGCAGCCGAGGTATGGTAGCCGATCAGACTGGCGGCGCCCTCTCTCTCCCCGGACGTATCCGGGAGGGCGGCAAAGCGAGCGGGCGCAAGGGGGATCATCCCGGCGACCTCAGCAGGATGGGATGAGTTCACGGGCGGCGGGGCCAGCTCGGTCCCGATCACGCGCAGGAAGCCGACCATCACAATCAGTTGGAGGCCCAGCACAGTGGAGATGGCTATGACACCTGCCGGCGATGAGCGATCATCGGGGGTGGCAGCCGGCGCTGCTGCCAGCACGATCATCGGCATCAACCACAGCAGCAGGCGGCCCACTTCGCCGCGCACCAGCCCGGAGAAGTTGAGCACCAGCGCTGCGACCCACAGCGCCAGTGGTAGAACAGCCTCCGGGTGGGCCATGTGTGGGTCGCGGATCACCGCCCGCGCTGCCTGAACGGCCCCCATCAGCGATAAGATGGCCAGCGCAAGCCCGCTGAACAGCATCAGGTCGAGCGGGAAGAACAGTAGCCAGGGCGCGTATGGCTCGTTGAGCCCGTAATGAATGGTCAGTGCCGTGCGCAGCAGATCGAAGACGGTCACGCCGGAAACAGCGTAGAAGATCAGCCACGCCACTGGCAGCATCAGTATTGCCAGCACGATTCCGATCAGGACACGCCGCTGCGCAGCGGAGTCCCAGCGCTGGCGGCCCACCAGGACGGCGGTCAGCAGGCCAACCAGCCCGGCCAGCCCGATCAGGTTGACGGCAGTGAAGCTCAGGAAGGTCGCTGCGGAAAGCAGCAGGCCGCAGGCGGCCAGCCAGAAGGGGCGGGCCTCGCCCAGTCCGCGCCAGACCAGCCACACGACGGCCAGCGCCAGCAGCGCATAGAGCTGGTTCCACTGCGGGGTGAACATCACCAGCGAGGGCATCAGCGGCAGCCAGAGCGCCGCCGCGCGGCCAGCTTGCTCTCCGCTTATTCGCCGTGCCAGGTCGAAGGCCGGATACACTCCCAGCGCGCCCGCCGCAGGGACAAGCATCCCGACGGCTGCCGCCGCCAGCGCAGGGTCAGTCAGGCTCATCAGCACGCGATGATGGCACTGCCACACCCGGAAGGGATCGGCCAGGGCGTCTGCAAGCCCCGGTGTCAGTGCCAGCAGACGCGAGCCGGCCCAGAACAGCAGCGGGATGCCCGGTGGGTGAGCTTTGGGGTGAGCCGTCCAACCCGGCATCAGCTCCGGGTAGTGGCGCAGGGTATCCAGCATGTCGCCGGAGGCCACGCCGACCTCAAAGAATCCGCCTGCAACCGAAGAGACCGTGCGCAGGAATAGCTGCTCAAGGGGGGGGCCGTAGAATGCGAGGAAGGCGATCTGCACGCCCAGCCCGCCGAGCGTGCACCACAGCAGGAACAGCCATGTCCGACGGGCGTGCCTCAGCGCCCACAGGCCCACACCGAGATAGGTTGCCAGCGCTACCAGCCCTGGCAACAGCCAGGCCGCCGGGTCGGGGATCGAGTACGGCCAGCGCCAGCCCGCCCCGCCCCGCAGCAGCGGCGTCAGATCGAGGGCCAGGGCCAGCGTGACGAGCAGGGCGATCAGGCTGGCGATCAGAACCGGGCGGGTCAGGAAAGGCGGGGGTGTGCGGTCGGGCATGGGCGCGATTGTACCGTGCCAGGGAAGCAGGCGAAAGTGAGCACGGTGAGTCAGCCTGCGGGAGGTACCTGCTGGCTACACCGCCGCGCAGAATATGATATCATTGCCACATCTACGCTCATCGGGTTGGCGAGGGCTTTGCATCGCCCCGCCACTGAATTACAGAATTACGCTTGAGGATCGACCAGCTTCCTTACCTGCTGCCTTATTTCGCCGCTGCGGCTATTTCCATTGGCGTGGCAGTTTATGCCTGGCGTCGGCGGGAAATACCGGCTGCGGCGCTGTATGCCATCTCGTCACTGGCCGATGGCTTGAATACAGTCTGCTACATGCTGGAGATCGCCGCCGGGCAGGCGGCGGCCAAGCTGTTCTGGGACGATGTGCAGTGGTTCACACTCACTGTCAGCGCGATTATGCTGGTCTTCTTTGCGCTGCATTTCACTTCCCGGCCCCCGGCGCGGCCTCTCCTGCTCTATGCTTCTATCTGGGCATTCCCGGCTGGATTTCTTGGGCTGGTGCTCACTAATCGCTGGCATGGGCTGACGCGGAGTGTATACACCCTGATCCCCGGGGAGCCGTTTTCGGCTCTCACTTACCCTTTCACGCCGCTTGCCTATGCCATGTCAATCTACCTGCTGGCGCTGGCAGCTGTCACCATCGGACTGCTGATCGCCAGCCTGGTTCGATTGCAGCCGATCCACCGGGGGCAGACCGCAGCCGTTCTGGTCGGAGTGTGCGTGCCAACAGTAGTCGGCCTGCTTACAATCGCGGGGGTGAGGCTGAGCTTTCAGCGCGATTTGACTCCGGTTGCTATGGCTGTCAGCAACCTGATCGTGATCTGGGGTCTCTACCGCTACCGCCTCTTTGATGTGATCCCGGTGGCACGGCAGGTGGTGCTGGACAACCTTGCCGATGCGATTATTGTGCTGGATGTTCGCGGATGCATCGCAGACTACAACCCGGCGGCGCGGGCGCTGCTGGGCGTCGACAACGCGCAGGCGCTGGGGAAGTCATTGGCAGCAGCATGGCCGGCCTGGAAGGGATGGCAGCTTGGCCCCCTCACCGCGGCGACGGCGCGGGTGGAAACCGAGGTTGAACTGAGCCAGGGCGATGCCCGGCAGAGACTGGCGGTGACGATCTCGCCGATTGACACGGCCAGCGGAATCCGGCTGGGCCGGGTGATCGTGCTGCGTGATGTGACGGCCCGCCACCAGGCTGAGGAGGCGCTGATGCGCCGCACCGAGGAGCTGGAGATTGCCCGCGCTGCTGCCGAGCAGGCCGATCAGGCGAAGTCTCAGTTTCTGGCTAACGTCTCTCATGAGTTGCGCACGCCGCTGAATGCCATCATCAATTTCAATCAGTTTGTGGCCAACGGTATTTACGGACCGGTCAATGCACAGCAGGTGGAAGCCCTGGAGAAGGCGACTACCAGCGCCCACCATCTGCTGGCGCTGATCAACGACCTGCTCGATATGTCCAAGATCGAGGCAAAGCAGTTGGAGCTGTTTATTGAGGATGGCATCGATCTGGCTGCCGAGATAGCATCGGTGGCCGAACTGGCCCGGGTGCTGCTGGGCGAGAAGCCCGTGGAGGTGATCGAGGACATTGCGCCCGATCTGCCGCAAATCGCCGGCGACTGCCGGCGCATTCACCAGGCGCTGCTGAACCTGGTATCCAACGCAGCCAAGTTCACGGACCAGGGTCATATCCGCATTCAGGCGCGGTGTGACGCGGAGCAGGTGACAGTTGTGTTGGAAGATACCGGCCCGGGGATTGAACTGAGCGAGCGTGAGCGAATCTTCCAGCCATTCCGGCAGGGCGCCCGCAGCGCTCGCAAGACTCTGCCGGGCACCGGGCTGGGCCTGCCGATCACGCTGCAGCTGGTTAAAGCGCATGGCGGTAGCCTGCGCTGTGAGTCGGAAGTAGGCCGTGGCTCAACTTTTACGATCACCCTGCCAGTGAAGGCACAGCCTCCGGGCGTCTCGATGGGGACTGAAGATGCTGCGTAAGTATCACTATCTGTATGTCGAGGATGATCCCTTCAGCCGAGAGATCATGCGTACACTGATGCTGGATGTTATCGGAGTAGGCAGCCTGGTGATCTTCGACAGCAGTGAAGATTTCATGGCCCACCTGCGTGCCCTGGATACTGCCCCCGACATCATTCTGCTGGATGTTCACATTGAGCCGCATGATGGATTTGAAGTGCTGAAGATGCTGCGCGCTGATCCTGACTTCCGGGATCGTATGATCATCGCAGTGACAGCCAGCGTCATGCCAGGCGAGATCCGCCGCCTGCAGGCGGGAGGCTTCAATGGAGCCCTGGCTAAACCGCTGGACATGTTCACCTTCGGTGATCTGATCAGTCGAATTGAAGCGGGCGAGGAAATCTGGCAGCTGGGCTGAGGGCCAGCGTTCCTCAGCAGAGTGCTAATGTGGCAGAGTCGGGAAGCCGAGGGAAAGCCACGATGATGACCGACGATGAAATTGCCGATCTGGTCCAGAGTCTGGAAGCAGGGCCGCAGGAGCGGGCGGCAGCCCGTGAGCGCCTGGCAGCTCTGGGTGAAGCAGTGGTTGATCCGTTGATCGCTGCTGTACAGGAGGGTATGGGTCACCGTGCCTGGGTAGCGGCAGAGATCCTGGGGGAGTTGCGCAGCCCACGCGCCTTTGATGTGCTGGTGGCGGCGCTGCGGGCACAGCATCCATTGCTGGGGAGCGCTGCGGTTAAAGCCTTGACACACTACGACGATGGTGAGCTAGTGCTGCATCTGGTCGAGGCTCTGCCCCATGCTCATATCATGACCCAGAACAGCATCATATTGGCGCTGCAGCGTCTGGGCGACAACCGGGCGGTACAAGTGCTGGTGGCGCAGCTTCCACAGACCCACTCGCCGACCATCCGTAGCGCGATTGTGCAGACGCTGGGTAAGCTCGGCGACCCGGCAGCGATCCCGGCTATCCGTGCCTGTGCCAATGATCCTGATCGCCATGTCCGCGACTGGGTGGCCATTGCGCTCATTCAATTGGGGGGGAAATCAGATGCAGCACTTCATCCATGAGTACCACAGCATAGGCAGCCCCCCCCGTCGCCCGTCGGCTTCCAGATGGTTGGCGAGCAGCCTGCCCCACTCCGGTAAGCATGCGCTGATCATTGAGGATCATGCGCTGAATGCTGAGGTGCTCTCAACGCTGCTGGAAGCCAATGGGTTGACCTGCACCACTATCGAGACACCCGACGATCTGGCCCGGGTGCTGCCACAACTGGAGCGGCTCGACGTCATCTTCCTCGATCTGGAGTTCCGGTATCATAACGGGTTTGATGTCTATCAGGACCTGCGCCTGGATCCACGCACAGCGGGTGCCCCGATCGTTGCTTATACCGTACATATCAGCGAAGCTGACCGCGCCCGCCGGCTGGGCTTCAACAGCTTCTTGGGAAAGCCTCTGGACCAGACGCGCTTCAGTGAGCAGCTCGATCTCATCCTGAGAGGCCAGGCAGTCTGGGCGTATTGACGGGAGATGGTGATTCGACCGGCACGGATAGATTCGCTATACTCGCGCCGCGTTACACCATTTCCTTACATCGAGGGTGCAAGTTGACGGAGCATAAGGGTTTTACGCTGTGGATGACCGGTCTTTCCGGTGCAGGCAAGACAACGATCGCCAGGATTCTTGAGCAGCGGCTGCACGAACGCGGTATCAAGTTCGAGCGGCTGGACGGCGATGTGGTGCGCGAGTCGTTAACCCGGGACCTGGGTTTTAGCAAGGAAGATCGCGACAGGAATATTGAGCGCGTCACATTCGTGGCCAAGCTGCTCTCACGCAACAATGTGGGCGTGGTATGCAGCTTCATCTCCCCCTACAAGGCGACGCGTGATATGGTGCGCCGCGAGACGACGAACTTCATCGAAGTCTTTGTGGATGCGCCGTTGGAAGTGTGCGCGGATCGTGATGTCAAGGGCATGTACGCTAAAGCCTTCCGGGGCGAGATCCCGAACTTCACCGGCGTATCCGATCCATATGAGCCGCCGGAGGCCCCTGAGATTCATATCCGCACACACACTGAGACACCCGAAGAGAGTGCCAGCCGGGTGATTGCCTATCTGGAAGAGAAGGGATACATCCCGGTAGCGGAGCGGGTCTGATCGAACCGCATGAGCACGGCATCTCCGCCCGCGTTGTCGATCATTATCCCGGCCTACAATGAGGCAGCAGTGATCGGCTCCGTGTTGGACGAGATACTGGCGCTCGGGCTGGATGCCGAAATCCTCGTAGTGGATGATGGCTCGACGGATGGCACCAGTCAGGAAGCCGGGGCGCGGGCGGGGGTGCGGGTGATCACGCACCCTTACAACATCGGCAACGGCGCGGCGGTGAAGACCGGGATCCGTAACGCCTGTGGAGAGCTGATCCTGCTGATGGACGGGGACGGCCAGCATCGTCCTGCGGATATCCCGCGGCTCCTGGATGGGCTTGATCGCTACGATATGGTCGTCGGAGCCCGCACCCGTGCCTCCAATACAGAGCGACACCGGGATATAGCAAACTGGTTATACAACCGGATCGCCAGCTACATCACTGCCTACCCGGTTGCTGATCTGACCTCGGGCTTCCGGGCGCTGCGAGCGCCCATCGCCCGGAGCTTTGTCTATCTGCTGCCCAACGGCTACTCGTACCCGACGACCCTGACGATTGCGCTGTTCCGCGGCGGCTACAGCGTCCGCTATGAGCCGATTGTGGCGGCGGCGCGCACGGGGCGCAGCAAGATTCGGCTGCTCCGCGACGGAATCGGCTTTCTGCTGACCCTGCTGCGAATCGGGACGCTGTTCACGCCGATGCGCATCTTCCTGCCGGTTTCGGCCGCGCTGACGCTGTCCGGAGGGCTGTACGTCGCCTATTCGCTGATCGCGCTGGGGCGCTTCAGCGGCTTTGCCGGCCTGCTGGTGCTGTCGGGAATTATGCTGTTCATGCTGGGCCTGATCTCGGAGCAGATCGCGCTGCTGCGGATGTCGCAGGCCAGCTTTACCCACCGCGAGGACAGTTTCCCTCATCAGCGGTAGCCCCATGTCTGTCGCCAGCCAGCCAGTGAGAGTCCTGTACATCGCGGGCGCCGGCCGCAGCGGCAGCACCATCATCGCCAATGCGCTGGCGCAGGCCGACGGGTTCGTCTCAATAGGCGAGGCAAGCCTTGCCTGGCGCCGTGGCATCATCGAGGGGCGGTACTGCGGGTGTGGGCAGCGCTTCACCGACTGCCCACAGTGGCGCGAGGCGTTCACCCGCGCATTCGGGGGGTTTGATTCCCCTGACCCGCGCCGGATGGATGCCCTGCGGCAGCAGGTAGTGCATCCCCGGCATTATGGGCGGGTGCGTCAGGCCGTGAGCCAGGCCCGGCAGGGCAGGCCAGCGGGCCAGTTTGTGGATTTCGTGGCGGCCCTGAGCCGTCTGTACGCCGCGATCCGGGATGTGACGGGCAGCCGGGTGATCATTGATGGCTCCAAAGTGCCAGCCTATGGCCATCTGCTGGAGGCTGTGCCGGGGTTGGAAGTCTCGATCGTGCATCTGGTCCGTGATGCGAGGGCCGTGGCCTACTCGCGGCTGACTGCCAAGCACGATCCCGATACCGGGGAGCCGCTGCCGACCGCCCATGCGCTGCCGGTCGCAGCGGCCTGGGTATTGTGGAACATCATGGCCGATCAACTGTGGGGCACAGGCGCACCGGTGCGCCATCTGCGCGTGCGCTACGAGGATTTTGCCGCCCGCCCTGCCGCGATACTGAGGATGCTGGCTGATTTTGCCGGCGAGCCGGGAGCCACGCTGCCACATCTGGCGGAAGGTCGGCTGCAGATGGTCCCGCCCCACACTGTCTCAGGGAACCCCGCCCGCTTTACGGAAGGGTCCGTGATCATCCGGCCTGACTACCGATGGCTTGCGCAGATGCGGGCCCGGGATCGGCTGGCGGTCACGGCGCTTGCCTGGCCGCTGCTGCGACGCTACGGCTATCTGCTGGCTCCCCTGCGGGAAGAACGTCCATGAAGATCGTGGTGCTGACGACCAGCTATCCGCGCTTCCCCGGCGACCCGACCGGTCAGTTTATCATCGGGCAGGCGCGCGCCCTGGCTGCGCTGGGCCATCAGGTCGAGATCATCGCGCCGCACGATCCGACTGTGCCCACCGCAGCCCATGAAGACGATGGGGCAATACAGGTGCGGCGCTTTCATTATTGGTGGCCGCCCCGCGCGGGGCGCCTGTGCTACGGCGCAGGCATCCCGGAGAACTTTCGCCGCAGCCGGCTGGTAGCAGCGCAGGTGCCGGGTCTGATCGCCGGGTTTGCCCGTCGGGCGCTCCCTGCGGCGCGGGGCGCGGATATTGTGCACGGGCACTGGCTGTTTGGCGGGCTGGCCGCGCTGTGGGTGGCGCGGGCAGCCGGGCGCCCGTGCGTCGTGACTCTGCATGGGGCTGAGGCGCTGGCGCCGCTGCTGCGCCCCGCCAACCGTTATCTGGTGTCTCATGCCGATGCGGTAGTGGTCAACAGCCGCTTCACCCGTGAGACGATCCAGGCCTATGCACCCGCCGTCGATCCGATCATTATCCCTTTCGGAGCCAATGCCGAGAAGATGGCCCCGCCCGGCTTCGATAGGGAAGCGTTCCGGGCTGCGGCGGGCCTGCCGCAGGATGCCTTCGTAGTATTGGCTGTGGGCCGGCTGGTGGCGCGTAAGGGCTTTCACGTGCTGGTCGAGGCCGCATCACGGGAGGGAATCCGGGAGCGCCTGCAGCTCGTGATCGGCGGGGACGGGCCGGAGCGCCAGGCGCTGGAGGCGCAGATTAAGACGTTGAACGTGAGCGAGCGCGTGCGGCTGCTGGGGCGCATCGATGATGCGGCGCTGGCTTGCTGGTATGCTGCTGCGGATATCTTTGCGCTGCCTGCTGTGCCGGATAGCAGCGGCGACACCGAAGGGCTGGGCGTGGTGCTGCTGGAGGCGATGGCCAACCGCACGCCGGTCATCGCCTCCCGCACCGGGGGGATCACCGACGTAGTGATCGACGGCGAAACCGGGCTTCTGGCCCAACCGGGGGATGCAGACGATCTGGCCGCGCAGATTCGGCGGCTGCTGGATGATCCGGCCCTGGGGCGGCGCCTGGTCGATGGGGCGGCAAACCGTCTGGAGCGCGAGTTTGGCTGGGAGGCGACCACCCGCCGGTTGTGCGCTGCCTACGAGTCGGTGCGGCGATGAGCGACCAGCCCGGCTATTCGATCATTGTGCCGGTCTACAACGGGGCCGAGACGCTGGCTCGCTGCCTGATGCCCCTGGTGGGGCAGGCTTATCCGCGGGATCGCTACGAAGTCATTGTGGTGGATGATGGCTCGACCGACGGCTCCGGTGAGATCGCGCAGCAGGCCGGGGCGCGGGTGATCGCGCTGGGCAGCAACCGGGGGCGGATCGTGGCTCGCAATCGCGGTGCCGGGGCTGCCGTGTTCGAGACGCTGGTTTTCGTGGACAGCCGGGTGCTGTTCCCCGCCGATGGGCTGCGGCGCATCGGCGAACAGGCGCATCTGCCGCAGCTGTTCCATGTCTTCACGCAGGGTGAGGGGCGCGGCTGGTTTGACCGGCTGTTCACCTTGATCCGGGCCCGCTACTATCGACCGCCGCTCCCGCTGGATGAAGTAGAGGCGGCCCGGCAGGCGCCCTTCCTGATCACGCCGGACAACTTCACGCGGGCGGCCAAAGGGACCACCGCCCTGGCCTGCCCCCGCGATCTGTGGCTGGCCTGCCAGCCCGCTGACCAGAGCCGGCACGCCCATGACGATACGCCCATCCTGCGGGCGATGGCCGATCGCGTGGGCCTGCTGCGCCGCTTCGATCTGAGCGTGACCTACCTGCAGCGCGAGCGCTTTCGGGACGTGATGCGCCATCTATTCCTGCGCGGCCCGCGCTTTGCCTCCTACTACCTGCGCCCCGGTGGGCCGTTCTACCATCTGTGGCTGTTGGCGATCGGGCTGGGGCTGACGGCATTAGCGGGATTGGCTATGCTGTGGGCAGCAGCCGGGCCGGCCCTTGCGCTGGGAATCGCCGCCGGTGTGAGCCTGTTGTGCCTGTTGAGTGCCGCGTTATACTTGGCGCGCCGTCCATCCGATGTGCTGCTGGTCCTGATTCTGCTGCCGTTGAGCGGTGGGGCCTTTGGGGCGGGCGTGCTGTGGGGTCTGCTGCGCGCGGGCCGCCCGGATCAGGAACGGAAGCCATGACAGACCAGCCGGTCAAAGTCCTGTATATCAGCGGGTACGGTCGCAGCGGCAGCACCATCCTCGGTGAGGTGCTCGGGCAGATCGACGGCGTGTTCTTCGCCGGCGAGCTGTGCTATCTGTGGGCACGCTGCCTGATCGACAACCGGCCCTGCAGCTGCGGCAGGACTGTGCGCGAGTGCGTCCTCTGGAAGCCGGTGCTGGAGCGCGCTTTTGGCAGCGTGGAGGCTGTTGACCCGGTTCAGATGAACCGCTGGCGGCTGATGGGTGCGCGCGAGCGCCAGTACCCCCTGATGCTGCTGCCCGGGGGGCGGGCGCGTCTGCGGGCGCGGCTGGCGCCGTTCCTGGATAATCTGGCCAGGCTCTATGGCGCCATTCGCGATGTGACCGGCTGCCGCCTGATCGTCGATTCTTCCAAGTTCCCCTCTTATGGATATGTGCTGGGCATGATCCCCGCCCTGGATGTATATGCCCTGCACATGGTGCGCGACCCGCGGGCCGCGGCTTATTCCCGCCAGCGCACGAAGATTAAGATCCAGCATGGGCCGATCGAGGCGTCGCTGCGGTGGGTGCTGAGGAACGTGGCCAGCGAGCTGATCTGGCGGCAGGCCGGGCGCTACTGGCTGCTGCGGTATGAGGATTTCGTTGCCCACCCGCAGCAGACAGTAGCGGATCTGCTGGCCTATGTCGGGGAAGATGGGCTGCCGATGCCGTTCGGTGCCGATGGCAGCGTCGATCGGCGCACCAGCCACGTGGCCTCCGGCAACCCGCTGCGCTACGATGCCGGGCCGATCCGGCTGCAGATCGATGATGAGTGGAAGCAGCGGCTGAGCCCGCTGCGGCGGATGACGGTCACGGCGCTGACGTGGCCGTGGCTGCTGGCCTATCGCTACCTGCCGGGATCGGGATAGAGGCGTATGGCTGCCGCACTCACTGCCCTGTTCCGACGGCTCCAATCCCGCGGACTGCTCGCTACCCTGGCCCGCGGCGCGAGCGTGGCGCTGATCCTCCAGGGGCTGGGTCAGGGCCTGCGCTACCTGGCCCAGGTGCTGATGGCCCGCTGGATGGGCGCGGACTCATTCGGCGCCTACACCAATGGACTGAACTGGGCGCAGTCGCTGGCGGTGGTGGCGACTCTGGGCTTCGACCTGGCGACGCTGCGCTACATCCCGGAGCAGATCGTCCGGCAGGAATGGGGTCTGCTGCGCGGCTTCGTGCGGCGCACCCGGCAGATGATTCTGGCGGCCGGCATGCTGATCGCGTTAGCCTCCTCAGCGCTGGTGATGGCGATCAACCCGGCGCGGTTGAGCACGAGCGTGCTGGCGCTCAGCCTGTGGATTGTGCCCTTCTTTGCGCTGGCCGATGTCCAGAGCAACATGACTCGCGGTATCAAGCATATCGGGCGGGCGTATGTCCCGACTCTGCTGGTGCGCCCCCTGCTGCTGATCGGGCTGGGGTTCGGGGTGGTGCAGATCGTCGGGGCGCTGCCGGCCCTGTATGGCACGGGCGTGGTGCTGGCGACATTTGTGATCGTCGCAGCGGTGCAGGCCATCATCGTGAACCGGTCGCTGCCAGCGGAGGCGAGGCAGGCCCGGCCGCTGTACCGCGATCAGGAATGGCTGCGGACCTCGCTGCCGATGCTGGCCTCGTCAGGCTTCGGGGCTGTGCTGGCCCGGGCGGATATCCTGCTCATCGGCCTGCTGATCAGCGAGCGGCAGGCGGGCATCTACAGCGCCGCCATGACGACTGCTTCACTGGTGGCCTTCGGGCTGCTGGCGATCAACTCCATTGCTGTGCCGACCATCGCCTCGCTGCATGCGGAAGGCAACCAGAAAGGTCTGCAGCGGCTGGTGAGCTGGGTGACGCTGGTGCTGTTTATCACCTCGGCTGTGCTGGGGGCCGGGCTGATCGCCTTCGGGCGGCCTGTGCTCGGCCTGTTTGGGCAGGAGTTCCGCACCGGCTATGCCGCACTGGCGCTGTGGGTGATCGCGCAGGCGGTCAACGCGACGGCCGGGCCCAACCGGGCGCTGCTGAACATGACCGGGCATCAGGTGAAGAACGCGCAGGTGCTCGGCATCAGTGCTGCCCTCAACCTGATCCTCAACGTGGCTCTCATCCCGCTGCTGGGCATCACCGGGGCTGCATTGGCCGGGATGGTGACGGCCGTTCTGTGGAATGTATGGCTTTCGGTGCTGGTGTGGCAGCGTCTGCGGATCCGATCGTTCTTTTATCTGCTGCCGGGGATTGGCGCAGGGGGTGAGGCTCATGGCCAGCCACATGGATAGCGGACGTGTGCCTGTGCTGTTCATTGCCGGGTCAGGCCGCAGCGGCAGCACCCTGCTGGAACGGGTGCTGGGTGGCCTGGATTCATTTGCGCCGGCGGGCGAGCTGCGCCATATGTGGCAGAAGAGCTTTGTCAACAACCAGGCATGTGGCTGCGGGCAGCCATTCCGCGAGTGCTCTTTCTGGCAGGCGGTGGTCAGGCGGGCCTTTGGCGGGCCGGAGGGGATCGATGGGCTGGAGGCAGCGCGGCTGTGCGCGGCGGTGGATCGGCTGCATCATATCCCGCAGATGCGCGGGCCGCTCCGGCTGCCCGGCTATTCCCGGCGGCTGGAGCGCTATCGCCCGCTGGTGCAACGGCTGTACCGGGCCGTTCACGCAGAGGCGGGGCGCCCGTTTATCATCGACTCGACGAAGGACGCATCGACCGCCTACCTGCTGAGCACGCTGCCGGAGATCGATCTGCATGTGGTGCATATCGTGCGCGACAGCCGGGCCGTGGCGTTCTCCCGGATGCGGCGTAAGCGGCGCTCGCCGACCCGCGGGCCGGAGGAGTACATGTCCACCGCCTCGCCGGTGCGCAGTGCGGCGACCTGGCTGTACCGTAACTGGATCGCGGATGGGCTGCAACGGGTGACGCCGCATTATGTCCGGGTGCGCTATGAGGACTTGGCTGCCGACCCTGCCCGCGCGATCGGGGTTATTCTCAGGATGGCGGGCCTGCCGGAAGCGCCGCCGGATTATCTGCAGGAGGGGCGCATCCAGCTGGGGGTGGATCATATCGCTGGCGGCAACCCGATTCGCTTCGGGCAGGGCGAGGTGGCGATCCGGCTGGATGATGAGTGGCAGCGAGAAATGAAGCCGGCTGACCGCTGGATCGTGACGGCGTTGACCGCGCCGCTGTTGTGGCAGTATGGCTATCCTTTACGGGCTCCTCGGAAGGCCATCCATGGGTGAGGCCCGGCTGGTCACTTATCTGGTGGTCACTCATCACCGGCCCGACTATCTGCCGGGCAGCCTGGAGTCGATCCGGGCGCAGCAGCACCGGCCGATCCAGATCATTGTGGTGGACAACGGCGGCGACCTCACCGACAGCATCTTCGAGCCGCTGCGCGGGGAGGGTGTCGAGACGGTGCTGGTGTCGCCGGGTAGCAATCTGGGCGCCATGGAGGGTCGCAATGCCGGGCTGTCCGTGGCCAGAGGCGAGGTGGTGGTTTTCGTGGATGATGATCAGCCACTGAATGAAGCGGACGCCACCCTGCGCCTGCTGGCGATGCTGGATGCTGACCCGCGCTGCGGCGCGGTGGCCTATCGCTGCGTCAACCCCCAGGGGCAGACCCTGCTGAATCAGCTGCCCCATTCCGTGCGGCGTGATCCGGTGGGCGTGGGAGTTGTGGAAGTACCGTCTTTTCTGGAGGGGCAGATCGCCATCCGGCGATCGCTGCTGGAACAGATCGGCGGGTATCCATCGCGCTTCTTCTACTGCATGGGATCCTATGACCTGGCGCTGCGAATACTCGATGCGGGCTACACCATCCTGTATAATCCTGCCATCACAGCCACCCACTACAAGGCCCAGCAGGGGCGGGTAGTGGGCATCCGGGGGCAGCACAGGGATCGCCCCTTCCACTGCAACCTGAACCGGACGCGCGCGGCGCTGCGCCTGCTGCCCTTCCCGTACAACCTCAGCGTGACCCTTGTGCGCTTCTGCTGGATGCTGCTGGCCTCAGGATTTGATCTGCGGATGGCTGCCCGCTACGTCAGGACGCTGATCGGCGAGCGCGAGTGGCTGTGCCAGGGCCGCCACCCGATCTCGCGCCAGACGGTGCGCTACCTGCTTTCTATTGGCGGATGGACCATGCTGATATGACCCGGAACGGATAGCCTGATGCCGCGCTGCATTGTGCTTGGATTGGATGCCGCTGACCCGCTGCTGATCGCACGCTGGACCGCCGAGGGCCACCTGCCGCACATCGCCCGCCTGATGCGGGAGGGCGCCGGTGGGCGGCTGCACTCGACGACTCATCCCATCAGCCCAGCGGCCTGGAGCACGGCGATGACCGGGATGAATCCGGGCAATCATGGGGTGTTCGACTGGCATGAGCGCGATCCGCAGGGCTACCACCACCGGATCGTTAATGGGCGGTCGGTAAGGGCGCCCCGGCTGTGGGAGATCGCCAACCGGTCCGGCCTGAGCGCCGGGGTGCTCAACGTGCCCCTGACCTATCCCCCCCGGCCGCTGGATGGGTGGATGGTGACCGACATCCTGACCCCGCCGGGCGCCCCGGATATCACCTATCCGCTGGCCCTGCGTGACGAGATCGACCGGGCCAGCGGCGGCTACCGGATCTTCTTCGGGGTTACCTACCAGCGGGGCAGTGAGCAGGCTTACCTGGAGGCACTGCACGACACGATCGAGCGGCGGCGGCGGGCGCTGCTGCATCTGCTGGAACACCATCCCACCGATATCGTGCTGGCCGTGTTCATGGAATCCGACCATGTGATGCATGACTTCTGGAAGTACATGGATTCGACTCACCCGAGCTATCAGCCAGAACTTGCTACCTATGAACATGCCATCCGGGATGTCTATGTCCATCTCGATCAGGTCCTGGGAGATGTGCTGGAACGGCTGGACGATGACTGCACGCTGCTGCTGGTCTCCGATCATGGCAGCCAGGGCTACCTGGGGCACGTCTTCATCAACAAGCTGCTGATGCAGGGCGGCCTGCTGGCGATCCGGCAGGGGCCGGCGACTCGCATCAAGGCGTGGCTGGCCCGGCGGCGAGTCGTAGAACGCCTGTACCGTCTGCTGCGCGGGATCGGCATCGATCCGCGCCCGCTGGTTCCCAGGGGAATACGTCGGGCGGTGGTCAGCTCCGGCATCGGGGTGGGCGATATCGATTGGGCGCGCACCAGCGCCTACCTGTCGGGTGACTTCGGGCAGATCTCGGTGAATCTTGCAGGGCGTGAAGGGCAGGGCAGCGTCGATCCGCGAGACAAAGAGGCCGTGATCGACCGCGTGATCACCCTGCTGGACACGCTCACCAGCCCGGATGATGGCGAGCCGCTGGTGGATGCAGTCTGGCGCTCGGCCAGCCTCTATCAGGGCCGATATGCGGACAGCGCCCCCGACCTGCTGTTCCGGATGCGAGGGTACCGCTACCAGACCTCGATGCAGCTGGGCCTTCATACACCGGATCTGGTGGAGCGCGCGCGCTTCGCCCGCGGCGAGACATCCGGCTGCCACGCACCGGATGGCATCCTGTTCGCGCTAGGGCCGGGAATCCGGCAGGGGGCGGCAGTCGAGGGGATGTCGCTGGCTCAGCTTGCGCCGACCGTCCTGTACTGCGCCGGCGTTCCGGTACCCGCCGGCATGGATGGCCGGGTGATCGAGGCGCTGTTCGAGCCGGAATATCTGGCTCGCCGCCCGGTGCAGATGGCAGAGGATGAAGCGGCGAGCAGCCAGCCCGAGGTCGATGCTACCTATACTGTAGAGGAAGCCGCTCAGGTGGAAGAGCGCCTGCGCGGGCTGGGGTACCTGGGATGAAACTGGCGTTCAGCACGGTAGTCAGAGGGGCGCCGGTGCGGCGTGGTGGCGAGCTGGTTCTGCTGGACTGGGATCGCAAAGCGGTTGAGCAGCGCACCCCCATCTTTCCGGCTAACCCGGAACTGCGCGACCCGAATCCGCGCGGCAATACCCGCGGCGGGCGCGGCATCGCCCTCATGGGCGAGGACCTGGTCGTTGCCTCCTATCACACGCTGCGGCTGTTTGACCGCCGGCTCGCTCCGCTGCGGGATGTGTCGCACCCGCTGATGGTCGGCCTGCATGAGGTCTTTCCAACCGGGGATGGCACGATCTGGGTGGCTTCGACGGCCATCGATGCGGCGCTGGAGATCGATATGACCAGCGGGCGGGCAGTGCGGCAGATATGGCCGCGCGAGATGCCCCCCTTCCAGGCTGCGCTGGGTGTCGCTTCGCTGGCGATCGATAAGGAAGCGGATAACCGGGGGCGATTTCTGAGCCGCAGCCACCTCGAAAGCCACAGCCACCTCCATTTCAATGCGATCACCCGCTGGCGCGGAGAGATGTACGGGCTGTTCAACAGCTTCGGCGCGATCGCTAACCTGGATCGGGGCGAGGTCGTGATCCGGGATGACGCGCTGCGCGGAGGCCACAACCTGGTGGTGCTGGAAGATGGCACGGCTTTCATTAATGGCACCCGGGGACACTGCGTCCACATCTACGATCTGGCCGAGCGGGCGCACCGCCAGACCATCGATCTGATGACCTTCAGCTGGGTTCGTGATCTGACGCGCTGGTACGACCGGATCGCGCCGCTGACGCGCGGGTTCTCGCGCCTGGGCATCCGGCAGCTGAAGATCTCGCTGCCACGCTTTGTCCGTGGGCTGGACCTGGACGGGGATCGGCTGTTTGTGGGAATGTCGCCGGCGTCGATTCTGTGCCTGGACTGGCGGCGCGGGGAGCTTGTGGAAGCCTTCAACTACTCGCGGGATATCCGCGCCTGCATTCATGGGCTGAAGGTTCTGCCGTGATCGAATCGGCAGGCGGCCGCCCCGGCTGGCTGCGGCCTGTGGCCATCGTGCTGGTGGGCGCGCTGGCCGGCTGGCTGTCCATCTTTGCTATCTATCGGCTGGCCGGCTACGAGCCGCTGGGCGGCGACGTGATCGGCTACTGGCAGGACAGCCAGACGCTGGGGGAGCGGATCGACGCCTTCCACATGCCAGGCTATCCGGCGGTCATCGCTGCCGGGCACTGGCTGCTGCCGGGCGTGCCATACGTGCGGCTGGCGCAGGGCATCGGCCTGATCGCCTGGCTGGTCAGCGCCCTGAACATGCTGCTCATCCTGCAGGCGCTGGGGCTGCCTCGCGGCTGGCAGGGCGCGCTGCTGTATGCCTGGTTCCCATTCGTCGGCCTCGTTGAGATCGTCTCGCCCCGGGCGGACGCGCTGGCGGCGCTGGTACTGACTGCCGGGGTGCTGTTTGCGGTGCGCGAGCAGCGCCTGCCGTTGATCATGGCGCTGGGACTCAGCCTGCTGGTGCACAAGGCGCTGTGGCCATTTGCCGCCCTGCTTGCGGTCGGCGAGCTGTGGCGCAGGCGCCTGCGGCCCGGTGATCTGGCGCTCATCGGCCTACCGCTGGCTGCGTACTGGCTGTATGGCGCTCTGCGCGGCGGCGATGTGCTGTGGATTGTGCGGGCGAACGTGGGCAAAGAGATCGCCTCGCAGGGGGCGCTGCCGGTGCTGGATGGGCTGCTGGGCGGGCTGCTGGCCGGTGGCCCGGCAGGGCTGCTGCGGACCCTCCCGGTGCTGTTGTGCTTCGGGTTGGCGGTGGCGCTGCTGATCATCGGGCGGCAGCGCTGGCACGATCAGCCGGCTCTGCTGGCGCTGATTCTCCCCATCGTGATGTACGGCGTGCTGCTTAACCAGCACGAAATCTGGGCGCTGGTGCGCTACAGCCGTTTCCTGATCCTGCCGCTGTGGGCGGCGCTGGCGGCGCGCGGCTGGCTGCAGCCGGGCTGGCGCTTCAGCCTGGGCTGGCTGGCCGCCATGACGCTGGCGCTGCTGACCCAGTATGCGTTTGCCCTCTATCGAATTGCGCCGGGTCTGAAATAACGTGGCGCCGGTGGTCGACGCGCCGCCCATCCGGCGATACAATGGTGCCCCGTTATGCGTCAAACCGCTCTGACCCTCCATCTGCGCCGCTTCAACCTGCCCTCGCTGCCCGCTGCCCGCTGCGCCGCGCTGAGCCGGGTGATGGCAGTTGCCATCCTGCTGCTGAGCGCGACGTTGATGCTGCACGGCATTGTGCAGACGCTTCCCTATCAGCTCAACCCGGATGAGCCGGTCGTCTTCAACCTGGCGGAGTGGTTTCGCACGCTGGGTGAGCTGAGTAACTACTCGCGCCCCCGCATTATCCTGCTCACCGGGCAGCACATCCTGCTCAACCTGGTCACTCCCGGCCAAGTGGACCAGCCGGTCTATTTCTTCTTTGGGCGCGTGTCGAATGTATGGATCGGGTTGCTGCTGCTGGCTGCCACCTACCAGGCTGGGAGGTGGCTGCACAGCCGCGCTGCTGGCCTGGCAGCGATGACCTTCCTGGCGGCCCAGCCCGATGCAGTTACCTTTGCCAAGACACTCAAGACGGATAACCTGTCATGGCTGCTGGGGATGCTGTGTCTGCTGGGCTGCGCCTATGCGCTGCGCGCCGGACGGCGCACCCCGCTGCTGCTGGCGGCCCTCGCCGGGGCCGTTGCTGTGTACAACAAATACACGATGCTGCCGCTGCTGCTGCTGCCGGCCTTCCTGCTGGCGGCCTGGGCGCCGCGCCGGTCTCTCTGGCGGGCGGCAGCGCTGGGCGCGCTGGCCGCGGCCGCGGTGGGCGGGATCCTGCTGGTGCTGGACCGCGAGTCGGTGGTGGCGGGTTTCCTGATGCGCTTCCACGGCCGGCAGCTGTATGAGCGCGAGTCGATCGTGGCGTTTGTCTCGCTGCGGAGCGGGTGGCACGGGCTGCTGGCTCAGATCGGCCCATTGAATCTGTGGGGCACGCTGATCGCCATCCCGCTGGGTGCGCTGGGCCGGCGGCGAGATCGCCTGCCGGGAATCCGGTGGGCGCTGATCGGGCTGCTGACGGCGGTGATGGTCAGCACGGTGGTGCTGCTGGGGCTGTTCCAGACCAACCGGGTGCAGGATCGCTACGTGGCGGTGCTGGCGTTTGCGCTCCTGTGGGGGCTGGCGCTCGGCCTGCTGATCGGACAGCGGCCTGTGCTCACGCTGGCGGCGGCGCTGGCGCTGACTCTTCCCTGGATCGGTGCGAACTGGCGGGCAGGCAGCGAAATGATGCTGCCGGATACCCGCGCCCTGACCGCCGACTGGTTCATCGCCAGCACGCCGGAAGGGACGCACATCGCGGTCGAGAAGGATCACGTGGAGTTTGATCGCAACTTTGGCGGTTTCCCCAGCACGCGCATTTATGTAGTCGAAGAGATCGATTCGGTCTATGAACGCAGCCTGGAAGACTTCGCCCGTGCCGGGGTAGAGTATCTGGTCGCGGACTATCGGAACATCTACCGGGGCGGCTACTTTGCCCCGGAAAATGACAGCCGGGCGTTTCTGAGCGAAGTTGAAACTGTGCTCGATCTGACCCGCCCGTGGGATCGGGGATGGCAGGGGCCGGAGCGCTATGTGTTTCACGTGCCGCCGATCCAGCAGCACCCGATGCATGTCTTTCTGGGCGAGGCAGTGATCTTCAAAGGCTATGATCTACCCTCAGCGGTTGTCGTTCCCGGCGAGACACTGGCGCTGACGCTGTACTGGTCGGCCCTGAGGGAGACTGATGCCAACTTCATCGTCTATGCACACCTGCTGCCGCCGGCAGGGGAGCCGGTCGCCCAGCTGGATGGCCCACCGGGCGATGCGCTGCACCGTACCTATGACTGGCTGCCGGGGTACTTCGACTGGGATGAGTGGCCGATCCCCATCCCGCCGGATGCCGCCCCGGGGCAGTACACGCTGCGGATCGGGATGTATGACGCCGATACTCTGGCCCGGCTGCCGGTGATCGCTCCGGATGGCAGCCCGCTGGGGGATGGCATCACCCTGGCTGAGATCACGATCGCCCGCCCATGATGCACCTGTTCCGCTCCCTGCGATCGGATCCGCTGCCCACGCTGCTGGCGCTGGCTTACGTTATTCTGGCGGCGGCCTACAGCATCGCCAACCCGATCCATGAGGCAACCGATGAGCTGCGGCACTACCGCTATGTGCGCTACCTGGCTGATTATAGACGGCTGCCGGTCCAGTCCGGCGATGCGGGCAACGCACAGGCGCATCATCCGCCCCTCTATTACGCGACCGCTGCTCTGCTGAGCTTCTGGGCGCGCCCGGCCGACCCGCTGGCTGAACCGCCGACCAACCCGCAGTGGTCATATCGAAACTGGGAGGTTGGGACCGATAACAAGAACCTCTACCTGCACGGGCCGGATGAAGCCTGGCCTTACCGGGATGCCGCGCTGGCGGCCCATCTGGCCCGCTGGGTCACCGTGCTGTGGGGGGCGGGGGCTGTCGCGCTGACCGCGCTCACGGCGCGGTTGCTGGCTCCCGACCGGCCGGCGGTGGAACTGGCAGCGGGCGGCCTGGTGGCGTTCAACCCGATGTTCCTCTATCTGGGCGGGGCGGTCAACAACGATGTGCCCGCCGGGCTGATGGGCGCGGCGCTCGCGCTGGTCTGTGTGCAGGTGGTTCAGGCTGGCCTGACGCAGAGGCGGGCGGTGCTGCTGGGGACGCTGTCCGGCGCGGCGGCGCTGGTGAAGTTTAACCTGGTGGCTATGCTGGCGGTCATCGGGCTGGCGCTGGCACTGGCCCCGCTGCCTGCCGACTCCGCGCCGGGCTGGCGCAGCCGCCGGGGAGCCCTGCTGCGCGCCGTGGGGATCATCGCAGGTGCCACTGCTGTCATCGCTGGTTGGTGGTACGTCCGCAACACGATCCTGTATGGGGAGCCAACCGGCTTCTTCCGGCTGACGGAGATCTGGGGCTTCCGCGACCCGGTGGCCGGGGTGCAATTGGCCGGGCGCGAACTGGTATATGCCTGGACAAGCCTGTGGGCACGCTTTGGCTACGGGCAGATTCCGGTCCCGGCGTCCTTCTATATCGCCAGTGCCGCGCTGTGTGGGGCTGGACTGGTGGGTCTGGCGATCCGCGCTGCCCGCGGGGATTTCGACGCGCCCCGGCGGCGCGCGCTGGCGGTGCTGGCCGCAGCGATGATGATCAACTTTGCTGTATTGTATGCCTATATCACCGTCAGCCCGGCCGGGGCGATGGGGCGCTTCTTCTTCCCCGGTCTGCCCGCCTTTGCCGTGCTGGTGGCAGCCGGTCTGCCCGGCGCGCTGCCGATCCGCTGGCAGCCGGCCGCGGCGGGGGCGGTCTGCGCCGGGATGGTTGCCTGTGCGCTGGCCGCGCTGATCGGGTACCTGATCCCGGCCTACGCGCTGCCCGGCCATGAGGCAGCGCCGCCCGATTCGCTGAACATAGAGGTCGGAGACGCTGCCCGCATCCTGGCGGTGCGTGCCGAACCGGAAACGGTCCGCCCGGGCGAGCCGGTTAGTGTGACCGTCACCTGGGAAATCTTGCGGCCCACCGACCGCCCCTACTCAGTGTTCATCCACCTGGTGAACCCGGATGGCGCGATGGTCGCGCAGCGGGACACATACACCGGCCTGGGCAACTACCCCTCGCACTGGTGGCGGCCGGGGCACATCTTCACCGAGACCTACCGCATCTACCTGCCGGGCACAGCTTACTCTCCTGATCGATTTGCCGTCGAGATCGGGTTGTATGATAGCGATGGGACCCGGCTGCCGGTCGGCGAGGAGGGTGACGATGCGCTGGTGTTTGGCCGGGTGCGGATACCGGACAATCCGGAGGCCGACTACCCGAACCAGACATTCATCAACTGGGATGGCCATTTTGCGCTGGTGGGCTACACCATCGAGCCGCGGGTAGTACGGGCTGGCAAGCGAACGACGGTCAAGCTGTACTGGCAGGCGCTCGATCCGCCGCAGGATGAGTCCTACAAGGTCTTTCTGCACATCACGCAGGGATGGGACAGGCAGTGGGCCGGCAATGATGGCAACCCGGGGGAACCGGACGCCTCGACGACGGATTGGATCCCCGGGCAGGTGATCGTTGACCGGAGGCGCATCCAGCTGCCGGATAACATGCCGCCGGGGATCTACACGCTTGAGCTGGGCTGGTTCTCCGATCGCAGCGGGGAGCGGTTAAACATCGTAGCTGAAGATGGGCACATCATCGACAACTGGCTGGCGCTGAACACAATTCGGGTGGTGGAACCATGACAATCTTATCGGCCTCTATGCCTGCCGGGGGTTCTGCCATTCGTCGGGGCCGTCTGGTGTATGGGGTGATGCTGGGGGTAGTGTTCGGGGTGAGTCTGGTGGTGAGGGGGTACCGGCCGGTGTCGCGGCCGCCGCAGTGGTACGAGCGGTCGGAGTTATTCATGGAAGCGGTGGAGAGGAGGGAGTGGGGGGAGACGTACCAGTCGCGGCATCCCGGGGTGACGGGGATGGTGATCGGGGGGTTGAGTCTGCGGGCGTATGATGCGGTGGCAGGGACGAGGTGGGGGTGGGTATTTGAGTGGGGGGCGGCGCCGGGGGCGACGGAGCGGGGGCGTCGGATCGCGGCGGGGGTGCTGGGGCTGTCGGTGGTGGTGGCGGGGCTGATTGTGCTGAATGCATGGCTGGTGGGGAAGCTGGGAGGCCGGTGGGTGGGGGTGGTGAGCGGCGGGCTGATGGCGTTCTCGCCGTTCTATCTGGCGCAGGGGCGGGTGTTTCACCTGGATGCGCTGGTGGCGTCGCTGATGCTGGCGTCAGGGCTGATGCTGCTGGTGCATGTGGAGGAAGGCAGCGGGGGGAGGCGTGTGCCGGGGTGGCTGGCGGGGTCGGGGGTGCTGGGGGGTCTGGCGCTGCTGACGAAAAGTCCGAGCGTGTTTCTGCTGCCGTATGTGGGGCTGGTGCTGGGGGTGGGGGTGCTGCCGGAGGTGCGGGCGGGGTGGGGGAGGCACAGCGGCAGGCGAGCGCGGTGGCTGGCGGGGCTGGGCTGGCGGGGGGTGGTGCGTCCGGGCCTGCTGTGGGGGCTGATGGCTGCCCTCCCGCATGCCCTCTGGCCCGTTATGTGGGTGGAACCTGTCACGGCGCTCGGCAACATGTATTACGGAGCGCTGATCCACCTGCTGCGCCCGCATCCCGGCGGGCGCTTCTTCGCCGGGCAGATCGTACAGGGCGCCCGCCCCAGCCCGCTGCTCTACCCAACGATCCTGCTGTTCAAGATGTCGTTTGTGACGCTGAGTCTGGGGGTGGTGGGGGCGATCCGGTATGGGTGGCGGCGGGGCGGAGCGTCGCTGAGCGGGCGGGCCTTCTGGCTGCTGGCGGCTTACGTCTTCTTCTTCACGCTGCAGATGATGCTGGGGGCCAAGCAGAGCGACCGCTACATCCTGCCCGGCTACCTGCCCCTGGAGGTCATCGCCGCCGCCGGCGCCGTCGAGTTCGCTGCGATGATCGCCCGGAGGGTGCGCTGGCCTGCCGATCGGGCCATGGCCGTCATCTGCGGGCTGGTCGTGGCTCTGCAGATGGCCGCCGTTCTGCCCTATGCTCCCTACTATGGATCGCACTACAATGCCCTGCTGGGCGGGGGGCGCGGGGCGCGGGGTGTGGTGGAACTGATGGGCCAGAATGAGGGAGTGGCAGACATCGCCGCTTATCTGAATCGGCAGCCAGACCCGGAGGCCCTTCGCGTCGGCGTGGTGGCCCCGCTGGACGAGTCGCTCAACCAGTACTTCGGCGGCGCTGTCACAACCGGCCCGGAGGTAGTGGACTTCTATGCCTTCAACCTCTCTGCGGTGCAGCGCCAGCCAGAGCAGATCGACCGGCGCTATCTGGATCGCCCGCCAGCGCTGGTGGTGGCGTTCGACGGGGTGGAGCAGGCGTGGCTGTATGCCAGCCCGCCGCCTGCCGATCAGGAGACCATCGTGATCAACCGGGGTGGCCCGCTGCTCATCATCCTGGCCTGGGCATGGATCGCGGCTGTCGCGGCGGCCAGCTGGTGGGCATCCAGAACCCCTGAACAGGAGCCGGCATGATCCGCTCTCGCCGCGTCTCTGCCCTGGCGCTGATCGCACTGTACCTGATCGCCTTTCTGATTCGCGCCTACCAGCCGGTGGAGCGTCCACGCCAGTGGCACCGCCGCAGCCGTGCCTTCGTGGAGGCCGTCGCCGGGCAGGACTGGGCCAGCACCTACCAGTCGCGCCACCCCGGATTCACCGTGATGGCCATTGGAGGTGGCTCGCTGGCGCTGTTCGAGGCCACACGAGGGACAGCGGCCGGCGCTCTGTTTGACTGGGCAGCCCGACCGGATGCCACTCGAACCGGGCGCGAGATCAGCGCCTCAATCCTGGGTCTGGCACTGGTGATCGCCGGCCTGATCGTCCTCAATACCCGGCTGCTGGTGCGGCTCGGCGGGTGGCCGCTGGGACTGACGGCCGGCGGGCTGATGGCCTTCTCACCCTTCTATGCTGCGCAGGGGCGCGTGCTGCATGTGGATGCGCTGGCCGCATCGCTGATGCTGTGTTCCGGGCTGCTGATCCTGAACCATGCTCACAGCCGGCAGCGGGGTGACCTGCTGCTGTCTGGTCTGGTTGGTGGGCTGGCGATCCTGACGAAGGTGCCTTCCCTGTTCCTGCTGCCCTTTGCCGGTCTGACGCTGCTGGCCGCGGCCAGTGTCCGGGTTCGGGCGGAATGGACTGATCGCGCGCAGGGGCGCGCTCGCTGGCTGGCAGGCGTGGCCGCCCGGGCGATCGTCCTGCCGCTGCTCCAGTGGATCGGCATGGCTGCGCTGCCGCTGGCGCTGTGGCCGGCGATGTGGGTGCAGCCCGGCCTGGTGCTGCAGAGCATCGTCAGCGGGGCGGGCGAGCATGTTGCCCGGGGGCATGGGCTGGCGCGTTTCTTCGCCGGCCAGTATTACGCCGGCCAGCGCCCGCCGATCCTTTTTTACCCGGCCACGCTGCTGTTCAACATGACGGCCGTCACGCTGACGTTAAGCGCGGCGGCAGCAGGCCTGTATCTGTTCGTCCCGCGCCGCTTCAAGCCACCGCTGCCGCCGCTGATCTTCTGGCTGCTGGCGGCATACGCCTTCTTCTTCACAGTGCAGATGAGCATCGGGGCCAAGCAGTTTGATCGCTATCTGCTGCCCACCCATGTCATGCTGGAGGTGCTGGCGGCTGCCGGCGCCGCCAGCCTGGCATCGCTGCTGCAGTCGCGGCTGCCCGCCGGGGGGAGACTCGCTCGCCTGACCCCAGCCGGTATGATGGCTGCTGCCCTGCTGCTGCAGGCAGCCACTGCCCTGAACTACGCGCCGAACTTCAGCGCCCATCACAACGCGCTGGTGGGGGGCAACCGGGTGGCGGTGACGGTGATCGAGCTGGTGGGTGAGACGGAGGGCGCGAACTACGTCATCGATTACCTGAACCAGCAGCCGCAACCCCGACGGCTGACAGTCGGGGCTGGCTGGCCGCTGAACATCTATCTGGGAGATTTTTTCGCCGGCGAAGTGGTGCGCGACCTGCGCCGGGATTCCGAATACTACGTGTTCAATCTGTCGGCGTTCCAGCGGGAGCTGGAGCAGCATGAGTGGCGCCCGCGCTGGGACGAGCTCAGTGGGCAGCCTCCCCAGCTCGTGGTGCGGATCGACGGAGTGGACTTCTTCTGGGTCTACGCCGCCAGCCCGGAGGACGCGCACGCCACCCGTGTGATCGGGCCTGACGGCGGCTGGCTGATCGCGCTGGCCTGGTTGTGGGCGGCGTCGCTGGCCGCGGCCGCGGGCTGGGCGCTGCACCGGCCTCCGGAGCCTGCGGTATCTCGAAGGCGGGCCAGGCGGCTGAGCGGCTGGGAATGGGCGGCTGTCACGGCGCTGCTGGTAGGCGCTTTCGCCCTGCGGAGCGCGCATTTCAGCGCATCGCCGCCGGGAGTGAGCCATGATGAGGTCTTCGACTGGTACAACGCCGAGATGATCTACCGGGGAGAACTCCGGGCGCTGTACCCGTATGGCGGGGGGCGCGAGGCGCTGTACCAGATCCTGGTCGCGGCGACTTTCCGGCTGATCGGCACGAATATCCTGGGGTCGCGGCTGCCCGCGCTGGCGCTGGGCATGATCGGGGTGGCGGCTACCTTCAGCCTGACGCGGCGGCTGTTTGGCAGGCCGGCCGCTCTGATGGCCGCTGCCGGCATCACGACTTCTTACTGGGCGCTGACGTTCTCGCGCCTGGGGGAACGGACCGGCAGCGCACCGGTCATGGCCCTGCTGGCCGCCTATCTGTTTGCGCGGCTGCTGGACAGCCGGCGGCCCCCGCCCTGGCTCTACGCTGCCGCCGGGGCGATGCTGGCACTGGCGCTGCACACCTATCCGGCGGCGTTGATGCTGCCGCTCATCCTGCTGCTGTGGGTGGCAGCCGCGGCTCTGCTGCAGCGCGACCGGCTGGCAGGCAAATGGCCCGGGCTGGCTGCCAGCTTCCTGCTGGCGGCGATCCTGTGCATCCCACTGGCGCGATCCTGGGCCGACCCGCAGGCCGCTGCCAGGGCGGCGGCGGTGGATGCGCCGCTGGAGGCCCTGCGGGCCGGCGATCCGGGCCCGGCGCTGGCCAATGTGCTGCCCGTGATGGGGATGTTCACCGTCCGGGGCGACCCGGGGATCGATGTGAATAATGCGGCATTGCCCGTCTTCCCGACGCTGATTCTGGCGGCGCTGTTCTACATCGGGCTGCTGATCGCCCTGGGCGGGCTTTTCCAGCGGGGCAGCCCGCGCCGGGAGGGTTATGCGCTGGCGCTGATCTGGCTGGCGGCGATGCTCGTCCCGACACTGGTGACCCAGCGAGCGCTGAACCCCTCGCGCACCATCGGTCTGCTCGGAATCGCCTATATTTTCCCGGCCATCGCCGTGGACAGCCTGATGGGAGCGCTGCGACAGTCCGGGCATCTGCGGCTGGCGATCTCGGTGGGGCTGGTGGCGGCGCTGGGTCTGGTGCACCAGCTGCAGAACACTGCTCTGCACTACTTCACGCTCTGGCCTGCGGATCCCGCCGTGCGTTTCTGGTACCAATCGGACTATGTGCCGCTGGCTGCCGATCTCGACGCCCGCCCGGACCGTCCTCCGGTCGCCGTGGGGGGCGTCACCCCGTATCTGATGGATCCCGGCACGCTGCTGCTGATGATGAATGATGACGTTTATGCGCGATCGCTGAGCTTCTTTGACCCGCACACCGCGCTGCTGGTGCCTGCTGCCAGTTTCGATGGCGCGGCGGAGCTGGCGATCCCGGCCTTTGCCGGGCTGCATCCGGCGCTGGCTGCGCAGATGCCCGGCTGGGGCATCATGCCGGAGGCTGCCCACAGCAGTTACACGCGCTACCGCGTCAGCGCCGGCGATCTGCCGTCCAGGGACAGCGGGGGGCAGGAATACGGTTTTGCGCTGCCCGGCCAGACGAGCGCGGCTGCCACGCTCCTCGGGGTGGAGGCGTTCGGAGTCGGGGGGCCGGGCCAGTCTTTCACGCTGCTGACGACCTGGATAGCCGACGGGCCGACGCCCGTTCCGCTGCGTATCTTCCTGCACCTGCTGGATGGAAACAGCGCCATGCTGGCCCAGAGCGACGGGCTGGGGGCGCCCTCAACAGGCTGGCGAGCAGGTGACTTCATTGCGCAGACGCACGACATCACGCTACCAGCCGATGCGCCGCCCGGCCCTTACACGCTGCGCATCGGTATCTATGATCCACAGACTTCAATCCGCCTGACTGTAGTCAACCCGCCCGGCGGCGACTTTGTGGAGATCCCCTTCGCGCCGTAGTGTGCTTAAGGCATCTGCTGGCGGGCCAGCGCGGTTACCAGACTGACCATACTGGTCAGCCCGGCGCCCTTGCCCATCGAGATGTCGCGCCCGAACAGGGTGAAAACGATCTCCGGTGAGACAGCGGCCACCTGCGGCAGCGGCGCACCGGACAGCGCTTCGTCCAGGATCGCCGCCAGCGCCCTGGCCGACAGCCCCTGCGGGTTCTCTACAGCGAAATAGAACTTGAGCGTGCCGTCAGGCTGCGGGCTGGCCCATACATAGGCATCCGATTCGCAGGCCTGCACCCGGTGCTCCTCCCCGAATGGGCGTGTCGCGATGGAGGAAGGGACCGGCTGGAACCGGTCGCTGTAGTGGATGAGCAGTTCTGCCCGCTCATTCCGATCGCTGATGCCAGCGAAGTCCTCAAGAATCTGGCGCAGGCCGGCCGGATAGTCCACCATGGGAATGTCTATTTCTCGATGGGTGCGCCGACCAGGTTGCCCCATTCGGTCCAGCTGCCATCGTAGTTGCGCACCTGCGGATATCCCAGCAGATAGGTGAGGACAAACCAGGTGTGGCTGCTGCGCTCGCCGATGCGGCAGTAGGCGATGATCTCATCGTCGGGCCTGAGACCCTGTTCTGTCTCATAGATGGCCCGCAGTTCAGCGGCAAGTTTGAAAGTCCCGTCGTCGGCGACGGCGCGCCCCCAGGGCACATTCCGTGCGCCGGGGATGTGCCCGCCGCGCAGAGCCCCCTCGTTCGGATAGGCCTCCATGTGGAGACGCTTGCCCGTATACTCATCCGGGCTGCGGACATCGACCAGCGGCCTGCCTGACTCGATGTGGGCAAACACCTGATCGCGGAAGGCGCGGATGCGGCTGTCATCGCGCTCCGGGGCCTGATAGGACGTGGCGGGATAGCGCGGCACTTCACGGTCCATCGGGCGGGCTTCCTGTTCCCAGCGCAGGCGGCCGCCATCCATGATGCGGGCATTGGTGTGGCCGAACAACTGGAAGACCCAGAAGGCATAGGCTGCCCACCAGTTGTTCTTGTCGCCGTAGAACACGACCGTCATATCCGGGGTGACGCCAATGCGCGACATCAGGCTCTCAAAACCCGGGCGGTCGAGATAGTCCCGACGCAGAGGATCGTTCAGGTCGCGGACCCAGTCTACTTCGACAGCCCCCGGGATATGGCCGGCATGGTACAGGAGTGGATCCTCGTTGGACTCGGCCAGGCGGATGTTCGGATCGTGCAGGTGCTCGGCCACCCAGCTGGTTGAGACAAGCACCTCGGGGTGGGCGTAGCCGCGCTGTGCGATATCGGCCATGGGCGGACTCTCCTGAATATATAGAATATATAGAAGATAAATGTCTGTTAATTTACCGGATTCTAGCGACCCTGCTGGGAGCCGTCAACCGTGGTCTCACAGGGGGGCGTTCCGATCTCGGGGCCAGATCGGCTGCGAGCTTGCTCGTCGGGAGGGGCGGTGCGTACACCTGCCCCAACAAGAAATCCACCCTTCTCACAGGTGGCAAATTGCCTATAATCAGGGATAGATCACAGGGCGGCAGGGGGAAAACCGATCATGAAGCTCGTGTTAGCCATTGTTCAGGACATTGATGCCGACACAACCATGAAGGAACTGACGGATGCGGGCTTCCGCGTGACCCGGATCGCCTCCACGGGCGGTTTCTTTCGCCAGGGTAATTCGACGCTGTTCTGTGCCGCCCAGGATGATGAGATCAACCGGGTGATGGCGATTCTGCGCCGCACCTGCCAGCGGCGAATGCGTCTGCACCCGATCCACCTCGACCCGACCGAGCCAATCGCTATGGGGGTGACGTATACGGAAGTCCCCATCGGCGGGGCGACGGTGTTTGTCTTGCCGGTGGAGCGCTTTGAGCAGATCTAGGGGCCGCAGCGCGGGATGGCCCGAAAGCGAACCGCTGGCGGACCCTGCTGGATGGGCCTGCTTCTCGCTGGCATCTTAGTCTGTGAGATCCGCTGGTTGACCGGCCGCTACCCAGAGCCGCTCGCCGCCGACCCGGGTGGCGAAGGCCCGCAGTCGATCTGACATGACCTCCACGCTGGCCCAGAAAGTCTCGATCTGGGAGACGTGCTGCGCCACAGCGGCTATCTTGGCGTCCAGAGCAGCCGGCGACAGGGCGATCGTCCGGGGTATCCAGCCCGCTTGGCGGTCGATGATGGCCGACAGAGCCGCGGGGTCGTCGGCGTAGGGGTAGTCTTCATAGTAGAACAACTGCCCCGGTGGGATTCCCCAGCCTTCCACGGCCCAGCGTGCCAGCTGATGATCTACATGATTCCCTATGGCCAGCGGGCAGTAGACCCACCTGTCCGGCGGAGGCGGGGCCAGCGTCTCCAGCAGAGTGCGGGCCGGATCAGCCGGGTGAACTGGCCCAAAGATATCGGCTTCATGCGGATACAGGGGCTCTCCGGTGGCCGGGTGGTGGCGGTAGATGCAGTCCAGCAGCGGCATATGGGCCGCTTCGATGGCGGGATGTAGCATAGACAGGGATCGGATGTCTTCGGCGCGGCGCACAGCCAGCAGATCCGAGAAGCCGCTGCCGGGTGGCAGCGCTGCCTGCCAGCGTGCATGCAGTTCGGCGGCGATCGGTGAGAGGGGCAGCGACCGAGGCGGGCTGGCAGCGCACAGCGTCACGACCGCGATGCTTTCCCCGCGCGCTGCTTGCTCCCATATTAACCCGCCGCAGCTCAGGACTCCATCGTCCAGATGAGGAGAGATAATCAAATGGCGGGCCTGCGGCCACTTAAGCTTCACGGGATCATCTCCGCGCCAGGCCCTGTGGCGGATCGTGTCGCCAGCGGCGAGTCTCAGGCGGCTGGCAGGGGCGCCGCGTCTGGCGATCGACTCCCTGAGGGATCAGACTGACCGGGTGTGCCGTGCAGACTCCGGCCCTTCGGATCGCATCTGAATCGGCCGGGCTTTGACGGCTTTGAGTTGTTTCGGCGGCTGAAAGTACAGGCGGCCCTCCGGCGCACGGCAGCGATGTTTGTCCCGGCGGAAGGGAGATGCGGCCAGCATCGCGCGCAGGAGGCGGCGCTGGCTGCTGACGATCAGGCGTCTACTACCTGAAACGACGCCAGTCAGAGGGCATGCCAGGCATCACTGGCCGAGATACAGCAGAGCCTCCTCAATGGTTTCGTAGACGGGAAACATCGTGTCGTAGCCGGCCATCTGGATGATCTGCATCACCGTGCGGTTCGGGGCTGCCAGGCACAGTTCACCGCCAGCCGTGTGCAGGGCCTTAGCACTGACCAGGAACATCCGCAGGCCGTAGCTCGACATGTATTCGACGCCGGATAGATCGACCAGCACCCGACCGCCGATGGCGATCAGCCGGGCTTTGAAGTCCTCCTCAATGCTCATGGTGCCGGGGGCATCCAGCGTTCCGGCCAGCGACACCTTATGCAGCCCGCCCTCGAGAGTTTCTTCGGCAATCGTCACGCTCATCGGTAGGCTCCGGGGCCAGGGATGGAAATCGGATGTCCCAAGTATAGCGTCTGCTGAATATTCCACAACCTGCTCAGGGGCCGCCCCGGATTGCTCCTTGACATAATCTGCGTACAATAGGGACGATAGCAACTGCTGTGCACCAGCCTGTCATGGCCTGTGCTCAACCCGGGAAAGGTAAGAACATGGCCCGTATCCTGGTCATCGATGACGATCAAAGTCTGCTTCAGATGATGAGCCTGATGCTGAAGCGGGCGGGGCACCAGACCATCCTGGCCAGCAACGGTCGTGAAGGCATTGAGATTGCCCGCCAGGAGCAGCCGGATGCGGCGATTGTCGATGTCATGATGCCTGAGATCAGCGGGTACGAAGTGTGCCGTACCCTGCGCGAAGATCCACGCACGATGGACATTCCCCTGCTCATCCTGACGGCCCTCTCACAGCGTGAGCATCGTGAACAGGCGCATGATGCTGGCGCCGATGACTTCGTCACCAAGCCGGTGACGCGCGATGATCTGACCCGGCATGTCGAGGACCTGCTTCGTACCGGAGCCCGCACCACGCCGGCCCCCCTGGAGCCGCCGCCGCCCCTGCCGGCAAAGCCCAGCACCCCGGGCGCAGCGCCGGGGGTCGGCGCCCCACCGGCTCCGGGAATGTCATCCCCCCCAGGCGGCCTGCCGCTGGTAGCGGTCATGGGGCTGGCGGGAGGCGCTGGCGCGACCACGCTGGCGGTCAACCTGGGGCTTGGCTTGATGCAGTTTGGGCGCTCCTGCGTGATCGATCTCCACCAGCAGGCCGGTCAGGTTGCCGTGCAGCTCAGAATGGTGCCGCCGCGCAGCACGTGGGTCGATCTGGCCGACCTGAGCGCCCTGCCCGACAAGCGGACGATTGGTAGTGCGTTGATGCTGGACCATGCTGCCGGTATCGCCGTACTGGCTGCGCCCCTGGGCCCCACCCGCAGTCAGATGAGCAGCGAAATGCTCAAATATATATGCGGAGTCCTGTCCGAAGGATTCCGCCGGATGGTCGTGGACCTGCCAGCCTCGCTGGACGATATGACCGTTGGGGCCTTGAGATATGCTGCGCACCTGGTGCTGGTGGTGGGCGATGATCCCGCTGATCTGATCAATGCGCCTGATACGTTGCGTGCCATTCTGGACCTCAAGCTGCCGGCTGTCCATCATGTGGTAATTAACCGGACACGACCCAGCGGCGTGACGCACGAAGCGGTGATGCAGGCCATCAACTACCCGATCACCGCTGATATTCCCTATGAGCCGGCGCAGGTTAATGCCTTGAGCGAGGGAATGCCGCTGGTCATGTCGCGCCCGGATTCTCTTTTCTCGCGGGCGGTGCTGAACCTGGCCCGCCAGTTGTAAGCGACCTTCCACAGAGATCGTCAGTAAGGAAGCCCGCATGAATAAACTGCTGGTTGTTGAGGATGAGGTCATCACGTCTGACCTGCTGCGCCGCTATTTTGAGATGGTCGGCTACGAGGTGGTTAGTGCGCTGACGGGGGCCAGTGCGATCGAGATGGCACTGGAACAGCAGCCAGAAGTAATCATCCTGGACATTATGCTGCCAGACATGGACGGCTACGAAATCTGCCGTCGGCTGCGCTCAGAGGAGCGCACCCGGTTGATCCCGATCATCTTTCTGACACAGAAGGATGAACGCCGTGATCGGCTGGATGGACTGAGCCTGGGCGCTGATGATTATGTCACCAAGCCCTTCGATGTCGAGGAGCTGCGGCTGCGGGTGCATAACATCATCATCCGCATGGGCGGGACTCCGCTGGTGGATCCGCGCACCAGCCTGCCCAATATGACCCTGATCAAAGAGCGCCTCCCCGGGATTCTGGGCAACCCGGACAACGTGTTTGTGGATGTGCAGATCGATCACTTCGCCGCCTTCAGCGAGAAATACGGGCCGGTCTCAGCCAATCAGGTGATCCGCAGCGCTGCCAAAATGATCGGCGATCTGCTGCATCAGGTCGATCCATCGGGGTCGTTCATCGGTCACCCGCGGGACGATCACTTCCTGATCGGCCTCAAGCAGGAGGCCGCTACTAAAGTCGAGCAGGAGCTGCCCACCCGGTTCCGCAAGCACATTGAACGCTTCTATGATCCGGCTGAAGTTGCGCGGGGCCACATGACCCATAACAGCCAGGAAATACCCCTGATGCAGTTCCGGCTGGTTCGCATCCCCCCGGAGGCGCTGCGCTCGCTGGTGGCGCTACCGGAGGATGTGAAGATCGCGGCGGCCAGCCGGCCAGAGGCGGCCGCTGCTCCTGCGGGCGAGCAGCCGACGGCGGCATCCACCGCGTCACCGGCTGCGCCTGCCGCCGCGGCAGAACCGCCCCGACCGGAGACGGCTGCCGGCGGTCCGGCTGCCGGCGGTCCGGCTGCCGAATAAACACGGCGTCCCTGTCAGCGGGCCTCCTGCATCAGGAGGCCCGCTGTGTTTCACGGTCCGGGGGGTGTTTCGCGGCGCAGTCGCTCCAGGAACGCGGCGGACCTCAGGCGTCTTTCCAGGTAGAAGGCCAGAGCTTCATGCAGCAGGCGCTCGCATTCATTCTGGACTGCCTCCCCCAGTGTCAGCTGCTCGACAGCATCAAAGGAACGAGTCTGGAGATAGCGCAGCACTTTCAGGGCGCGCAGGGAGAGCGCCCGCAGGCGAGGGCGGTTGTGCGCGCAGCGAGGGCACACCACGCCGCCATCAGCCGCGCTGTAGTACTGGTCCTGCGGCTGGATCGTATCTCCGCAGATAACGCAGGTGAACAGCCCGGGGCGGTAGCCAGCCAGGTCCAGCAGGCGCAGCTCATAATAGCGGGCGGTGCGACGCAGGTCGCCGGTGGTGCACAGCCAGCCCAGCGCATCCCTGAGCAGCCCATACAGCAGACGGCTCTCGTCGTGCTCCTCGGTGAAGGCGTCCAGCAGCTCCACGATGTGCAGGGCATAGGTGGTCCGCACCAGGTCTTCACGCAGGGGCAGGTAGGCGTCGATCATCTGCGCCTGGGTGACCACATCCAGCGAACGTCCGCGGGCCAGCAACATATCGGTGCGCATGAAAAGCTCGACATGGCCGGTTTTGTGCCCCGCCGGCTTGCGGACGCCCTTGGCGACGGCCCGGATCTTGCCGTGATCGCGGGTGAACAGGGTCAGAATGCGATCGGTCTCGCCGAGATCATGGCGGCGCAGGATGATCGCCTCGGTGCGGAAAACCTGGGAGATCGGCACCGCCGCCCCTAACTCGCAGGGATTCTCGGGCCGCTCAGATGATGGGGGCCGAAACCGTTTGGCAGCAGATCGGAGAGGAGGTACTCGGCGACGATAGCTGACGTATCAGCCAGGATGACCACCAGATCGGGCGCAAACTCGAACATGACCTGGCGGCATGTCCCGCAGGGGGCTCCGCCATTGTCCGTCGCTACCGCGATGGCGACGAAGTCGCGGCAGCCGTCGGCAATGGCGCGGGTGATCGCCACGCGCTCGGCGCAGATGCACGCCGGGTAGGCAGCATTTTCCACATTGCAGCCGCTGTAGATCGTCCCATTGGCGGCCAGCAGGGCCGCGCCGACCTGATAACCTGAATACGGGGCATAAGCACGGTGGCGGGCCTGGCGCGCCGTGTCTGCCAGCACTGCCCGATCAATGCTCCCGGGGGTTTGCATGAGGAGCCTCCTCCTGACTGCTGGCCGGTTCTGCCGGGCTGCCCGTGCGTCTGACGCGCACCTTGCGGATGCGCCGGTCATGCACGCTGATGACTTCCAGGCGCAGGGAACCGGCTGTTACGACCTCGCCCTCCTGAGGGACTTTGCCCAGCTCTCCGTAGATGAACCCGCCCAGAGTGTCCCCCATTTCATCGGAGAGCGTGACATCCAGCAGGTCGTTGAAGTCATCCAGGTTCATTCGGGCATCGACGATATACTCATCAGGGCTTACCATCTGGTAGGGTTCTTCGGCGCTTGAGTCGTACTCATCAAAGATCTCCCCCACGATCTCCTCAACAATATCTTCCAGGGTTACCAGGCCGGCTGTGCCGCCGTACTCGTCGATCACAATCGCCATGTGCACTTTGGCGTTGCGCAGCTCATGCAGCAGATCGGGAACCCGCTTGGATTCGGGGATAAAGAGGGCCGGTCGCAGCAGGCTGCGCAGGTTCTGCAGCGGCTCGCCGCGGTGCCAGACAGAGAGCAGGTCCTTTGCGTACACGAGGCCGATCACGCGGTCAAGTGATTCCTCATAGAGGGGGATGCGTGAATGCCCCGCGCCGATGATCACCTCGCGTGCCCGTTCAAGCGGCGTGTTGACATCCAGCGCTACGATGTCAATGCGCGGTACCATGATCTCACGGGCTACGGTGTCATTCAACTGGAAGATGGAGTAGATCATCTCCTTCTCTCCCAGCTGGATGGAGCCTTCCTCCTCGCCGGCATCGACGAGGGTCATGATTTCCTCTTCCGTCACGGTGCCAGGTTCTTGATCGTCGCCGAGGGTCGATGCAACGAGGCGGCGGATCGCCACCAGGATGCTGACCAGCGGCCACATAAGCCAGATGACAAACCGGGCCGGGCCGGCCAGCAGGATCGCAGCATTCTCCGCGTCGCGGTGCACCAGCATGTCGGGCAGGAGATCGGTGAGGACGTAGACGATCAGCGCGGCCGGCAGGATAACCAGAAGATAGCTGATCAGCAGGGCGGCCACCGGGTGCAGCGGCAGCTGCGCCGACAGTGCGCCTGCCAGCGGCGGGAGAAAGATCCCGATCACCAGGCCCGCGAGCAGAAAGTGCGCCAGCACGATCGCCAGATGGAAGGTGCCGATCACACGGCTCGAGTCCTCGGCGACGGCGGCTGCACGCTGGGCGGCTGCATCGCCTTTTTCAGCGCGCTCGCGCAGGACCTGTCGGCGGGCGCTTCCCAGTGCTGTGCGTGCTGCCGTCAGAAACGCGCTGAACAGGAGTACCAGCAGGAGTATCAGGCCACTGAACACAGGATCCACGAGTTATTTTTCCTCACCCTGAGAAGCCTGCGCGGGGCGTGGGCGGGCAGGCATCCCGACCACCAGAGTATTGGCCGGCACGTCGTGGGTGACGACCGAACCTGCCCCGGTGCGGGCACCATCTCCCAGCGTCACCGGAGCCACCAGCATGGTGTCGCTGCCGATGAAGACCCCCCTCCCGGTCACCGTGCGGTGCTTCCGTGCGCCGTCATAATTGCAGGTGATGGTGCCTGCGCCAATATTCGTTTCCTCGCCGATGTCGGCATCGCCAACATAGCTGAAATGTCCCATCTTCACGCCGCGCCGCAGACGGCTGTTCTTGACCTCGCCAAAATTGCCCATGTGCACACCGGCTTCCAGGTGTGCGCCCCGGCGGAGGTGGCCGAACGGGCCGATCTCCACGTCGTCCTCGACAGTGGCCGATTCGACGACAGAAGCCGTGATCCGGCAGCGGTTGCCTACAACGGAGTCCTGAATCACCGCGCCGGGGCCGATCACGCATGACTCGCCGATCACGGTGCCGCCCCACAGGCAGGTATGCGGAAGGATCACCGTGTCGAGACCCACGCGTACCGTGGGGTGAATGTAAGTCGTGGCCGGGTCGAGGATCGTGACGCCGGACAGCATCAGGCCCTGGTTCACCCGATCGCGCAGCGCTGCTTCTGCTTCGGCCAGATGCACGCGTGTGTTGATCCCCAGCGCCTCCACCGGATCGTGGAGGGGCACGGCGTTTATGCGCTGGCCTTCGCTCACCGCTATCTCTACCAGATCGGTCAGGAAGTACTCGCCGCGGGCGTTCAGCGGGATGCGCGGCAGATGATCCCAGAGCCAGGCGCCCTCAAAGCAGTAAATGCCGACATTCAGCTCATCGATCGCCAGTTGCTCCGGGGTGGCGGCGCTCTCCTCGACGATTGCCTGCACGCTTCCATCGGCAGCCCGGACGATGCGGCCAAAGCCGCGCGAGTCGCGGCTGGTCAGAGTGATCAGGCTGAAAGGACCGGTGTGAGCCTGCTGGGCGGCGGCCAGCGCCTGGAGGGTCTCTGCTCTCAGGAGGGGCATATCGGCGTAGGTGACGATTACCCGGCTGGAGCGCCCATGCAGCAGATCACGTGCCTGCAGCACAGCATGGCCAGTGCCCAGCTGTTCAGGCTGCAGGACATACCGGGCAGCCTCGCCCACGGCAGCGCGCACCTGCTCCGCGCCGTGCCCGATCACCAGGACGGGGGGCTGATCGGTGAGGGCGGAGGCGGCCTTCACACTGTACAGCACCAGCGGCTGCCCGCCCAGGGGATGCAGCACCTTGGGCAGAGCCGACTTCATTCGCGTGCCCTGGCCGGCAGCCAGGATCACCACGTCAAGCGCCATGTGCGCCTCCGGATGAATATGGGGAGAGAGCGCGATCGGTGTAACGACAGCATGCCGCGGGAAGCTTATCCTCGCGGCTGCGCCGGTGACAGGCTGTGCTCAGGGCGATAAGACTGGGGGGCTCTTCTGATTGGCTCACAAACCACAACCGGCTGAAGCCGTTTCCCGCAGAGCGAGATCGGATGCACTCTGGTCGAACTGGGAACAGACTATAATCTGCCTGCCCTGGATTTGCAAGCGGCTGATGCAGGCAGCATCACCCTGATCCGTGTAGCAGCTACGTTCCCCAGTCGCGCAGATAGAGGAAGTCATAGCCAATAGTGCGCTGAGAGAGCTTGGGGATGATGGGCAGATGGCGCTTGTACTGAGTCCGCTGGACAGCGCCCCAGACCTTCTCCACAAAAGCCTCGTCGAATCCCTCCGCGATGGCCTCCTCCAGGCTGTAGCGGCGGTCAACCAGCAGGTACAGCAGCTGATCGACCTCATCATAGCTGTAGCCCAGCTCGCCTTCATCGGTCTGCCCGGCCCACAGGTCGGCGGAGGGCGCTTTTTCGATGATTGGGGCGGGCACGCCGAGCGCGCGGGCCAGCTGGCGCACCTGGTTCTTGTACAGATCGCCGATCGGGTGCAAGGCGGCGGCGTTGTCGCCAAACAGGGTAGTGTACCCCAGCAGCGCCTCGGTCTTGTTGCTGGTGCCCACAACCAGCGCCTCGAAGGCAGCCGAACGGTCGTAGAGAATGATCATGCGCTGCCGGGCCATGATGTTTCCGGCGCGCACTGGTGTGATATCCGGGAAGCGCGCCAGCAGCGGCTCGACCATCGGCGTGATCTCGACGGTTTCGTGGCGGATGCCGAGGGCCTCGATGACCAGTTGCGCATGCTCCAGGCTGGCTGGCGACGAGGTGCGGTATGGCATCCGGACTCCCATTACCTGCTCCGGCCCAAGCGCTTCTGCTAGCAGAAACGCCACCAGCGCCGAATCGACGCCGCCGGACAGGCCGACGACCGCCCGCTTCTGGCCGATGCGACCGATCTCGGCGCGAATGAAATGGACCAGGATCAGCCGGGCGAGGTCGGGGTTGATCACCATACGCTCAAGCAAGCGATTAGCGCCCATTCGGGTCTCCCTCTGCGAACGGATCGTCACTGCGCTCCGCAAGGATGCGCTGCAGCACGCGCCAGGTGAAGCGGGGGCGCTCGTCGCGCAGCAGGGGCAGGCGAGCGCGGGTGCGGCGTAGCTGGTTGGTGTCCAGGATGGCAGTCAGCAGATGTTCCTCAAAATAAGGGGCCTGCGCCAGCAGCTCGCCATCGGGATCATAGACCATCGATCCGCCCCAGAAGTTGAAGCCGTCCTCAAAACCTACGCGATTGGTGTGGGCGACGAAGCTGGTGAAAAGGCTGGCATACGCCTGGGTGACGCGCTCGACCCAGCGGGCGCTGTCAAGGCGGTCGCTGGCGCCCAGGCCGCGCCCCGGGCTGGCCGAAGTCAGCAGCAGGATATCGGCGCCGTCGGCCCACATCAGGTACGGCAGGCTGGCATGCCAGAAATCTTCGCAGATCAGCACAGCAACCCGCCCGAAGCGGGTGTCAAAGGCACGGGGGTGGTCGCCAAACGCAAAATGCCGCCCCTCGTCGAACAGACTGTAGGTGGGCAGGTAGCACTTGTGGTGGACATGGATCAGCTCGCCGCGGCTGAGATACGCCGCTGCGATGTAGAAGCGGTGGCGGCGATCTTCGTCCACAAAACCCACCAGCAGATCGAGCGAGCGGCTGGCCTTGAACAGTGGCCGGAACAGCGGATGATCCGGATGCGGGCGGGCTGCCACTACATGACTGAGGTCCTGCAGGTTGTAGCCAGTGAGCGACAGTTCCGGGAAGCAGAGAAGATCAACGCCGCGTGCCTGTGCTTCTTCGATGGCCGTCATATGGCGATCGAGATTGGCCTGCACATCACCCAGGGTGGTGTTGATCTGCGCCATGCCGAGCTGAAACTGCATCGGTTACTCCTTTATCTGCGTACGAATCCAGCAGGCCCATAGAGGGTATACGTGGGGGTGCGGCGCCCGGCAAGCAGCAGGCCCGCCAGAGCGACCGCGGCCATTGCCAGATCCAGCACCTGGTCAAGGCGCAGCGCGCCCAGCATCGGGATCGAGTCGCCGCGGGTGAAGCCCACAGCAAAGGCGCCGGCTGATAGAAGGGCAAGGGCGATCCACAGACGCACGCCGGGGCGGCCCTCGCGGCGGGCCTGCGCCAGCGACAGGGCGAGGATCACGGCGCTCCAGGCAAGCCCGTAGAGCTGGCTGGCCAGGCGCGGGGCGCGCACGCCGTAAAGATCAGGCAGCTCCAGCACCAGTGGGGCAGGATACTGGGCCAGCGAGGCCACCTCGCGCCCGTGGCCGCAGCTGCCCATCAGGCAGCCAGTGTAGGTAAGCAGTGCGCCCAGCGGCAGCGCCAGCGCCAGCGCATCGGCCACGGCACGGAAACGCAGCCGGCGCCACCGGCAGCCGATCGCCAGCCCGATCAGCCCGGCCAGTATCGCGCCGTGCCAGTCCAGGCCGCCGCGCCATACCTGCAGAATGCGATCGGGGTGTTCGGCAAAATAGTCACGATAGATCATGACGTGGCCCAGGCGGCCGCCGAGGACCCCGGCTGCAAGCGCGCTCAGGCCGGCATCCACCCAGTCAGCAGGACGCTCGCCGGCCCGCCGGCCATGCCAGGCGAGCAGGGCCAGCCCCAGCAGAATAGCCAGATCGAGCAGCAGGGTGTAGGAGCGCAGATAATAGGGGCCGATGCGGCCCAGGTCAGGCGCCATGGTCAGTTTGATGAACCCTCTGCGGATTTCCGCCCGGCCCCCCGCAAAACGGGGTGCGCGTGGCAGCCGTTATTCGGCTATAATACTATCGTATCGTTGATCCGGCGGCGATTATCAAGGAGCCTTATCGGATGGGCATCACAGCATTGCTGACATTCCTGACCAGTCTGTTTGTGCTGGCGCTCCTGGCCGGGCTCGTGCTGGCGGGACTGAATGCGTCCCGCGGGCGGCCGGTGCGGCTGGGGGTGATTCTGGTGGTGATCGGCGTGATCGGCGTCCTGGTGACTGTGCCGGTCAATGCCGGCCTGGTGCTGGTGCAGCCGAACGAGGTCGGGGTGGTCTTCCGGCAAACCGCCAGCGGAGACGCTGCTCTGCGCGAGCCGCTGCAGCCGGGCTTGAAGTGGGTGGTGCCGTTTGTGGATCAGGTGATCATCTACAACGTAGGCCAGCAAAGCGTAGACATGATCGGCGGTGTGGAGGCAGTTCAGAGCACCGGAGTACGCCCGGCGGTACGCGCGATCACCCGGGACGGCCAGCAGATCAACCTGGACATCACTGTGATCTTCAAGCTCGACCCGGCCCAGGTCAACCAGGTGCATCGCAACTGGCGCAGTACCTATGTCGATGGCTTCATCGTTGCACAGACGCGCTCCGAGGTTCGAAACGCTGTCAATAACTATGGCGCCGAAGAGATCTACAGCGGAGGGCGGGCAGCCCTGGAAGGGCAGATCGCGGATGCTCTGCGCGGTGAGCTGGCAAGAGAAGGTTTCCTGCTGACCGATGTGCTGATCCGCGACATCTCGTTCTCCGAGCAATTTACTGAGGCCATCGAGCAGAAGCAGATCGCCGAGCAGCAGGCTCAGCAGGCAGCTTTCCGGGTGCAGCAGGCCCAGCAGGAGGCGGAACAGGCTCGCGTCGAGGCGCAGGGCCGCGCCGATTCGGTGGTGATCGCGGCAGAAGGCCAGGCGGAAGCCACCGTTCTGCAGGCCGAGGCACAGGCCGAGGCGCTGGCGTTGATTAACGAGATCCTGGCGACTAACCCGAATCTGATCCAGTACCAGTACATTAATGAGCTGGGCGATAATGTCCGTCTCATCATCGTGCCCAGCAACAGCCCTTACCTGTTCAGCCTGCAGGACCTTCTGAACCAGGCCGGCGCGGAGCCGACCAGCACGCCGCTGCCGCCACCTGACTCAGGCGGCACGCCCTGAGCCCTGCAGCCGCAGGCCCCTGCAAACTAAATGATGCAGGGGCCTGCTGTTTTTGTGCTCAGGCACAGCCCTTTGGTGCATCCGGGCACAAACCCGCGTGATTTGCAGCCCCCGGTCAGCGATGCTATAAACAGGTTGTGGAGCCATCAGCTTGGCCCGGCTCCGCATGATGTTTGCCGCAAGGGCGATCCGCAAGACCGCCCGCTTGAACGCCGCTGGTTCTCTCAGGAGGGTACAGTGTCCGGGCAGCTTCCAAGATACGCCTACTTTGAAGGACAGATCGTGCCGTTTGAGCAGGCCACCGTCAGCGTGATGAACCACACATTTAATTATGGGACAGGTGCCTTCGGAGGTATCCGGGGGTACTGGAATGACGACGACGAACAGCTATTTGTCTTTCGCCCGCTGGATCACTTCACACGTTTCCTCAACTCCGCCAGGCTGCTGAACTTCGAGCTGGACTATACGCCGGAGCGCCTGTGGGCGATCCTGCTGGATCTGCTGCGAATGGAGGGCTGGCAGACCAACGTCTACATCCGTCCACTGGTTTACATCCGGGACAGCCTGATCGGGGTGCGTCTGCATGACCTGAATCCCGCAGTGACCATGTTCTCACTGCCCTTTGGCCGCTATGTGGACAACGAGGAAGGGTGCAGCGTTACGTTTTCTTCCTGGCGGCGGGTGGACGATAACAGCATCCCGGCGCGTGGTAAGCTGACCGGCTCGTATATCAACTCGGCGCTGATTAAGACCGATGCTTACCGTTCCGGCTTTTCGGAAGCGCTGGTTCTGAACCAGGATGGGCACGTGGCGGAGGGGAGTGCTGCGAACTTCTTCATGATCCGCAATGGGGTGGCGATCACCCCGCCGGTGACTGATAACGTGCTGGAAGGCATTACACGCCGGACGGTGATGCAGCTGCTGCGAGACGAGATGGGGCTGGAAGTGGTCGAGCGCAGCATTGACCGGTCAGAAGTCTATGTGGCTGATGAAGCGTTCTTCTGCGGGACCGGGGTGCAGATTGCCGCGATCGTCTCCGTCGATCATCGTGCGCTGGGCGATGGGCACATGGGCCCGGTGGTTTCGGAGCTGCGTGACATCTACTTCAGTGTGGTGACCGGGCGGCACCCCAAGTACCGCCACTGGACCATGCCCGTCTACGAACGGATTGCGGCGCAGGCGCACCGGTAGCCGGGCTTCCTCAGGCCATAGACAGGGCGGAGCCATCCCGGCTCCGCCCTGTCTATGGCGAGGATTCAAGCTCTCAGCTTCGCGCCGAAGCGGCTCGTCAGCGCCCGAACGATCTTCGCCCGTACCGCATCGGCGTCGCGGTCACGCAGCGTCTTGTCATCTGCCTGGAAGGTCAGGGAATAGGCCAGGCTCTTATTGTCTGCGCCGATCTGCTCCCCCCGGTAGACATCGAACAGGCGCACCCCCCGCAGAAGCCCGCCCCCGGCCTCACGGATTGTGGCCTCCAGATCGGCGGCCGGGACGCTCTCTGGCACCACCACCGCGATGTCCTGGTAGATGGCGGGGAAGGATGACACCGGCTGCAGGCGGCCCAGAGCCGGCCCGTCCGCCGCCAGCCCTGCCAGGTCAAGCTCGGCGACCAGCACCGGCTGCTCCGGCAGGCCGAACGCCCTGCGCACCAGCGGGTGCAGCTCGCCCAGGGTGCCTACGATCTTCCCGGCCACCGTCAGGCTGGCGGCGCGGCCCGGGAAGAAGGTGCTGTGCTGGGCAGGTTCGAAGCGGGCATTGGCCGCCTTCACCGCGCTGAGAAGACTTTCGACAACACCTTTCAGGTCGAAGTAATCCATCAGCTCGCTGGCGGCGCGGCCTGCCTGCCAGGTGGGCAGGTGGCGGGGGCCGGTCATCGCGAGGCAGACATGGTGCGGCTCATCGGGCAACATCTCGCCCTCGATGGGCAGGTACACCCTCCCGATCTCGAACAGCATCTGGCGGTCGCGCCAGCGGGCATTGGCTGCCACGATGTCCAGCATCGAGGCCAGCAGGGTATGTCGCATGACCAGCCTGTCCTGCGACATCGGGTTGGCCAATGTGACATAGGGAAGATCGGGCCAGCCCGATGGCAGGCCGGGCGGGGTGAGCAGGGCCTCACGGTCCGGATGAGTCAGCCGGTAGGTGATCACCTCCTGCAGCCCGGCTCGCACCAGCGCATCGCGGACCCGCTCCTCGTGCTGGAGGTCGCCGGGGCTGTGCAGCGGCGGCATGACATCCGCGATCCGGGTTTCCGGCAGCCGGTCGTATCCGTAGATGCGGGCGATCTCCTCGATCAGATCGGCCTGTGCGACCAGGGCGCCGATCTCCTGGTGCGGATCGCCGGGGCGCAGCCCGATGTCAAGGCGGTGTTCAGGCACAGTCACCCGCAGCACTCCTGGCTCCCCGGGCTGCACGGAGAACTCCAGGCCGCGCAGGATGCGCGCCACCTCGTCGGAGGGGATTGGCACGCCGATGATGCGCTCGACCTCGTGGAGGCTCAGATCCGCAACTACGGCGGGGGCCGGGCGTGGATAGCTGTCCAGTACGCCGTCAGCGATCTGGCCGCCGGCGATCTGGCGCATCAGTTCAATGGCGCGGCGCAGGCCGACCATCGCCAGGGCCGGGTGAACGCCGCGGCTGAAGCGGGCCCCTGCCTCTGAACTGATCTCGCGGCCGCGCTCGCGCTGTGCCTGTAAGGTGCGGCGGATGGAGATGAAATCCCAGGCGGCCGCCTCCAGCAGCACGTTTACGGTGCTGGCGGGTCGGGCGTCCGTCTTACCGTGCTGAAGTGGCTCGTCTTCGGCCAGCGGGATTCCCGCAGCGTCGAGCTGGTAAGAAGCGGCATCATAGATCTCGGATTCGGCCCCGCCCATGATGCCGCCCAGGCTGAGCGCGCCAGCCGTGTCGGCTACCAGAATCGTAAACGGATCGAGGGTGCGCACGACGCTGTCCAGCGTGACCAGCGTCTCGCCGGGCGCGGGCAGCCGGGTGATGATGGTTGGGGCGCTGCCACCCGCGCGCTTGACCAGCACATCGTAGTCAAAGGCGTGCAGCGGCTGGCCGATCTCCAGCATCACGTAGTTGGTGATATCGACGATGTTGTTGATCGGACGCATGCCGGCCAGCCGCAGCCTGCGCTGCATCCACTCCGGCGAGGGGGCGATGGACACCCCCTTGATCAGCGCCAGGGTGAAGCGCGGATTGAGGTCAGGCTCGCGGATTTCGATGCGGACCTGCCCGGCGATGGGCGGGCCAGCCGCGGTGATGGTATCCGGCGGATAGCGCAGCGGCTGGCCGGTCAGCGCCGCGATCTCGCGGGCGACGCCCAGAATGGAGGCGTTGCGGGCCATGTTGGGCGTGATGTCGATGTCGAGGATTGCGTCCCCCAGCACATCCTGCAGGGGCGTCCCGGGCGGGGCATCGGTTTCCAGCAGCAGGATGCCCTCGTGATCATCGGACAGCCCCAGCTCCTTGGCTGAGCAGACCATGCTGCGGTTGTCGATCCCACGCAGGCTGCGCGGCTTGATGATCAGCCGCGAGCCGTCATCTCTGTGCCCATCGATGACTTCGGCGCCTTCCCGGGCATAGGGGGCAACCAGTGGCGGGGATAGTGGCCCCTGATCACGGTACGGATACAGGTTGGGCGCTCCTGTTACCACCGTCTCCATCTCGCCGATCCCGGAATCGACGATAGCGAGCACAAGCCGGTCGGCATTGGGATGGGCCCGGACCTCCCGGATGTGAGCCACCACGATCTTCTCGCGATCCCAGACCAGGTGATCGCTCGACGTTGGGACGGCGCGGTGGCCGCTGGCTACCTCCTCAGCCGGGATGCCGAGGTATTCAATGCTGCCAACTTCCAGCCCGGCCAGGGTCAGCCGCGCGGCCAGCTCCTCGACCGGCAGGGTAATCTCAACATACTCTTTGAGCCATGAAAGCGGAACACGCATCGTTCTATACTCCGTCGGCAGGGCGGGGCGATCAGAATTGCTCCAGGAACCGCAGATCATTTCCCCAGAAGTAGCGGATCTCCTCGATGGAATGCTTGAGCATGGTCATGCGCTCTACGCCAAACCCGAACGCGAATCCAGAGAACTCGGCCGGGTCATAGCCGCCGTTCTTAAGCACGACCGGGTGTACCATGCCGCAGCCGGCGATCTCCAGCCAGCCGGTGTGCTTGCAGACGGGGCAGCCGTTGCCGGCGCACAGGATGCACTCGACATCGACTTCCATGCTTGGCTCAGTGAATGGGAAATGCGAGCACCGGTAGCGCACCTGTGCAGTTCCGTAGAAGCGGCGGCCGAAGGCGGCGATCGTACCTTTCAGATCGGTGAAGCGGATGTTGTGGCCGATCGCCAGCCCTTCAACCTGATGAAACTGAAACTCACTGCGGGCGCTGACCTGCTCATACCGGAAGACCATGCCCGGCAGGATCACCCGGATTGGCTCCGGCGCAAACGCGCGCATGGCATGGATCTGTCCGGGGGAAGTGTGAGTGCGCAGGATCACACCCTCCTGCGTGGTGTAGAAGGTCGCCCACATATCGCGCGCCGGGTGATGCGGCGGCATATTCAGCAGAGTGAAGTTGAGATCGTCCGCCTCCACCTCGCGGCTGCGGTAGACCTGGAAGCCCATCTCGGCCCAGATCGCAAAGATCTCGTGCAGGGTCTGTGTGACCGGATGCATGCGCCCCGGCGAGATGGGGCGCCCCGGCATGGTCACGTCGATGGCGCCCTGCTCCAGGCTGGCGGTCAGCTCATGCGAGCGGATGGTCTGCTCGCGCTCAGCGAAAGCCGCCTCCAGGGCTCGGCGCACTTCGTTAGCCCGCTGCCCGACGGCGGGCCGCTGGTCGGCCGGGAGCTGTCCTACCGATCGCAGGATAGCAGTCAGCTCGCCCTTCTTGCCCAGAATGGCTCCATACAGCTGGGAGAGCGACTGGCTGTCCTGCACCGCCTTCAGGCGGTCCAGCGTAGATTTCTCGATCTCTGTCAGTGCGTCCAGCATCACGATCGGCTACCTCCTCCTGAATGGCTGTGACTGAGAGCCAAACAAAAAAGCTCCGTCCCCCTATCAGGGACGGGAGCTGGTGTGCTCGCGCGGTACCACCCTGCCGGGCAACCGGTCGCCCGGGATGCCCCCTCTGCGCCAGCAGCGCCCGGATGAGCGCGATTGGCCGCCCGGTAACGGCGGGCAACCCGGAACGACCTACTCGGGCGCTGGCCCTTTCAACCGTCGGCTCCGGAGGGAACGCCTGCGGCCAGCGGCCTGACCGGGCTTTCAGTCTGTGGCCCGATCTCCCTGGCGGCGCCTTCGCGCCGCAGACCCGTCTCCATCACTGCCTGTGCGAGAGATATTGAGTTAGGCTCATTATGCCGCCAGTCGCTGAGGATGTCAAGTGCAGCCGGGGTGCATTTCGTGCTGGAAGGGCCATGCTGCGGATCCTCGCCCCCTCCCGGTGAGCAGGCTCGCAGCCGATCGCGCCCCGGCTTGGAACGCGCCCGGCGCCTGAAATCGGCACGCCGGTGGATGCAAAAGAGCCCCGGCTGATGCAGGCCGGAGCTCTCGATGGCAGTACGATCTTCAGCGGCTTAGTAGTAGCCGCCTCCGCCGGAGCCGGGATCCTGCGCCTGTGTCAGGCCGGACGACGAAGCAGGCAGAATCAGCGGGCTGCCATTGACGACCACATCCCAGTACGGCACCCAGCCGATCCCGAACAGCACGAAGCTGATATCCTTCTTCAGCGGCGCGATGGGCACTTCAACGATCTGGTTGGCAATGTCTTTCCACTTCTCTGCCAGTTCGGCCAGCCGGTCCCTGAGTTCGTTTTCGTAGGTTTCCATCTGTTCTGTGATGTCTGCCAGCTCCTGTTCCATCAGTTGCTGCCGATCTTCGGACTGGCTGGTCATGCGGCGCAGGCGGCTGGACTTGGAGATGGTGTTGTAGACGCTGCCCTTCATCAGCCGCATGACAGCTTCGGCGCCCGTAACCAGTTCCTCCTGCCGGCGTCCCTCGACCTCAGCGCGATGGGAGTCCAGGCGCATAGCCTTTGTCTGGTAGCGGTCCTCCAGCGCCTGGAGCTTGCGCTGATATTTATCGGTGAGTGCGTCCAGTTCGGCGTCGCGCGCTTCGCGGGCCGCCTGGCGAACCCGGGCCACGAAGTCCCGGCGGCTTTCTCCCAGGGCGCTGGTCATCTTGAGCGTCGGGTTCTGCAGGACGACCATCCGGGCATTGTTGTACACCCAGTCTACCAGGCTGGCCTGCAGCTCCTTGAAGCCGGCGCCTTTGCTGAGCGACTGCGGCACTTCGCCGTAGTAGGGGCGGACGAAGGGCTCGCGGTCGAGCGAGCGCGGGTCGAAGGGTTCAGACTGGTATTCTGACCAGTCCAGGTAGGTCATGGTGGGCAGGTTGGGCACCACGAAGGCGTACCAGAGTATCTCGGATGAGCTGGTTGGTGTATGGTTGAAGCGCACCTGGAGCTGCGCCAGCAGGGAGGGACGGTAGAGCAGGCGTTTATTCGTCTGCACGTCGATCGCCGGCTGACCCATCCGCTGTTCCCAGTGCTTGATGGCCTGTTCAACGGCGTACTCGGTGGGCAGGAAGTACTGCTGCACCGCACTGGGGATGACAGGCTGGACCGCTGAGAAGCCGGGCGGAGCAGGGCGCTCCGAGGGCGGCAGGCTGCCTGCGGGCGCGCCATACACCGGCGGGGCTTCGCCGCCGCCGCCGCCACCGGGGAAGGCCGGGCCAGAGGGATCGCGGCCGCTGTAGGTGGGCGAGGCTGCGCTGAACGGGCCGCTGTCCGGCGCAGGGGCTGCCGCAAAGTAGCTGGGATGAGCCGGCGGCGGTGCTGCCGCCTGCGCTGCCGCCCGCTGGTTCTGCATCAGGCGAGCGACCTCTTCACGGGTCAGCGGGCCGCGCAGGTATGACATGGTCCAGCGGGTCGTCATCAGGATCGGTGTATTCTGCTCATGCACATCATGCAGGATGAACTGGCGCGGCCTGAGCCGGTTGAGCTGATCGCCGACGACGCGGATATCCAGCCCGGACGAGGCGTCGCGGGCGCTGTCCAGCCCCTCCAGCACCCGATTCTTGTCATTATCCGTCTGCATCTTGCCGATGAACCACGTCCCGGCGTTGGACAGGCCCTTATAGTCCAGATCAGCGGGGTTCTGCGTGGCGACCAGCATCCCGATGCCATAGGCACGCGCCTGCTTGAGCAGCCGCATGATAGGCTCTTTAGTAGGCGGGTTGCGCGGATAGGGTGGGAACATGCCGAACACCTCATCGATGTAGATGAGGGCGCGCAGGCTGGTGGAGCCGGTCTGGGCGCGCATCCAGGCCAGCACACTCTGCAGCAGCAGGGTGATGATGAACTGGCGCTCAACATCGTTGAGGTGAGCCAGGTAGAAGATCGTAGTGCGTGGGTAGCCCTCAGCGGTGGACAGCAATGCGCCCACGTCCAGCGGCTCGCCCTTGATCCAGTTCTGGAAGTTGGGCGCGGCAATGATGTTGTTGAGCTTCTGAGCCAGCTTGAAGCGATCTTTCTCAGGGAACAGCGTCTCGACATCAAACACGCCCAGCTTGGTAAACGGGGGGCGCTGCACCTGGAGGATCAGCTGCTCCATCGACAGATCCACGCCGTTCCGCCAGTTGTATTCAAAGATATTCGACAGCAGGATATGCTCGCGATCCTCAACGGGCTGCGCATCGATGCCGATCAGGGCCAGCAGCGCCGTGACCATGCCGGTGATGCGCTCGCGCAGCTGTTCCTCGTTGCCGGCCCACCCTTCGCGCGGAACCGCGAAGGACTGCAGAATGCTGACCTGCAGGCCGGCTTCCGAGCCGGGGGTGTAGATGCTGAACTTTGCGGCCCGGCGGAATTCCTGGATGCGGTCGTTCGTGATGCCCCACTCGGAAAGGCCCTCGCGCCAGACAGTCGCGGCCCGGCGGGCATCCTCGTCGATCGACTGGGGAGTCTCGGGGTGCACCCAGGGGCGGAAGTTCTCGGCGGTCAGGTCCGGGAAGGCCAGCAGGATATTGGTGATATCCCCTTTGGGATCGATGATGATGGTGGGGATCTTATCGATGACCGCCTCCTCGATCAGGGTGATGCCGAGGCCGGTCTTGCCGCTGCCCGTCATGCCCAGGATCACCCCGTGTGTGGTCAGGTGACGGGCATCATAGTAGATCGGCAGATCTTCGAAGATATCGCCGGTCTGGGGATCGGCGGATGCGCCGATATAGAAATTGTTAGGAGCTTCCACAAAACGGATTTGCATGCTGACTCTCTCCCTGGCACACTGCTGCTCAAGATCGCTTAATCGGCCTGGCAGACGCCTCCAACCGGCATCTGCGCCTCGGCCATGCGGCGGACGAACTCCTGCTCGTACTGGGCGGCGACCGCCGGATCGTAGAGGATCAGCAGGTTCTCGTCATTGGATTCGGAGGCATTGCTGCTGAAGTTGAAGGAGCCAATCGCCACGGCTGCTCCATCGATGATGATGACTTTATGATGGAAGGTGCGCGGGTTGCCATCCAGCCGCACATCCAGACCGGCGCCCAGCAGAGTGTTGCACTCGGAGGATTCGGTATCCGCTCCGCGCACCTCGAAGATGCCGGATACTTCCGCCCCGGCGGCGGCGCGGTCCATCATGGCGCTGGCCAGATCGTAGTCGGTGTAAGAAAACGCCATGAAGTGAATGCTCGTCTGTGCCTGGCGCACAAAATCAACCAGATGCGGCATCACCTCGTCTTCGGGCGAGAAGAAATTCTCCAGCAGGATACCGTTGATGGTAAAGGACGGGTTAGGTGTATTGGCAGGCGAGCGCGGGCCGAACTCCCCGGCAAACATCTCCTCGAACTCGGTAGTGTAGTTCTGTGCGAGCTGCTGGGAGCGGATCACCATCGCGTTGTTGTTGTTGCGATAGGTATCATTGATGGTCACGTTCCACGAGCCAAGCCACACCAGCTGCTGGTCGAAGACGAAGAACTTGTTGTGCATGAACGCGCTGCGGTTATCCGGCGTGGCCGGGATGCCGGCGCGGATCATCTCCTCCATCTGGGGATCTTCTTCAGTGTGCTCATTGTCATACACAATGCGGACCTGCACCCCCCGGTTGTGCGCGGCGATCAACGCATCGGCCACGTTCTGCAGGTTGAACTCGAAGACCGCCAGGTCGATGCTGCTCTGAGCGCCGTCGATCAGCGCAATCAGGTGCTCCTCGATCCCGCCTGTGGTCACATCATCAAAGGGGATGACTGGATCGGTGAAGTAGATGGTGTAGTAACTGCCGCCCGTCGTGGTCCCGGTATCCCCGGCCGCCTGCGTTGCATCCGGCAGGCCTTCTTGTGCCGGCATACCGAGATCAACTCCCACAGCGTCGCCGATCGAGTTCAGCGCCGGTCCAATGCCATAGATGAGCGCAGCTACGACAAATACAGCCAGGAAAACCAGCACCATGCGCTGGTTGGCGGCTGAGCTTTTTCGAGAACTGCTACGTCGCTTCGCCATCACCACTCCAATCCGTAAAATGGGACAGTATTCTGCCCAGCGCATCCGGGGCGGGCAGCCCACGCATCAGGCGTGCCGAGTCGGCCAGCGCCATCGGTAGCTGGACCGTCAGGCCGGGCACCGCCGAGGCGGACTCGAACACCGAGCGGAGCGCCTCTTCCACCTCTTCGTCTGAGGGATCGGCGCCCAGCAGCCCGATCAGCCGGTTGATCCGGCGTACCAGGCGGCGCACATCCTGCATCCGCGCGGCCAGAATCTCGCTGGCCGCCGCATCATCCAGCTCCAGAGTCTGGGCAGCGGCCTGCCGGGCCAGGCCCGCGGCCCAGTCCAGCAGCGCCGAGGCTTCGGCATCGTCCATCTCGTCGGTCAGGCTGCTATCACCGATGACCTGTTCAGCAGCCAGCCTGGCGCGTTCTTCGATCGACCCCATGTGCTTACTCCGCGGTGCCAGAAAACGCCGGAAGATGCTCAATGGACTTGTCCTTATTGTAGTGGAAGCACGATGCACAGAAAAGCCGCCGTCCCGGCGGGCGGCTTTTCACTCGCTAGCACAAGTGTACTATTCCGCCGGGCCGCTGACAAGCGGAATCGCTTCATCCAGGATCGCCGGGTGGGCGCTCAGCAGGGCGGGTTCTCCGAGCTGCCACGGACTGTCATTCGGCAGCCGCAGATCGCCGCCTGTCTCGCGAATCAGGGCCGCCCCGGCGGCCACATCCCACGGTTGGAGGCCAAAGTTGAAGTACAGATGAGCGCGTCCGCAGGCAACGTAGGCGAGGCTGAGCGCCGCCGATCCCAGCACACGCACCGTATGGCAGTGCGGGGCCAGCAGCCGGATGCATTCGAGTGCGCGGTGGCGCACCTGCGGTGCGCGGGCCCAGTCTGCGCTGATGATGGCCCGCTGCAATGGCACTCGCGTGAGCGCGGGCAGGGCGCGGCCGTTGAGCGCGGCGCCCTGTCCGAGGGCGGCAGTGAACAACTCGTCCCGGTAGGGATCATAGATCGCTCCTGCCAGCGGCAGCCCGTCAAAGGCCGCGCCTACTGACACGCAGGAAATCGGCAGCCCCGTAGTGAAGTTCGTGGTCCCATCGAGCGGATCGACCAGCCACAGCATTCCATCGGGGATCTGCCAGCGCCCCTCCTCAACTAGGTGGGTGGTGGGATCTTCCTCAGCCATCACCCTGTGATCGGGGTGGCGGGTCTGGATCACGGCCAGGGCTGCCGCCTGCGCCGCATGATCGGTATCGGTCACCAGATCACGGGGCGCCTTCTCGCTGATCTGGCGCGGCTGATCGTAGCGCTCCCGGATCACATTCCCGGCGGCGCGGGCTGCTGCACGCGCTGTTTCCAGCAGATCAAGCACCGGGGGGTAGGGGCTGCCCATCATACCTTCTCCAGCACCAGCAGGTGGGACAGCCCAAGCACACGCACGGGCGACTTTTCCAGGGCATGCAGCACGGCTCGCAGCAGGCGCCCCACCGCGCCGAAGCGTGTAATCAGGTTGTCATAGGCCCCAAAGATGCGGGTGTGGTAGGCGACGCGCAGCGGCAGCCCGTCGATCAGGCGCAGCAGGCCGTGACGCGTGTAGGCCCGTACATGGGGGGCCAGCCGGTTACGGAGCGGATCGGGCAGATAATTGATCAAGGGTGTATTGCCAAAGTGGTAGCGCCCGCGCCAGTAGTGGCCGTGCGTCTCGAAAGGATACCAGCGGTTAGGGCAGAAGATCACCGCACGGCCGCCGGGCCGCAGCACCCGCGCCATCTCAGCCAGTGCCGCGCGGTCGTCCTGTACGTGCTCCAGCACCTCATGGGAGAGGATCAGGTCAAAGGTATCTGCCGGGTAGGGGACAAACTCGGCGGCGGCGACATGCGCGAGGGGGACCGCGGCGCGGGCTTCCCGCACGCGCGGGAGCTCGATGTCGAAGGCAAACACCCACGGGGAATCCTCCAGCAGGCGGGCAGCGTAAGCGCCTACCCCGCAGCCATCAATCAGGATGCACGCACCGGCAGTATCAGCCCAGCGGTGGATCATTTCCAGCCGGCGCTCCTGCCCGGCCCGCCATACGTAGCTCGGCGCGCCGCGCTGCGCGTGTCTGTCGGCGATAGCTTCCATCATCAGCCTGCCGCCGCCAGCCTGTCTTTGAGCATCAGGATAGGTGGAATAGGCGTCGGGTCCACCCCGTAGGCCATCGCCAGAAAGAAGCTGATGTAGTCGCCAAACTGGATCAGGTTCATCTGCTGAGCCAGCCGGCTGCGTCCGTGGGCGCGCACGACCTCAGCGATGATGCCGGCTTCGCGCAGCAGACTCTCGGTGGCCCGGTGGCGCAGCGCCACGCGAGGATGGTCATACTCCCGGGAGACAAGCTGAACGATCTGGAACTTGTGGCGACGCATCAGTTCCTCCGGGGTCAGGATGCCGACTATGGCGTTGTGATTCAGCTCGGGCATCTGCTCGGCGTAGGCCGCGGTCTTGGCGTTCTCGTTGAGCTGGGTCTTCCAGCGGGCGGCTACCGGCGCCAGCAGCCCGGCCCCCCAGATCACCGGGATGCAATCCATCATCTGCCCGGCAACGCGCTTGGCAGGGTTGCGGCTGGTAGGTGAAGCGGCTGTCCAGCGCGCGCGGTCGTCCCGCAGCCGTTCGACGGCTTCCGCTATGTCGGCCTCCAGCGGAGGCGTCAGGCCCAGGCGAGCTGCCGCACCCAGCAGCAGCCCGTACAGCCAGCCCAGCGCTGCCCGCGGCTGCGAGTCATAGGCGATCGGCCACACCTCCCCGCCAGCCCGGTCTGCCAGGTCCGCCAGCGGCCCGCCAGTGGTGATCGCCAGCAGCCGCGCCCCGCGCTCTGTGGCCTGGGCGGCGGCGGAGAGCGTTTCTTCAGTCGATCCGGAGAAGCTGAGCGCGATCACCAGCGTGCCGGGACCTGCGGCATAAGGCGGAAGTGAATACTCACGGAAAACCTGCAGGGGCAGGACGCAGGTATCCTGGACCAGCGCAGCCAGCAGATCGCCGCTGATCGCTGAGCCGCCCATACCGACTATCACGACGCGCTCCAATGCGCTGGCAGGGATCAGCGGCATGGTTTGCGCCGCCCGCCATGCGTCGGCCAGTTGATCGGGCAGGGCGTCGATATGGCCAAGCATGTTCTGCCCGTCAACTGCGGCGAAGTCCATGTCATCAAGGAACATACGCACCTCTCAGTCTGGGAGCCTGGGAGTGATTGTAACACAGCCTGTGTGTCACGGAGCCGGAGCCTCTGCATGATCAGAGTCTTGACGCGTAAAAATAACAGTGTATACTATAGTTAACAATGTTAACTATCGCATCGGTGGAGTGACAATGACCGGGCAGCAAACAATGACGCGGCGGGAGCAGCGGCATGAAGCCACTCGTGAGGAGATCAAGCAGCATGCCCGCGCTCAGATGAGCCGGGAGGGGACAGCCGCTATCTCACTCCGGAGCATCGCCCGCGCGATGGGGGTAACAGCGCCGGCGCTGTATCGCTACTACCCTTCACGCGACGATCTGATCACGGATCTGGTGGCCAGCGCTTTCCATGCACTCGCCGATGCACTGGAGGCGGAGCGCGATGCGCACGCAGGAGAGCCAGCGGCCGCACGCCTGCGGGCGATTCTGCTCACCTATCGCGACTGGGCCCTGAGCCACCCGCTGGACTTCGCGCTGATCTACGGCAATCCCATCCCCGGCTATGTGGCACCCGGCGAGGTGACCGTCCCGGCAGCGGCGCGCGGCTTTGCCATCATTGTGACGCTGATTGCCGAGGCGCTGGCCAATCGGGTGGAGGGGAGGGGAACTATTGATCGTGTGCCTGCGCCGCTGGAGGCGCACATGGAGGCGCTGGCAGCCTCCGGCGGTTATGAGGTGCCGCTGCTGGCACTGTATCTGGGGGTGCTGGGCTGGACACGGCTGCACGGGGTGATCATGCTGGAGCTGTTCGAACACCTACAGCCCGTTGCCGGCGATGTAGATGCCCTGTACAGGGTAGTTATCGACGATCTGCTGATCGCCGCGGGGATCGCCCCCTGAGCTTCCCGCCGGACTATCCAGGTCTGTTTTTCGTCCGTCTGCAAATCGGCAGGTTTCTTCAATGCGCGACCGCACCGGCAGGCGCCGGATGGTGAATCACTGACAGGAGAGAGCAATGCCAGACTGTGAGCTGCATGTTGTGTTTGGAACAGGCCCGCTGGGCATGGCAACGATGCAGGCGCTGGTAGCCCGTGGGCGGCGTGTGCGGATGGTGAACCGCAGCGGGCGGGCGCACATCCCCGCCGGGGTTGAGGTGGTGGCAGCCGATGTGACCGATCACGCCGCTGCGCGGCAGGCCGCTTCCGGGGCCGCCGTGATCTACAACTGCCTGAATGCCCCTTATACACGCTGGCCGGAGCTTTTCCCCCCGCTGCAGGCAGGTGTGCTGGCTGCAGCAGTGGACAGCGGGGCGCGCCTGATCTCGCTGGAGAACGTTTACATGTACGGTCCAGTTCACGGACCGATGACTGAAACCCTGCCGCATGCTGCCACCGGGCGTAAAGGGCGCACACGGGCGCGGATGTCTGAGGAGCTGATGGAGGCACATGCCAGCGGGCGCGTCCGTGTCGCCATCGCCCGCGCTTCCGACTACTACGGGCCGCATGTGCTGCAGTCAGCCTGCGGTGAGCTCATTTTCGGGCGTATCGTCGCGGGCAAAGCCCCGACTCTCATGGGCAGCCTGGATGTGCCGCACACCTATACCTATATCCACGATGTCGGGGCGGCGGTGGCAACGCTGGGCGAGCATGAAGAAGCCCTGGGTCAGGTATGGCACGTGCCCAGCGCGGAAACACTAACGACGCGCGAGTTCCTGGCGCTGGTGTTTGAGGAGGCCGGGCTGCCTTTCCGTGCGTCACCGGCCCCTTCCTGGCTGGTGAAGTCAATGGGGCTGTTCATCCCGATTATGCGTGAGATGAGCGAGATGCTGTACGAGTTTGAAGAACCGCATATTGTGGATCACAGCAAGTTTGTCCGCGCGTTCGGCGGCTCGACTACGCCGCATCGCACGGCGATCCGCGATACCGTGGCCTGGTATCGCCAGCACCTGCAAAGGACGCTGCCGGCGCAGGAGGCCGCATCGGCGTTGACGGAATAGGCTGATAGCCCGGCGGATGGCGCTACAATCGGTCGGTCACGCGCAGCACACTGGCCAGCGCCCGGCCGTAGCTCATCAGTTGCTCGCGGTAGTCAGCATCGATGTTGGTGACGCCCATCATGTATGCATCTTCGCCATTGTCGCGATAGTAACCTTTACGCCGCCCCATCACCTCAAAGTGGTACTTGCGGTACAGGTTCTGGGCGACGATATTGGTGACACGCACCTCCAGAGTAATCATGTGAGCGCCCCGCTGGGCGGCCCGACGGATCATGCTCCACAGCAGCAGCTCGCCGAGCTTATGGCCGCGCCAGTCGGGGTGAACGGCGATAGTGCTGACATGTGCCTCATCGGCGATATGCCACATACCCACATATCCCGCCAGCCTGCCGGTCGTGGCTGGCTGGTGGGTCAGGCGGCGCAGCCATCGGACCAGCGGGCGGCTCACCGGGTAAGGTAGCCCATCCGGGCGCTCCAGCACGGCCAGCGTCGTGCGATCCGGGTTCGTCAGCTCGTAGCGATAGGTGCGGGCAGGCCACGGTGTGGGGAACGATAGGCGATCCAGCTCCACGACTTCGTCAATATCGCCCATCCTCATCGGGCGCAGGATCACAGGCAGCCGGTGATCGGACATCAGCGTGCTTTCTCAATGCATGTAGACAGGGGTCAGCAGGGCCGGATCCTCTGCCTCGCCGGCGGCCAGCCGGGCAGCCGCCAGTTCGGCGAGGAGAGCAGGTCGCCGCAGGGAGAGAGCCGGCCCGGCCAGCAGCACGCCTGCGGGGGTGGACAGGGCAGCGCGGCCGGCCGGATCCAGCTCGCCGCTGACCTGTATCGGCGGCTCGAGCCGTGCCGCCAGCTCGGCCAGCGTGGCAATGAACGGCGGCCCGGCGGCGACCCAGCGCTCACCCTGCCAGGTGAAAAATCCCGCGTTCACGCGCCCGCGCCCCGCCTGCGCTACTGCGCACAGGCGCTCCACCTGGTGAGGCTGTGCCGCCGCTACGATATCCAGCGTAGGGATGCCGAGCAAAGGCAGGGGAGGCACAGCCCCCAGGGCCAGCCCCTTGGCCAGACTCATGCCGATCCGCAGGCCGGTATACGAACCGGGGCCCAGCGCAACGGCGACCGCCCGCAGATCGGCGATGGATGTACCCACCCGCTCCAGCATGCGGCGCAGGGCCGGAGCGACTTCTACCGTGTGATGGCCGGCAGTGCGCCATACCTCCTCGGCGATCACCTCCTGGCCATCATGCAGGGCCAGGCCGATCATCCGGGTCGCTGTGTCAAGCGCCAGAATCACATCGCCGCGCTTTCTGAGAGCGAAAGACCCATGTGGGCGATCTCGCGGCGCAGGCGGGCCTGCTGCTGGTCAAGAGTCTGTACCAGGGCCGGATCCGGATCCACCTGGTCGCGCAGCGCCGGGTTGCTCCACAGGATCGCACCAAGCTCCCGGTTCTGGCCGCGCACCCGCATATAGTCGAGGCGGTCAATCGCGTCGATGGTGCCCTGACGGACGCTGCTCAGGCGATCTTCAGCCAGCCGCACAGTCTCCTGGAGCAGGATCAGCTTCTGATCCGGCCAGGCGATGCGCCATGGCATCGCGTAGGCGAGCAGGCGGCGCCGGGTCTGGCGCAGACTTTCGACATAGGCGCGCTCATGCTGCACGAACACACCCGTCAGCCGCTGGAAGGCAGCCGGCTCTTCCAGGTATGTCCGGCCGAGCTGCTCGAGCGATTCCTCAAACGCACGCTGCGCCTGGCGCAGGTGCCGCTTCTTGATGTCCTCACCCAGCAGGACTCCGCCGATCGTCCCGGCCACTGCCCCGGCCACCCCGCCCAGCAGCGTGCCGATCCCGGGGGCGATGGCGGTGCCGGCTGCTCCGCCGAGCTGGCTGCCGATCAGCCCGCCGCCTGCCCGCGTTGCCACCTCAATGGCGGTAAACTCGATGTTGCGGCCCAGCCCCGTCCCGCGCTGGCTGCGGCGCCACGCCCGGTAGGTCGCAAACCCGATTGTCACCAGCGGCAGGTGCTGGATCAGGCCGCCGCCAGCCGTCGCGCCGACCGCCCCCGCCGCCGCATGGGCCTTGCCTTCCACGGCAGCGCTGGCCGCCGACAGCGAATCGACCATCGAATGCCCCGACGCCTCCACCGCCACCGCCGTTGACGCGGCGGCGCTCTCCACAAGCGGAAGCTTCTCCACCAGATCATGGAAGACCTGGGCGGCTTCGGTCGCTTTGAGGCTCTCGAGTAGCTGGTTCGCTGCCGCCTGTGAGCGCTCGCCGAGGCTGGCCCTCAGCACGTCAAGATTCTGGATGGCATCGATGATGTGGTCGGCCGCCGGACCGCTGAAATGATCCCAGATCTGCGGATCAGCCAGGCTGTACTGCCAGGCAATGTCCACGAACGTCACGGTGCCGACAGCCGCCATCTCGGCTGTGGTCAGGTTGGCAACCCTGCCCAGCACCTCACGTAGACGGGGGGGTTGCGCTACGGCGCCGTGCACCTCGGCGCGCAGCCGTGCCACGCGCCGCTGGCGCGCCCGCAGATACAGAATCAGCAGTACCAGACCTCCGATCACCGCCGCGGTGGTTAGCACATCGGCCATATTGTCTGCCAGCGACTGAATAAAACGCTCTGCCATTATCTATTACACTCCATCAGATGCCCCGGCCTCCCGGCAGCGAGGCGCTACCATAAGTATCTCAGCCATCATAACCATACATCCGGGGCAGGGCACCGTCAAGGCTCCTGGTATTCACCGGGTACGGGTGCATGTCAGGCGGGCGGCCGGCCCATCGACCCTTGCCTGTCTCCGCTGGCGTGGCGAGAATGCTGCCAGGCTGCGCGGAGAGGGATCGGACGCAGCCCGGTGGTAAGGGCGAGGCTCCATCACGCGCTCCCTGGCCGTCCATTATCCATTGTCTTGAAATGCACCCCCGGGTGCCGGTCGATTGCAGGTGAGGTAGGCGAATGGTATAATCCGCCGCTGGTATGCCCTGGCAAGCCTTTCAGGGAGATAACCCCAGGAGCTCACTTTTTGTTTACCCCGCTGAATTGGCTGCTTGGCCTTTTTTCGCTGGATATCGGCATTGATCTGGGCACAGCCAACACTCTGGTCAACGTGCGGGGCCGCGGCATTATGATCAATGAGCCGTCCTGGGTGGCCATTGATAAGCGCACCCGCAAGGCCCTGGCCATCGGTGCTGAAGCGCGGCAGATGGTGGGCCGCACACCCGCCAATATCATCGCCATCCGGCCCCTGCGTGATGGGGTGATCTCGGAATTCGAAATCACGCAGGCCATGCTGGAGTATTTCATCGGCAAAGCGCATGAGCAGTCTCTCGTCCCGGTGCCGCGCCCGCGGGTGGTAGTAGGCATCCCCAGCGGCGTGACCGAGGTTGAGAAGCGGGCCGTTTATGATGCAACGATGTCCGCCGGAGCACGCGAGGCGTTCCTGATCGAGGAACCCATGGCTGCCGCCATCGGCGCCGGGCTGCCAATCACTGAGAGCCATGGCAGCATGATCGTGGATATCGGGGGCGGCACGACCGAGGTGGCGATCTTCTCGCTGGGTGGCATTGTGATCAGCCGATCGATCCGCGTGGCCGGCGATGAGATGGATGAGGACATCATTCAGTACATGCGGACCAAGTATAATCTGCTGATCGGCGAGCGTATGGCCGAGCGCGCGAAGCTGGATGCCGGGTCCGCCTACCCGCTGCCAGAGGAGCGGCGCGTGACGATGCGCGGGCGCAACCTGATCACCGGCCTGCCCGAGACGATCGATATTTCCTCGATTGAGCTGCGTGAGGCGCTGTCCGGATCGGTGCAGGTGATCGTGGATACCCTCAAAGAAGCGCTGGATGAGACCCCGCCAGAACTGATCTCGGACCTGATGGAAACCGGCATCTGTATGGCCGGCGGGGGATCGCTGCTGGCCGGCTTGGCGGAGCGCATCTCGGAAGAAACCAACATGCGGGTCTGGCTGGCCGAAGATCCGATGACCTGTGTGGCGCGGGGTGCGGGCCGCGTGCTGGAAGACTATGATAATCTCAGGCGTATGCTGGTGGGGCTGGAGCGCGGCAGCACTCAGCACTGATCCGGGCGCAAGCGCGCGCCGGATCCCACAGCGCCGACATCGAGGGGGTGATTCCTGCCACCATGCCCAGGGATCACGCCCATTTGGTTTATGGGCCGGGTGAGGGATGAGGCGACAGAACAGCCGTCTGCTGACACTGGGAGTGCTGATCCTGGTGGCGCTTGCGCTGGTCAGCGCAGGCGTTCAGGCGGGCCCGCTGCGCCCACTGGTCACAGCGGTGATGGCGCCCATCTCGCCGCTGGCCCGTCTGCTGACCGGTGGGGCGACGGCCGCGCGAGACCTGAGCGCTCCGCCTGAGGATTACGACGCATTGCAGGCGCGGAGCCGCGAGCTGGAGGCGACCGTCGCCAGGCTGCAGGTGGAGATCGTCCGTCTGCGTGAGATCGAGCGCGATTATTACCGGCTCAGCGGGCTGGTCAGCTACGCCGCCGAGAATCCCGATCAGGGGCTTGTCACAGCCGATGTGATCGCCCGGGATACCAGCAGCTACCTCCGCTGGATCATCATCAACCGTGGAACCCGTGATGGCGTCACACCAGGCAACCCGGTCATCAGCGACCTGGGGCTGGTGGGTCGCGTGGAGGATGCTGCGGCCAATGCCGCCTGGGTGCGTCTAGTGATCGATCAGGGGAGCCTGGTCAATGCCCGTTTGCAGAATGCCCGCGCGGAGGGCACTGTGGTGGGGCAGCTGCAGGGCAGCCTGCGTATGGAGCTGATCCCGCAGGAGGCGCTGATAGAACCCGGTGACCTTGTCCTGACATCAGGGCTGGGCGGAGCCTTTCCCGCTAATATCGTGATCGGGCAGGTCTCCAGTGTACGCAAGCAGCCTGCGGCGCTGTTCCAGGATGCAGAAATTCGCCCCACGGTGGATTTCAACCAGCTGGAGCTGGTCAGCGTCATCATCAGCTTCGAGCCGGTTGATCTGTCGATCTTTGAGCAGGATATCGAAGGTCAGGGAGGGCAGGTGCCGTGAGCCTTCAGTTGGGCGTGCCGCTGCTGCTGGCAGCGGCCCTGGTGCAGGCGACCATCCTGCCTTACCTGCGCGTCTACGGCGGGCAGCCGGATCTGATCGTTGTGCTGGTGCTGGCGTGGGCCACACTTGACCACGATCGCGAAGGCATGGTCTGGGCGTTTGTGGGCGGCCTGCTGCTTGATCTGCTGTCCGGGGCGCCGCTTGGCCTATCTTCGCTTGCGCTGGTCCCGATCGCTTATGTGGTGGGCCTGACCGAAGCGGGGGTATATCGTACGAATATCGCCCTGCCGCTGCTGTTGACCGCGGCTGGCGCACTGGCATATCATCTGGCATACCTGCTGCTGCTGCGGTTTACTATGGGCATGGCGCTCCCCTGGGGGGAGGCGCTCCGGTACACGGCCCTGCCCTCGGTGGCCTTCGATCTGCTGTTGATTCTGCCGGCTGTGCGGCTGTTGACCGGTCCGTATACGAGGCTGCACCCGCGGCAGGTCAGGATCTAGTGCTTGGCGGTGGCGCTGCGAAGCACGCAGGCAGCCGGGCTCAGAACCCCGCTGCGCCGGATAACTGATTAATGTCATCGTATCTGCAACCTTCTCGTCGGCCCCGGCAAACAGGGCGCCTGGTGATCTTCCAGGCCGTGATGATGCTCTCATTTGCTGCCCTGATTGTGCGACTGTATCAGATCCAGTTTGTCGAGCGGGAAACCTATGTGCTGCGGGCCGAGGACAACCGGTTCGATACGGTCAGCATCCCGGCTACCCGCGGCATTCTGACCGATCGCACTGGGATGCCGCTGGCCGTCAATGTGGCCAGCGCTAACGTCATTGTCACGCCGGCTCTGCTGCCCGCAGATGATGCGGAGTCGATGGCTGTGCTGGAGCACCTGGCAAGCCTGATCGGCGTCCCCCTCAGCGGCGAACTGAATACAGTGGACGAGCGCGGCATCCCCCAGCGCAGCCTGGTGACCATGGTGGCCGAGGGGGAAGGCATCGCCCCGTTCCGCGGGGTGGTGGTCAAGCCGGATATCGATTACGAAACGGCTCGCATCATCATGGCCGAGAAGCTGCCCGGGGTTTCCATCGAGTGGCTTTCTGTGCGCGACTACCCCACCGGGGCGCTGACCTCGCAGGTCATCGGCTACATGGGGCCGATCCCGGAGTCGCTGGCGGAGGAGTATGAGGCGCAGGGCTATGTGCTCGACCGGGATCGGATCGGCTACGATGGCGTGGAGTTCACGCTCAATGACATCCTGGCTGGCCGGCCAGGTTCCCGGGTGGTGGAGCGCGATGTGGCCGGCGAGGTACGCCGCACACTGGCCGAGACGCCGGCGCAGCCGGGCTACAGTGTGCAGCTGACGATTGACGCCGAGCTGCAGCGGCTGGCGCAGGAGCATCTGATCGACACGCTGGAGACGATGCGCCAGCTGTATCCGCAGGATCGCATCGGCTTCGACCGCGGCGTGGTGATCGCCATGAACCCGCGTACCGGCGAGATCCTGACAATGGTCAGCTGGCCGACGTATGATAACCAGCGCTTCGCCCGTGCCATCGACTACCCCTACTACCTGCAGGTCTCGCAGGATCCCAAGGCGCCGCTGTTCAATCAGGCCGTCAGCTCACTGTACCCTCCGGGTTCGATCTTCAAGGTTCTGACCGCCACCGCCGTGCTGGAGGAGGATGTGGTGGCGCCCGATTACGCCATTGAGGATCCCGGCAAGATCCAGCTCGAGAATCGGTACTATCCCAACGAGCCGAGCCAGGCGCAAACGTTCGTGTGCTGGATCGACCGGGGGCGCAATCGCGGGCATGGCGCAGTGGATCTGATCCGCGGCATCGCCTGGTCATGCGATGTGTACTTCTATAAAGTCGGCGGTGGCTTTGCGGGCGAAGTCGAGGGCATTGGCCTCGGCATCGAGCGGTTAGGCCACTGGATGGAGATCTTCGGTCTGGGCGCCGAGACCGGGGTGGAACTCGCCGGCGAGATCGATGGCATCATCCCCGGCCCCTCGTGGAAGCGCCGTACCTGGGGCGAGAACTGGTCAACAGGCGATACCTACAACTCGGCGTTTGGTCAGGGGTATGTCCTGACCACTCCCCTCCAGATGATTCACGTGATGAATACCATCATCAACGATGGCATCATGGTACGCCCCACCCTGGTACGGCAGATCGCCGATGCCAACGGGCGGGTTATCCGCGGCTTTGAACCCGATACCCGGGACATGCGGGAAGCCATCCGGGAGTACTGGCCCACTTACCGGGATCACACCGGGCCCTACGAGGAGACCCTCAGCGAGAGTCTGGCGCTGGTGCGCGAAGGGATGCGCCAGGCTGTGCTGATCGAAGGCGGCACTGCGCTGGGCCACCAGGAGCGCCTGCCATACGTGCCGGTGGCGGGTAAGACGGGGACTGCCGAGTACTGTGATAACATCGCGGCGGCGCTCGACCGATGCATCCCCGGCGCCTGGCCGGCGCACGCCTGGTATATGGGCTACGCACCCTTCAGCAACCCGGAGATATCGGTGATCGCCTTTGTCTACAACGGGCAGGAAGGGGCGACGGTGGCGCTGCCGATTGTGGCAGCGGTGATGGATGACTATTTCCGGCTGAAGACGGAGCGGGCGCTCCAACTGCAGCTGACCGGCACACCGGGAGTCCCCACGCCGGCGCCCACGCCGACAGCTGCCCCATGAAACCTGGCGCCCGCGCTGCGAGCTGGTTCCGCCGGGCTGGTGAGACTCTGGCCGCTGCGCTGGCCGGCGGCACGCTGGCCGCCGGGCTTTCCCGCCTGCTCTATGAGGCTGCCCCGCTGCGCTTCGCCGGGCTGGGCGCACCCGGAGTGGTGCTGGCGTTAGCGGCTGCCGGAGCGGTCTTGGGGGCACTGGTGGAACTGCTCCGCCGCCACCTGCCGCTCGCCTCGCTGCTGCCGGCTGTCCTGATCTGGCCGTACCTGCTGGCCCCACCCGATGCCGTCAACCCGCTGCGCGGCGCCATTCTGATCGGCGGAGCGCTGGCGCTGAGCGCGGCGCTGGCGCTGCCTCCTGCTGATTGGCTCTCTCATCGGCAGGCGCGCCGGGAGGCGGCGCTGGTGGGCGCGACGACACTGGCAGCCTACCTGATCACGCTCCAGCGCACCATCGGCCGCGCGGATACCTTCGAGTTTCAGGTAACGGCCCCGGTGTTGGGCGTGGCTCACCCGACCGGCTACCCGCTGTACATCCTGCTCGGAAAGCTGTTCAGTCTGGCTATCCCGGGGAGCGCGGCAGTGGCCGTCAACACGACCTCGGCTGCCGCCGCGGCAGCGGCCGTGATTGCCCTGTATCTGGTTCTGCGCTGCATCCTGGGCATCGAACCGATCCCCGCCGGCCTGGCGGCACTGACCTTTGCGTTTAGCCCCATCTTCTGGAGCCAGGCGGTAATCGCCGAAGTGTACGCGCTTCACAACGCCTTTGCAGCGGCCATTCTGGGCTTGAGCCTGAGCCTGCTCGCCGGCGGCAGTTCCCCGCAGCGCGTGATCCTGCTGGGTGGGCTGATCGGGCTGAGCCTCACCAACCACCTCACGACGGTGCTGCTGCTGCCGGCAGTGGCCGTGGCGCTGGCGCATCAGCGCCTGACGCTGCGCCAGTGGGCGCTGGCCGGTGGTGCTCTGATCGCCGGGCTGCTGGTGTACCTGTATATTCCGCTGCGCTGGCCGGCCTTGCACGATGGACGCCTGATGCGTCCCGATGAGTTCATCGGCTGGGTGAGCGGCAGCCGCTTCAGCGGCGCATTGCAGATGCGAGCCTGGCTGGATGATCCAGAACGCTGGCGGATCGTGGCGCGGCTGCTGCTGGCGCAGATGGGCTGGCCGGGCCTGATTGCATCCGCTTGCGGGCTGGCTCTGCTGGCGGCACGCCGCTGGCAGGCGGCGCTGGTGATGGCGCTGGCGTTTGCCGCATACTTCTTCTATGGCCTGAACTACCTGGTACCGGATATCGGAGTCTTCCTGATCCCGCTGTTTTTACTGCAGGCGATCTGGATTGGCTATGCTGCGGGCGTGCTGATCGAGCTGATGTCACGGCGCAGCCCGAAGGCGCTCTCGTTGTGGCTGCAGGCGGCGGCCCTGACGCTTCTGGCATGGCTGCCGCTGCAGGCAGTGTGGACGACCGGCCCCACGTTTGACTGGTCGGACGAGCAGGCGCTGGAGGCGTGGGGGCGGCGCGTGCTGGCGCTGCCGCTGGATGCCGACGCCGCGATTCTGGCTGACAGCGAGAAGGTGGCCCCCCTGGAATACCTGCACCGCATCGAGGGGCTGCGGCCGGATATCGAGGTGGTGGTGCTGGGCACAGAGGCCGAGTATCAGGTTGACCTGCGGGAGCGGCTGGCGGCCGGGCAGACGGTATACCTGGCCCGCTTCCTGCCGGGGCTGGAGGGAACCTACCATCTGCGCGCAATGGGGCCGCTGGTGGAAGTGAGCGCTGCGCCGCTGCGGGTCGTCCCTGACCTGTCGGGCACGCCGGCGGAATGGCAGAACGGGATCGTTCTGCTGGGCGCTGAACTGCCCGCCGCTCCGGTCCTCGCCGGCGAGGATGCATGGGTCACCCTCTACTGGCAGGGGGCTGCCGGCCTGACCGATAACGTTCACATGCGACAGCGGCTGGTTGATGCCGATGGGCAGGTCGTCTGGCAGGGACAGCCAGCCTACCCTGTCAGTGGGCGGTACCCGCCGGTGGCATGGAAAGACGGCGAGATCATCCCTGACTTCACGGCCATCCCCGTGCCGGGGTGGCTGCCCCCGGGCAGCTACCGCCTGCAAGTGGGGCTGGGGCCGCCTTTCTCGCCGGACAGCATCCTGCTGAGAGATGGGTCAGAGTGGGCGACGGCAGCCGCCCTGGAAGTGGTGCTGCCAGGCGGGCGGCTGGAGTCCCGGGGCCGGCGGTCGTCCATCGCGGCGCCGGGCGGCGTGCTGCTGTTCACGCAGGCCCCGGAGCGTGCGCCGGAGGGCGGCGTGATCCGGCTGTCGGCGGGCTGGCGGACCCCGGAGCTGGATCGCGAGGTAGCGGCAGCGTGGACCGGAGATGCCGTCTCGGGCGGCGAGCTGCCCGGCAGCCCGGCACGGTTGGCCGCTGCCCGCGGTGAGGGCGATCCCGCGGTGGTGATCTGGCAGATCGCAGGTGGGCCGCTCCGCTGCGGCTGGCTCCAGCCGCTGCGCGATCGCTGTGAGCTGGCCCGCACCACGCTGGCCGGAAGCGCCACAGCCCAGGCCATCGCCAACTTCGACAACCGGATGCTGCTGGAAGCTGTCAGCTTTGAAGCCGGCAGGCTGCAGCCGGGCCAGATCGTGGAGGTCACCCTGACATGGCAGGGGCTGGCCCGGATGGATCAGGACTATACCGTCTTCGTGCATCTGCTGGGCCCCGACGGCCGGGTGCACGGGCAGATCGATGCCTGGCCGGTGCAGGGAACCTACCCTACCTCCACCTGGCCGCCTGGTGAGCGCATCAGCGATCGGTATGCTGTACCGCTGGATGCGGATGCCCCGCCCGGCTCCTATCAGCTTGAGATCGGCGTGTACCTGCTGGCGACCAACACCCGGCTGCCGGTGGTCGATGCCGGCGGCACGGCCATTGACGATCGCATCCTGCTGGAGGGTCTGCTGCTGGAGCCCTGAGCTGCATCCTGCATCAGCCTGGCTGTCAGACCGGAGAAATCAGAGAGGCGCCTCCGCCCCGCCCATGCGCGCAGCGGGCGCGCCCGGCAACCACGAACAGGTGTTTTGCGTTATTATTTGGTAGATAGGGTGCTGTGTGCGATCCGGCATGCAGAGGCGGGCATGATTGTGCTCGCAGCCAGAATGGGAGGCACTGGAATGGGAGGAGTCGCGTCGGTATTCTCAGCTTTTGGGCTTTCGGCCAGCGCCGGGCTGAATGCCTATATCCCGCTGCTGATTGTGTCGGTAGCGGCCAAAATCGGGGTATTCCAGCTGAATGAGCCGTTTGATGTCATGACCAGCTGGTGGGTGATCGGCGTGCTGATCGTCCTGACGCTGATCGAGATTTTTGTCGATAAGGTCCCGGCGCTGGATACGGTGAACGATATCATCAATACCCTCATCAGGCCGGCGGCGGGGGCCGTGCTGTTCGCCGCCAGCGCCAATGTGGTGACCGATCTCAGCCCGGTGCTGTCCATCATCCTGGGGCTGCTGGTTGCCGGCGGCGTGCATGCCGCCAAGACGACCGCCCGCCCGGTGGTGACGGCGACCACTGCGGGCATTGGCAACCCGGTGGTCAGCACCATTGAGGATGTGGTGTCCGCCGTCACCTCGCTGCTGGCGATCCTGCTGCCCGGCATGATCATGCTGGTGGCAGCCATCGGGATTGTGATCTTCCTGCGCTGGCGCATCCGCCGCGCTGAGCGCGCCGCAACCCGCTCGTAGCATCGGCGGGGCTTCCCTGGCGGTCAGCGGGGGCAGGCCGGCGGTGCCCTGATACAGCTGTGCCTGCCCCTGTGCCATCCCGCTGGCCGGGCGCTCAGCCGGCGGCGAAGGGCGGGCTGCCGGCCTGCGCCTGCGCCAGCAGATCGGCGAGCGCATCCTGAACCGCCTCCCGCTCCGCGGCAGTCAGCGGCAGCGCCGTGTATTCATCCTCGTCCATGATCAGCGTGCGTCCATCCGGATCGATCCAGACATCCAGCGACAGATCGTCGGCGGCAACCGTGCCATCGCGGATGCGGGCCGGGCGGGTCAGGTTGCAGTACCAGCCCTTGATGCGGTCGTCGGTCACGTCATGTACCTCAAAGATGTTATACCAGCGGTCGCTGTAAAAGTGCTCGATGAAGCGGTCGCCGCGCCGCCAGATCACGTAGCCATCATCCCGATCTTCACGGTTGAAGAATGCTTCCAGCGTCACGTGAGTCAGGCCGCGTTCCAGCACGATGCCCTCGTATCGCCAGACTTCGCGTCCGGTGTGATCGTTCTTGATGACAAGGATGGATTCGCCGCTCATGTCATACCTCGATTCCGAGCGCATCCAGCAGCTCTGTCATCTGCTCACCGAAGCGTGTCCAGGCGATCATACCGCGGCGGCGGGGATGCGGGAGATCGACTTGCAGCGTGCGCGCTACCCGGCCTGGTCGGCTGCTGAGCACGATGACCCGGTCGCCCAGATACAGGGCCTCCTCGACATCATGCGTCACAAAGACGATCGTCTGCCCGAAGCGACCCCAGACGCTCAGCAGCCAATCCTGAAGATCGCGGCGGGTCAGCGCGTCCAGCGCCCCGAACGGCTCATCGAGCAGCAGCGTGTCGCGTTCTGTCAGGATCGTGCGCAGCAGTGCGGCTCGCTGGCGCATCCCCCCGGATAGTGTGGCGGGGTAGGCGCCAGCGAAGCCCTCCAGACCGAAAAGCGGCAGCAGCTCGCGGGCGCGCTCGCGGGCTGCTGCGCGTGAGGCTCCCCGCAGCTCCAGCGGCAGGACGACGTTATCGAGCACCGTGCGCCAGGGCAGCAGCAGGTCCTTCTGGGGCATGTAGCCGATGCGCCCCACCCGATCCCGGCATACCTCGCCATCCAGGCAGATTTCGCCGCTGTCAGGTTCCAGCAGGCCGACGATCAGGTTGAACAGGGTGCTCTTGCCGCTGCCCGAGGGCCCGATCACCGTCACAAACTCGCCGGGCATGACGGTCAGCGAGACCTCCTCCAGTGCCAGCACGCTGGCGCCGCCGGAGTGAAATGCCTTGCTGACGGCGCACAGCTCGATCTTGGGCACGGCGGCAGGCGTCACGGAAGAAACTCGTTGGTGAACGCAGCCGCCGCGTCAATCGGCTCGGCGATCAGTCCTTGCGCGGCCATCCACTCAGAGTACGCCTGCCACACTTCCAGCTTCTGCTCGCCCCAGCGCGGCGCATCCGCCTGATAGCGGGGTGACAGCCATTCCTGGCTGGCCTCCAGCAGCGCCTCACCCGACTCGGGGGTCTGCTCAAGCAGGATCGCCGCTGCCTCCTGCGGGTTGCGGATGGCATAGTCGTAGCCCTGCGCCACGGCGCCGACGAACGCCCGCACCCGCTCCGGGTTCTGCGCGATGACTGCCTCGCTGGTGATCAGCACCGGCGTGTAGTAGTCGGGAATGCAGTCTCCATAATCCGCCAGCATCACAACTTCCAGGGCGATGCCCTGCTGCTCAGCGGCGACGCCCTGCGTGCCGTAGAAGATCCAGGCCAGGTCAATTTGCTTCTCGCTGAGAAGGGCCAGCGGGTCGGCAAAACCCGTCTCGACGATCTCCAACTGTCCGAAGTCGCCGCCGGCGCAGGCCATCAGGGCCTGCAGTGTAGGCGCCTCGAACGGGCTGCCGAACGATCCATAGCGCAGGCCGCCCCAGTCCGCCGGCGTCGCGATGCCCTCGCCGGCCCGCGCCGCAAAGCCTGACGTGTTATGCTGGATGATCGCGGCCACCGAGACCAGCGGCACCTCGTCAGCACGGGCCAGCGTCACCTGTTCTTGAAAGCTGATGCCAAAGTCGGCGGCGCCGCTGGCGACGGCCTGCTCAGCGTAGACCTCGCCCGGCTGGACGATCTCGACTGCCAGCCCCGCTTCCTCGAAGTAGCCAAGCGTCTGCGCGACGAAGATGCCCGTATGGTTCACATTGGGGACCCAGTCCAGCATCAGGGTAACCGGGGTCAATTCCCCGGCGGGCGCGGTACCTGCGCCGCAGGCAACCAGCGTCAGGCTGACCAGCGCTGCTGCCGCCAGCATCCGCATCCGGTGTGTGTTCAGTTCAAGCATTGTTCCACCTCCTGCTTATCCTGCCCGGCAGAGCCGGTATCCTTCTCTCAGTAGATCCCGCTTTCTTCCCACTGTTCCACCCGCTGAGCGGAGTAGTACCAGGGCAGGGCAGCCCGCTCGATGAGCGCCACCAGGACGAACAGCCCGATGCTCAGTGCGGTAGTAATGACCATGCCGACAAATACCTGATCCGTTTGCAGCGCGTTCTTGGAGCGCAGCATGTACAACCCCAGCCCTGCCGAGCCGCCCACCCATTCGGCGATAGTGGCTCCTACCACGCTGTAGGTGACGGCCACCCGCAGCCCGGAAAAGAAAGACGGCAGGGCAGCCGGCAGCCGCACCAGCCGCCATGTCTGGCCCCGGCCAGCGCCCATCGCCCTCAGCAGCGCGATCAGGTCCGGGTCGGCGGAGGCAAGGCCATCGGCTGTGCTGACCGCCATTGGGAAGAAGCAGACCAGCACTACCACGATCACTTTGGGCGTAAGGCCAAAGCCAAACCAGATGATCAGCAGCGGGGCGATAGCCAGGATCTGCACCGTCTGCGAGGCGACCAGGATTGGATACAGCGCCCGCTTGACCAGGGAGGAGAGATCCATCACAGCCGCGATGGCCGTGGCCAGCCCCAGCGCAATCGTCAGCCCCAGCGCGGTTTCCAGCAGAGTCACCCCGATCGCCTCGGCCAGCAGCGCCCGGGTCTCCCACCCCGCCGCGATCACTTGCCGGGGGCCGGGGAGGATGAAAGCAGGCAGTCCACTGACCTGGGCCGTACTGTGCCAGGCCGCCAGCAGCAGGAAAATCAGCGCAGCAGGAGGCGCAAGGCTGCGCGTCCAGTCGGCAAGACGCCCTGCGGTCGTGTTGGAGTTAGCCAGCGGCGTGGTGATCATTCGATCTTGCTCCGCTACGCCCGTCCGGGGGTGTGGACGGCCAGCACCAGCCCTTCAGAGAACATGATACGCGCGGTCCGGGCGGTCATGATGTTGCTTACGCCGCGCGCTGGGCCGAAGGGCAGCGTTTCTCCATGCAGGGGGTAAATGAAATTATCCGTCCGCATGTCTGCCGCCCTGCCACCGATAGCGATCAGCGAGACTGTATCGCCGGCCTGCCCGTGAACTTCCCCGCCCGGCGGGCGTATGAGCCAGGCGGTCTGGCGCCCATGCCACAGTTCGACGCGAATGTCGGCCAGCTCCGGGTGAGCCAGCAGCAGCATATTCGCGAGGTTCATATCGATGCGGCCGCCGGTGGCACCCAGGATCACAATCTGGATCGCGCCCCAGCCGGCGGCGTACAACAGCGCCAGCTCCAGATCGGTCTCGTCCTTCTCAACCGGGGCTGCTTCCGTCCGGACTCCCTGGGCTTCCAGCGCGGCACGCCCTTCCGCGCCCAGCGAATCGAAATCCCCGATCGCCACATCCAGCCGCAGGCCGAGCAGGCTTGCATAGTGGCTGCCGGCATCGGCCCCGATGACCAGCGCATCCTCCCATCCAGCCAGCCGCGCCCGCATCAGCGCTGCGTCGCCGATATCGCCGTTTGCCAGCACGATCGCTCGATTGTCCATAAGTGCAACAGCCACTCCCCGGGCAGGAAGTGGCTGTCAGTCTTTATCGGTCGCACACTCCCTCCGCCGGCATGATCCGGATCAGGTTGCAAGGGTCGATACCGGCGGACGCGCTCACGTCCGGGGGCATCCTCTCAGCCTGGCTCTCCCAGACTCCCCTGTGTTGTTTTCAGTTTGCTGAACACCAGTATACCGCGGTGCCTGTGGCGCTGCCAGTGCTGGATGCAAACCCGCCGCGCTGCCGGGGGCTGGTGCAGGCGGGGCTGCATTCCCGGCAGGTGCCAAAGCGGCCGTCATGCGCTACAATAAAACCTGCAGGTTGCTATGCAGCCAGGGGGGGCCATGACGAAACGTAAACCCAATATCATCTTGCTGGTCCTGGATACGCACCGCGCAGAGCGGATGTCCATTTATGGATACGGCAAGGATCTGACGCCCACTCTGGGCCGCCTGGCCGAGACCGCGACCGTTTTCGACTGGGGCATCTCGACCGCACCCTGGACCATCCCCTCCCATTCTTCGATGTTCACCGGCCTGTATCCTACCGTTCATCAGACAAACCAGTCCTTTGCCAGCATCCCGGAAGCGCTGCCCACCCTGGCGGAGATGCTGGCGCACAACGGCTATGACACGGTTGGCTTCTGCAACAATCCGCTGGTTGGCCTGCTGGACAATGGGCTGAGGCGTGGGTTTAAGCATTTCTACAACTACAGCGGCACCTTCCCGGATGTTCCCACTATCGGGCCGAATGCCTCGGTGCTCAAACGGGCCAAGCATTCGCTCACCAACCTGCTGCAGAAAGTTTCCATCCCCATCGAGCGCCGCTTTGGCGAGTCACCTCTGCTGCTCAAGCTCGCCATGATGCCCCTCTTTGTGCCATTCTGGACACGGCTGGGCAAGTTCAAGGGCGATACCCACCAGTCGCTCAAGGATGTTACGGACTATCTGCACTACCACGTGGGTACGTACCCTGAGCGCCCGCTGTTCATTTTCATCAACATGATGGAGACTCATCTGCCTTACTACCCGCCGCGACAGGCACTGGATCGCTGGGTACCTTACCTGAAGCGCGACCGCGAGGCCCGCGACTTCCTGCAGCGTTTCAATGTCGAATCGTATCGCTGGGTGGCGCCGATGATTGAGCCTCTGACAGACCTGCAGCGCCACGTCCTGAACGATGTCTACGACGCCGAAGTAGCCTATCAGGATCGTCAGCTGCAGCGGGTGTTCCGCTACTTGAAGCGCTCCGGGCAGCTTGAGAATACCATGGTCGTAGTGGTGTCCGATCATGGTGAGAGCCACGGCGAGCACGATTTCATGGGGCACGCCTTCGTGATCTACAACGAGCTGGTGCGCGTCCCGCTCCTGGTGCATTACCCCGAGATGTTCCCGGCCAATGTACGTGTGGAGCACGAGGTCTCCACCCGGCGCATCTTCCACACCATCCTGGAGGCCGCGGGCATCGAGCACGAGGCGTTCGGGCACAGCGTTCATGATCTGAGTCTGGCCCGTGCGGTCGAGGGGCGTGGCAGGGAACCCGCTGATGAGGTTGTCGTGTCAGAGGCGTACCCGCCGCTGAACTTCCTGAATGTGATGGCGATGAACAACCCGGAGGCGATTGAGCGCTTCCGGGTCCGCAAGTTGCGCCGCGCGATCTACTCAGACGGCCACAAGCTGATGACGGTGGATGATCGGCCGGACGAGTTCTTTGATGTGCAGCATGACTATGAGGAGCTTACCAACCTGCTGAACAACCCGTCCGGCTACGAGAACGAGGTGCTGAGGCTGGAGCACGCGCTTGAAGAGTTCGCAGTTATGGCCACTGCGCACCGCGATGGCACCGCTGCGGGCCGTGAGATCGACTACAGCCACAACCCTGAACTGCTGGATCGTCTGCGCGGGCTTGGCTATCTCGAATAGCCCCCCTCAGGGCATTCGGCACAGAGGGCGCTCCTACCGGCGCCCTCTGCGCTTTTTCGCAAACACCGCCTGAAGACTCTATAATTCTGACGCTCTGGCAGCACAGAGCACGTGGTTGATTCACGCGCGAGGATACGAATTATGTGGCAAGCACTGGTGACCTGCTCCGCCCCGCAGGAAGTTGCATTCTGCATCCCGTGGTTCGCCAGCGCAGGCGGCAGCCTGCCGATTTACTGGTATGGCATCCTGGCCTCGGTGGGTATTTTTGTCGGCGCTTTCATCGCCGCCCGGCATGTCGAGATGGAAGGACAGGATCCGGAGATCGTCTGGGATGCGCTTCTGTGGGTACTCATTGCGGGCCTGCTGGGCGCAAGGCTGTGGTATGTCGGCCAGGCGGTGCTGGGCGGCAGCGACGCTTATTCGCTCTCCCGTCCGCTGGAGATTCTGAACCCGCGCACCGGCGGCATGAACATCTTCGGCGGCGCGGTCGGCGGACTGATTGCGCTGCTCCTGTATTCGCGCACCCGCAAGCTGCCGGGGTGGCTGCTGGCAGACGCCGGGCTGCTTGGCCTGCTGGTTGGCCAGGGCATCGGGCGTTTCGGCAACCTGATCAATCAGGAGCTGTATGGCCCGCCGACCGGCTCGACATGGTTTGGGATGCTGGTATCAGTGGAAAATCGGCTGCCGCAGTTCCGCAGCCTGCCTGCCGAAACCCGCTTTCATCCGACCATGCTGTACGAGGCATTCTGGCTTTTCCTGAGCTTCGGCGTGCTGTATTTCATCTTCCGTCGCAACCAGGAGCGTATCCAGCGGGGCATCCTGACCGGGGCGTATCTGGTGATGGCAGGCTTTGGCCGTTTCATCGTCGAGATCTGGCGGCCTGACCAGCCGCGGATTCTCCTGGCGGATGGCACCGAGTCGCCCTTGAGCTACTCGCGCCTCCTTTCCATGGTCTATGTGCTGATCGGGCTGCTGATCGTTCTGGATCGCACCGGGCACTTCAAGATCCCGTTCATCCAGCGTCCGCTGACCCGGCGGCAGCGCCAGCAGCAGTATCAGGAGATCCTTTCTGAGAGGCGCCGCCGCGAGCGGGCACTGGAGCGCGACCGTCTGCGCCAGCGGCGGCGCAGGGAGCGCGAGCGTGTGCAGCAGAAAAGCGCCGGCGATTCCTCGTCGGATTCGTAATCGATCCAGCGAGACTTGATAGCTATGAGGCCCGGCCTGAGCCGGGCCTCGATGTTCCCCGGGATCGGGCAGCAGGGTCAGCCGAACGGGAGGCTCTGTGCGCGGCCTATGGCGGCGCCCACCAGAAACAGAGAGGCCCCGATCTGCGCGCTCACGACCGCCAGCAGAATGGCGATCGCGATCAGGACTGCGCCGATCCCCAGCAGCCCCGGGGCTGCGTTGCTGCTCGCAAGCCAGGTTGGGAAGCCGGGCAGCAGTGACACCGGCAGGCTGATCAGCGAGAAGGAGGCGGACAGCACCTGCCCTGCCACATAGGCAATGGCACCCAGCAGGATCCGCAGACCGGCGGCAGTCAGCAGTCCGTTGGCACGCGTGCGGGCCAGCGATGACGCGAAGATGCCCAGGGAGCCAAAGAGCAGGATGTCCAGCGCGGGGCGCAGCAGATAGTACGCCAGCCACAGCGCGATGAGCATCAGCGCCAGGACACCCAGCGCTACATACAGCGCGGTCAGAGCCCCGGTCAGGCCGGGAAGGGGCGGAACGGCAACCGGGAGAGCCGCCGGGGGCGTCTGGCTGCTCGCTGCCCCGCCGCTGTCCTGGAGGGCGACCAGCGTCAGCCCGGCCGCCGTGACCAGCCCCAGCAGCAGCAGAAGAAGCCGCAGGGTCATCATCACCAGCACAGGCGTGCGCACCTGGTGGAAGACTGCTGCCAGCTTGGCCAGCACGATCTGGCGTGGGCTGACGGCTGTCAGCCGCAGCAGACCATAGGTCTGCGCCTCCATCTCCGCGCTGACAGTGGTCGCGGCCAGCGCGGTCGTGATCAGCCCGGTGATCGCCCCCAGCAGGGATTCACCGACCAGCAGGCCGGCCCCCAGCGCCAGCGGCAGCAGGAGCCACTGCGCCGGGGGCTGCGCCGATGGCAGGACTGTCACCCCGCACGACCCGCTGCACAGGCATACACTGCCCCCCAGCAGGACGGCGATCAGGGGCAGGCACCCGCGCTGGATACTCCGCCATGGCCCAGGGTAGGACCAGCCGGCCATCTCACGCCGGTAGATGGGATCGCCGCCCGGAGTCCACACCAAGTGCCAGAGGTCGATCAGCAGCCTGCGCATCAGCGGCATTATAGCCTGCTTTCAGGCCGGCGCCAGCGCGGCGGGCTGAAACTTGCACCGGGAGCCTGCGTACAGGTATCAGGATGGCAGTTGCCTTTCCGTGCCCCGCTGTGTGTAGAAAGGTCTGACATGACTTGGCATCCTTCTCTCCCTGTACGTCGCACCCTCATCCTGCTGCTGGTGATTCTGGTTGCCCTGCTGCCGGGCACTGCTGTGCTGGCTGCCGAGCCGATCACCGGTGACAACATCCTCATCGACGAAGATGTGGCTGACGATCTGTATGTGGCCGGCCAGAACATTACCGTCAATGCCACCATTGACGGCGATCTGGTGGCGGTTGGCTCATCCCTCACGCTTAATGGTACGGTCACGGGCGATCTGCTGTTCGCCGGGCAGTGGCTGATCATCAACGGCGAAGTGCAGGACGATGCGCGCATCGCCGGCATGACGCTGGTTCTGGAGGACGGCGCTGTGGTGGGGGACGATATCATCGCTGCCGGCTATGCGCTGGAGATGCGGGATGGCAGCAGCGCCGGCGGCAATGTGTACGCCGGTGCCGCGCAGATCGTGCTGGCGGATGTGGGTGGCGATGTTCTCACTGGCAGTGAGTCGATACGTATAAACGGGCAGATCGCCGGCAGCGCCACCGTGAGCGTAGGTTCCGGCGATTCCGTGCCGATGAACCCGGCTGCCTTCATGGGTGACCCATCGATACCGGCGATCTCAACGATCCCGGGCGGGTTGACCTTTGGCAGCGCTGGCGAGGTTGCCGGCGATCTGAGCTACGAATCCAGTGCGCCGGCCAGCATCCCCGGCGGAGCCGTGGCAGGGGAAGTCAGCGAACAGATCATCTCTGTCAGTGAGGAGCAGGCGGGCAGCAGCGGCATGCCGGCTGGCCTGCGCTATGCTGGCTATGTGCTGGGCAGCTTTGTGGTGCTGCTGGGGGTCGGGCTGATCGGGCAGCGCGTATTCCCGGCTTTCTTTGAGGGTTCGCTGCAGATGCTGCGCAGCCGACCGCTGCCCAGCCTGGGCATCGGCCTGCTGGGCTATTCGGTTGTGTATGTCTTCCTGCCGCTGCTCGTGCTGCTTTTCCTGGTGTTTCTGTTCCTGCCGCTGGCGGGCGCAGGCAGCCGTCTGGCCGGCGGGCTGGGGCTGATCAGCGTCGGCACATGGACCGTCTTCCGGCTGGCGACGCGCTGGATCGCGCCGCTGATCATGGCCATGCTGGTGGGCGGCTTCCTGTATGGGCTGGTTGCCTCCGGTGAACAGAAGACCGGGACGTTCTGGCCGCTGGCGGTCGGTGTGCTGATACTCAGTTTCCTGCTGGGTATCCCGCTGATCGGGCGCTGGGCGCTCGCCGGGCTGGTTGGGATGTTTGGGCTGGGCGCGATGTTCCTGTATCTGCGCTCGCGCTCGGTGCCGCCGGCCGTGGCCGCGCCGGCGGCGTCCGGCCCGGCGGCTGACGTGGCCGCTGAATGAGAGTCTGAAAGCGCCGCTCCAGACGCACTTCAGGAAGGGGGCCCCCTCTGACAGGGGGCCCCCGTTTTGCCGGGCCGCGCTCTCGATTGCTCTGAATCTACCGCGCTGCTAGAATAAACCTTGCGAATACAGGATACACTTGCCCGGGGTGAATATCCAGATATGTCCGACGCCTATTCCAGTGACGACTACTATCGCAGCCGGGGCGCCATTCCGCGTACCCTTTCACAGGTCCTGAATGATGCCAATGAAGCGGTGGTCCAGGGTGATTTGAGCACTTTCATCCCGATTCCCACCGGTTTTGATCCGTTAGACGCCGCGATTGGCGGCGGGCTTCAGCGCGGCGAGCTGGTGCTGCTGGGCGGAGCGCAGGGAATCGGCAAGACCATCACGGCCCTCCAGATGGCCCGCAACGTGGTCAAGTCAGGTAATCTCTATGCCTTCTACCTCTCCTATGAGCATACCGAGGCGCATCTGATGAATCGCCTGCTGTGTCTGGAGAGTGTAGATCCACCCCAGATGGATACGGCGAATGGGGTGCGGATGAAGGATCTGCAGGACATCATCGTCTCGCGGCGGGCCCGAATGTATCTGGCTCGCAACCAGGGGACCACCAGCTCGCTGCGGGGCATCCTGCGGGAGCATGAGCGCACTTCGGCGGCGCTGGCAAGCATGACCGAGTATGCAGACCGGCTGATTCTGCTGAAAGCCAGCCCGGCGGTGACCACCCTGACAGCGATTCGCGATATGGTGACGCGCCTGGTACAGGCCACCAATGGCAATGTGGTGGTGTTCGTTGACTACCTGCAGAAGATCGCCATCTACCCGGAGCGCGCGCAGGACGAGAACGACAAGATCACTATTGTGGTCGAAGGCCTGAAGGATATTGCGCTCTCGCTCAATGTCCCGGTGTTCTCGATCGTCGCGTCTGACCGCGAGGGGCTCAAGGCCAAGCGTCTGCATCTGTTCCACCTGCGGGGTAGCTCGGCGCTGGATTACGAATGTGATATCGCGCTCCTGATGAACAACAAGTACAACATCCTCTCAAAGGAACATGTGGCCTTCAACCCCTACCAGGCGCGGCAGTACCGCGAGTGGGTGGTGTTCACGATCGAGAAGAACCGCGCCGGGCGTGCCATGATCGATGTGGAGTTTCACCTGCACGCGCCGTTCTTCTGCTTCGATCCGCGCGGGCAGCTTGTCCAGCAGCAGCTGATCGATGACAAGATCATCGAGGCATGAGGGCGACTGCCTGCCTGGTTGCAGGGCCAGGGGCGCAGACCCTCTGTGCTTCAATTTGTGTTGCGCCGACTGGCCCTTCGCCTGCAGGGGCTCCGAGGAGCGGGGGTTTTGAACGCTAAACGCCCCGATGTCGCTGCCCTGCTGCCGTTTGTGATCGCCGGGATCGTCGTCCTGGGCGGCGCCGTGCTGCTGGTGCTGGCAGGCTACTTCCTGGTGATGCGCGGCCCGTCGGCGCCGGAGCTGGAGAGACCGACGGCCACGCCCGGGATTCCCCTGTCGATCCCGACCGCGACTCCGGTCAGTACCCTGCCAGCCCAGACCGGGGCAGTAGCCATGCCCACGGCCACGCAGGGTGAGCCGCCCACGGCCCCGCCCACGGACGTACCGCCGACGGGCCAGCCCACAACTGTGCCGACCAACCCGCCGCCCCCCACCGCCACCCGGGCGCCAACCAGTTCACCTACGCCGCCGCCCACGCCGACTCCGGCTGCCGGCCAGGTGATCAACGCGGCCTTCTCCGTGGAAAATCCGGTCGTGGGAGTCAACCAGCGGGTATGGTTCAATTTCTCGGTCACGAATCCGAGCCAGACGGATAACCTTCCGTTTGGCTATCTGGGTGCCGCTCTGATGAACAGTGCGGGGCAGAATGTGGCGTTCCAGGCCAGCTGGACCGGGTCGGAGCTGGCACCGGGTCAGACGTTGAACTGGCGCGATGGCCTCGCTATTGGCACACCGGGAACTTACAGTCTTCAGCTCAGCATCTGCTATTCCAGCGTGGAAGCCTGCAATGGGGCAGGGGGCAACTGGCAGCTTCTGGCTCAGCCCGTCACCATTACGGTACAGTAGCCTGCGGCGATTCTGGCTCCTCAGATTCCTCGTCATCGCTGAGCAGGCGGTGGGTCGGCGGACCGGCCGGAGGTGAGGGGGGCGAAGTGAGCGGAGTGGGCGGAATCTCTTCTGGCGCGAGGGCTGGAGTCTGTCCGCGGATGACCTCCAGATAGCGCACCCGCATATTCAGCTTGCCCAGTGAGATGTGATCGTGCAGGGCCAGGGAATGCGCCCCGCGTCCCAGCACGCTGCCATTGATCAGGGTGCCGTTGGTGCTGCCCAGATCGATCAGGTACAGGTTATTGGTAGTAGGGCGCAGCAGCGCGTGACGGCGCGAGACGCCCAGATCGAGCGCATCGAGCGCGGTCAGGTCGAGGTCAGGTGCGTCAGCGCCTTCCATTCCGCGGCCAATAACAACATCCGCGGCGATCTCGAATGGCAGGAGTCCGCGGTTCTTACCGGTCAGCTCCAGCAGGATGCGCCAGCAGTCGGTGGTGAGGTCCCCTTCAGGCGCAGTCAGAGGAAGGCGCAGGTAACCTTTAATGCCTGACTCGATCTGCAGACCAAAAGCTGCACTGGTGAGTAAAAGCACATCAGTGCCTTTATTGAGTCGGTAGGTGTGCATCAGGTTTTTCCCCATCTGAATCTCGAATGCGGGTGCAGTCACTCACCATGCAGCTTATCCGTTAATAATAATATACCGAAGTAACATTCTGCGACACCCCTGAAAACACGAAAAGCGGGTGGCCGGTACGAACAATACGAACAGCCCGGCCACCCGCGGTCGTTTTGTTGTCACGTCCCTCCTGCTGGCGAGGGTCATTCTATGAGCAGGCGTGCACTGGAGGGTTCCCAGGCTACCAGGACCTCCGCGTCGTGCGCATAGGGTGTCGTCCCCGTATTGAGATTCTGCATGCGGACGACCACCCGTGTCCGCCCGGTCAGCCGGACGATGTACCGGGTATCCGTGCCAATGTAGACCACTTCTTCTACGCGGCCGGGGACGCACTGGCGGGTGGAGTCCGGCTCTGCCAGAACGTTGAGCTTCTCCGGGCGCAGCGCCACCGTCACATGGGCGCCGCTGACCAGCCCGGCGACAGCCGGGGCGGACAGGGCCAGCTGATCATCGATCAGAACCTGAGCCCAGGCCCCATCAACAGCGGTGATCTGACCTTCCAAAAAGTTCGTCTCGCCGATGAAGTCCGCCACATACCGGCTGGTTGGACGCTCGTAGATGTCAGCAGGATGACCAAGCTGCTGGATACGTCCGCCATGCATGACGGCCAGCCGATCGGACATCGTCAGTGCCTCTTCCTGATCGTGTGTCACGTAGATGAACGTGATTCCGACCTGCTGCTGCATGTGTTTCAGCTCCAGCTGCATCGCCTTGCGCAGCTTGAGGTCCAGCGCGCCCAGCGGCTCGTCGAGCAGCAGGACGGCAGGACGCTGCACCAGCGCCCGCGCGAGCGCCACCCGCTGCTGCTGCCCGCCGGACAGCTGCTTGGGCCTCCGGTTGTCAAAACCCTTGAGCTGGACCAGCTCCAGGGCTTCGCCCACGCGGCGCCTGATCTCATCGCGGTGAACTTTCTTCATCTCCAGGCCGAAGGCGATGTTCTGGAAGACAGTCATGTGTGGCCAGAGCGCATAGTTCTGGAAGACCGTGTTGACCGGGCGCTTAAAGGGCGGGATATGCCCCATAGGCTTGCCCTGGATCATGATCTGTCCTTCGGTCGGCATCTCAAAGCCTGCAATCATGCGCAGGCTGGTGGTTTTGCCGCAGCCGGATGGGCCCAGGAATGAGAAGAACTCGCCGTTGTGGATCTCCAGTGAAACCCGGTCAACGGCCCGTACTTCTTCACCGCCAGGCCCGGCAAACACTTTGCTGACTTCCTGCATCTGGACAGCGTAATCTGCCATCTCCGGGTATTTAACCCTCCTTACCGTGCGAGATCATCCATCCATTCCGGGTCTATCGGCCCAGGACTTCCTTCATTGCATCCTCGAAGGCGTTGAGTGTGAAGGACACATCTTCTTCAGAGTGGACCGATGACAGGAACCATGGCTCCCGTGAGTCCGGGTCAGGCATCACCCCGCGCGCGATCAGGGCCATCATCAGCTGATCGTAGGTGTGATGGTCGCTGGCGGCCCAGTCCCGGTACTCCCGGGGCTGCCGCTCGCTGAACAGGATGCCGAACATACTCGGATGGCCGGCAAACACGAAGGGTACGCTGAGTGACTCCAGGATATCACTGATGCCCTTCTGGAGCTGTCGCCCGCGATCGGCGACGACCTCCAGCGCATCGGTGTTAGCGATGATCTCCAGGGTCTTCTCCGCGGCGGCTGTGCCCACCGAGTTACCGGTATAGGTGCCGGCGTGCGAAACGCCGCGGCCGATGATCGACATGATCTCCTTCTTGCCGCCGAACGCGGCAACCGGGTAGCCAGCGCCCATCGACTTGGCGTAGGTGGCCAGGTCCGGGCGGATGCCAAACAGCTCCTGAGCCCCGCCCCGCGCCACCCGGAATCCGGTCTTGACCTCATCAAGAATGAAGATCACCCCGTATTCATCGCACAGGCGGCGGATGTGCTCCAGGAAGCCCGGCTGCGGTTCGATCCCGGCGCAGTTGCCCAGGATGGGTTCGACGATGATGGCGGCGATGGTGTGCCCCTGATCCCTGAAGGTGCGCTCCAGCAGCTCAAAGTCATTGAAGGGCAGGGTGATCGTCAGGTCGCGCAGCGCGCGTGGTATGCCCGATGACGCCTGCACCGGGATCGGGCTGCGGCGGTTGCCAAGCGCCTCGGCCGGGGGGTAGGTGGACCACAGCACATAGTCATACATGCCGTGGTAAGCCCCCTCAAACTTGATGATCTTATCGCGGTTGGTATAAGCGCGGGCGACCCGCAGTGCATGCATGGTAGCCTCTGCGCCGGAGGCCGCAAAGCGGATCATATCCACGCAGGGGCACATCTCGACCATCCGCTCGGCGACGCGCACCTCGCGCTCGGTGATCAGCGCATAGATGATGCCCTCGCGCATCGCCTGGTTGACATGGTCATCCACCGCGTCCGGGCTGTGCCCCAGAATGCCGGGGCCGAAGCCGAGCCGGTAATCAATAAATCGGTTGTCGTCGGCATCCCACAGATAGGCGCCCTTTGCCCGCCGGGCCACCATCGTCTGTTGGTCGCCCCAGTAGCGGAAGTTGGAGGTGACGCCCAGAGGGAAGACCCGGGCCGAGCGGTCGTAGATCGCCTGTGTCTTGGCGCGATTCATGAGCTACACACCTTTCAGCAGAACATTCAGAGAATGACGAGCCCATCCATTGTGCAGGGGTCCTGCGCTTTCTGCTCAGCCATTTGATGGTCGGCGTGCTGGCCTGGCCAGTCACCCGGCTCTATCACCCCCCTTGTTCTGCCGGCCCATCCAGGGCAGCCCTCCCCGCCAGGAGGGCTGCCTCTGCCTGATTCAGGTTGCCTTACTGCCCGATGCCCAGCCGGGTCCAGGCGTCCTCGTAAAGCTGATCCGCCTCGCCCAGGCTCTTGTTAAAGTACAGCTTGGCCTTGGTTTCCTCTGGCGGGTAGATGCCGGGGTTGTTCAGCAGCTCCTCGTCGATCAGGGGTAGCGAGGCCTTATTCGGCGTGCCGTAGGCGGTGTAGTTGGAGAGCATCGCGCCGTTCTCAGCATCCAGGATGAAATTGATGAACGCGTGCGCCAGGTCGGGATGCGGCGCCCCTGTCGGGATGCAGAGGTTATCCGTCCAGATGATCGCGCCCTCCTTCGGAATCACGTAACGGATGTCTTCATTGTCTTCCATGATCTGGAAGATGTCGCCGCTATACTCAAAGGCGATGTCAACTTCACCCTGCTCCAGCAGGATCTGACCGGTATCCGGGGCAAAAGCGACCACGTCATCCTTGGTATCCAGCAGGAGTTGGAGTGCCTCCTCAACTTCATCCGGGTTGGTGCTGTTGGCATCATAACCCAGATAGATGAGGGCTGTTCCCAGCACTCCACGGGAGTCAGTCAGCCAGGAGATGCGGCCCGCAAATTCGCCGCTGAACATGACCTCCCAGCTGTCGATCTCACGCCCTACATTGGCCTCGTTGTAGCCAATCCCCAGGGTGCCCCACTGATAGGGGACACAATACTCGTTACCGGGATCATAGGGGGGATCGATGAAGGGGTCGTCGATGTTGCCGAAGTTCGGGATCTGTTCACGATCGAGCTTCTGCAGCAGGCCCCGCTCGATCATGATCGTCACCATGTAGTCCGTGGGGACGATGATATCGTAGCCGGGGTTGCCGGGCTGGATCTTGGCCAGCAGCTCATCATTGTCGGCGAAGATGTCGTAGTTGACCTTGACGTTAAATTGCTCCTCGAACATCGGGATCAGTTCCGGGGCGATGTACGTGGACCAGTTATATACATTCAGTTCGCGCAGTTCGCCGCCGTCCTCTGCACCGGTTTCGCCGCCGGCAGGCTGTCCACTGCATGCCGTCATCAGGATGGCTATCCCCATCAGGACGGTGATCCACAGAATGCGTCTCGCTTTCATCCACCTTTCTCCTCTCCTAATGTGTGAAGAAGCGCCCGGCGACATGTCGGGTCTGTGCAAAGCGCTCAGTCGCGCTGAAGCACCAACGATATGGTGACCAGCAGCATCGAGATGCTGATCATAAGCGTTGACAACGCATTGATGGCCGGTGATACGTTGAAGCGTACCAGGCCAAATACGTAGATTGGTAGCGTGCTGGTACCGACACCGTTCGTAAAGAAGGTGATCACATAGTCGTCCAGGGAGAGGGTGAACGCCAGCAGGGCGCCGGAGATAATGCCGGGCATGATCAGCGGCAGAACGATGCGCCAGAAAACCTGCCATTCATTGGCGCCAGCGTCAGCGGCGGCTTCCTCCAGCGCAGGATCCATGCCGGCCAGGCGTGCCCGCACGACCACAGCCACGAACGCGATGCTGAACGATACATGTGAGATGATGATGGTGGGGAAGCCCAGCACCATGTGCAGCCCGGTGACGAATTCCAGGATGCGGAAGACCAGGTGGAAGAATACCGCCATCGAGATGCCCAGGGCGATGTCGGGGACGATGATCGGCAGGTAGAGCACCACGTCCAGTGCGCGCCGCAGCGGGAAGCGGAAGCGCTCGATGCCGATAGCCACCGTGGTGCCCAGCAGAGTCGCCAGCACGGTGGACAATGAGGCCACGATCAGGCTGTTGCGCACATAGTCAAACAGGCCGGTGCGGATGCTGGCTACGTCGCCGCTGTTGAGGCCCAGCGCTCCGCCGCCGCTCAGCAGGTCGCGGTACCAGTGCAGGGTGAAGCCTTCCCAGATCGCGTTGCTCTCAGAGGAGTTAAACGAGTAGATGATCAGGATCACAATCGGGGCATACAGAAAGGTGTACCCCAGAATCGTCTCTGCCGTCAGCAGGATATCAAGCAGTTTGGGCCGCGTCCGGATGCGAACAGGATGGGCTATGGCTCCCGCGAAGGTGGATTGTGCGCTCATCGGCGGTCTGCCTCACTGGTGATGCGGAAGTAGATGGTCACGCCAATGGTGACGACGATCATCAGCGTGATCGACATGGCCGAGGCCAGCGGCCAATCCCGGTAGGCCGTGAACTGCTTGGTGATCAGATCGCCGATCATGACGACCTTTTGTCCGCCCAGGATCACGCCGATGATGTAGGCTGAAATCGAGGGGATGAACACCAGGATGCTGCCGGCTACGATGCCCGGCATGCTGAGCGGCAGCAGGACGCGCAGGAAGGCTCTGAAGTCATTGGCCCCGCAGTCGTAGGCGGCCTCCATCAGGGCATAATCGAACTTCTCCAGGTTGGCGTAAATCGGCAGCAGCATGAAGGGCGTATAGTCGTAGATCAGGCCAACCAGCACGGCGCCCGGTGTGTACAGCATGCGGATCGGCTCGTCGATCAGGCCGATGCTCATCAGCACCAGATTGATCAGGCCGCTGTTGCGCAGCAGGGTGCTCCAGGCGTAGGTGCGGACAAGAAAATTGGTCCAGAATGGCACGATCACCAGCATCAGAAAAAGACCGCGCCAGCGTCTGGCCCGCCTCGAGATGAAATAGGCCATGGGGTAGCTGATGGTCGCGGCCACCAGTGTGTTGGCCAGGGCCAGCATTAGCGATTGGCGAAAGATGATGAAGTTATCCCGGTTGAGCAGTCGGGAATAGTTAAAGCTGAACCTCGCAACCACCTGGCCGTTGGGGCTGGTGCTCATGAAACTGTAGACCAGCACCACTCCCAGCGGGATCAGGAAGAACAGCACCAGCCAGAAGGAAGCGGGCAGCAGCAGCAGGGACATCACCCTCCGGTCCCGGCGTTGCCTGAGTTGGGCGGCTTCTTGCGCCCGGGCGGCCATTTCCATCAGCGCATGTCTCCCTTCCAGGTGAGTCTCAAAGGCCGTTTGGCCATCAGTCCGGCTCGATCCCCTCCTGGCTGCTGTGCGACTTAAGCGCCGGCGGCAGCCAGTTATCGATGTCTTTGACTTTGCGTGGCAGCAGATGGGTCTGGGTGCGGCGGACGCCCGGGATCTTACCCAGCTTCTCCGTGACAAACTCAAACAGCTCTTCGTTGCTGCGGGCCAGCACCTGCACGCTGACATCATGGTCGCCGGTAGCATGAGCCACGTAGCTCACTTCGTCGAACTGCGCCGCCTGCTCAGCAACGGCGCGCAGCGTCCCCGGCTCGACTTCCACCAGCACGTCGGCCAGCACGTCATAGCCCACCGCCTGGGGGTTAACAATGGCACGTATTGCGATGACCCCGCCGCGGATGAGGTTGTCGATGCGGTAGCTGATAGTGCGCGAGGGCAGGTCGCCCAACCGCCGGGCGATCTCGGTGCTGGGCATACGGCCATCTTCGTTCAGGAGGGCGATGATGGCCCGATCGATGCGATCAAGTGTGTCTTTGATGATCCACATCCATGATGGCGCGACGGCACAGCCCGGAGATGCAGATTGCCGTCGATGCATCCCACTATAGAGCTTATTTGCTGGAGTGTCAAGACACAGAGTGTTTAATTGCCGTTCTGGCAACAAAGCCGACTGTGATGCACTGGGCTGGCCCGGTATCCAGCGACGTGTGGATTGGCGGCAGCCCGCGATCATCGGATCCGATCCAGCAGGCGGTACCAGGCGCCCGCCAGCGGCATGAACCACGGGCGGCGCCGGTAGAAGAACATGGATGGGAACGGAATATCCGAGAACGGCAGGGTTGTCGCCTGCCCGGCCAGTACAGCGCCTGCCTGCGTGCCCAGGTAAGTGGCCATGCCAACCCCGTGCCCCGCGTAGGCGACTGCGTAGTGCAGCCCATCCTGCTGCCCGGCATGGGGCATCAGGTCGAAGGCCAGCCCCAGAAAGCCGCCCCAGGAGTATTCCACTTTCACGGAGGCCAGTTCAGGAAACAGAGCCGTCATGCCCGCGCGCAGGCGCTCGCCGCTGCGGTCGGAGGTGGTGGGGACAAAGCTCACCCGGCCGCCGAACATCATCCGGTTATCCGGTAGGATGCGGAAGTAATACAGCAGGTTCTTGCTGTCAAAAATCATCCGGCGGCGCGGGATCAGGCGGTCAGCCAGATCGGGATCCAGTGGCTCAGTGACGATGATGTAGCTGCCCAGCGGGATGATCCGGCGCTGGATCCAGGGCGTCAGCTCGCGGGTGTAGCCGTTGGTGCCGATCAGCACCTCGCGGGCCTGCAGGGTTCCCCGTGAGGTGCTGACGGTGAATCCTCCGTTGCTGCGGCGAATCGCCTGCACAGCCGCCCGATCGTGGAGCGACGCTCCTGCCCGGTGGGCGGCGCGCGCCAGTCCGTTGACGAATTTGGCCGGGTGCAGGCCGCCGCCGCAGTTATCGGCCAGCCCGCCGTGATAAGCCCGTGTCCCGACCTCAGTCTGCGACTGCTCCGGGGGTACCATCGTGGTCAGGTGGTTGAACTGCTCGGCCATCAGACGGCGGTCGGCCTCGATGCCCGCATAATGCCCCGGTTTGTAGGCGGCATAGAAATAGCCCGTCTCCTGCCAGTCGCAGTCGATCTGCTCCTCATGGATGATCCGTTTGACGGTCTCGATGGACTCCAGCGACATGGCGAACATGCGCTGGGCAGCGGCGAAGCCGTAGCGGCGGATCAGTACTTCCACACCGTGCTTGAGGCCGGGCAGCAGCATGCCGCCGTTGCGCCCACTGGCTCCCCAGCCCATGTGCTCCTGATCCATCACGGCGGTGGAAGCGCCGGCTTTGGCCAGCTGCAGCGCTGCCGCGAGCCCGGTATAGCCCCCGCCGACGATGGCAATATCCACCCGATCCGGCAGCGGGGTATTTTCGAAGGTTTGCTCGCGTATACTGGTCGCGGTCCAGTAGCTGAGGGTATCCATACACAAATCCTCCCCTGTAGCAGAGGGGTGAGCCTGCCGCCAACCTGCCCCTCTGGCGAGTCACGGATTTCCTTCCGCCTGCTGAGTCAGGCGGTGAGCGACCAGAATCGGGATGAACGTGAGTGCCAGCACGAATAGCGCAACCACATTGGTCACCGGGCGCTGGCCGCTGGTCGGACGGATGAGTTCGTTGTAGATCCAGATTGGCAGGGTTTCCTGCTGCCCGGCGGTGAAGGTGGTGACGATCACTTCGTCGAAGGACAGCGCAAAGGCCAGCATGCCACCGGCCAGCAGCGCACTGGCGATGTTGGGCAGCACGATATGGCGGAAGGTTTCGAAGCCAGAGGCTCCCAGGTCCATCGAGGCTTCAACCTGCGTGCGCGACGTGCGCCGGTAGCGGGCGATGACGTTGTTGTACACGGTGACCACGCAGAAGGTGGCGTGGCCCAGCACGATGGTCCAGAAGCTGAACGGGATATCTCCCAGGTTGATGGCCGAGCGAAGGGCGATGCCGGTCACAATGCCGGGCAGCGCGATGGGCAGGATCAACAGCAGGGAGATCGCTTCCCGCCCGAAGAACCGGCTGCGATGCACAGCGGTGGCCGCCAGCGTCCCCAGTGCCAGGGCCAGCAGGGTGGCCACCAGCGCCACGCCGACGGACAGCCACAGCGCTGACCACATGTCGGAGCGGGCCAGCGCCACGCCGAACCAGCGGGTGGTCAGGCCCGGCGGCGGAAAGACGAACGTGCGCTCGTCGGTGGTGAAGGCATACAGGAAGATGATCAGCGCCGGGACGTGCAGAAAAACAATCACGGCGGCGGTGGCGATCTTCAACCCCAGCGGGGCAGGTGGGCGTGAATCAGAGCGCATCGAAGGCCCCCAGTTTCTGCGCGCCGATCAGGTAGGTTATCATGATCACGATCGGCATCATGGTGAAGGCGGCTGCCAGCGGCAGATTGCCAGAAGTGCCCTGGTGGGCCAGCACGGCCTGCCCGATGTAATAACTTGAGTTGCCCAGCGTGCCGGGGATGATGAAATCGCCCAGAGTGAGCGAGAAGGTGAAGATCGAGCCGGCCACCACGCCGGGGAAGGCCAGCGGCAGGGTGATCCGCCAGAAGGTCTGGCCGGGGCGTGCGCCCAGGTCCCCTGAGGCTTCTAGGACGGACTGGGGGACGCGCTCCAGCGCTGCCGCCACGGGCAGGATCATATACGGCAGCCACGTATAGACAAAAACGATGAATATCCCCAGCGGGGAGACGGACAGGGATGTGCCGCCAATCCCCGGTATCTGCAGGATGGCATTCAGCACGCCATCCAGCCCGGCCAGGTTCAGGAACCAGGTGAGGATGCCTTCCTGAGACAGGATCAGCTTCCAGGAGTAGACGCGCACCAGGTAGCTGGACCACAGCGGGAGCAGCACGGCGAAGTACAGAAATGCCTTCATGCGCGGGCCGGCGTAGCGTGCCATGTAGTAGCTGATCGGGAATGCCAGCAGGGCGCAGGCCAGCGTGACGCAGGCAGCCATGACAACGGTGCGTTGCATGATCTCCAGATTGGCGGCTGTCAGCAGTTCACCGTAGGTGCGCAGGGTCAGGGTCCGCACGATCTGGCCGGTGAAGCCGTCCAGGTAGTAGAAGCTGTTCAACAGCAGCGTGGCCAGCGATCCCAGATAGACCACGCCCAGCCACAGCAGCGGAGGGCCGAGCAGCAGCGCGAGCGACAGCGCGGGACGCCGGTAGAGATAGGTCGAGATCTGGCGCAGCAGCGAGGGCTGCGGGGCAGGAGTCGAGGGCGCGTGCATCGGCTAACCTCCCTCCGCCAGCCAGCGGTTGTGCGCGGCAGCCCAGGCGAGCTGTACCGGGCGTCCGCGGGCGGCCATAGCTTGCATGGAGCCTTCCTCAAGATTCTGCTGTACGACGGTCAGCTCGCCGCCGCTGTCTAACTCGACGACGTAGCGCGTCAGCATCCCCAGATAGATGACATCGCGGATGCGGCCCGGCGCCGCGCAGAACCCCGGCTCGACAGGTTCGCCAGGGTTCAGCAGCCGGATCTTCTCCGGCCGCACCGTGAAGGTTCCCCGTTGGCCGGTGATCGACTCGGCCAGCGGCCCGCTGATCAGATTCGAGGTGCCCACAAAGCCAGCCACAAATGGGGTGGTAGGGTGCTCGTAAACCTCCGCTGGCGTGCCAATCTGTTCAATGCGCCCGGAATTGAACACAGCCAGCCGGTCGCTCATCGTCAGCGCCTCTTCCTGATCGTGAGTCACGTAGACAAAGGTGATACCGACCGCCTGCTGGATGGTCTTGAGCTCAACCTGCATCTGCTGGCGCAGCTTGAGGTCCAGCGCGCCTAATGGCTCGTCCAGCAGCAGGACGCGCGGCCGCAGCACCAGCGCGCGGGCCAGCGCGACCCGCTGACGCTGCCCGCCTGACAGCTGGGAGGGCTTGCGGCCGGCCAGGCCCGGCAGGCGAACCAGATCGAGCATCTCTGCCACGCGGCGGTCGCGCTCCGGCCGGGGGACCTTGCGGATCATCAGGCCATAGCCCACGTTATCCCCGACTGACATGTGCGGGAACAGGGCATAGTCCTGAAAGACCGTCGTGACGTCACGCTCATAGGGCGGCAGATTGCTCACCTCCTGCCCGAACAGCTGGATGCTGCCGGATGTGGGTTGATCGAACCCGGCGATCATCCGCAGACAGGTGGTTTTGCCGGAACCCGATGGCCCCAGCAGGGTGAAGAATTCGCCGTCGGCGATGTCGAGGTCGATGCAGTCAACAGCGCGCACCTCCCCGAACAGGCGGCTGACTCCGGTGAATCGGATGGCAGGTAATGGGTGGGCGTTCACGGCAGCTCCCTTGTGTTGCCCGGTTTAGACAGGAGGGGGCCCGACCCACACGGCGGCAGGGCGGGCCCCTGGTGCTTCAGCTAATCGGCCTGATTAACCCGGGCGGCCTAGCGCCCACCGATCACGGCGATGTAATTGGTCACCCACTCATGGTAGGGGACGCACTCATCCTGTGTCTCACAGTCAGCTACAGGCGTCTTCCAGAAGCGGATCTGCTCGAAGTTGTCGAAGCCGTTGGTCGCGCAGCCGGTGTCGGTGAGCAGCTCATTGCCTGTGCAGGCCGCCGGGACCGCCGGAACGGAGCCGAACCACGCAGCCAGGTCGCCCTGCACCTTGGGATCGAGCGAGTGCTCCATCCACATGTAGGCGCAGTTCGGGTGCGGCGCATCGATGCCCATCATCGTGGTGTCCGCCCAGCCGGTCGCCCCCTCAACCGGGACGGTGCTGGCGATAGGCTGCTCGTCAAACTGCAGTAGATTCACCTGGAAAGGCCAGGAAGAAGAAGCCACGAAGCCTTCGTTGGTGAAGTCGTCGATCTGAATGAACGCATCGTGCCAGTACTTGGAGACCAGCTGGCGCTGCTGGCGCAGCAGATCGAGCGCCGCATTAAACTGCTCGCGGTTCAGCTCGTAGGGATCCTCAATGCCCAGCTCGGGGTTGTGATACATCAGGTACAGAGCGGCGTCGGCGATGTAGATCGGGCCGTCATAAGCCTGCACGCGGCCTTTGTTCGTCTCGCCGTCAGGCAGTTCCTGCTCCTCAAAGACCACGCTCCAGCTGTCGGGCGGGGTATCTCCAAAGACCTCGGTGTTGTACATCAGCACGTTGGGGCCCCACTGATACGGGGTTCCGTAATGCTCCGGGGTGCCATCGCCATCGGCATCGACGGTATGCCATGACGCATTCTGCAGCCGCTCATCGACTGTGCTCCAGCTGGGGATCAAGTCCGTGTTGACCGGCTGGACGCGCTTGCCATAGATCAGGCGGAGGCTGGCGTCGCCCGAGGCAGTGACCAGGTCGAAGCCGCCTTCGTTCATCAGCGCGACCATTTCGTCTGAGGTCGCGGCGGTCTTGACGGAAACCTTGCAGCCTGTTTCCTCTTCAAAGGCGGTCACCCAGTCATACGCCGGATCAGTCTCCCCGCGCTCGATATAGCCCGGCCAGGCGACGATGGAAACTTCACCCTCCCCCTCGCCCAGCTCGGTCAGCATGCCGCCGCCCGCGCCTTCTGCTTCCTCGCCCGCAGGCCCACTGTCCGCGGGAGCTGCCGCGCTGGTGCAGGCCGCGGCCAGTGCTGCAACTACGGCGAGGATAACCCAGATGCCAATCTTCCTGCTGTTCATACGCTGTCTCCTCCGAGAGATATGCTCATGCCGCCCACTCGACGGCTGTGCAGCCTATTATTGTGCGGTTTCACAAATGTGCAAAACTCCCCCTGAGCCGCCGGGCCGGAATAGCGCTTCTTTCCTGCGTTGCCCACAGCCCTGCGGCCTGTGCTATAGTTGCGTTTAACCGCACAGGCGCTGCGCTGACCCAGCTGGCTCAACATCTCAAGGGAGAGAAACGTATGGCTGACACACGAGCTTTCCTTTCACCGGTATGGACCCACCTGACCGATATCGTGGTCTCGCACGGGGAAGGGGCGCTGCTGTATGACGAGGCCGGACACGCGTATCTGGATTTCACCAGCGGCATCGGCGTGACCAATACCGGGCACTGCCACCCTAAGGTTGTTGAAGCGATCCGGGAGCAGGCGGGACTGCTGCTGCACGGGCAGGCCAACATCATCTTCCACCAGCCGATGCTTGATCTGGTCGAGGAGCTGCGGGGGGTGATGCCCCCGTCGCTGGATACTTTCTTCTTTTCCAACAGCGGTGCCGAGGCGGTGGAGGCTTCGGTGAAACTGGCACGCCACGCGACAAAGCGCACCAATGTGATCGTGTTTCAGGGGTCGTTTCACGGGCGCACGGTGGGCACCATGTCGCTGACAACCTCCAAGACGATCTACCGGAGCGGCTTTCAGCCGCTGATGCCGGGGGTGTTCGTGGCGCCTTTCCCCTATGCCTACTATTATGGCTGGTCAGAGGCGGAAACCACTGAGTTCTGCCTGCGCGAGCTGCGCCATCTGCTGTATTCCCAGACGGCGCCCTATGAAACCGCCGCCATCCTGATCGAGTCGGTGCTGGGCGAAGGAGGGTACGTCCCGCCGCCCGCCGACTTCATGCGCGGCCTGCGCGCGATCTGTGATGAGCACGGCATCCTGCTGATCGCCGACGAGATCCAGTCCGGGTTTGGCCGCACCGGGCGCTTCTTCGCCTTTGAGCACTTCGGAGTACTCCCGGACATCCTGATCATGGCCAAGGGGCTGGCTTCTGGCCTGCCGCTGAGCGGGATAGCGGCCAGTCACGAGTTGATGTCCCGCTGGGAGCCGGGATCGCACGGGGGCACCTATGGCGGGAACGCGGTCGCCTGCGCGGCCGCGGCTGCCACGATCCGGGCTATGCGCGATGAGCGAATGATCGAAAACGCTGCCGCCATGGGCGACCATCTGATGAGCCGTCTGCAAGCCGTGCAGCGGGATCAGCCGGCTATCGGCGATGTGCGCGGTCTGGGGCTGATGGTGGGCACAGAATTCACCGGACCTGATCACGGTAAGGCGCTGGCGACTGCGGTGCAGAAGGCCTGCATTGCCGACCGCCTGCTGCTGCTGACCTGCGGGACTTACGGCAACGTGATCCGCTGGATCCCGCCGCTGATCATTACCCGCGAGCAGATCGATCAGGCGGTGGATACTTTCGCCCGTGCGGTCGGGGCAGCCGCTGCCGGCTGAATCGGCCCGGGCGCGTTCATCCAGGGAACAGGCAGGGGTGCTGCCGCCCCCTGCCTGGCTGATTTCTCAGGCTGCCTCGCGCTCCAGACGCAGGAGCAGGTCGCGCAGCGCGCGGGCGGTATCAGGCTGATGCACCCATCCGGGCGGATGTGGCGGGCGCCGGGGCTGTGTGCTCAGTAAGTCCCATATTCCGCTGCCGCCTCGAAGAAGGCCAGCACGTTTTCCCATGGGATGCTGTCCTCCGGCTCCAGGTCATAGGCGGGGGCCAGGATCAGGCCGCCGTCGCGGCCAACGGTCTTGATGCGCTCGCGGACCTCGGCGCGGATCGCCTCCGGGCTTCCCCATGACCAGCGCTGCGGCGTGCCCACCGTCCCGAAGAAGACCAGCCGGTCGCCATACTGCGCCTTGAGCGCCGCCGGGTTCATCACATCGGGCTGCACCGGGTTCAGGATATCGACCCCGATCTCGATCAGGTCGGGGATGATCGGCTCGATGTTGCCATCGCTGTGCCAGAAAATGGCGAGGGCCGGGTTGGCCAGCCGCGCCGCCTTAATAATGGCCTCGACCCGCGGCTTGAAGAACTGCCGCCACATGGCCGGGCTGATCAGCATGCGCGTCGGCTCAGCGACATCATCATCAAGCGCCAGGATGTCGATCCCCGCCCGCGCCAGCGCCAGCGACACGGCGATATGCATGGCCGTCAGCTGGTCGAGAAGGTACTCTACCAGGGGCGGATTTTCGATCAGGTCGCGCATGAACTGCATGAAGCCGCGCAGACGGGTGGCCGTTTCAAACAGCTCGCCCCCCAGATGGGGCGGGGAGGCCATCACAGGGTAGCCCTGAGCATGCCAGCGGGCGACTGCGTCCTGCAGCCGCCCGGGGTTCGCGGAGGCCATGAAATCCGGCATTGGCGCAGCCGCGATCTCGGCGAGGGTCTGCGCGTCGCCCAGCCGGGCATCACGCTCGATCTCAGGGTGGTAGCCCCAGTCATGATACGTCTTGAGGATGCGCCGCGAGCCGACATACGCATCGGCGGGCAGCGACTTCAGGTAGCGCATGAAATCGTCCTGCTGGCGCGGCGTGTCGATCTCAACAAAGCGGATGTCTGCGTCAAAGACCTCGCCGCCCTCCTGACCGGGGAAGCGCGAGAACTCGGTGGGGTAGAAGTTCACCATCCGGGGGACGCGATCAGGCTTCTGATGGTTCAGGACGGTGCGGATGCGCTCGCGGGCGTTCATGCAGGCCTCCTGTTACGCATGCCTCCATCATACAGGAAAACGCGCTCCAGCGGCGCAGCAGCCTGGGAGGCCAGGCGTGCAGAGTCTACCTGCCCCGGCGGATGTCCTTCAGGATCTCGCGGGCGGCATTGTAGCCCGACGCACCGGTGACGCCGCCGCCGGGATGTGTGCCTGCGCCGCACAGGTACAGACGCTCCACCGGGGTGCGGTACTGCGCCCAGCCCGGCACTGGCCGCATAAAGTAGAGCTGGTCGAGCGTCATTTCGCCGTGGTACAGGCTGCCCTCGGTGACGCCGTAAGCGGCTTCGAGATCGGCGGGTGAGATGACCTGCCAGTGCAGCACCGCGCTGCGCACATTCGGAGCATAGGGCTCCAGCACATCAAGGGCCGCATTCAGCAGGGACTCGTGGGCGGCCTCGTCCCACTCTCCATCCTTCAGCCGGTACGGGGCGAACTGGGCGCGCAGGGTCATGACGTGCTGTCCGGTGGGCGCCGCCGAGGGATCGCGCAGCGAGGGGATGACGATCTCCAGCGCCGGGCGCTCCGAGATGCGGCCGTACTTGGCTGCGTCGTAGGCTTTCTCCAGATAGGTCATGTCGGGGCTGATGGCGATCACCCCGCGCAGGTGATCGCCATCGCCGGGCAGGGCGGTAAACTCAGGAAGCTCGCTCAGGGCAAGGTTGATGATGGCGGTCGCGCCGCGGTACTTGATATGGCGGATCGCCTGCACAAAGTCTGTTTCCAGCTCCAGCGGATCGATCATCCGCAGGAAGGTGGCCGAGGGATCCGCGCTGGAGATCACCCGTCGGGCCGCGATCTCTTCGCCGCCTGTCAGCGCCACGCCGGTCGCCTGACCCTCACGGGTGAGGATCCGGGCCACCTGTGCGCCGGTGCGCAGCTCGACGCCGTGCGCCTGCGCGGCAGCCGCCAGGGCTGCCGCTGCCCCGCTGCCCCGTGCTGCCCGGAAAGCTCCCTCGGCGGCTCCCACATGATGGTGCAGAAACACGAAAGCTGTCCCCGCCGAGCGCGGCCCCTGCTGGATGCCCGTCACCGCACTGGCGGCCAGGGCGCCTTTGAGCGCGTCAGATTCGAACCAGTCGTCCAGGAATTCCCAGGCACTCATCGGCAGGACTCGGATCAGCTCCATCATGGCGCGGCCGCCCAATCCGCGCACCTGCAGACCGAGTCCGGCCAGCGAGGGCAGCTCGCCCGCCGAGATGTTCAGGCCATCCGGGGGGGTGGTCAGATAGGCACCCTCAAGGAGCGCTGCCGCCCGGGCCACGAATCGGCAGAACGCGGGCCAGCGTTCGGCGTCGCGCGCCGAGAAGCGCCGGATTGACTCCGCCGATCGACCCACATCCTGCCACAGCAGCAGGTGATCGCCACCCGGCAGCGGAGCGAACAGGGTAAGGTCAGGCGTGGACAGGTCCAGACCATGTTGGGTCAACCCCAGATGGTCGATGACCGGGCGCGGGATCCAGCCGCCGCCAGGCACACCATCAAACTGGAAGCCAGGGGCAAACTCCTCGCGGGCTCCCATGCCGCCGACAGCGGGCCGCTGCTCCAATGCCAGCACATGCTGGCCTGCCCTGGCCAGGTAGGCGGCGGTCACCAGCCCGTTAGCTCCTGCGCCAATCACGATCGCGTCGTAAGGTGTCGCCATAAGTCGCTCATTTCCTCGTGCTCAGCTCATCCGGCCGCCGCAGACAGCCTGCCAGGCGGGGGCATGAAATCAGTGCCCGTCCTTCAGAATCTCCAGCGCACACAGCCTGCCTGACGCCCCGGCGATGCCGCCGCCGGGGTGCGTGCCCGATCCGCACTGGTAGAAATGGCGGATGGGGGTGCGGTAATTTGCCCACTGCGGGGCCGGTCGCAGGAAGAACAGCTGCGAGAGTGACAGCTCGCCGTGGAAGATGTTGCCCCCGGTCAGACCCATCTGCGCCTCCAGATCGGCAGGGGTCAGCACCTGCCGGTACAGGATGATATCCTTGAGGTTAGGGGCATACTCCGCCAGCGTATCCACAACGGCATCTCCGAATGCCTCCCGTTGGGAGTCATCCCAGCCGCCCGTGATGTCAGAGGGCGCATACTGCACAAAGCAGGACATGACGTGCTTGCCGGGTGGCGCCATGTGTGGATCGATCATCGAGGGGATGATGCAGTCAATATAGGGGCGCTGCGAGAAGCTGCCGTACTTGGCGTCGTCGTAGGCGCGCTCCAGGTACTCGATGCTCGGCGAGATCGAGATCGCGCCGCGCAGGGGCTGTTCCCTGCCAGGCAGGCAGGTGAACTCGGGCAGCGCATCCAGCGCCAGGTTAACCTTGCCCGAAGAGCCGCGGATCCGGAAGCGCTCAATATCGGCGGCAAAATCCTCCGGCAGTTCGCGGGGCTCCACCAGGCGCTGGAAGGTGCGCTTGGGATCCAGCCCGGAGATCACTACGCCCGCCGCGATCTCGTCGCCGTTCTCCAGTGCCACACCGACGGCGCGTCCGCCGCGGGTGATCACCCGGGCGACGCCAGCCTCGGTGCGGATTTCCGCGCCGAAGCTCTGCGCGGCGCGGGCAATGCTCAGGCTGATCTCGCCGGTGCCGCCCTTCTGGAAGCCCCAGGCGCGGAACGCGCCGTCGATCTCCCCCATGTAATGATGCAGCAGCACGTAAGCCGTGCCCGGTGAGCGTGGCCCCAGAAACGTGCCGATGATGCCGCTGGCGGACATGGTGGCTTTGAGCGGCTCGGTTTCGAACCACTCATCCAGGTAGTCCGCCGAGGACATGGTCATCAGCTTGACCAGCGCCGTGAACTGCTCGCGGGGCAGGCTGCGGAAGTGCTGCACCAGCCGCAGCAGTTCCATCAGCTCGGCGGGGTTGTACGAGGTCGGATCCGGCGGGACCATTCCCAGGATGGGCTTGACAGCAAACGCCATGTGGTACATCAATTTGCCGAACTCGTCGTAGACGTCGGCATCGCGCGGGGAATGGCGGTACAGCTCTCGGCGAGTCACGTCATGGTCGGGGCCGCGCATGAGGTAATCGCCGTTGGGCAGCGGAGTCAGGGTGCTTTCCAGCGGCAGGATCGCCAGGCCGTGCGCCGGCAGATTCAGGTCGCGGATGATCTCCGGGCGCAGCAGGCTGACCACGTAAGAAGCTACCGTGAACTTGAAGCCGGGGTAGAGCTCCTCGGTGACGGCTGCGCCGCCCAGCACGTGGCGCTTTTCCAGCACCAGCACGCTGCGGCCCGCCTTCGCCAGATACCCGGCTGCGACCAGCCCGTTATGCCCCCCGCCGATGATGACTGCGTCATATCTCTTGGCCATAGTATCCCTGCTTGTAGGATCAATCCCGTGGTTTCACGTACAGCACCATGTGCCGCTGCCCTCAAAACCCAGCGATCTGTACAGAGGGCGGCCCCCCTCGCTGGGGTTGAGCCTGACCAGCCTTACGCCGTTCTGTCTGCACCAGCCGGGCCGTTCTTCCATCAGCCGGCGCTCGGCGGCGGTGCTCGATCAGGATGGGCGGACCATCCAGCGTGGCGGGGTAGATGATCAAGGCTGTGCTGCGCTGCGCTTGCGCGGCGGGTCGAAGAACGGCGTCCGGACGATCGTAGCGGACGCCGTGCGGCGCCGGTGTTCCACCGTGATCTCCATCTCAACCGGCGTGCCCGGCGCGGCGAATTCTGCCCTTACGTGCGCCAGCGCAATGTTTTTCTTGAGCAGCGGCGACCAGCACCCGCTGGAGCCATAGCCTATCTGCTCCCCCTCAACGTACAGGGGAATGCTGGTGCGCCAGGTGGTGGCGCTGACACGGGGCGGCAGGCCGAATTCGGCAAAGACCTTCTCCAGTGAAGGCCAGTCCATCTCCACGCCCACAAAACGCCACTCCGGTGGGCGCTGGCTTTCGGCCAGCAGCGCACGCCGCCCGATGAAGCTGCCTTTGTCGAACGAAACCGCCCAGCCCAGCCCCATCTCGTAGGGGGTGGATTTCTGGGCTTCGATCACCGCATGGCGTGAGGATACGTAGTCAACCTCGATCATCGGCATCCCGGCCTCGACGCGGGCGATGTCCAGCGCCAGAATGCCCGCCGGGGTGATCTGATAGCCGCTGCCCGCCGCCATCAGGGCATCCCAGACCGTTTCCGCGTCCGCCGCATCGATCCAGATCTCGTAGCCCAGATCGCCGGTGTAGCCCGTGCGCGAGATCGTCGCCGGCACGCCGGCGACCTCGCCATGCGCCAGCCGGTAATAGCGCAGGCTGTCCAGGTCGATGCCGCGGCTGATCCGTTTGAGGATGTCCCGCGAGGTCGGCCCCTGCAGCGCCAGGGCGGCGATGGAGTCGGATTCGTCTGCGATCTCGACATCGAGGCCAAAGGCGTTATCCAGCAGCCAGCGCAGCGAGGGATCGGCGGCGGTGAGGCGGAACGTAGACTCGTCCAGCCGGTGCAGCGTGCCGTCGTCGATGATCTTGCCAGCCTCGTCGCACCATGGCGTGTACAGGACCTGCCCGACCGCGCACCGCGCCACATCGCGGGTGACAATGCGGTTCATGAGCCGCAGGGCATCCGGGCCGCTGATGCGGTATTTGAACAGCGGCGTGACATCGAGCAATGCCGCTGAGCTGCGGATGGCCCAGTACTCACGTTCATGCGTCAGCTCGTAGGAGCCGGCGACCAGATAGCCGGCCCAGCGCCGCCAGTTCTGCGCCTCGCACAACGCGGCGGTGCGGGAATGAAAAGGAGTTGTTCGGAGCATAAGCAGCGCCTCTGTTTCGATCTCACCAGCCTGTCACCCGGCCTGCGAGTACTCCGCCGGGGCGAAGAAGACCAGCACGCTCAGATCTTCGACAATGTGGTGGAAGCGGTGCTCAACACCCGCCGCCACGTAGATCACGCTGCCGGGGCCCACCGGCCGGTCCTGATCCGCCACCCGGATGGTCGCTCGCCCGGCCATCACCACATAGACTTCATCTTCGGAATGAGGCTGCTGGTCGTCCGCCGATCCCGCAGCCAGAGCGTACAGCCCGCCGCTGAGCGCCGGTACACGCAGGAACTCAAGGTAAGGGCGCCTGCCGTCACGCTGGCGCTCCTGCAGGTCTGCCAGTTCATAGGCGTCCATGGCTCACCTTCGGCGGCTCACTCATGAAGCCCTGCGCCGCGCTCTCCGTCACGGGCCTTCGGGAGGATAGTATCCAACTTTGCGGGGCTGTCAAGCGCCGGACTCTGTCCCGGTCCATCAGCGATGCAATTTCATGCGCAGGAAGTTTGCAGATGATTCGAAAGAGGGCGCAGAATCAAACGCGGGCCGATCGCTCGACCCGCCCTGGCTCGAAAAGCTCCCACCCTATTCAGCAGCTTCTTCTTCGGCTTCGCCCTCAGCGATTGCCTCATCAGACTGCTCAACCATCTCGCCGGCCGGTTCCGCAGCATCCTCTACCATCTCACTGGTGGACTCGACGTCCTCCTCTGACATCTCTTCCTGCTCTTCGTCGGGACCATTGAAACGCAGCGACTTGTCCATGAGACCCCTCCTGGCGGCTGGTGGTGTGCGTTATACGGCATGGGTCAGGATACAATGCGTTCATTAAGCAGGAATTATTAGATGATTAAGAGCGGTTCAAATCGGGTAGTTTCTCAGGCAGCAAACTTCCCGGCCTCGATCTCCCAGATGGGTGTGGGCGCAGACAGGGTTTCATACTGAAGAATCAGCTGGTCAAACACGGCGTTCCAGGTCATGTCGAGGGCGGCCTGCCGCGCGGCATATCTCAACTGATTGGCGAAGTCCTGATTCGTTGTCAGTGAAAGCGTCTTGCGAACCAGATCGCAGCGATCCTCCGGCTCAAACAGCAGGCCGGTGACCTGCTGTTTGATGATCCCGACCGGGCCGCCTAAATTGGCGGCAACAACTGCCAGCCCGGAGGCCATGGCTTCCAGAACGACATTCCCGAACGTTTCATTGGCTGCCGGAAAGATGAAAATATCTGCGGATGCATAGGCCCGGGCGAGGTCCTGGCCTGACAGATAGCCCGTAAATACGGTGGGCGTCCCGGCGAAATGCATTTCAAGCTGAGGTCGGTGCGGGCCGTCGCCCACCACGGCCAGGCGTGCTCCCGGGATAGCCTCCAGAACGTCCCTGATCCACTCGATGCGCTTCTCCGGGGTCACCCGGCCTACATAGAGAAGCAGTGGTGCGCCGGGATGTCCATCGGTAAGCCTCCAGCGCCATTCCTCGCTGCGATGCATGGGGTGGAAGGTTTGCGAGTCAACGCCACGCGTCCAGACCTGCAGCCGCTCAAATCCTCGCGCGGCCAGGTCACGGAGCGTAGCCTGAGATGGGCAGAGGTTCAGATCAGCCTGATCGTGAATCCAGCGCAGATAGGCCCACAGAGGCTCGACAAATAGTTGAAGGCCCCAGCGCTGCGCAAACCCCGGGATATCTGTGTGATATGAGGCGACGACAGGCAGCCCGAGCTGCCGTGCATGGCGAATCCCCACCAGCCCAAGAGATATCGGGTTGACCACATGAATCAGATCGGGCCTGAATGACCTGAGTGAGTGCTCAACATCTACATAGGGCGGCACCAGTTTCAGTTCCGGGTACAGGGGGAATGGGTACCCCGGCAGGCCGATTATCTTGGCGCCGGCATAGTGCAGCGGCCCGCCCTCGGGAGCGATGACCATTGCCTCGTGGCCATGGGCCTCCAGGTAGCGGAGTAAGTGGCAGAGCGTGTTGACAATTCCGTCAATCTTCGGCAGGAATGTCTCGGTGAAGAAGGCGATCCTCATCGCTTGTCCCATCCTGGTTGGCCGTGAGGCAGAAGGCTTGATCGGGTGGCTTTCCAATATCCCCAGTCGCTCATTCGCCACCGCTCAGGCATCAGATTTGAGAACAGCAGGCTGCAGCGGATCAGTGAGTGGAAGGTCTTGCGAGCAACCCCCTGACGCAGGCGGCGGTGGTCGGATGCGTAGACTATAAGATCGGGCGCAAATACAGACTGGTACCCGTGGCGCTTAACCCGCCAGGCGATCTCCGAGTCTTCATTGCAGGACAGCCTGAGATCGAAGCCGCCGCTTGCGATAAATGCATCACGCCGGATGATCAGGTTGGACCCGGAGGCCGCCGGGATGCCAATCCGGTTTGACCAGTCCATCATGCGTGACATCCAGCGATAGTAGCTGGTGTATTCGTCAATGCTGAGTTTGGGGCCATAGGTGAGCGGCCCCGTATAGGCCCCAATCCGCTCGAAGTATCCGGGGCTGAACACCACATCCGAGTCGGTGAAGAGCAGCCACTGTGTCTGCGCCGCTTCTGCGCCGATCTGGCGGGCATGCGTCACATTCACGGGGTGGCGCAGTATCAGGGTGTGGTCGGGCCTGTGCGCTTCGATCACTTCACACGTGTTATCATCGCTGGAGTCCACCACGATCAACTGGACCTCCCGGGCCAACGAACCCAGAAAGCCGTGCACATTCTGCGCCTCGTTGCGTGTGGGAACGATCACGGTCAGATCGTCGAGATTCATGCATCACCATCCTTTGCATGGATGGTGACGGTCTCGGGTTAAGGATGTATTAATTGGTGATTAAATTCTGAACAGAACAGCGGCCCAGCGGAGGGCTGCCATGATCGTGACAGGCATGCCGATAGCGCCCGGTGCGGCCCGGTATGTGGTATACTTTGTACCTATGGATACCAGCGTACCGACTCCACCTGTTGTGCCTCCCCGTTCGCTGGACTGGCTTCCTCGCTGGGAGCTGATCGTCCTGTTCATCGGCGATATCATCGCGCTTCTGCTGTTTGCGTTCTGGGGCGAGGCTCGTCACGGGCTGCTGGCCGGCGAGCCGATCCGCGTGGTGGTGAACACGGCGGCCCCGTTCATGCTGGCCTGGCTGGCGGTCGGCGCAGCGGCGGGCACCTATCGCGGCACCGCTCTGTTCCCGGCCCGGCGTGTGCTGCTCAGGACTCTGGCCGCGGCGGTCATCGCGGGTCCGCTGGGCGTGGCATTCTGGTCACTGGGACGTGGGCGCTGGCCGGCTGAGCCGGTGTTCTGGCTGGTCACGACCGCGGTCAGCTCCCTGATGCTGGTCGTCTGGCGGCTGATCTGGTCGCGGGTGCGGCGTGCGTGGTGGCCCGAACTGCCCTGATGGGTGTATAACTGTCGCCGCTGGGCATCTTATCCGCCATGCCAGGGGAGGGCATCATCCATGCAGCTACAGTACCCGTTGACTCTGTCGTTTAAGCTGATCGCCTTCGGGCCGCAGGTCCGCATTCACGACGCCACCGGCAGCGAAGTGCTGTTTGTGCACCAGAAGGCGCTCAAGCTCAAAGAAGATGTGAACGTCTTTTCCGATTCGCGCAAGAGCCAGCAGCTGTACAACATCAAGGCCGATCGTATCTTTGATTTCTCGGCTAACTACGCCTTCACGGACTCGATGGGGACCGGCCTGGGCAGCGTCAAGCGCGAGGGTATGCGCTCGATCTTCAAGGCCAGCTACAACATCATGGATCCGGCCGGCAGCATCGTGGCGCATATCAAGGAAGATAACGGCTGGATCCGCGTCGCCGACATCCTGCTGGAGTCGATCCCGATTGCGGGCGCTTTCGCTGGCTATCTGTTCCACCCCAGCTATACGCTGTACCGCAGCGGCAGCGAGACGCCCGTGCTGCGCCTGACCAAGAAGCCTGCCTTCTTCGAAGGCAAGTTCGAGGTGACCCGCCTTGCCGAGCCGGTCGATGCGGCTGAGGAAACTCGCATGATCCTCAGCCTGCTGATGATGGTGCTGCTGGAGCGCCAGCGCGGCTGATCGACTGCCTGTCTGGCTGCCTCTCCCGCCCCGGAGAGGCAGCTCTCGTTTCAAGGAAGCGCCTGTGCCCGATCCGATCCGCCTGCTGCATTTCGCCGATACCCACATCGGCATAGAAAACTACGGAAAGGTCGATCCCTCGACCGGCATCAGCAGCCGGGTGATGGACTTCCTGTACCGCCTGAACGACATCTGCGAGTATGCCGAGGCCAATGAGGCCGATGTCGTGATCTTCGCCGGGGATGCCTTCAAATCCAGCACGCCCAGCCCGACCTACCAGCGCGAGTTTGCACGGCGTATCAAGCGGCTGGCAGCGCGCTGCCCGGTCATACTGCTGGTGGGCAACCATGACATTCCGGCTATGGCTCAGAAGGCTTCCAGCATCGAGATTTTTCATACCCTGGGGGTCGATAATGTGATTGTCGGGCGCGGCGACCGCCTCCACCGGATCGAGACCCGCCGCGGCCCCCTGCAGGTCGCCACCGTCCCCTACCCGGTGCGCCAGCGCTTGCTGGCCGATGAAGCCGCCGGGCGGGGCATAGGCGGCATTGATCTGCTGCTGCGCGAGCGCCTGGATGTGATCATCCGCAGCCTGGCTGCTGAGGTTGATCCGGCTGTGCCTGCTGTACTGACGGGGCATTTCACGGTTCAGGGCGCTCGCCTCGGCTCCGAGCGCAGCGTAATGCTGGGCCGTGACGTGGCTGCACTGACCAGCACGCTGGCCGACCCGGCCTGGGACTATGTGGCGCTGGGGCACATCCACTTCCATCAGGATATGAACCAGGGCCATTATCCGCCGGTTGTCTACAGCGGCAGCATCGAGCGCATCGATTTCGGGGAGGAGGGCGATCCGAAGGGCTTCTGCTGGGTCGAGCTGCTCCGCGGCGGGACCACCTACCAGTTCGTCACTCTGCCCAGCCGGCCGTTCGTCACCATCCGTGTCGATGTGCGCAGGCTGTCTGACCCGATGGATGAGATCCTGCGGACCGTGGCGCTGTATGATGTGGCTGATGCCGTGGTGCGGGTCATCATCACCGCCACGCCCGAAAACGAGCCGCTGATCCGCGACCGGGATATCGAGAAGGCGCTGGAGCACGGCGCTTTCATCGCCGCCATCCAGCGCGAGATCGATTACCCGGCCCGCACACGTCTGGGGGTGGAGCGTCCGGAAGGGCTCAGCCCGCTGGAGATGATCGACCGCTACCTGATATCGCGCGATACCGGCCTGGAAAGGCGGCGCGTGCTGCTGGAGCACGCCCGCGTGATCATCGACGATCAGTCTGCTGAGGACAGCGAGCAGGCACTCATCTGAAAGCAGCGCCTCAGTATCCCGGCACCTCACGCGCCCGACAGTAGGCACAGCCGGGTTTATCGCACAGCAGGAAGTTGGGGTCCTGGCGCAGCCGCTGCTCGGCATAGGCCAGCGCCTCCGGCAGCCTGATCAGCTCGCAGCGTGCCATCCCGATCTGAACCACCTCGGCGAACTCCATCAGGTCGGCCCAGATCGCATTGAAACCCTCTTTATCCCCCGGGATGTAGTGCAGTTCCTCGATGTCGCCGGGGGTCAGCGCCCAGCGCACAAAGGTGCGCCGACCCGCTCGCTGCTCGGCCAGCTGAAGCGAGACATTGTGGCGCTGATCCAGGCCCACCATCAGCACCGCTCCTTCGTGAGCCTCCAGCCAGGCGATAGGCCCGAGCGGATTGTCGCGGGTTTGCGAGGCCAGCACCTCGCGGGCGTGCGGGCCCTGCGCCACGAACGAAAGGATCGGATGCGTGCTGCGCAGGCTGTCGGTATCCTGCCGCAGCAGCTCAGCCAGCGCGCCGCAGTCCGGATGGACCGGCAGATCGGGGCGGAAGATCTCAGCGCGCGCGTTGAGCGCATCGCCCTGCCCGTAGGGGATCGCATTGTTGGCCGGCCCCACCTGCGGGATCACCTGAGTCTGGTAGGTGAAGGCAGGCATCACCACGGTGCCGGCAGCGGCCAGCACAGCGGCCAGCGCCGCTGCCGGCCCGCCTTTAACCGGCCCCAGGGCGTTGGCATCGACATGGGCGATGATGTCCTGCCCGTTCAGGCCCAGCCCATCGCGCAGCAGCATCTCGATGTCCCGGGCAGTCAGTTCACGCTTCATAGCTGTCATCCCACGTCGTCCGCATCCTGGGCGGGGTCCCGCATTTCGGGCGGTCGGTCGAGGTTTGCCATCAGGTTAAGCGCCCCGACGGTCTTATGGACAGGGTCCCGGCTGACGCGGACATTCTCCATGCTGGGAATTGAATGGGCAGCCCGGTTGGTAAGGATCTGCTTCAGGTCAACCACTGTTGCTTCCCCCATCCGGCACGGTGCTGCATGGCTGGCTACAGGCCCTTCCACTCAGGTGCCCGCTTGCTCAGAAAGGCCTTCATGCCTTCCTGCTGATCGTCGCTGGCAAACAGGAAGTAAAAGCTGCGGCGCTCGTAATCCAGCCCCTCCGCCAGCGTCATTTCATGCGCCTTGTTGACACACTCTTTGGCCAGCCGCAGCGCGATCGGGGCGCGGGCAGCGATCTCAGAGGCGAGGCGCAGCGCCTCGCTCAGATACGTCTCGACCGGATAGACGCGGCTGACCAGGCCAGCCTGCAGCGCCTCCTGCGCGGTGAGCCGGCGGTCGTTCAGGATTATCTCCATCGCCAGCGACTTGCCGACTGTGCGCACCAGCCTCTGTGTCCCGCCTGCGCCCGGCATGACGCCCAGGTTGATCTCCGGCTGTCCGAAGAGGGCGCTTTCGCTGGCGACGACGATATCGCACATCATCGCCAGCTCGCAGCCGCCGCCGAGCGCGGGCCCGGATACCGCAGCGATCACAGGTTTGCTGACGCGGGCGACGGCGTCCCAGCCATCAACATGACCACGCAGCAGCATGTCCACCGCCGCGGCATCGGCCATTTCGTGGATGTCGGCTCCGGCGGCAAAAACGCGGTCGCTGCCGGTGATCACCATGGCCCCGATGGCCGGGTCGGCATCCCATTGGGCCAGGGCGTCGCGCAGCTCCTGCATTAACCGCAGGCTGAGCGCGTTGAGCGCATGGGGTCGATTGAATCGTACCAGACCTACCCGGCCGTGCACCTCGATCAGGATATCTTGGTAGCTCATGGGCGCTTGCCTCCTGCGCTCCAGTCAGGGCATCGGTATCTGAGCATAGACCTCGGCCAGCGTATCCAGCATGATCGTATGAATTGCCCCGTTGCTGGCGACAAGGCGGCGGCCTTCCAACAGGACGCGGCTGTCGCGGTTCCCCTGGTAGTCTGTGACGAGGCCGCCGGCTTCGCGCACTATCAGGATCCCGGCGGCGACATCCCACGCATGCAGCCGCATCTCCCAGAAGCCATCAAAGCGGCCGCAGGCTACGTAAGCCAGATCGAGCGCTGCCGATCCGCCCCGCCGGATACCCTGCGCCCGCCGCAGGAACGTACTGAAGGCCGCCGAATTGTTGTCAGCCGCTTCGTGCCGGTCATAGGGGAATCCCGTTGCCAGCAGAGCCCGCTCGATCGCGGCAGTGCCAGTGACGTGGATGGGCCTGCCGTTCAGAAAGGCGCCCTGCCCGCGGGCGGCGGTGAAGCATTCGTCGCGCGTGGGGTCATAGATCACGCCAAGCAGGAAGTCGCGCTCATCCCGCAAAGCGATCGAGACGGAATACACCGGGTAGCCGTGCGCAAAATTGGTTGTGCCGTCCAGGGGATCGATGATCCAGATATAGGCACTGGACTGCTGGCCGGAATCGCCGCTCTCTTCGGACAGGATCGCATGCTCCGGGTAGCGATCGTGCAGAGCGGCCAGGATCAGCCCTTCGGATTCCTGATCGGCCCGGGTGACCAGGTTGATGGTCCCTTTGTAGGCAATATCGGGCGGCTGCTCAGAGGCGGCACGCAGCGTTGCGCCCGCCCGGCGGGCCGTGTCTTCGGCAAAGGTGAGCAGTTCATGGAGGGGGGTAGATGGTATCATACCCCGGAGGGTATCATATTCCCGCCGCCCTGCAAACTCCAGGACAGCAGGCGCCCTGCCTAGCAGGCGCCCTGCCTCCGGTTGAACCCCTGGCGCCTGGGCCTGGTACTCTCTCAGAACAGTTCGGACTCAGGCGATCAGGAGGATAATGCCGGTGAACTGGATGATCCAGTGGATAGAGCGCGTGCGCAGGCGCCGCCACGATAAGCTGCGCCTGTGGGCTGCGCTGATCGTGGGGGTGGCGGTTCCCATTGTGCTGTGCTGGGGCATCCCCAATCTGCTGGCAGACCAGCGCAGCCGCCAGGCCGACCTGGCCGCCAGCGCGACCGCTTCGGCGATCGCGGCGCTGCGGGCGGCCAACCCCGGGCTGTTTGCGCTGTGCGAGCAGCCTGTTCCCGGATCTCCTTCCGCGCTGGAGCCCGCGGCCCTGCAGGTGCTGGTGCTGCAGAACGGCGCGGTGTCCGATCTGCAGACTGCACTGCCGCCGGGCTGGCAGCCTGCCGCCGACGGGCAGGGCGTAACCGTGGTGGTCTGCCTGGAGCGGGAAGTATCCCGCCCGGTGGACGCCTGCGCGGATGGGTCGGCGCCGGATCTCTCGCAGTTTCAGCTCGAAGCAGGCGGGCCGGGCAACATCAACAGGCCGCAGGAGGAAGTGGTGCTGACGCGCTACCAGACCGGGGTAGCTGTCTATGAGGCGGACTCCGGAGGGCTGATCGCCGCCGGGGTGCTGTTTGGCAGCGATCCGTCGATCTGCAGCGATCCGGCCGGCAGCCTGGCCGGCGACCGGCTCACCGGGCAGGCCCTGGTAGCCTGGCTGACCGACGTCCTGGAATGAAAGGGGGCGGCCCTGCGCCGCCCCCCGGGCTCCAGCCTAGCTGCTCTTGGGCATGCGGGCGATGATCTTGCCGATCAGGTTGTTCAGGGGCATGGTCTGCAGCCAGACGCGTCCCGGCCCGGTCAGTGTGGCGATGAACAGACCCTCGCCGCCGAACAGGATGTTAGACACGCCCTTGACCCGCTCGATCCCGTGGGACACGGTGGCATCGAACATCGCAATATGGCCCGGGTCAACTCGCAGCACCTCACCGGCGGCCAGCTCCAGCTCACGGGCCTCGCCGTCGATCTCGAAGAACGCCATTCCAGGGCCGGTGATCTTCTGCAGGATGAACCCCTCGCCGCCAAACAGCCCGACCCCCAACCGTTGTTTGAAGTGGATCGCCAGCTGAACCCCCTGCTGGCCGCACATGAAGGCATCGCGCTGGGCGATGATCGTCTCCCCTGCCTGAAGCTCGATAGCTACGATCGAGCCCGGTGCTTCGGGCGTGAAGGTGATTTCCGCCCGCTCGCCCAGGCAGGTATAGGTGGTCAGGAATGCCGACTCACCGGAGACCATGCGGCCCAGGCCACCCATCAGACCTCCAGGCATGTTCGTTTCCATCTTGAGGTTGCCCTTGTACCAGGCCATCCCGCCAACTTCGGTGAAGACGGCTTCCCCCTGGAACAGCAGCAGATCGAGCGCCTGCATGGTAGTGCCCATGATTCGGAATTTCATGGCGATCTCCCTTAAACATAACGATTGTAGAATCGGCCGCTGGCAGTTACCGCGCCCTGCGGTAGTGTAGCATGACATCCTTCCCGGAGCGATCCGGCTCTGTGGCGGTTTTGTGCCAGTGAACCCCGGCCAGGTGCGTGGGGTAAAAGATCGTCGAAACTATCGGGAGCGATGAGCCGTGGCACTGAACCTGAAGCGATGGAAAGGACGGCGTCACGACAAGCTCCGCCTGTGGGCGGCGATGATCGTCGGGGCGTTGGTTCCCGTGCTGGCATGCTGGGTGGCGCCGAATGTATTTGCCGGCCTGCGAGACCGGGCGGCTCAGGCTCAGGGTGCCGCCACGCAGCAGGTGGCCGAGGCCGAGATGCAGCGCTACGCCGGCCTGATTGCGCTGTGTGAAGCCGATCCGCCGTCTGCGGCCGGCGTCCCGGCGCTATCGGCGCTGCGTGTGCTGCTGGTGCGCAACGGCAGGCTGGATGAGTGGCAGGCCGAGCTGCCGGCTGGCTGGCAGCCCACGGGCCCTGAGACGGTCACCGCCGTGGTTTGCCTGGGGCGCGAAGGGCCGCGCGCCGTGCAGACCCTCTGCCGGGATGGCTCCATGCCCGATTTCTCTGACACTGCCGGGTACGAGGGCGAGGTGATCGCCGGGATCCTGGCCACGCCCGGCAACCGCATTTCGGGCGAGACCATCGTCAAACACGCCGACCTGACCGGTCAGCAGCTCAAGTATTACGCGACCGATGTCACCGTCTACGACGCGGCCAGCGGCGCTGCCATTGCCATCACGACCCTGCTGGGCAGCGACCCTGAAGCGTGCGCCGATCCTTCCCGCACTGACCTGTCGATCGAGGACTACCTGACCGGTGACCGGCTGACCGGCGACGCCCTGTTCAGCTGGCTGGGCGAGACTCTGGGTCGCTAGGCCACGCGGCCGCCGATCACAGCCGGACCAGAGTGGCGATGCTGGTGATGAAGGGGGTCTGCGGCTCCATATCGATGGGCTGTACATCCCGCAGTCTGTACCGGTGATGCGCCAGACGGCTGGCATCGCGCGCCAGCGACGCCGGGTCGGCGCTGATATACACAATCCGGGGGACGTCCAGCGCGGCCAGCCCATCGATCGTTTCACTGCTCAGGCCGGATGGCGGCGGATCAACGACCGCCGCGTCGAATGACTCCTCCAGATCCGCCAGCACTGCCTCAACGGGACCTTCCAGCAGCTCGATGTTCTCCAGATCGGCGGTATTGGCCTCGGCGTCCGTAGCGGCCGGGGGGTAGCTCTCGATGCTCAGCACCAGGCCCGCCCGCTCGGCTAGAAAGGCGGTCAGGGTGCCGACTCCGCTGTACAGGTCGAGCACCGATTCGCTGCCCTCCAGCGCAAGCCGGTCCAGCACTTCGTGTGCCAGCGCCGGGAGCATGACGACATTCGGGTACCAGAACACCCCTGCTGTCACCTGGAAGGCACGCTCCAGTACCTGAATGTGCACCTGCGCGCTGCCAATGAGGTTGACCGGCTCGTTATCCGGCAGCAGCAGGTTGGCCGAGACAGGGAAATCTGCCTCGATCTCCGGGGCGATATCTGACCGGGTGTGCAGGATGACCATCCGCTCCTCAGGATCAGAACCGACTTGCAGGCGCACCCGGCTGATGACCGGTGAGTCTAACTCTATCTGTTCGAACAATTCCTGCAGAGAGGGATGCATCAGGCCGCAGCCCTGGACAGGAATCACGCCGCGCCCTTCAGCGCTGCGCAGGCCCAGGCTGCCGCCAGGCGCCGGTTCGAAGGTCATATGATGTCGGTAACCCCACTCGGCGGCTGCCGGGATGGTGGGGTGCACAACCGTCCCCGCGATGCTGCCGGCTCGCTCCAATTGATCGATGACGATCTCACGTTTGTACTGCAGCTGATGCGCGTAGGCGATGTGCTGCCACTGGCAGAGACCAGCCCCGCCCGGTCCGGCGTGGTCGCACAGCGGCGCGACGCGCGCCGGCGACGGCTCCACGATCTCGACCAGCCTGGCATGGGCGTAGCGCCCGTGATCCTCAACCAGCATAGCGCGGACACGCTCGCCGGGCAGGCTGTGCGGCACAAATATCACCCGCCCTTCGTGGTGGCCCATCGCCTGACCGCCGTGTGTCATACGCTCGATTTCCAGCTCAATCGTGCGGCTCATTGATTACTCATCATGGGGGCACAGCTCAACCGGACCATACAGGCGGTTGGCGTAGCCAAACTGGTTCAGCGCTTCGTAGCTGGCCGGATTGGCCTCCGCGTACTGCCGGACGGCTGTACAGGCCCTGCCCACATGCTGAGTCGCTGAGTAGGCTCCCCAGAACGCATCGGCCAGGCTGGCGAAACCGGCGCCCGGCTCCTCCGGGTGGGGGCCATAGAGGGCCCACAGGCTGTCATACTGCTGCTGCGCCGCTGCCAGATCGCCCAGCAGCACCAATGCGATCATCATCCGGTAGCGGGCATAGGCGCGCAGGGCCGGTATCTCGGACTCATCGATCAGCACGCGCGGCTCGGGCAGATCGAGCACCTGCTGGTAGAGCGTCACGGCGACCGCCGGGTAGCCGGTCTCAGACAGCCTGTCGCCGTCCTGCAGGTAGTGGATCGGGTACCATTCCTCCACCGGGGTAGTGATGATCGAGCGGCTCAGGGTGAACCCGGCGCCATCCCAGGCGTAGGTGTCGCGGTGCTGGCGCTGCGGGCCGGCCCCTGCTGAACCAATCAAGCCCACCTCGACGAGGATTTCGCTGGTTCCGCCGTCCTGGTTGTCGATGGCGAACGCGCCGGAGGGGATGTCAGTCGCGCCGGTGATCAGATTGGCAAACACAGCAGTTTCCGGCTGCCATTCTACGGCTTGCAGCGCGTACATACAGGTGTGTGCGCCGCAGTAATGGGTGGTGTAGACCACCTCGGCGCGGCCGTTGACATTCAGATCCTGCACCGCCACGATATCCGGGGTTGGCCGATCGGGGGTGCTGTAGTCCCCGTAGAGAGTCTGGTAGGAACCGCCGACGCAGCCGTAGATGTAAAGGTCACCGGGCGGGGCGGGGAAGATATCCGGGAACTGGGCGGCTGGCGCCTGAACGGCCACCACGATCTCCGCGATGCCGTCCCCGGTGAGGTCCTGGTCGGCGACGATGCCGCCCGCCTCGGCGGTCAGCCCGCCCCAGCTGCTCAGGGCGGTCTGCAGCCCGGCGATCGAGCCACCGCCGGAGAGGTAGCCCTGCAGGGTGGCCACATAGTCGGCGAACACTGGCGGCTGGGCTGGCAGCGTCGCGTTCCCCGGCGGCACACAGTCGCGGGGTGGCGGGCTGCCTGGTGCGGGGGTCAGCCCGGTTGGCGCGGGGGGCGGCGTCCCTTCTGCCGTTTCTGTGGATTCGGAGGTAGGCGTCATGGTCGGTGTGAGCGTCGCCGCCGGCCCAGCCGGAACCGGCGCGGCACAGGCCAGCGCCGCCAGAGCCAGCGTGCCGAACAGGAACCGGAAGGCTGCGGATCGGGTGTTCATGCGCATAGTATATCCCAAACAGACGCCGGCACAGGCGGCCGGGTGGTGAGGCGCGTTTCGCGCGGCTATAATGACCTCGCCTGATCTCAGCGCCTGTTGACTGCCCACTGCCGGGGTCGCCATGCCGGTATCTCTGATTGTGACCGTCTTCAATGAAAGCGGATCGCTTCCCGCGCTTATGGAATCAATCTGCGGCCAGACACGCCCGCCGGATGAGATCGTGATCAGCGACGGCGGCTCAACCGACGGCACGCTGAGCGTCCTGCAGCAGTACGCTGCGCGGCTGCCCCTGCGGATCGTCGAGGCGCCGGGGGCCAATATCTCAGAAGGACGCAACACGGCGATCCGGGCGGCGTCCCATGATCTGATCGCGGTGACCGATGCCGGTGTCCGCCTGGACCCGGGCTGGCTGGAGCAGATCATCGCCCCGCTGGAGGCGGGGACCAGCCGGTCCGTAGCCGGCTTCTTTATCCCCGACCCATGTACGCCGTTTGAGGTGGCTATGGGCGCCACGGTGCTGCCATCCGAGGAGGATATTGACCCTGGCCGCTTCATGCCATCCAGCCGGTCCGTGGCCTTCACCCGGGCGGCATGGGAGGCGGCCGGCGGCTACCCTGCCTGGCTGGATTACTGCGAGGATCTGATCCTGGATTTCCGGATGGCGGCGCTGGTGGGCCCGTTCACGTTTGCGCCGGCTGCCATCGTTCATTTCAGGCCGCGCGAGTCGCTGGGGGCGTTCTTCCGGCAGTACCGCCTGTATGCGCGCGGTGACGGCAAGGCGGGCCTGTTCTTCCGGCGGCATCTGATTCGTTTTGTGACATACTTTGCGGCGCTCCCGTCGCTGCTGGCGGCGGCGCTTCTTCACAGCCCGTGGTGGCTGCTGGCCCTGATCCCCGCGGGGGCCTACCTGTTCGGGGCGCCCTACCGCCGCCTGCCCGGTCTATGGGGAGGCCTCAGCGCCAGCGAGAAGGTCGCAGCCGCCCTCTGGGTGCCCGTGATCCGTATCGCGGGTGATCTGGCCAAGATGCTGGGCTACCCGGAAGGCGTTGTGTGGCGGCTGCGCCACCGGCCCCCAAACTGGCGCGTGCCGCCCCGCGACACCGATGCGCCTGAAGTGGGCGGATGGCTGGCGGCCCTGCTGGCTCGCGATGCCATGCTGTCCGACCGGCTGGATGTCTCCACACAGCGCGGGTTGCCCAGGCTGCTGGCTGCGCTGGTGACGCACAGCGGCGATGGCCCGGTGCTGCTCTCGCTGCTGGGGGCGCTGGCGGTGGCCGGCGGGCCGCGGCTGCGGGCGCTGGCGCTGGCATGGATCGGGCTTGATCTGCTGGTGGCGCTGATGGTGCAGGTGCTCAAGCGCGCCATTCAGCGCCCGCGCCCGGCCGGCGAGTGGGGGCGCTTCACCCGGCGCATCGATCCGCACTCATTTCCCTCCGGACATGCGGCACGCGGGGGGGTGATGGCAGCGGTCGGTCTGCTGCTGGCCCCCCTGCCATATGGCCCTGTGCTGGCGATCTGGGCGATCCTGATCGGGCTGTCGCGGGTGATGCTGGGCGTGCACTATCTCTCGGACGTGGCCGCCGGGCTGGCGCTGGGTGGGGGGCTGGCGGCGGCTGTCATCGCCAGCCTGCTGAGCTGAACCATGATCCGCGCACGGCGATTATCCCCCTGGCAGGCGTGGCTGGCGCTGCTGATACTGGTCGGCCTGTGGCTGGCCACTGTATGGCGGCCCGATCAGGCCGCGCGGGCGGCCCGCGGCGCGATCGCGGGCCGCGTGGTCGATTCGCAGGGGGAGCCGGTTGGCGACGTGGCCATCACGCTGCAGGCAGATAGCTGGAGCGAGCCTGCTGATGAGACCATCACGCAGGCAGACGGCTCGTATGTGCTGACTCTGCCCGACGGTGAACCGGTGGACGGGCTGGCGATCCGCTACCAGCGGGCGCACTTCCGCGAACTGACATGGAACGCCTCCCCGCGCGATCTGAATGACCTGCTTAACCACGGCGGGCTGGTGCTGCCGGATACGGTGCTGGAGCGCGAGTATCGGGTGGCTTTCTGGATCGGCACCCTCATCTTCGTGGGCATGCTCGTGATCATCGCCCTGGAAGGGCTGCACAATACGCTGGCGGCGCTGCTGGGGATCGCGCTGGTCTTTACCATCAGCGCGGTCGGCGGAGCCATCACGCCGGATCTGTTCATCCTGACGTTCGAACAGGCGCTGTATCATGTGAACTTCGAGGTCATCTTCCTGCTGCTGGGGATGATGATCGTGATTGGCGTCATCGAAGGCACGGGCATCTTTCAGTGGCTGGCCTACCGTGCTTATCGGCTGTCAAGCGGGCGCGGGTGGCTGCTGGCGGTCCTGCTGATGCTGGTCACCGCGGGCGTTTCCTCTCTGCTGGACAACGTCATCGCGATGCTGTTGATCGCCCCGATCACGCTGCAGATCGCCCTGGCGCTGGACATCGACCCCCGGGCGCTGCTGATCCCGGAGGTGCTGGCGTCCAACACCGGCGGCGTAGCGACCCTGGTGGGCACGCCGACCAACATCCTGATCGGATCGTATGCCGGGCTGAGCTTCAACGACTTCCTGACTTACCTGACACCCGGCGTGCTGATGGCGCTGGTGGCGCTGATGGCCTATGCTCTGGTGTGGTACCGCCGCGAGTATCGGCGCTCGCGGGAGCGGCTGTCGCCGGCGCTGCTGGCGCGGCTGGAAGCCAATGCCCGCATCACTGATCCGATCAAGCTGCGCAAAGCGGGGATTGTCTTTAGCGGCCTGCTGCTGCTGTTCATCTTCGGGGAAGCCCTGCACCTTACCCCGGCAGTATCGGCGATTGTGGGCGCGGTGGTGATGCTGATCTGGGTGCATCCTGACATCGAGCAGATGATGACGGTGGTAGACTGGACGACCCTCATGTTCTTCATCGGGCTGTTCATGATGGTCGGGGTGGTGCAGGAGGTGGGGCTGATCGCCCTGGTGGCCGGGGCGCTGGGGGGCGTGGTGGGGGACAGCGTCGTGATCGGGGTGCTGGTGGTGGCGCTGGCGGCGACCATCGGCTCCGGGCTGGTGGAGAATATCCCGTTTGCGGCGGCGATGCTGCCAGTCGTCAGGCATCTTTCCCGCTTGCTGCCGGCCTCACAGAGCCCGGTGCTGTACTACGCGCTGGCTATCGGCGCGGGGATGGGCGGCAGCAGCACGCTGATCGGCGCGTCCCCCAATCTGGTAACGGCCGGGATCGCCCGGAATGCCGGCTACTCGATCCGGTTCGGCGCCTTCCTCCGGGTGGGGCTGCCGGCGACGCTGATCACGGTGGCGCTGAGCGTGCTGTGGCTGCTGATCCGGTTCGGGGGAGGTGGGTAATGGGGAGGATCCTGTGCGCCACACGCGGCGGGGAAGACAGCCATCGAACACAGGACGCCGCCATTGCGCTGGCACGCGAGTCGGGTGACGAACTCATCTTCTTCATCGTCTTTGACATGGGATTCATGACCGATGCGGACTACGCGCTGCGTTCGGACGTAGTGAGCGATGAGATCGACAAGCTGTGCGAGTTCCTGATGTTGATGGCCGTCGAAAGAGCCAGCGAAGCAGGCATACAGGCTCGCTACCTCGTCCGGCAGGGGAGATTCCGGGACGAGCTGGTGGATGCGATCCGGGAGGAGGGCATTACCCGCGTCGTGCTGGGACATCCTGGCGAGGGAGCCAGCCGATTTGAACCGGGCAGCCTGGGTGAACTGTGTTCCGAGATCGAGGCGAACACGGGGGCTGCCTGCCTGGTTCTGCCTTAGCGCCGGTTATAAGGAGAGGTCTGCCGCCATGCCGATGCGTATCCGGGATGTTTCGCTCTTTTCTGTGCATGATGTCGCGTACCGCCTGGGGATCGCCGAGGGGACGGTGCGGAAGTATCTGCGCGAAGGCCGGATGGTGGGGCGCAAGCACGCCGGCGCGTGGCATGTCACGGAGGAGAGCTTCCGCGCCTTCCTGCAGAGCCAGGGCGACGATCTGCGCCCGGAGGATGTGCCTCAGATCGTGCTTCAGGTTCCGGTGCCGCCTGATGAGGCCGATGACGATCCGCCCCCGGAGCGGCCCGGACCGCGGGCGGGCCTGACCGAGGACGAATGGCTGGTGAAGGAAGCCCTGCGCCTGAAGCGGGAGGCGCGCCGCCTGGAGCGATTGTACATCGACCCTGACCTGCCTCCTTTCGATTGATCCCTCACTGCTACCCGGGAGCGGACTGCCATGCGCCTCGTCGAAGTGATTCGTCGCAACCGCCGCGATGTGCAGGATTTCCTCAGGCTGCCCTTCCGCCTGTACCGCAACATCCCGCAGTGGGTGCCGCCGCTGATGCCGGGGGAGCGGGCGCGCTTCCGGGATGACTACCCGTTCTACCGCCATTCACAGGCGGCATTCTTCCTGGTGCGTGATGAGGATGGGCAGGCCGTCGGGCGGGTGGCGGTGCATAACAGCCGCCCTCACAACGAGTACAAGAAGCAGAACAATGCCTTTGTGTATCTGTACGAAGCCATCGATGATGACCGGGTGGCCCGGCTGCTGTTCGAGGCCGCAGAGCAGTGGGGGCGGCAGCAGGGGCTTGATCGGCTGGTTGGCCAGAAAGGCTTTCTGACCGGGGATGGCCTGGGTCTGCTGGTGGAGGGTTTTGAGCACCGGCCCGCTTTTGGCATCCCTTACAACCCTCCGTACTACGTGCGTCAGTGGGAAGCGATCGGCGGGATGACCAAAGAGATCGACTACCTGTCGGCGCGGGCGGCGCGGGCCACGTTCCAGTATCCGCAGCACCTGCGCGAACTGGCGGCCAGACTGCGGGAGCGGCGGGGCTTCCACGTGCCGACGTTTCGCTCCGCCGCCGAGATCCGGCGGCATATCCCCGCGCTGCAGCGGGCCTATAACGCGGCCTTTGCCGATCTATGGTCCTACACCCCCATCCCTGACCGCGAGCTGGAGGCCATCTTCAACCGGCTGTTCATTGTGGCGCTGCCTTCCATGATCAAGCTGGTGTTCATGGGGGATGAGGTGATCGGATTCCAGCTTGCCTACCCGGATGTTTCGGCAGCTTTACAGCGCCAGCGGGGCGAGCTGTGGCCGTTTGGCTGGATCGATCTGCTGCTGGAGAAGCGCCGCACACGCTGGATCAACATCAACGGCAACGCGATCCTGCCGCAGTACCAGGGTCTGGGCGCGAATGCCATCCTGTACGATGAGATGGTGCGCACCCTGCTGGATTCGACGCACTACGACTTCGCGGACCTGGTGCAGGTGCAGGAATCGAACTTCAGGATGCTGGGCGACCTGCAGAAGGTGATGCCACTGGATGCCTACAAACGGCACCGAATCTACCAGAAGGCGCTGGCCTGAAGCAGTGGGACTGCCGGCGTGCGGCAGTCCGGGCAGGTAGGCGACCATCTCGGCCTGCGCGCGGCCCAGCCCGGCGCGCGCCGTAGCAGGCGTTGTCGCGCTTGGCCAGCGCCAGGTGCGTCAGGATCTCCTTGACGTTCCACTCTCCTGCGGCGGGATGGTGGGAGGCTTCCGCCTCGCTCACCGGAAGGTCCACCAGCCTGGCGTGTGATCCTCCTGCGTGAAAGCAGCGCCAGTGGCAGCAAGTGTCTGGAAATAGGCTCAGCCGGGGGCGCCGGGGTTCACCGGCGGCCCGAAGATCGGGCCGGGGATTCGGGGCTATTCAGAGACGGAGTGGTGTGGTACAGTCTGCCCATCATCGGCGCTGGAGTGATCCTGTGAGCAAAGACTACGCCCGGCTGCCCATCGACGAGATCCGCTACAAGGGCCGCGCCATACAGGACGAGGGCTGGATCCGCCGCTTTCTGGCCCGGATGCCGTTCGGGGTGCTGGCCACTGCCTATGAGGGGCAGCCCTTTGCGATGACGACGCTGTTCGTTTATGAGGAAGCGGCTCACGCCATCTACCTGCACACAGCGCAGGTGGGGCGGACCCGCGCCAATGTGGAGGCTGATGGACGCGCCTGCTTCACCGTCGCGCGGATGGGCCGCCTGCTGCCCGACCGCCGCCCGGTGGAAGTCGATGTCGAGTATGCCAGCGCGGTGGTCTTCGGGCCGATCGGCCTGATCGAGGAGGACGGCGAGAAGCGGCGCATCCTGGGGCTGCTGCTGCAGAAGTACACGCCGCATCTGGCGATGGGGGGCTATTACGAGCCGATCCCGGATTCGGATGTCCAGCGCACCTCGGTATACCGGCTGCAAATCGAGCGCTGGAGCGCCAAGATGAACCGCGCTGAGCCGGACTTCCCAGACGCATTCACCTACCCGCTGGATGATACCTGGGAGTAGCTACCATGCCCAACCCGTCAATAGCTAGCGTCCGCCGCGGCGACCGCGCCGTCACCGACGAGGCGTGGATCCGGGCGTTTCTGCACCGGGCGCCGGTGTGCGCGATCGCCGTCATGACCGCCGATGGGCCGCTGATCAACACCAACCTGTACGTCTACGACGAAGCCGCCCATACGATCAGCTTCCACACCGCCCGGCCGGGGCGCACGCGCTCGGCCATAGAGGAGGGGGATGGGCGGGTCTGCTTCAGCATCAGCGAGATGGGGCGCCTGCTGCCCGCCGAACACGCGCTCAATTTCAGCGTGGAGTACGCGGGGGTGATGGTCTTCGGGCATGCGCGGATAGTCGAGGAGGAGCAGGAAGCGGCCCGCTACCTCCAGATGCTGCTGGACAAGTATGCGCCGCACCTGCGCCCGGGCGAGGATTACCGTCCGCCGGTCGCGGAGGAGATCGCGCGCACGGCGGTGTACTGCATTGAGATCGAGGCATGGAGCGGTAAACGCAAAACCGCCCCGGCGGACTTTCCGGGAGCTTATCTCTACGGTCAGCGCCCGGGCTGCTGATCGATTCGCCTTCGGGAGGAGCCAGCGATGAAGTTCGACCTGACCAATCCGCGCACCCTGGCTACCACGGCGGTGATGACCGCGCTGGTGCTGGGGCTGACCCTGATCCACATCGCGCCGACGCCGATCGGCGGCTATATCCATCTGGGCGATATCGCCATCAACTTCGCGGCGCTGGCGTTCGGCCCGCTGGCCGGGCTGATCGCCGGCGGGCTGGGCGCCGCGCTGGCCGACGTGATCAGCGGCTATGCGGTCTTTGCGCCGCTGACGTTCGTGGCGCACGGCCTGCAGGGGCTGCTGGTGGGCTGGATCACGGCCAGGCGCGTCACGCCGGCGACGGCAGCGCTGGCGGTGCTGGCCGGCTCGGCGGCGGTGGTCGGCGGCTACTTCATCGGCGCCAGCCTGTTCTTCGGCGGCCCGGCCTATGCGCTCACCGAGGTCCCCTGGAACCTGGTGCAGGTCGCGGTCGGTGCGCTGGGGGCCGGGGTGTATGCGGCGGCTGCCCGTGCCTATCCTCGCCTGCGGCGCAGCGAGTAGACTGCCGGGCTGGCGATCATGATCGCAGTCGAGCAGCTGCGCTATGCCTATCCGCCGCTGCGGGCGGGCGGGGCGTGGAGCGACGTGCTCGACGGGGTGTCGTTCAACATCCCTGCCGGCTCATGCACAGCGATTACCGGGGCCAGCGGCTGCGGGCGCACGACGCTGTGCCTGTCGGTGGCGGGGCTGGCGCCGCGGCTCACCAGTGGGCGGCTGGAGGGTCGCATCCGGGTGGCGGGGCGTGATGTGCAGCGGGAGCCGGCGGGTGCGCTGGCCGGGGTGATCGGGCTGGTGATGCAGGATCCGGCCGGCCAGCTTTTCAACCCGACTCTGGAAGACGAGATCGCCTGGGGGCTGGGCAACCTGGGCGTGCCGGTAGAGGAGATGGAAGGGCGCATCGCCGGGGCGCTGGCGCTGGCCGGGCTGGGGCATCTGCCGCGGGAGCGGGCTCCGCAGACGCTCTCCGGCGGGGAGCAGAAGCGGCTGGCGCTGGCGGCGGCGCTGGCGCTGGCCCCCCGGGTGCTGATTCTGGATGAGCCAGCCGGCGGGCTGGCCCCCGCCGCTCGCGCCGAGATGATCGCGGTGCTGGGGCGGCTGCGGCGCGAAGCCGGGCTGACGATCGTGCTGGCCGAAAGCGACCCTGAGGTGATCGCGGCACTGGCCGACAACGTGCTGCTGCTGGATGGCGGGCGGATCGCGGCGCAGGGATCGCCCCGCGCCGTGTACGGCACGCTCGACCGGAGGGTTTTTGCCGGCGTGCCATCTCCTGCGGCCAGCCGGTTCGGGGCGCTGATCGATCCGCCGCTGGACTGCCTGACCGTCGAGGAGGCTGCTGCCGGCCTGCGGGCGCGCGGCCTGCCAGCGGATCGCCCGCTGGAACCGGTGCCTGCTTCCGGGGCGGGGGCTGATCAGCCGGCGGTGGCGGTGGAAGGGCTGACCTTTGCCTACGATCCGGCCCGCCCGGTGCTGCGGGACGTCAACCTGAGCCTGCGCTCCGGCGAGATCACCGTGCTGGCAGGCGACAACGGGGCAGGCAAAACCACGCTGGCGCGCCACCTGATCGGCCTGCTGCGGCCCGCTGCCGGGCGCATCCGGGTGCTGGGCGTGGATGCCGCCGGGCTGCGGATCGGCCAGCTGGCGCATCGGGTGGGCTTCGCCTTCCAGAACCCGGAACTGCAGATCTTCAACCCGACGGTGCGCGAGGAGATCGCCTTTGGCCCGCGAAACCTCGGCCGCGAGGCGGCGGTGCGGGAGGCGGTGGAGGCGGCCCTGAGGCGCTTCGACCTGAAGCCGATGGCTGACGATCCCCCGGCAGCGCTCAGCTTCAGCGCCCGCCGCATGGTCGCGCTGGCGGCGGTGGCGGCGATGCAGACCCCGGTGCTGGTGCTGGATGAGCCGACCGTGGGCCTGGACCTGGCCGGGCAGGCCCTCGTGCTGGGCTGGCTGGCCGACCGCCGCCGGGAGGGGGCTGCCATCCTGCTGATCACCCATGACATGGAGGTCGCGGCGGCCTGCGCCGACCGCGTGGTCGTGCTGGAAGCCGGCGAGATCACCGCCGACGGCCCGCCTGCTGACGTGTTCCGTCAGACTGAGGCGCTGGGCCGGGCCGGGCTGCGCCCCCCATTTGCGATCCAGCTGGCGGAGGCGCTGGGCCTGCCTGCGCCCTCCGCTGACCTGACGCCGGAGGGGGCGGCGCGGGCCTGGCAGGCGGCGGCCGCGCAGGAGGCGCGCCGGTGACGGCCATCACCGGGGCTTACCATCCGGGCCGTTCGTGGCTTCATGCGCTCGATCCACGGGTGAAGCTGTGGCTGGCCCTGCTGGGCGTGCTGCTGTGCGTGATGAGCGGGCGGCTGGTCCTGCTCAGCGGCGTGCTGATTGTGGCCCAGGCTGTGCTGCTGGTGGGGGGGCTGCCGGTTCGCAGCGTAGCGGGCCTGTGGAAGGCCCTGGCCCCGGTCATACTGATCATCCTGATCCTCCAGCCGCTGCTGGCCCCCGGCCCCGGGCCAGCGCTGTGGCAGGCCGGACCGGTCCGCCTGACTGCCGCCGGGCTGGCGATGGGGGCGCGCTATGCGCTCCGGCTGGCGGCGGCGGCCTTCGCGGTCGCCATCCCGGTGATGACCACGCCGATCCCGACGCTGGTGCGCGGCCTGGAGAAGGCCGGGATGCCGCGGGCGCTGGGGATGACGGTGGGGCTGGCGCTGCACTACCTGGGCACGATCGCCGACCTGTACACGGTGATCGCCGAGGCGCAGCAGGCGCGGGGCTGGGATGCCGGGCGCGGCGGGCTGATGCGGCGGGCGCAGGCGGCGATCCCGACCCTGATCGCGCTGATCATCGCCTCGCTGCGGCTGAGTGACTCGCTGGCGCTGGGGCTGGCGGCGCGGGGCTTCGGGGCGCGGGGGCCGCGCACCGCCTGGCGCGACATCCACATGCGCCCGGCGGACTGGGTGGTATTCGGCGTGGCCGGCGGATGCTTTGCCGTCGTGGCGGCACTCCTCATCGCTGCGGGGAACTGAGCCGATCCACAGCGAAGGCGGGCTTGAGCAGCCCGCCTTCAGCGGATCGCCGGGGTCCAGGGCCTTATGTTACGCCAGATAATCGCGGAGCTGGCGCGACCGCCGCGGATGGCGCAGGCGGCGCAGCGCCTTGCCCTCGATCTGGCGGATGCGCTCGCGCGTCAGGCCGAACTTCTGCCCCACTTCCTCCAGCGTATAGCTGCGGCCGTTCTGCAGGCCGAAGCGCAGGCGCAGGATGCGCGCCTCGCGCGGGGTGAGCGTGGCCAGCACTTCTTCCACCTTTTCGCGCAGCAGGTTGTCGTAGACGCTCTGCGTGGGGGTGGGGGTGGTGTCATCCTCGATGAAGGAGCCCAGCTCGCTGTCCTCTTCCTCGCCGACCGGGTGCTCCAGCGACAGCGGCTGCCAGCTGACCTTGAGCATCCACTGCACCTTGCGCGGGTCGATGCCCAGCACGCTGGCGATTTCCTCCGGGGTGGGCTTGCGTCCGTGGGTCTGCTCCAGCTGGCGGGCGGTCTTGTACAGCCGCCGGATGCGGTCGGACATGTGAACCGGCACCCGGATCGTGCGCCCCTGATCGGCGATGGCGCGGGTGATCGTCTGGCGGATCCACCAGGTTGCATAAGTGCTGAAGCGGTAGCCGCGCCGATAGTCGAACTTCTCGACGGCCTTCATCAGGCCCAGGTTGCCCTCCTGGATCAGGTCGAGGAACGGCACGCCCTGGCCCATGTACTTCTTGGCGATGCTGACCACCAGCCGGGTGTTGGCCTTGATCAGGTGCTCACGGGCCTGCCGGCCATCCTCAATCATCGCCTCGATCCCCTCGCGCTCCCGGGCGGGGTCTTCTTCGGCCAGGCAGCCGAGCTTCTCGGCAGCCAGGTTGCCCTGCTCCAGACGGCGGGCCAGATCGACTTCTTCCTCGGTGCTGAGCAGCGGGACGCGGGCCATCTCCTTGAGGTACAGCCCGACCGTGTCATCGGAAGATACGCCGGACAGGTCAAAGGCATCTTCTTCTGCCTGCAGATCGATCAGATCGGGCATGTCCTCCAGGTCGAAGGGAGGTTCGACCTCGTCGCCCTCGGGGGAGGACCCATTGCGCCCCGGCGTGGGGGGGGCATCCTGCAAATCGTCGTAGATATCCACACCGGCTGCGGTCAGAGCGATATAGATCTGCTCGGCATACTCGACACCATCCTCGCCGCCGGGCAGAAACTCAAGGATATCGTCGTTGGTCACAAAACCCTGGTCCTGGGCTTTGGCCAGCAGCCGGCTCACTAAACTCAGGTGCTTATCATCACTGCTCATTCACTGGCTCCGTGCGATTCTACCAGACCGGTTCCGATACCTGGCTTGTTCTCATACGGGATTCAGCACCTATATACAACACCGACCGGCAGAGGTCGGTGTTGCTTCATCCAATCAAGGCCGGTTTATTCATCATCCGTCAGCAGGGCACGCAGCGAAGCCAGACGGGGGTCTACCTGCTCGCTGCCGCAGCCGCAGTCAGCTTCATTCAGGTTCTGGCCGCAGGTGGGGCACAGACCGCGGCAGTCGGGCTGGCAGCGCACCTGCATGGGAACGGAGACAATACCTTCCTCTCGCACGATCGGGGTGAGGTCGATGATGCCGCCTTCATCGATGACATAGTACGCGGCGTCCGGCTCGCCCGCCTGAGGATCGGTAGCCGGGCGAAAGAGCTCCTCAAAGGGGACCTCAATTGGCCACTGAACGGGGGCCAGGCATCGGACGCATTCCACCGTCCGCTCGGCGTGCAGCACACCCTGCACCACGATGCCCTGGGGTGTGCGGGTCAGCCGCAGCGTGCCGGTCAGCCGGCTGATCGTGACATCTTCCAGCCGGATCGCGCCCGGGGCGTCGAAGGCGAACTCGCGCGTATAGCCAGCTCCCTCCTTGAGCAGGAAGCCGACATTGAGATGCAGCTGACGGGTGTCGGATCGGGCGGTCACAGTACCATTACACAGGTGAACGCCGGGCTTCTGCCTGGCGGCATCAGATAGCCTGGCGGGCGCGGACCCCTTCAGCGCCCAGGATAAAACAAAAAAGGACTCCCGATCGATCGATGGCGCCTGTTGTGCAGTGGGTGTCCTGCAAGCCTTTCACCGGGTCGCGAAATCGCGTGGGATTCCTTCGGCGCGCCAATTATAACACGCTTTAACCAGACAGGTCAAGAATTTATTAACATTGGGGGTGGCAGGCAGCGCAGGCGGGGCGTGCGTCGGGTTACTCGAAGCCGGACAGGCGGGGATCCAGTGCGGGCCTGCGAGGGGAGTCCGCGGGCAACCCGCGCTGCTGGAGCAGGCCCATATGCTCGGAGAGGAGGCGGCGCCCGTGTTCGATATCGCCGGACTCCAGCGCGCTGACGATGCGCTCGTGGTAGTCCCATACCTGCCGATGGTAGGCGATATCGAAGTACTGGTTAAGCCCGAAAGCCTCATAAGCCTGCCAGAAAGCCTCCAGAATGCCCTGGACGAAGGGATTCTCGAGCCGGGCGAACAGCGCGAGGTGGAAGCGGCGGTGAGCCTCGGCGGGGACCTGAACAGGCTGGCTGGCCAGCTGTTCGCGGGCGGACCGGATCAGCGTGCGCAGGTACGCCAAGTCGTCCGGCCCGAGCTGGCTCACGGCAGCCGGCCAGAAATAGATCTCCAGCGCATTGCGCATCTCGCGCAGGTGGTCGAAATTGGCGGCGTCCTGGCCGATGGCGTACAACGCGCTCAGGCTGGCGATGGGCGCAAAGGTGAACGCGGCCACCCGCGTCCCGCGCCCGGGCCGGACTTCCACCACCCCCAGGGCACGAGCGACCTCCAGCGACTCGCGGATACGGGCCACACTGGCGTCCAGGCTGCGGCTGATCGACTGGATGGTGGGCAGCAGGTCCCCTGGCCGGAAGCCGTTCTCGACGATGTAGCGCAGAATGTCTGATTTGAGCCCGCTGAGTCGCATAACGCCTCTCCCGGCTGGCTGATCGGATGATCGGATCAGGGGCATTGTACAGGCGGGGTCTGGGCGGGGCAATTGCGGGCCGGGGCGCCGCCCCGGCGAGGGGCGATTCCGCCGGGGCGCTGATTCGTTGAAGTTTGCCGTCCGGCGCGGTATACTACCCCGCGGCCCGGCCACAGCGAGCCTGTGCCGGGCCCCCGCGTGCTTTGACGGCGCGCGGAGCAAGCACGCTGCCCGACCTGACCGGACGTGCCGGCTTCCGGCCCCGGCAGGGAAGACGACAGCGGAAGATTATAACGAAAGGAACGAATCCAGATGGCTAATACCGTCACGATGAAGGCTCTGCTCGAGACGGGCGTCCACTTCGGGCACCGTACCCGCAAGTGGAACCCGAAGATGTCCACCTACATCTTCACCGAGCGCAACGGCATTCACATCCTCGATCTGCACCAGACCCTCAAGGCGCTGCGCGAGACCTACGATATCGTCCGCGATACGGTGATGGAGGGCGGCAAGCTGCTGTTCGTCGGCACCAAGCGACAGGCGCAGGAAACGATCGCTCGCGAGGCTGAGCGCTGCGGCATGCCGTATGTCAACGAGCGCTGGCTGGGCGGCACGCTCACCAACTGGCGCACCATCCGGCAGCGCATCGAGCATCTGAAGAATCTGGAGGCCCGCCGGGATCGCGGCGAATTCGATCTGCTGACCAAGAAAGAAGCCCTCGACCTGACTCGCCGGATCGAGCGGCTCAATGAGCGGCTGGGCGGCATCCGCGACATGAACTCGCTGCCGGCCCTGATCTTCCTGGTTGATGTTCAGCGTGAGTACACCGCCATTCACGAGGCGAACATCCTGAATATTCCGGTGATCGCGATGGTCGATACCAATGGCGATCCCGATGCGGTGGACTATGTGATCCCCTCGAATGATGACGCTATCCGCGCTATCAAGCTGGTCGCGAGCGTCATGGCCGATGCGGTCCTCGAAGGGCAGGCGATGCGGAAGGACAGCGGCCTGGAGGAAGAAGCGCTGAGCACGGCTGAGGCGGCGGAGTATGACTACCAGCATCTGGACATCGATGAAGGTGGTGAGACCGTCGATGAGGACTTCCTGGGCGAGGCGACTCTTGAGAAGCTCCGCAGCGGCGCCCTGCGCTTCGAAGCTGAGGAAGATGAGGAAAAGCCGAGAGTGCAAAATGCCGCGGCTGAAGCCGGGGATGATTCGGAAACTGAGGCGGGAACAGACACTGCCGACGCTGAGTCTGAGGAATAGCCTGCCTCAGCCGTGCCATGCTTCTGGTAGCCGATAAAGGACAGGATATGACGATCACAGCTGATATGGTGAAGGCGCTGCGCGAGGATACTGGCGCGGCAATACTGGACTGCAAGAAAGCACTTGAGGAGTACGGCGGCGACTTCGAGAAGGCCCGGGCCTACCTTAACGAAAAAGGGCTGGCCACCGCCAAGAAGAAGGCCGGGCGCGCGGCTCGCGATGGCGTGGTGGAGGTCTATCAGCACCCCGGCGGGCGCGTCGGCGTGATGGTTGAGGTTAACTGCGAGACGGACTTCGTCGCCAAGACGGAGCGCTTCCGGCAGTTTGCCCATGATATCGCCCTGCACATTGCCTTTGCCAACCCGCACTATGTCGATCTGGCCGATGTCCCGGCTGAAGTGGTCGAGGCGCAAAAGCAGGAGTTCCTGGCCGAAGCACGCGCGACCGGCAAGCCCGACAGTGTGGTGGAAAAGATCGTTGAAGGCCGCCTCAACAAACACTTCGCCGATATCTGTCTGCTCAAACAGCCGTTTGTCAAGGACGACGAGATCGTGGTGGGCGATCTGGTCACGCAGGCCATCGCGGATCTGAAAGAGAACATACGCATCAGCCGCTTCGCCCGCTTTGAGCTGGGTGGAACGACTGACGAAGAGGGCGGGGGTGACGCGTAGCAGCCAGCGGCTGAAGGGGATTAGACGGGGTTCTAATCCCCTTTTTTCTTGCATCCGGGCTGCCGTTCTGGCGCGGCGGCTCCTACAGCCGGAGAAGACAGGTGACTCAACTGATCAGGGGAACCCCCCGCTACCACCGGATCGTTCTGAAGCTGGGCGGAGAGGCGCTGTCGGGCCGGGGAGATACGGGCATCGATCCGCGCGAGGCGGCCCGGATCGCCAACCTGCTCAAGCGTGTCCGTCAGCACGGCATCGAGATCGCCATCGTCATCGGCGGGGGCAACCTGTGGCGCGGCACGACGGGCACCAGCGCCGGCATGGAGCGTGCCACGGCTGATCACATCGGGATGCTGGCGACGATGATGAATGCGCTGGCTCTGCGCGACGCGCTGGAGCGCGAGGGCGTGGTGACCCGTGTGCAGAGCGCCATTGACATGCATGCGATCGCCGAGTCCTATATCCGGCTGCGGGCCGTCCGGCATCTGGAAAAGGGGCGGGTGGTGATCTTCGGCGCGGGAACCGGCAACCCGTTCTTCACCACGGACAGCGCGGCGGCGCTCCGCGGCGTCGAGATCCATGCCGATGTGCTCATCAAGGCGACCAAGGTGGACGGCGTCTACGACAGCGACCCGAATATGAATGCCGATGCGCAGCGCTTCGCCCGGCTGAGCTACGGCCAGGCGCTGGAGAAACGCCTGCAGGTCATGGACGCGACGGCGCTGACGCTGTGCATGGAGAACAACCTGCCCATCTTTGTCCTGAATCTGTGGCAGGAAGGGGCGCTGGAACGCGCCGTGCTGGGGGATGAGTCGGTGGGGACGCTGATCAGCTGAGCCGATCGGGCCTGAAAAGCGGGTCAACAACAGACCCCGGCTGTCTGTGCAGCCGGGGTCTGTCGATTCCAGGCCGGCGGCGCGGCCGCGATCTACTTGATCCGCAGCGATGAGGCAACCAGCGTGTAGAACTGGCCGTTTTCATCCGTGAAGCTCAGCGCATAGACGCGGCTGCGGGCCGGGATAAACCAGACGATCCGCCCGTTGGTGGTCGTGACCTCCGTGCCGGGGAAGTTGCCCAGGGTGGCCTGCCGTGTCGAAGCGGCCGTCAGGCCTTCAGCGGACATGACCGCGCTGATCGCGGCGTTGACATCGGTCGTCTCGATCACGCGCACAAAGCCGCGCCCCGCGCCGCCGCCCCCGGCGGCGAAGCGGACGTTCTCGGTTTTGTCTTCCTCCCACGTCCAGGTCCAGCCGTTAGGCACATCGATCTCGTAGTCCCAGTCGGTGTTGGACAGCGTCAGAGGGAGCGAGGTCACAGGGTTGAAGCGCCGGATATAGCGGAAGTTGGCCCAGTAGTAGAAGTCCTCCAGCGATTCGCTGAAGGCGCGCAGCTGCAGATAGTCGCCTTCCTGCGGGCTGCCTCCCGGCCATTGATCTGCCGGCGGGACGATCAGCCCGACGCTGAACTTGCCTTCGCCGTCTGTCTCCAGGGACCAGTATTCCGGGCCGGTCTTGCCTTCCGGCTTTCCCCAGTGGAGCGTCACCTCTTCATTGGGGGCGAATCCGCTGCCGGATACCACCACGACGTCCAGCGGCTCGCCCAGCTGCGGGTCCATGCTGATCCCGGGGCCGCTGCCGCCGGTACTCGGCGCCGGGGCCGGCGCCGCCGGGGTCGCATTCGGGTCCGGTGTGCCCTGAATGGCTGTCGGGGTGGGGCTGACTACGGAGATCTGGGTCGGCGCGGGCAGCGGAGTCGGCCCGCTGCCGCCTGTAGGCGATGCGGTAAGCGTGGGCGGCGCCAGGGTGGGCGGGATGGTGGGGACGCCCGGCCCCAGTGTCGGGGCCAGCGTTGCGGCCGTCGGCGCAAAGTTCACGGTCGGGGTGAAGGTCGCTGCCGGGGCGGCATTGTCGTCTCCCAGCGCGGCAGTCAGCGTGCAGCCGCTCAGCGCCAGCAGCAGGCCCAAACCGGCGATCAGGATCCATTTCTTGAACATAACAGGCAGCCGTTTCTGTGTCAGGTTTTGCGCCTGCCGGTTGGGGCAGGCCCGCGCTATTGTACCGGATCGCTCCCGAATCGCCATGCGAGCCGGGCCGTTGCTGCCGGGTGGGCCCCTCAGGTAAACTCGCCCGCATGGATGAACGCCGTCGCCCCTCATACGACACGCTGATCATGGCCGGGCTGGCGGCCCTGGGGCTGCTGGCAGCCAGCCTGATGGCTCTGGGCGTCACCGAGCGCCTGCCCCATCTGGAAGACGAGATCGCCTATCTGTTCCAGGCTCGCACGCTGGCCCGCGGGGCGCTGTGGGCTCCGCCTGCGCCCAGCGAGGCGGGCTTCTTTACCCCGTTTGTGCTCACGCTGGATGGCCGCCGTGTGGGCAAGTATGCCATCGGCTGGCCGCTGGTGCTGGCGCTGGGCGAGGCGCTGGGCGCCGGGTGGCTGGTCAACCCGGTGCTGGGCGGCCTGCTGGTGGCGGCTGTCTTTGTCCTGGGCCGCGATCTGTTCGATCGACAGATCGGGATCCTGGCGGCGCTGCTGGCGCTGACTTCCCCGTTCTTCCTCATCCAGTCCAGCACCTTCATGAGTCATGCCGGGTCGGCGCTGTGGACGGCCCTGCTGCTGCTGGGCCTGCTCCGCGCCGAAGAGGCCCGCGCAGCAGGTCGCCCGGCGCGGGGCTGGGCTGCCCTGATGGGCCTGGCAACCGGGCTGCTGATCATCACCCGCCCGCTGACGGCCATCGCCGTGTGGATTCCGCCGGCCCTGCTGCTGCTGTACCGGGCAGCCGGGCGGGCGCCGGGCCTGCCCGCTTTGGCGCGTCATTACTGGCCGGTTCTGGCCGCGGCGGCGCCGGTGGCGCTGCTCCAGCCCCTGTACCTCTATGCCGTCACCGGCGATCCCTTCATGAATCTGTATACGCTGGTCTGGCCCTACGACCGGATCGGCTTCGGCCCCGGCATCGGCCCTCACAGCGGGCATACTCTGGAGCAGGCGATCGCCAACGCCGCCGCCGATCTGGAGGTATGGGCTGGCGACCTGTTTGGCTGGTCCCGCCTGAGCTGGATGCCGCTGGTCGCCGGGCTGATCTTCGGCCTGCTGGAAGCCCGCCGCGGCCGGCGTGCGTGGCCGGCGCTGCTGGCCGGGGTGTTCGCTGCACTGGTCATCGCCTACCTGACCTACTGGGTCGGCGGCAGCGCTTACGGCCCACGTTACTACTACGAGGCGCATGCCGGGCTGGCTGTCCTGGCGGCGGTGGGCCTCCGGGGCGTGGCGCGCTTTTTCTGGCACGGCGCGCGCACGATGCTGCCGGGCGGCGACCGCCGCACCGCCGCCCATCGGATGCTGGGCGGCTCCACGCGCCTGGCCTGGCCTGTGCTGGGCCTGCTGATCGCCCTGAACCTGACCCTGTATCTGCCGGGGCGCCTGCCTGATTGGCGCGGATTGTACGGCATCACGCGGGAGCCGCTGGATCAGCTGGCCCGGCTGGCTGCGGGGAAGCCCACGCTGGTGCTGGTGCGCGGCGGCCTGTGGAGCGACTACGGCGCGTTCTTTTCGCTCAACTCACCCTGGTACAATGACCCGATCATCGCGGCCCACGATCTGAACCTACGCCTGAGCTACGCGGTAATTGCCATGTATCCTGGCCGCGAGGTGTGGTTCTATGCCGATGGAGAATTCTCCCGGCAGCCCGCGCCCTATCCGGAAGAAGACACTGCCCCATGAGCCGACAGATCCTGCCCCTCCTGATCGCTGCGCTGGCGCTGGCCTGCACCTGCGGTTCGCTGCCGGAACTGGCAGCCCCCACGCCGCCTGCATCGGGGTCACTGCCTGAACAGCCGGTGCCAACAGCCGCCCCTCGCAGCGACCGGGAGCCAGCGGCGACTCCGCCTGCGCCCGTCGAAGTTGGAAGGGCCGCTGATCACTACCCCGCGATGCGGCCGGGCTTTGAAGGCGATGTGGATGCCTTTGCGGACAGCACGCGCTACGCGGTCAGCCTCAGCCTGCAGCCTGATCCGCTGGTGGTGACCGGGACCGAGACAGTCCGGTTCGTCAACCGCACCCCCGATGCGCTCACCGGGCTGGTCTTCCGCCTGTACCCCAACGCGCTGGTGGGCGGCGGCCGCCTGACCGTGGCGGCGGCGCGGGTTGACGGACAGCCCGTCGAGCCGGCCCTGAGCGTGAGTGACACGGCCCTCACCCTCCCCCTGATCGCGCCGCTGCCGCCCGGCGAGGCGGCTGAAGCGGCGCTGGATTTCAGCCTGACCCTGCCCGCCGACAGCCAGATCGGCTACGGCCGGCTGGCCAACACCGGCGGCGTGATCATCCTGTCCAGCTTCCTGCCGCTGCTGTCCGTCTATGAAGCGGACGGCTGGTGGCTGGAGTGGCCCGACGAAACCGGCGATCCGGTCTACAGCGCGGCGGCTCTGTTTGATGTCACCCTCACCGCCCCGGCGGGCTGGCAGGCCGCCGCGACCGGGACGGCCGTCAGCACCAGGCAGGACAGCGACCGGGTCAGCGCCCGCTTCGTCACGGGGCCGGTGCGGGATTTCTCCCTGGCGCTGGGCCGCGAACTGGAGGTGGATGAATCGGCCCGCAATGGCGTGACGGTGCGCGTCTGGTCGCTGCCCGGCAGTTCCGGGGCCGATCAGGCCGCGCTGAACCAGGCGGCTGCTGCGGTCGAAGTGTTTGACGCGCAGTTCGGGCGCTACCCGTTCAGCGAGCTGGATGTATTTGAGGCGCCCGTGGTGGCCGCCGGCATCGAGTATCCCGGCCTGATCTACATCGCCGAAGATGTGTGGCGCTCCGGCGATGATCGGCTGCTGGAATGGGTGGTGGTGCACGAGGCGGCTCACCAGTGGTGGTACAGCCTGGTGGGCAACGATCAGGTCACGGAGCCGTGGCTGGATGAGGGGCTGGCCGAATTCAGCGTGGAGGTCTACTTCCGGCAGGTTGACGGCCGGCGGGCGGGCCAGCGGGTGCGCGACACCTATCAGGACGAGCTGGACGGCTTTCTGGACGGGGGGGGCTCGCAGGAGCCGGTCGGGCTGCCCGCTGAGACCTATGACGGGTACGAGTACCGCGTATTCGTGTACAGCGGCGGCGCCCTGTTCTACAGCTACCTGGAGGATGACTACGGCCCGGAAGCCGTGCAGGCATTCCTGCAGACCTACTTCGACCGCCACCGCTACGGCATCGCCGATAATGCGGCTATGCGTGCGCTGCTGGTCGAGTCCTTCGGGGAGGAAGCCGGCGCCTTCTTTGACGAATGGGTCTATCCCGGCGGGTAGAGTCCGGCCGAAGCGCAGGGGCGCAGTTGAGTGCGCCCCTGCATCGATGCCGTTAACAGCCTGCCGATCGACTTACGCCCAGGTGATCAGGGCCAGCCGCAGCGGGTGCCGCAGTTCCGCGTGGCGTGGAACCAGGCGGGCCGTGTAGCCGTGCTGGCCGGTCGTCTCCGATGTCAGCTCAACCATATACTCGTGCCAGCCCTTGCCCTGGGCGCCGGCGCCGGTGCGCACCATGTCGTGCGCGTGGCCTCTGACGATATTGCCTTCGGTGTCGATGGGCCCTTCGTAGAGCTGGACCGTCACGTCCTCGGGGGGGACATGGTCGAGGTAAACCTGGGCGGTGAACTGGAGCCGATCCCCGACCCGCACTTCGGCATGCATCGGGAAACCCGGCACGATGGCGCCGATCGTCAGGCCGGCCCACTTGTCCTGAAGACCCTGCAGCCACGATGCAAACTCGCGGCCATAGCGGTAATCCTCTGCGCTCAGGCTGCGGGCGTGCTCCAGCGCCGGCACATAGAATCGGCGCGTATACTCCTGCACCACGCGATCCATGCTGAAGACCGGCGCCAGCTCCCGGAGAGATGCCTTCATCCGCATGATCCACCCGCGCGGCAGCCCATCCGATCCCCGATCATAGAAGGTGGGGATCAGATCCTTCTCCAGCATCTCATAGGCGGCATTGGATTCGATGTAATCCTGCATCTCCTGATCGTCGTATTCCTCGCCGTGCCCGATCGCCCAGCCCAGCTCACGCCGGTAGGCTTCTGCCCACCAGCCATCAAGCACGCTCAGGTTCAGGACGCCGTTCATCACGGCTTTCATGCCGCTGGTGCCGCTGGCTTCCAGCGGGCGGCGCGGCGTGTTGAGCCAGACATCGACGCCCTGCACCAGGTGGCGGGCGATCACCATGTCATAGTCTTCGAGGAAGACGATGCGGTTGCGGCAGCCCGTGTTGCGGGCGAAGTGCACGATATCCCGGATGAACTGTTTGCCTTCATTGTCATGGGGATGCGCCTTGCCTGCGAACACGAACTGGATAGGCCGCTCGCTGCACATCATGCTGCTCAGGCGCTCCGGATCGCGCAGCAGCAGGGTGGCTCGCTTGTAGGTGGCGAAGCGCCGGGCAAAGCCGATGGTCAGCGCATCGGGGTCCAGCACCTCGTGCGCCTCTTCGATCTCAGAGGGGGGTGCCCCGCGCCTCTCCAGCTGGCTGACCAGCTGGCTGCGGACGAAGTTCACCAGCCGCTCCCGGCTGCGCTCATGGGTGCGCCACAATTCCTCGCTGGGGATGTTGGCGGCGCGCTGCCAGACTCGCCGATCGGAAGGCTCCTCGCGCCAGCGCGGACCCAGGTAGCGATCGTACAGGCTGGCCATCTCGCTGGAGACCCAGCTGAAGATGTGCACGCCATTGGTGACCGAGCTGATCGGCACCTCGGTCAGGGGCACACCGGGGTAAACGTCCTTCCACATCCTGCGGGCTACCTCGCCATGCAGCCGGCTGACGCCGTTGGCATACGTCGAGGCGCGCAGCGCCAGCACTGTCATGCAGAAATACTCTTCCGCGTTGGCGGGATCCACGCGCCCCAGCGCGAGGAACTCCTCGCTGGTCAGCCCCAGTTCCTTGCGGTAGGCTGCAAAATACTGTTCGACCAGTTCCGGCTTGAAATAGTCGTTGCCAGCCGGGACGGGGGTATGCGTGGTGAAGACATTGCTGGATGCCGTGATGGTCAGCGCCTCGGCAAAGCTCATGCTGAAGCGCTGCATCAGCAGCCGCGCCCGTTCCAGCGCCAGGAAGGCCGAATGGCCTTCGTTCATGTGGCAGACGGTGGGCTCGATCCCCAGCGCGATCAGCGCCCGCAGCCCGCCGATGCCCAGCAGGATCTCCTGCTTGATGCGCGTCTCGCGGTCGCCGCCGTACAGCTGGTCGGTGAGGTTCTGGTCCTCGCGCCGGGGGTTCTCCGGGATGTTGGTATCCAGCAGATAGAGGTTGACCCGCCCCACCCGCACCTGCCAGATCTGCGCATAGACGGAGCGCCCCGGCAGCTCGACGCTGATGCGGATCGGCTGCCCCGATCCGTCCTTCATCAGCCGGATCGGCATGGTATAGAAGTCGTTGTCGGGGTAGCGCTCCTGCTGCCAGCCATCGATGTTCAGATACTGCCGGAAGTACCCCTGCTGGTACAGCAGGCCCACGCCCGTCAGCGGAACCGCCAGGTCGCTGGCGGCTTTCAGGTGATCGCCTGCCAGCACACCCAGCCCGCCGGAGTAGCTGGGGATCGACTCTGTCAGGCCGAACTCAAAGGAGAAATAGGCGATCTGGGGGTACTCTTCCGGGGTGTACTCCTGAGGATACCAGGCCCGGTCGGCCTTATAGATATAGTCGTCATGGGCGGCCAGCACGCGGTTCAGGTGTGCCAGGAAGCCGTCATCGCGGGCCAGCGCATTCAGCTTGGCCTGGCTGATCAGCCCCATCATTTTGACGGGGTTATGGCTGGTTTCTTCCCACAGGTCGAGGTCCATCCGCCGAAAGAGCTCGATCGCTTCATGATCCCACGCCCAGTGGATGTTGTAAGCCAGCTCAGGGAGCCGCCGCAGCGCCTCCGGGATCGCAGAGACGACCGTGTAAGTTGCCACGGGTCGCATGAAGGCCTTCTCCTCTCCAGGTGCCGGGTTTGCGCCCCGGCCATCAGGCATACAGCGTCGGGTCGTGTGGTACAATCAGGGTTCTCCTGGAAGTATAAGGCGTTAGAGGGACTCATGGCAAAAACTCGGACGGTCTATGTATGCCGGGAATGCGGCCGCCACTCCCCCCGGCCGATGGGCCGCTGCCCCGGCTGCGGAGGCTGGAACACCTTCATTGAGGAAATAGTCCCGGCGCCGGCGGCGGGGCGGTCCGCCGGGCGCGGCGCCGGTCAGCGGTCGGAGCCGAAGCGCCTGTTTGAGATCGAAGGCGACCCCTGGGAACGCCTTCCCCTGCCGATGGAGGAGTTCTCCCGCGTGCTGGGCGGCGGCGTGGTCCCCGGCAGCCTGATCCTGATCGGCGGGGAGCCGGGCATGGGCAAAAGCACCCTGCTGCTGCAGGCCACCGCTCTGCTGGCCGACACCGCCGGCCCGGCCCTGTACGTCTCCGGTGAGGAGTCCGCCCGACAGATCAAGATGCGCGCCGAGCGGCTGGGCATCACCACCGAGAATCTGTATCTGGTGACAGAAACTAATCTGGACGCGATCCTGTCGCATGTGGAGGCTGTCCGCCCGCAGGTGCTGGTGATCGATTCGATCCAGACGACTTACTCAGAAGCGGTGGACTCGACTGCCGGCAACGTGAGCCAGATCCGGCAGTGCGCGTCGGCGCTGCAGCAGCTGGCCAAGGAGAGCGGCATCGCTGTCTTTCTGGTCGGCCATGTCACCAAGGATGGGACGATCGCCGGCCCGCGGGTGCTGGAGCATATCGTCGATACCGTCCTGTATCTGGAGGGTGATGCTTTTCAGGCGTTCCGCCTGCTGCGCAGCGTCAAGAACCGCTTCGGCGCCACCTCCGAGGTGGGGGTCTTTGAGATGCAGGCGGCGGGCATGGTGGAGGTGCCGAACCCCTCGGAGGCGTTCCTGGCCGAGCGGATGGTCAATGCCGCCGGGTCCGCCATTGTGGTGACCATCGAAGGGACGCGCCCGCTGCTGGCCGAGGTGCAGGCGCTGGCGACCCCGACCAGCTTTGCCAACCCGCGGCGAACCGCCAACGGCATCGACTTCAACCGGATGCTGCTGATCACCGCCGTCCTGACGCGCCGCGCCGGCGTCCGGCTGGCCGAGCAGGACGTGTTCGTGAACGTCATCGGCGGGCTGCGCATCGACGAGCCGGCAGCCGATCTGGCCGTGGCGCTGGCGCTGGCATCGAGCGCGAAGGATCGCCCGCTGCCGGCCGACCTGGCCTGCGTGGGCGAGATCGGCCTCAGCGGCGAGCTGCGCGCTGTCAGCCAGCTCAGCGTGCGGCTCAACGAGGCCGCCAAGCTGGGCTTCCGCCGGGTGCTGATCCCGCGCTCGGTGCGGCGCACCGGCGAGCCGCTGCCTGAAAACATCCAGGCCATCGCCGTCCGCTCGCTGGAAGAGGCGATGGACGCCGCGCTGCGCTGATCTTCAGGAGACATCCCCATGGCCGATGAACGAGAATCCATTGCCGGCGCCGCCGCCCCGGAGATTCCTGCGGCGGCTGGCCCCCACGGCTGCCTGACCGCCCTGGCCGTGCTGATCGCGGCGGCGGTGGTTTGTATGGGAGGCTGGCTGTGGCTGGCCACGCTGCTGTCCGAGTTCTCTGTGCCGCTGTTCGGCAGCCTGCTGGCGGCGGATCTGGCCCGACCGCTGATCTACGGCCTGGCCCTGCTGATCCTGTTCGGGCCGGCAGCCCTGCTGCTGCGCCGGGCGGGCTACGAGCTGTGGCGCGGCGCTGCGCTGGCGCTGGCCGCTGCCGGTGGGCATGCGCTGCTGGGCGGGCTGCTGCTGGCGCTCGACCGCGAACTGCTCTGGCCCGGCCTGCCCGATGCCCTGCCGCCGCTGGCCCTGCTGGGCTATACCGCCGCGCTGATCGCGTCCGGGCGGCGGCGCCTGATCGGGCGGCCTGTGGGGATCGGGCCGGGGCTGGCGGCTGGCTTTGTGCTGAGCAGCATCTGGGCCGCGGTCGGGGCGCTGGGAACTCCCCGCGAGATCATGCAGGCGCTGCTGGATGCGCTGTCCACCTCACTGGCTGCGGCCACCCTGCTGGCGCTGGTTTTCTTCTACGATCCGCAGGCCCCGGGTCGGCGCCCGATCGCCTCAGCCCTGCTGTCAGGCGCTTTCTTTGCCGCGCTGACGCCGGGGCTGCTGGCCGTGCGGGGCTGGTGGCTCCAGGGGGTGTATGTGTCGCTGGCCCTGCTGCCTGCCGGCCTGATCGCCGGCGGCCTGCTGGCCCCGGCAGCCGACTCTCCAGAGCCGCGCCGGACGTGGTGGAGCGTGTGGGCTTTCCTGCTGGCCGCGTTTCTGCTGCCCCTGGCTTTCACCAGCGGGCTGGAAGGCGACTGGATGGAGGATCAGATGCTGCTGGCGTGGGGCAGGGCGCTGCTGCCGCAGATCGGGATCGGGCTGCTGCTGGGGGCGGCTCTGCTGGCGCTGCGCCGCCCGATGGGCTGGCTGGCCCGCCGCCGGGCCGCCAGCGCTGCTCCGGCGGCTGGGTCGCTGGCACTGGTGCTGGGCATCTGGCAGATGCTGGGGCAGCCCGGCCCTCAGCCCGATTCCTTTTTCGTGGTCATGGCTGACCAGGCCGACACGGCCTTCGCCCGTGACATTGCCGGGCAGGATGCTCGCCGCGCCGCCGTGTACGCGACCCTCGTTGAGCACGCCAACGCCTCGCAGGCAGACCTGCGCGCCTTTCTGGAGGCACGCGGAGCCCGGTATACGCCGTACTATCTGGTCAACGGCATCGAGGTGGAGGGTGGGCCGCTGCTGCGCTACGCTGTGGCCCGGCAGCCCGGCGTGGACCGGATCCTGGAAAGCCCGCAGGCACGACCGCTGCCCGACGATGCGACCGGGATCACCCTCCCCGACGACGGCTCCTACTCACCGGGGACGCCGGCAGCCGGTGTCGATGCCATCGACGCGGAGCGCGTCTGGAAGGAGCTGGGCGTCACCGGAGAAGGCATCGTGATCGGCTCCGCCGACAGTGGAGTGGACTGGACACACCCGGCGCTGCGCCAGCAGTACCTCGGCAGCGATGAGAGCCACGAATACACCTGGCTCGATCCGTGGTATGGCGCCCCGGAGCCGGAGGATGCCGGCGGGCACGGCACTCATACCACCGGGACGATCCTCGGCAGCGGCGGGATCGGCGTGGCGCCGGGCGCCCGCTGGATCGCCTGCCGTAACCTGGCTCGCAACCTGGGCAACCCCGGCTACTATCTGGACTGTATGCAGTTCCTGTTCGCGCCGTACCCGCCGGATGGCGATCCCCTGGCCGACGGCGATCCCGCCCGTGGGGCCGACCTGACCAACAACTCATGGGGCTGCCCGCCGGAGGAAGGCTGCGATGCGATGATCCTCACGATCGCCGTCCAGCACCTGCGTGACGCCGGCCAGATGTTCATTGTCTCAGCCGGGAATGAAGGCCCCGCGTGCAGCACCATCTGGGCGCCGGCCAATGCGGATGCGGCCACCACTGTCGGCGCGGTTGACCCGGCCACCGGGCTGGTTACCGACTTCAGCAGCCGGGGGCCGATCCTGGCCGACGGCAGCGGGCGCATCAAGCCGGATGTCGTCGCGCCCGGCAATCAGATCCCTTCCAGTGTGCCCGGCGGCGGCTATGCGAGCCTGCCGGGCACCTCAATCGCCAGCCCGCATGTGGCCGGGCTGGTGGCCCTGCTGTGGTCCGCCGACCCGTCGCTGGTGGGGGACATCGACGCGACCGAGCAGATCATAGTTGATACCGCCCGCTACGTGCCGGCGCCTGATCTCTGCGGCGCTGGCACGGCGGAGCAGAACAACGTCTACGGCTACGGCATCGTCGATGCCTATGCGGCGGTCAGCGCTGCGCTGAACCGCTGATCGGCAGCGGCCCTGAATCAGACACGGCGGCTGACTGCGCCGCCGTGCTCCAGGTCCGGCTCAGCCGTTCGGCTAGCCGATCGTATTGAGGGGGATGATGTTATCGCCCCGGCTGGAGGCCAGCGCCCGGACGCGCTCCGTGACGCGGTCGGCGATCTCCCGGAAAGCCCGGGCCGCCGGGGCGTCCGGCGCGGACACCACGATCGGCGTGCCGCCGTCGCCCCCGACCCGCACCTGGGGGTCGAGCGGGATGCTGCCCAGGAAGGGCACGCCCCGCGAGTGGGCCATCTGCTCGCCGCCGCCCTGTCCGAAGAACTCGCCGCTCATGTTCTCGATCACGCCGATGATCGGCACGTTCACCTGTTCGAACATCAACAGCCCGCGCAGGGCATCGCCCAGGGCCACGTTCTGCGGCTGGGTGACGATGATCGCGCCAGTCAGCGGCACACTCTGCGCCAGGGTGAGCTGGGCATCCCCGGTGCCCGGCGGCAGATCGATGATCAGGTAGTCCAGATCGCCCCAGTTCACATCCGAGAAGAACTGCCGGATCGCTGAATGGACCATCGGCCCGCGCCAGATCATCGGCTTGTCCGGATCGATCAGGAAGCCCATACTCATGATCTTCACGCCGTAGGCTTCGGCAGGGTTCAGCCGCTGCTGATCGGGCGGCGGCATCCGGTAGACGCCCATCATCATGGGCAGGTTCGGCCCCAGGATGTCCGCATCCATCAAGCCGACCGATGCGCCTGAAGCTGCAAGCGCCACGGCCAGATTCGCGGCTACGGTGCTCTTGCCCACACCGCCCTTGCCGCTGCTGACTGCGATCAGGCTGCCCAGACTCATATCAGGTTACCTCATGTTCAGCCGGTCGCCCGGCAGGTTATGATCTTACGATCCGGTCTCAGGGGGAAGGCGCTCGCTGAGCGGCACCTCACCGGTCCGTCGCCATGTTTGCAGGTCGATCCGGGCCTGCTCGTACAGAGCCAGCAGGTCCCGGTCGCTGCCCTTGAAGCGAGCGATCGTTTGCTGGGCGCACAATGTGCAGCCCCGCATGGCGCGGTAGCTGTCGGCATGGCAGGTCAGGCAGCCATCCAGCCGGATCATCATCAGGCAGAATGCCTGCTCCTCCTCGCTGCCGGTCGTCTGGCAGAGCACCTGATCGACCAGCTGCTGCCATTCCTGCCCGCGCAGGTTGCGCAGGGCGGCGATCACTCTGGGGGGGAACAGCACCTCGGCATCGGTCTGGAACATCATAGGCAGTCTCTAGACCCTCACAGGGCGCCTGTTATAGAAGCCGCTCGCTGCCGAGCGGCCTCCCCTGCGATCGCGATGACTCTGGCCGGACCGACGCGGAGCTGCCGGCCACCCAGCGCTCAGCGGCGCTTCTTGGCTGCCTTGGCGGCTTCTTCCGCCTCGCGGGCCAGCCTTTCCTGCTCCGCCCGGGTCGGCGCGATGGTCTTCCAGTAGCTCAGCGGCTTGGCCAGCTTGGCATGGTCATAGATATGCGTGGTCGTCCGGTCGTAATCGGAGATCTCGTAGTCGTGATCCATCTTGATCGCGTCAAACGGACAGAACTCCGCGCAGAAGCCGCAGTTCATGCAGATGTCGATATCGATGTAGAACGCCTCGGGCTGCGGGACCGGGCGCCCCGTCTCGGGGTCGGAACCGCGCACGATCCAGATGCACTGGGGCGGGCACACCTTGGCGCAGATGCCGCAGCTGGTGCACCAGTCGGCTCCCGGATCGGTCGGGTGGTCGGCGTCATTGACCACCAGGAACGGCACAAACCGGAAGCGCTCCGGCACGGCGATCTTCTCTTCGGGGTACTGCACCGTGAACAGGCCGCGGGTGTCGGGGCTCTGACGCACCTGGAAGCCGCGATCCGAGGTGTAGCGGCTCAGCCCCCACTTGAAGTCGTCCACGTAAGTTTCGACAAAGTGCTTCAGCGTGATGCCCAGCCCTTTGAGAATGCCAACTCCGTACATACCAGCTCCTCGGTCAACACACCGGGGAGACGCGGCCAGCGGGCCGCGCCTCGCCGCACGGGTTCAGATCAGCGATCCAGCTCGCCCAGCACGATATCGATGCTGCCCAGGATGATGATCGCATCGGCCACTTTGTAGCCGCGGCACATCTCCTCCAGGGCGGTGATGTTGATGAAGCTTGGGGCGCGGATGTGATAGCGATACGGGTTAGCCGTCCCATCCGAGACCAGGTAGAACCCCAGTTCGCCCTTCGGGTTTTCCGCGTGCCCGTAATGAGCGCCCGCCGGCACGCGCACATTGTAGGGGCGCTTGCCGGCCCAGTAATCCTGGCCGGCGGTCTGCTCCAGCAGGGGGACGATCTGCTGCAGGATGCGCAGGCTCTGCCGCACCTCGTCCATGCGGATCAGGTAGCGGTCGTAGGTATCGCCGTTGTAGCGCACCGCGACATCGAAGTCGAGGTCGTTGTAAATGCTGTAGGGATCGCTGCGGCGCAGATCGTAGGGCACACCGCTGGCGCGCAGCACCGGCCCCGTCACCCCGTAGGCGATCGCCACGTCGGGCGGCAGGATGCCAACACCCTGGCAGCGCGAGATGATCACCTCATTGGTTGTCAGCAGGCGATCGAGTTCATCGGTCGCGCGGGGCAGACGATCAAAGACCAGATCGCGGATGAAGGCGGTGGTCTCCAGCTCGCGGGCGCGGTCACCCGGCTTGACCGCCGGGCCGCCCACATAAGGCGGGAGATCGAACGCCACCCCGCCGAAGCGCATGTAGTTACACATCATGCGCGACCCGGCCGTCGCCTCGAACAGGTCGAGCACCAGTTCGCGCTCCAGGATAGCGTACAGAGCCGGCGTGAAGAACGCGCCCAGGTCGTTCAGCAGGAAGCCGATCGCCCAGAAGTGGTTGACGATGCGTGTCAGCTCGACCATCAGCACGCGCAGCAGCTCGGCCCGGTAGGGCACTTCCTGCCCCATCATCTTCTCGACGGTGATCGCGTAAGCCAGGTTGTTGGACATGCTGCAGATGTAGTCCAGCCGATCGGTGTACGGCATGTTCATCAGGTAGGTATTGCGCTCACCGATCTGCTCATGGTTGCGGTGCAGGTAGCCCATCACCGGCTCAAGCTTGGTGATCGTCTCGCCATCCAGGGTGACGGTCATGCGGAAGACGCCGTGCGTGCTGGGGTGCTGGGGGCCCAGGTTGACCACCAGCTGATCGGTCTTGATCTGCTGCACGCCGATCCCGGTGCTGGCATCCGAGGTGATGAGACCGGCGTACAGGGCCGCCTCGCCTTCCGGGGTGTAGTCATCCAGGGTGAAGCCTGCCGGATACTGGACGTTCATGCCATACGGCAGCCTGGCTTCAGCGCGGCTGACATGGCCTTCCGGCCAGCGGCTCTTGAACGGCTTGGCCTCTTCCTCGTAGAAGGGTTCTTTCCAGTCCTTGCGCAGCGGGTGCCCGGCGAAGCCTTCCCAGGTCAGGATGCGCTTGAGGTTCGGGTGGCCGGTGAACCGGATACCCATCAGATCCCAGGCCTCGCGCTCCTGGAAGTTGGCGCTCGGCCACACGCCGGTCAGTGAAGGGAGGATCGCTTCGGAGCGCGGCGTGCGAGCCTTGAACGTGAGGCCCGGCCCGATGGCTCGCGTGTTGTACACGTTGTAGACGACCTCGAAATAGTCGTCAGCCAGATAATCGACGTAGTTCACACTGCTCAGCAGGTTGAAGCCCAGATCGTCGCGTATCGCCGTGGCGACCTCGGCCAGCTGATCGGCGGCCACGACCAGGCCGTCGTACCCGTCGCGCGTGTCCGGCTGGATCGCCTCCGGGAATTTCTGCAGCAGCAGTTCTTCGGCGGTAGAAGTTGTCGTCCGGGGAGTGGAGTCGGTCATGTCTGAGTTCCCGATGCAGTTAGCCGGCAGCCGGTTCTTCGGTCGCCGGAGGGTGGCCGGCGGCATCCATTAACCCGGAGCCGGCCGCATTGATCAAAGCCGCCTGGCGCGGGTCAATCAGGTCGGGGCCGAGCACCGGGATCGGGATCGGCTCGCTGACTCCCTTGCGGTACCACGGCACCGTGGTGATGCTCTGGCTCTCAATCTTCTCGTGCAGGGTGATGAAGCCGTGCAGCAGCGCCTGCGGGGTGGGCGGGCAGCCGGGCACATAGACATCGACGGGGATGAACTTATCGATCCCATCGACGACGTTGTAGCCTTCCTTGAACGGCCCGCCGCCTGAAGCGCAGGCGCCCATCGCCATCACGTAGCGCGGCTCGGCCATCTGGTTATACAGCCGCACGATCTGGGGGACCATCTTCTTCGTCACCGTGCCAGAGACGATCATCAGATCGCACTGGCGCGGGCTGGGGCGCATCACTTCCATGCCGAAGCGCGAGGGATCGTAGCGGGCCGCTGCCGTGGCGATCATCTCGATCGCGCAGCATGCCAGCCCGAAAAGCATCGGCCATACTGACTTGGCGCGGCTCCAGTTGTAGACACGATCGAGCGTGGTGATCAGGATGTTGTTCTTGAGTTCTTCTGGAACCGGGTGATCCGGGTTCTGTAAGGCCGAGAGATTGTCCATGACGCTTTAGCGGGCCTCCTCTGTGATCACGGACGAGCCGCAGACATAACTCCCCTCGCCGCGCAGGCGAGGTGCGATACCATCGGGCGAACCTGTGGGGAACGAGCCATATCGTGATGGCAAGCAGGTAATGACGGCTTTCACAAGGCGTGTTGACCGAGTATACCAGTAGCCCGCCCCCCGCGTCAATGACCCCGATCGCCCGTACCGGGGCCAGCGGCGCCCGGGCGTGCTATAATCCCGACCCAACCCCGCGATGCAAGGATGATACAATGACGAGCCTGAGCCTGCAGCAAGTGGAGTACATCGCCGAGTTAGCCAAGCTGGAGCTGACGGATGAGGAGAAGGCCCGCTTCCGCGAGCAGCTCTCCGCCATCCTGGAATATGCTGAGCGGCTCCAGCAGATCGATACCGACAACATCCCGCCGACCGCCTCGGTGGTCCCGGTGGATACGGTCATGCGGGAGGACATCGCCCGGCCAGGCCTGCCGCGTGAGCGGCTGCTGCAGAACGCCGCCGCTCAGGAAAATGGCATGTTCCGTGTGGATGTGATTCTGGAGGAGGAGTGACTCCATGGCCGACCTGACCGCGCTGTCGATTCACCGGGCCGGGCAGGGGATGCGAGCGGGCGAGTTCTCCTCGCTGGAGCTCACGCAGGCATATCTCGACCGCATCGCGGCGCTGGATGGGCGCATCGGCGCCTATCTAACGGTAACGGGCGAGCAGGCGCTGGAGGCGGCCCGCGCCGCCGATGCCCGCCGCGCCGCCGGGGAGGATGGGCCGCTGCTGGGCATCCCCGTGGCGTACAAGGATGTGATCTGCACACAGGGGGTTGAGACCACCTGCGGCTCGCGCATTCTGAAGGGCTACCGGCCGCCGTACACAGCCACGGCGGTCGAACGGCTGGCGCAGTCGGGGGCCGTGATGCTGGGCAAGCTCAATATGGACGAGTTTGCTATGGGGTCGTCGACGGAGAACTCGGCCTACCAGATCACGCGCAACCCGTGGGACACGGACCGCGTTCCGGGGGGCTCCAGCGGAGGCAGCGCCGCCGCTGTGGCGGCCCATCTGGCCGGGGCAGCGCTCGGCTCCGATACCGGCGGCAGCATCCGGCAGCCGGCGGCGCTGTGCGGTGTGGTGGGCCTCAAGCCGACCTACGGACTCGTCTCGCGCTACGGGCTGGTGGCCTTTGCTTCCTCGCTGGATCAGATCGGGCCCTTCACCCGCACGGTGGCCGATGCGGCGCTGGTGCTGGGAGCGATGGCCGGCCACGATCCGCTGGACTCTACCTCGTCGCCGATGCCTGTCCCGGACTTCTCAGCCGCGCTGCAGCCGGCTGTGCGCGGCCTGCGCATCGGGGTGCCGGAAGAATACTTCATCGCGGGCATTCAGCCAGCGGTCGAGCAGGCGGTCCGGGACGCCATCGCCGTCCTGGCCGGGATGGGGGCGCAGGTTGTCCCCGTCAGCCTGCCGCACACCGATATGGCGCTGCCGGTCTACTACCTGATCGCCCCGGCGGAGGCGTCCGCCAACCTGGCACGTTTTGACGGCATCCGCTACGGCCCGCGCCGTGAAGGCGGCCAGATGTGGGAAACCTACCGCCGCACCAAGGGAGAGGGGTTCGGGCCGGAGGTGAAGCGGCGCATCATGCTGGGCACCTATGCCCTGTCGGCAGGCTATTATGATGCGTACTACCTGAAGGCCCAGAAGGTGCGCACGCTGATCCGGCAGGACTTCGACCGGGCCTTCGCTCAGGTGGATGTGATCGCCTGCCCGGTCTCGCCGACGACGGCTTTCCGGATCGGCGAGCGGACCGAGGACCCGCTGCAGATGTATCTATCCGACGTGTTCACCCTGGCGGTGAACCTGGCGGGCATCTGCGGGATGTCCGTGCCGTGCGGGTTCGACGAGCAGGGCCTGCCCATCGGCCTGCAGCTGATCGGGCCTGCCTTCGGCGAGGAGAGGGTGCTGCAGGTGGGCTATGCCTACGAGCAGGCCACCGAATGGCACCAGCGTGAGCCTGCCCTGTAGCGGGCCGCCTGATCAGCCCAGGGCGCGCACGGACTCGATGATCTCGGCGACCAGGTCGAAGCGGGCGAACTGGGGCATGAAGTACAGCCCGGCGGCGCGCTGGCGCAGCCCGGCGGCCAGCTCCTGCGCGATCCGCACGCCTTCCTGCGGGGCCCCCTCGCCGGCGCCCTCCATGCGGCGCATGATCGGCTCCGGGATCAGGATGCCCGGCACCTCATTATGCAGAAAAGCGGCGTGGCGTGCGCCGTACAGCGGCAGCAGCCCCACCATGATCGGGGTATTGAGCGGGCCGTAGAGCGCCTCGTAGCGGGCCACAAAGCGATCATAGGCCTCCAGATCGAAGATGGGCTGGCTGATCAGGTAGTCAGCCCCGTTTTCGATCTTTTTATGCGTCACCCCGGCCTCCCGGTCGAGATCAGGCGCGCACAGGTTGACCGCGCAGCTCACCACGAAGCTGGTGGGCTGGCCGATCGCATTGCCCGCCGAATCCTGGCCGGCGTTCAGGTTTTTCTTGATCAGCCGCACCAGCCCGGAAGGCACGATGTCGTAGTTGTCGGCTGCTTCCGGATAGTCTCCGATGTGGGTGGGGTCGCCCATGACCACGAACAGGTTGCGCACGCCCAGCGCATGGGCGGCCAGCAGATCGCCCTGGATGCGCAGCAGGTTGCGCCCCCGTGTGGGGAAGTGCAGCACGGTATCGATGCCGGCCTGGCTCTGGAGCAGGTAGCTGACGGCCCACGGGCTCATCCGCATGCGGGCCATCGGGGTATCGGCCACGTTCAGGATGTCGGCCCCCGCCGAACGCAGCAGCTCGGCGGCCCGCAGCACCTTTTCGGTGGCGATCCCCCGGGGGGGAGAGATTTCGACGGAGATCAGAAAGTCACGGCGGGCCAGCTTCTGGGCCAGGGCGCCCGGCGCGGGGGATTCGGCGACCTCGTCGGCGCCCTCGACTTCGACTTCGGCGGCGGCGATGCGGCTGACCCGGCCCGGCTCGTCCAGGGCGGCGCGCATGGCGGCGATATGGGTCGGCGTGGTGCCGCAGCAGCCGCCGATCACCCGCACGCCCTGCGCCCGCAGCGCCAGCGCATATTCGGCGAAGTAGCCCGGTTCGGCGGGATACATCACGCGCCCGCCGACGTATTCCGGCCAGCCCGCGTTGGGCACCGCCGAGAGGGCGATGCCCGGCGCGGCGATCTGCATCGCGCGCACGATGCGCATGATCTGCGCCGGGCCGTTAGAGCAGTTAACGCCGATCACCTCCACGCCCAGGGAAGCCAGCGCGGTGGCAACCTGCGGGGGCGCATCGCCGAGCAGGGTGCGATCGTCGCGGGTGAACGTGATCTCGGCGATGATCGGGGTTCCGGGGCAGACCTCCTGCGCGGCGCGCACGGCTTCCGCCAGCTCGTGCAGATCGGAGAACGTCTCCAGGATCAGCAGATCGGCGCCGCACAGCCCTTCTATCTGCTCGCGGAAGGCGTCATACGCCTGCCGGGCCGGGATGCGGCCGTAGGGTGACAGACGCACCCCCAGCGGCCCGACCGATCCCGCTACGTACCGGTTGGGTTTGAAGGCGACCTCAACCGCCCGGCGGGCCAGGGTCACGCCCGCCCGGTTGATCTCGGTCACGCGGTCTTCCAGCCCATGCAGCGCCAGCTTAAAACGGTTGGCGCCAAACGTATTCGTCTCGATGATCTCCGCGCCGGCATCCAGATAGGCGCGATGGATATCGAATACGATGGCAGGGTTGGTCAGATTCAGCTCGTCAAAGCAGGCGTCAATCGGGATGCTTTTGCTGTGCAGCAGAGTGCCCATCGCGCCGTCCGTCAGGATGGTTCCCTGTGCCAGCCGCTCCCGGAAGGTCAGGCTGCCGGCCATGTGCTCCTCCCCCACCCGGCCCGCTTCGCGCGGGCCTGCTGAGCCGCTGACTCTATCCCCGGGACGGGCTACATGCAAGCCGCCTCCACCCGCGGGGGAATGTCCTATAATGAGAGGGGGGGATTATTCACTGTCCGGGCAGGGGCCCCTGCCCGGCCAATCGGGGGAGGATACGCGGCCATGCCTGCCCATATCATTGTTGGGGCACAGTGGGGGGATGAAGGAAAGGGGCGCATCGCTGACTGGCTGGCGGCCAGCGCCGACATCGTCGCGCGTTATGGGGGGGGCGACAATGCCGGCCACACGGTCCGGGTGGGCGAGGATACCTTCAAGCTGCACCTGGTGCCTTCGGGAGTGCTGTACCCGTCAGCTCGCTGCGTGATGGGGCCGGGGATGGTGGTGAACCCGATCAAGCTGGCTGACGAGCTGCGCGGGCTGGCGGGCCGGGGCATCGATGTCTCGCCCCGGCGGATCGTCCTGTCGGACCGGGCGCACCTGATCACCGCCGCGCACCGGGCGCTGGATGCCGCCCGGGAAGCCCGCCGCGGCGAGGGCGCGATCGGCACCACCCTGCGCGGGATCGGCCCGGCCTATACCGATCGCGCTGCCCGCGAGGGGCTGCGGGCCGGCGACATGCGCCACCCGGAGGCGTTCGCCGCCCGCGCACGCGAGCGGATCGCCGCTGCCAACCAGATCCTCGAGGGCATCTATGGCGCGGAGCCGGTCAACGTGGAGGCGGCGGTCACTGAACTGGTGGGAGCCGCCACGCTGCTGGCCCCCTATCTGGATGATGCCTCCCGCCTGCTGTACGAAGCGCTGGTCGAGGGGCGGACGGTGCTGTGCGAAGGGGCGCAGGGCACTCTGTTAGACATTGATCACGGGGGTTACCCCTATGTGACCAGCTCCAGCACCATCGCCGGCGGGGCGCTGACCGGGCTGGGGATCGGGCCGCGCTGGGTGGATCGCGTGATCGGGGTGGCGAAGGCGTACAGCACCCGTGTCGGGGCAGGGCCGATGCCCACCGAGCTGCAGGATGCGCTGGGCGACCGGCTGCGCGGCACCGGCGCAAACCCGTGGGACGAGTTCGGCACCACCACCGGCCGCCCGCGCCGCTGCGGCTGGCTGGATGGCGTGGTGCTGCGCTATGCGGGGCGCGTCAACGGGCTGACCGAGCTAATGGTGACCAAGCTGGATATTCTGAGCGGGTTTGACACGCTGCAGATCGCCGGGGCCTACCGGCTGAACGGGCGCACCCTCCGCGACCTGCCTTCCGATCTGGAGACGCTGGCGCAGTGCCAGGCCGTATATGACCAGCTTCCGGGCTGGGCCGAGCCGGTGGACGGGGTGCGGCGCTTCGCCGATCTGCCGCTGGCGGCGCAGGGGTACATCACCCGGATCGAGGCCCTCATGGATGTGCCGGTGTCGCTGATCACCGTGGGGCCGGCCCGCGACCAGACGGTGATACGCTAGCCGCAGCAAGCGCTCAGCTGACCGCCCCGCACGCCGCGGCGAAAGCCAGGATGCGGCGGGCGCGGGCGTCCCACGTATAGCTCCGGGCGTCGGCGGCGGCGCGATCGGCCAGCCGCCCGGCGAGCGCGGGATCGCCGCGCAGGCGGCGCAGCGCCGCGGCCCGGGCCGCCGCATCGCCGGGCGGCACCAGCAGCCCGTTCTCTCCGTCCCGAATGATCTCTGCCGTGGAGGGCAGGTCGGTCGCCACCACCGGCCTGCCGGACGCCATGTACTCGAACAGCTTCATCGGCGACGCATAGTAGGCGAAGTGCTCCGTCCACGGAAACGGCATCACGCAGACATCAAAGGCCCGCAGATAGACAGGCACCTGCGGCGCAGGGACCTGCCCCGCGTACAGAAGCACGTCCTCCGGCAGGCCCGCCGCCCGCAGGCGTGCGCGTATCTTGTCGAGGTACTCCGCCGGGCCGCCAACCAGCCCCAGCCGGGCCGGCGGGCTGCCACCATCACGGGCCAGCGCGATCACCGCTTGGACGAGATCACCCAGCCCCTTGTCCATCCCCAGTGTCTGAAAGCGCCCCATGTAGCCGACAACGAAGGCATCCGCCGGCCAGCCCGCCCGGGCGCGCCAGTCCGCCGGTTCGTCGGCCAGCGCGAAGCGCGCCCGGCGGATGCCATCATGCGCCACCAGCAGCCGATCTTCCGGGACTCCCAGCGCACGGTAGCGCTGGCGCAGGTGCCCGGTGATCACCACCCAGCCGCCGATGCGGCGGGCCAGCCAGCGCCGCAACTGCCGCCCGGCCCGGGTCGCGGGGTAGGTATGCGCCTCGAACAGGAGGCGGCGCGCCCGCCGGGGCCAGAGGGCTGCCGCCAGTGCCAGCGGAGCCGGGTCGCGGGAGTAGACGACGGCTTCCGGCTCGCGGGACAGCCGGGCCAGCAGGGCAATGGTGAAGGTCGCCGCCGCCAGCAGAGCGGCCAGCCCCGTCCACCATCCACGCAGGCGGGCGGGCAGCCGCGCCGCGAACGGGTACACGTCGATGCAGGCCACGCGCCTGGCGGCAAAGGTGCGCTCCACCCCGTAGAAGCCCCAGAGATCGGCAGTGGCCAGCCCGGGCGGGTTGCGGCGATCGGCGTACAGCAGCAGTACCTCAGCCCCTGCCTCGGCGAACGCCTCGCACATCTGCACGATCTGGTAAGGGTGCGCTTTCTCGCTGGGGATGCGGGCGTTGGCCGCATAGATCAGTTTCATGGCAACGCATCCAGCAGCCGGCGGCCCAGCGCCGCCTCGGTGTATGCTTCCTCGATGTGGCGGCGCCCGGTCTGCGCCAGCGCTGCACGGCGGGCCGGGTCGCCGGCCAGCGCGGCGATCTGCTCCGCCAGCGCACGCGGATCGCCAGGCGGCACCACGGCCAGGTCCTCGCCGGGAGCGAACATTTCACGCAGCGCCGGGCTGTCAGCCGTGATGACGGGGCGGCCCAACGCCAGCATCTGGTACACCTTGTTCGGCACGACGCGCGCCGCCTTGGCGGTGGTTCCGAAGATGCCCAGCGCCAGGTCGCCGCGCCCGGCGCGGGCCGGCAGATCACCCGGCGGCACGGGGTCGAGGAAGGACACGTTCTCAAGGGCCAGATCGCCCGCCAGCGCCCGCATGGCCGTGAAGGTCTGCCCCCGTCCGGTGATCTCGAATCGAATATCCGGACGGTCAGCCAGCCGGTGCGCCGCCCGGAGGATGGTGTCGATCCCGTGCAGCGGGATGAAGGTGCCGTAGAACGATGCCAGCAGCCCGGCCCCACCATGCAACGGCGGCGCAGCGGCCAGCCATTCATGTGGAGCGCCGACCGGGATGACGCGCAGCACGTCGGCCCGGGCGCCGAAGGCATGGATGAAGTAATCGCGGTGCTGGCCGGTATCCACCAGCACGCGGTCGCCCAGCCGCACTGCCAGCCAGTCGATCAACCAGTAGCGCAGCGCGGCGAGTGAGCGCGGCCCGGTCACGGCCCGATCGTGAACTGCCGAGTCGTAGACCGGGGTGAAGGCATCGATCACCAGCGGGATGCCGAGACGTTGGGCCAGCCGCCGCGCCGGCAGCGCCAGCGACTGGTTAAACTCGGCCAGGATCAACACATCCGGGCGGGGGCTGAGGGCGCGCATCTGCGCGGCCAGCACCTGCGCCCGCTGCCGCGAATTCAGCCTGGAGGAGACCCGGCATTCCACAACCGACGCGCCGCCGGCCTCCAGCCCGCGCCGCAGGATCAGGTTGCGCGGGTAAGCCGGATCGTAGGCGCCCAGGTAGCCCACACGCAGCCCGGTCAAAGCGGCTCCCTGCCCATCACCTGCTCAAAGACGCGCACCAGCCGGTCGATCAGATCGTCCAGGCCATAGGCAGCCCGCACGCGGGCCGCCAGGCGCTCGCCCAGAGCGCGGCGCTCCTGTGGATCGGCGTCCAGCAGCGCGGCGAAGCGGTCGGCCAGCGCCGCCGGCTCCGGATCGGGGATCCACAGGGCTGACTCAGCATCGCCCAGCAGCGGGCGGAAGGTGGCGTTTCGTACTACTGCCGGGACGGCGCAGGCCAGGCTTTCCAGCACCGCTTTATCCACGCCGCCGGTGGGGCAGAGGTTGACCGTCAGCGACGCGCGTCCGTACAGCGCCGGGACATCCTGATGCGGCACCGGCCCCAGGAAGGAGACCCGGTCGCTCACGCCCAGCGCATCTGCCAGCGCCCGCAGCCGGTCGGCGTAGGGCTGCCCATCCTGCGGGGTGGTGCCCCCGGCGATCGCGATCCGCACGTCCTCGTATCCCGGCCGGTGCGTCAGCTCGGCGGCGGCGGCGAGCAGCGCCTCGTAGTGTTTGATCGGCGAGAGCCGCCCGACGGCGACGATCAGCCGTTCGGCGGCGGGCTGCGGCGCCGGCTGGAAGCGCCGCAGGTCGATGCCGTGCCCCAGGACGGTCAGCTTGCGGCTGGGCAGGGTGAAGCTCTCCGGCGAGGCGGTCACCACGCGGGCGGCCAGCGCATGGACCAGGCGCAGTTCCAGCGTCACCTGGCGGTGCGTGTACCACTGCACGATCGGGACGCCGCAGCACAGCGCCCACGGGGCAGCCATCAGCGCATAACGCGGGATCATATGGCTGAAGATCACATCGGCCTGCCGGATGACGGGGGCGATGGCCCGCTGGAAGGCCCACCACCGGGCGGGCCGGCCAGCGCCGCGCTCCTTACCCATCGAGGCCACACGCACGTTCGGCGGCAGCTCGGTGCGGCCCAGCTCCAGGCAGATCACGTCCAGCTGCTCAATGCGCGGGTGGGCAGCCAGCCGAGTCACCCAGGAGTGGGCGAACCCGGCCAGCCAGTCGTCCCGATCCACGCGCCGGGTGAGCATCAGGACATGCATCAGCGGCCGCCTTTCAGCGCGGCGGCCCGCTGCCAGGTTTCCACGACAGCCTCCAGATTGCGGGTATGGTCGAACTTCTGCAGCACATGGCGGCGGGCTGCGCCGCCCATCACCGCCGCCCGGCCCGGCTGATCCAGCAGGAGGCGTATCCGGTCAGCCATGCCGTCGGGGTCGTCGAGTTCGCACAGCAGGCCGGTTTGGCCGTCGATCACCACCTCCTGCGCCCCCGCAGTGCGCGTGCTCACTACCGGCAGCTCGCAGGCCGCCGCCTCGATCAGCACCTTGCCCAGCCCTTCATACAACGAGCTGTGGACATAGATCGTGCTGGCGCGGTAGCAGGCGGCCAGCGCCTCATGGGGCAGCTGCCCGGTGAAGTGGACCGAGTCCGATAGGCCCAGCGCCCGCACCCGCTCCGGCACGGACGGATCGCGGCTGAAGTCACCCACCAGGACCAGATGCGCCCGTGGATGGGTGCGGCGAACGCGGGCGAAGGCTTCGACCAACAGGGTCACCTGTTTCACCGGCCCCGGCCGCCCCGCCCACATCAGCAGCGGCATATCGGCGGCCAACCCCAGCTGCAGGCGCAGCTGGTACCCTTCGCCGATCCGTCCCTCCGGCTCGAAGCGCTGCAGCCTCACCGGCGTCGCCAGCACCGCCACCCGCGCGGGGTCGATGCCCATCCGGACGTATTTCTCTTTTTCGATCTGGTTCAGCACCCGGTGGGTGTCCCCATGCCGGATCACCCATTTGCCGAGCCGGTTGAACAGCCCGTAGCGCAGCGGCTTTTCGGCGATCCAGTAAGGATTGTCGAAGAAGTCACTGTGGTTCTGCAGGTCAAGGGGGATGTGAAAGCGCCGCTTCAGCCACAGCCCGACCAGGCCGGTGGCAAACGGATCCTGGGTGGTGATCACATCGATGCGCGCCCTGCGGCACAGCCGGACGCCCAGCCGGTACGCGCCGAGCAGGAAGCCCGGCCTGGTAAGGGAGCGTGTCGGGTAGACGGTGAGCCGATCGCTGAGGGCGGTGGGATGCAGGTTGCGGGAGCGCGGCGAATACACGATCATGTGCAGGTGGCCGATCCGCGCTGCATACTCCAGATGCCGCTCGTGGGTGTCTCCCCAGCCGGTCAGCACCTCATCGCCCAGCGCGATCATCAAGACCTGCAGCGACTCCGCCGGGGGCAGCGGCTCAGCCACGAGACACCTCCAACAGCACCGCCTCAGTGTCCTCGACAAGCCGCTGCCATGAGAAGCGCTCCGCGCTGACGGGTCCGGCGGCGGCCAGAGCGGCCATCCGGCCCGGATCGGCCAGCAGCTTGGACACCGCCGCTGCCAGCGCAGCCGGATCGCCGGGCGGCACCAGCACGCCATCCACCCCGTCGCGGATGACCTCCGGGTTCCCGCCCACGGCAGTCGCCACGCAGGGTGTGCCGAGCCGCAGGGCCTCGATCAGCACATGAGAAAGGCCCTCAGTCTGGCTGGAGAGCACCAGCAGATCGGCGGCGCGAATGGCCAGCAGCGCCCGATCATGGGGCAGCGCCCCGGTGAAAGTCACGCGCTCCGCCACGCCCAGATCGGCAGCCAGACGCTCCAGGGCGCTGCGCTCCGGTCCGTCGCCGACGATCACCAGCCGCGCCGCTGGCGTCTGCGGCAGCGCCTGGATCTGCAGGTCGATCCGTTTGACCTCGGCCAGCCGCCCCACCGTGACCAGCGCCGGCCCTTCCGGCCAGCCGAGCATCCGGCGGGCTTCTTGCCGTGAGGGCAGGTCATTCATGGCAGCGGGCAGCGCATTGAGGATCACGTGGATGCGGCCGGGCGGCACCCCCCATCCCTGCACCAGCCAGGCGACATGCTGGCCGGGCACGATCACGCTGTCTGCGCGGCGTGCGTACCAGCTCTGCAGGGACCGAACCAGCCGCACGCGAGCCGGATGCCGCGCCGTCTGGAACGCGACCACCGGCAGCGCGGTCCAGCCCCGGCGGGAGGCAAACTCCCAGGCGAAGTCCGCCACGATCTTGATCACCAGCGGCTTGCCCAGAATCAGGTTGGCCAGCGCAGCGGGCAGCCCGTAGTCGCTGACGAACAGGGCATCGGCGGCGCGGCCGCAGCGGATTATGGCACGGGTGAAGGCCAGCAGCCGCTGCGGGATTGAGGTCCGCCGGCTCAGCCGCATGATCGGGTACGGGTACTGCTCCGCCGGGGCGGCCTCTCCATAGGTGATCACCTGCACAGTATGCCCGCCCGCCAT
>DAOTXW010000080.1:0-2457 GCA_034435035.1 Anaerolineae bacterium | reverse complement strand
CCCCTCAGCCAGCGATGGCTGCCGGGGGGGGCCGCGGACGCTGCGGGGCGGATCAGCCCGCGCCGGCGGCGACGGCGCGGCTGAAGAACTCCAGGATGAAGTCGAGCAGGGGCGGCTCCTGATCGGTCAGGGTGAACAGCATCATGCCGTGCTCATCGCCTTCATAGACGATGGCCTGATAGGAGTCCGCCGCGTGCGCTTCCGCCGCCTGGCAGGTCTCCAGCGAGAGGGTGTCACCCACGGTGGTGACGCAGGCCACCGGCATCTCGCCGACTGCCAGCGCCGCCGCGGTGAAGTCCATCCCGATATAGCTGCCGGGCGAGAGGGCGATGGCGCCCAGACAGGCCGGGCCGGCGCCGTCCGGCCCCACGCAGCCATCGACCGCCCCATCGGCTCCGATGCTCGCGCCCAGGGTCAGGATCGACTCCGGATCGGCCCCTTCCAGCGTCCGGGCGAAGGCCACCGCGGCCCGGGCGTCCAGATACTCATCGCCGTAGCTTCCCTCGCTGGGCGGGAACCCCCTGAAATTGAAGGTCAGGACGCCGTAGCTTGGCCCGTCGCTGAGGGAGGGCCGGGCCCGCAGACCGCTGCCGCCGGCCAGCTCGCCCTGCCGATTCTGCAGGATCAGGGCCAGCGGCGGCCACGCCAGCCCTTCGGCGAACCAGTCAGCCTGATCCCCGCCGGCCCAGTGCATCAGGACGACGATGGGGGCGGGGTTCACCGCCGCCGGGAAGTAAGTGCCGACCAGCGTCACGCCATCGCTGGCTGTGAACTCCACGGGCCGGGGATCGGGCGGCAGCGGCGGCAGGGCGGATGAGGGCGTGGGCGGGGCGGCGGTGGGCGGGGTTTCGGCGGTGGGGGAGGGGGCTGCCGTCGGCGCGGCGGTGGGCGGGGGTTCCGGCGCGGCAGCCTCCTCCTGTGCCGGCTGTGGGGCTGCTGCCGGCGGCCCGGCGCTCTGGCAGCCGGCGGCCAGACCCGCCAGGACGATAAGGCCTATCCCCGTGCAGAGACGCAGCCTGTTCATGAGGAGCCTCCTGGTGCAGGGAATCGATTCAAAGCCGGCGGCGGCGCGGACCGCCTCGCCGGATCGCCATGCTTCCAGCATACAGCATGCCGGGTTCGTGTCAAGAGGAGGGCCGGGGGCTGAAAGCCTCCGGCTAAGGGCGGCGGGGACACGATCCCCTGTGTCCCCGCGGATTCTGTCAGACAGCCGGCGCTACTGCCCGCCCTCCAGCGCGGCCAGCTCCTGCTGGATCAGCCGCACCACCAGCGCGTCAAGGTCCTGCACCGTGTACTGATCCTCGGACACATGCGACTCGGTGCCCGGCTCGCCGCTGGTCTGCGGGGTATCTTCGTAGGTCAGGAAAATGTAGTGCCCGCCGGTGAACTGGGCCATCTGCCGGAAGATGTACTCAGCCTGCTCCTGGTAGGCGCGCTCCTCGCCGGCGCAGGTGTCGCGGCTGCGGCACAGGCGTGAGGCGATCGGGTGGATCTTGATGCCCGCCGAGGCCGCATCCAGCAGTGAGTCGGCGTAGCGGTAATCCTGCGGGTAGTCCAGGTGCGGCGGCGCGTCGGCCACCAGCAGCACCAGGCTGACGGTCTCGCCGCCGCGCCAGCTTACCCGGTGGATGGCCTCGAACAGCGCCTCGTTGAGCGATTCGGGCGTATCCTGCCCGCCGCCGGCGTAGACGTTCATCAGCTCTTCCTGGAAGCGCTGCACGTTGCCGGTGAAATCCGTGGTCCGGGTGATGTACTGGTCGCCGCGGTCGCGGTAGGTGACCATGCCGAAGCGCACATCCGGGCGGCTGGGCAGGGCGGCCACCTGCGCCGAGATCGACAGCAGGTTGTTCTTCAGCTCGTCGATCTCATCGCCCATGCTGCCGGTCGAGTCGATCAGGAACAGCACATCCAGGTTGACCGGCGGCCGGGTGGCCGGGCTGTTGAGCGTGACCTCCCAGGTCTGGTCGAAGTTCTGCCCGCGCACCAGCTCGAACTCGTCGGCCTGGGCGCCCTTCTGCACCGAGACCACGAAGCGGTTGGCGGTCGCGCCGGCGGGGTAGGCCCGCGGGAAGAAGTAGACGATGCCGGTCGCCGGCGTCCGCAGGCTGGTGACCAGGTTCTGCCCGTCGTAGATGCTCACCTGCGCGCCCAGCACGGGCCGCCCGCCAGAGCCGCGCACCCGGATGATGTGGCGCTCGCTGACATCCAGCGGCTCGATCGGGTAGCCCAGGAAGCTGGCGAAGTCCAGCCGGTACTGGAGATAGGCGGCGAAGTCCGCGTTGTCGTCCACGTCGCCGGCCTGCAGCGGGGCCTCGAACTGGGTGTCGGGGGGCAGGATGGCCGGCCCCTGCGGCCCGGTAGTGCCCGCCGGTGGCGGCATCATCGACTCGCCGCCGCCCGCCGCTGCCGCGTCAGGGCGCGCCCCGTCCGCAGGCGGCGCGCCGCCAAAGCCCTCAG
>DAOTXW010000079.1:0-114964 GCA_034435035.1 Anaerolineae bacterium | reverse complement strand
TGGACTTCCACACCACGACCGGCAACGCCATGCGCGAGCAGCTCTCGACGCTGTTCCAGAGCAACATGGCCGACATCGGCATCAAGGTCAACCTGGACCTGATCCCGGCCTCGGTGTGGTTCGGCGATGATGGTCCGCTGAACCAGCGCACCTTCCAGATCGGCGAGTTCGCCTGGGTATCCGACCCCGACCCGGCAGCGTTCTTCCTCTATGGTGGAACCAACATCTACAAGACCCCGGATGGCGAATTCGTGAACGCGGTTGATCTGTGGGCGCGGGACGAGGCGACCCTGAGCGCCGCCGGCCTGACCTATGATCTGTTCGCGTTTGGCCGCCCGACCGAGGATCAGCTCCCTGAGGGCTACGAGCTGTCGCGCCCCGAGCAGATCCCATCGCCTGAAGACAACCTCGAGGGCGGCAACTACATAGGCTGGTGCGATCCGGCGGCGACCCAGGCTGCCTTCGACGGCGAGAACCTGATCGCTCCGGAAGAGCGTCTGCCCTACTATCTGGAGCTGCAGCGCATCTTCGCCGAGCAGGTCCCGAGCGTGCCGCTGTTCCAGCGCGTTGAGGTCGAGGCCTATGTGAACGGTCTGTGCGGACCGGCCAAGGGCCCTTCGAACTACGCTTCGTGGAATGTCGAGACCTGGACGTTTGTTGCCCCTGGCGAGGAATGCCCGTAGCATCCTGAGCAGACGGCTAACAGGCTGAAGCAGCCGGGGGGCATAAGCTGCCCCCCGGCTTAGCTTTTTGAACCCCTGACCGAAAAAACCGGTAAATACCACTGGATCTCTGCAGCATCTATGAAACAATGCGCCCGTGGGTATGGCGTAATACATGGGCAAGCCGGGCTGCTGGCCTGAAGGCGCGGGGCGACTGCGCTTCAGGCGCACTGGCTGGCGCATTTGAACGGGGCGGACGCAATGCCGCTTTTTAGATGGGGGGTTTAACGCGATGTTTTCTTCCGTAAGGACTCGGAATGAGTTTCCTGCGCCGCACCGGGCTGTCAACCTGCTCAGCATGGGCGTGGCGCTGGCGCTCGGGTTGGGGTGTATGCTGTTTGCCGTGCCGGCGGTGCTCAGCGGGAACGCACTCTTTGCCACAGATGTTATCCGTCAACGGCCTGCGCAGGTTATTCTTTACCACCAGGGCCAGAGCTATGTTTTCGAGCCAGGCGATCCCGAATATGAACAGCTGGTAGAGGCGGCATATACCACTCTGCGGAATGAGACGGGCTTCTACGAATGGGGGTGGTCAGGACAACGCTTTGAGCAGGCGCGAGCAGAAGGCACTGCATTGGAGTTTATATTCGCTGAGCCGGTCAAACTGCCCGGTAATCGCATCGACATCGCAGACCCCTCCCGGCTGTTCTTCCCCCTTGAGGTCTTTGGGTATGAGGGCGAAGCTGTTTTCCGCGGCGGACGCACTGAATACTGGGGGCTGCCGATACGCGTTCCTTCCCTGGATCCCATCCGGCAGGAGGTGGCTCGTGTCCTCGGGTAAAAGCGTGCTGCCGTGGAGGCTCATCCCGATCTGGCGATCTTGCCGAAGTGGGGTAAACTAGCGCGCATACGACGGGGACCAGGCCATGCATCTTGCCAGGCGTGGCGCGCTCAGGGCGCTGCTGATTGGATCACTGGGTACTGTATGGACAGCATGCCGGCATGCAGTGGATCAGCATGGCGGTGTTCTCATCCCCACCCTGGTCAGTGCTGAGCAGATTCGGATCGCCAGGGAACAGGCCGCAACTGCGCCAGCAGAAGAGACATCTGCTGCGCCGGACCGCCCTCCAACTGCAAGCCCCCCGGCGCAACCGACAATCGCCTCATCTCCCCCGGAGCGCTCACCCTGGCCATCTGTGACCCGCGGCGCAGATGGCATCCTGGTGACATCGCCGATTACGCGCTTTTATGAGACCCGGTATCGTACCTCCAACCCTCGCCCGGAACTGAATCCTGAAGAATGGCAGTTGACAATTGACGGGTGGGTGCAATATCCTGAGACATTGGATTTACAGGGCCTGCTGCGCCTGCCCCAGGTAGAGGCAATGCGAACCCTGGAATGTATCAGCAATCCCGTCGGGGGCACGCTGATCGGTAACACGGTGTGGCGTGGTGTGAGGCTTGCTGATGTGCTGACCAGGGCCGGTATTCGTCCCGGCGCCCGTGAATTGCGCATGACGGCTGCGGATGGATATCAGACGAGCATCCCGCTTGATCTGGCGATGAGCAGCGATTCTCTGCTGGCATTCGAGATGGATGGTGCTCCGCTGCCAGTCAAACATGGTTATCCGATGCGGGTACTGCTGCCGGGCCGCTATGGGCAGAAGCAACCCAAATGGATCACGCGCCTGGAAGTGACCCCGGATATCTCTCTGGGCTACTGGGAATCGCGGGGGTGGTCGAATGAGGCTGCGGTGCGTGTCAATTCGCAGATCTGGGCGCCGGCGGCACTGTCCCTCATACAGGGAGATACCGTTGAAATCTTCGGGATCGCCTTTGCAGACGCCAGCGGCGTTGCCGGCGTAGAAGTCAGCACTAATGGCGGGGTCAGCTGGGAGCCGGCAGACCTGGTCACCGGGCCGACTTCACTGGTTTGGACAGAGTGGCGGTATAATTGGCCCGTCCCGGCTTCCGTGTCCGCGACACCCGTTACTGTGGCTGTGCGCGCCACTGATGGCAATGGTGTGACGCAGCGGGACGAGGTCGAAGAAACCGGCGTTCTGGGCAGCACTTATCCCGACGGTACGACAAATATCCACCGTATTGTCGTGACAGTCCAAACATGAGCCTGGCGCAAGAAGCGGCGCCAATTTAATTGAGGAGGAACCAATTGGCTGAAACCCGTCATGAAGGAAACATCCTGGAGATCAGGAACCTTCGCACCTACTTTTACACCGAAGATGGAGTAGTCAAGGCAGTCGATGGGGTTGACATAGATCTCAAACAGGGTGAAACCCTGGGGATCGTGGGTGAGTCGGGAAGCGGCAAGAGCGTTACTTCGCTCTCGGTCATGCGGCTGATTGATGCCCCCGGGCGCATTTTGGACGGCGAGATCTGGTTTGGGGGCCAGAACCTCCTGGCTCTGCCAGAAAGCGAAATGGTTCACATCCGCGGGAACCGGATCGCCATGATCTTCCAGCAACCTCAGAGCAGTTTGAACCCGGTTTTCAAGGTCGGCGATCAGATCGCCGAGGTGCTGGATATTCACCGCTCTCTGGGCCGGGAGGAAGGGCGCGAACGCGCGATCTCGCTGCTGCGGCTGGTGGGCATCCCGGAGCCTGAGCGCCGGGCTGAGCAGTACCCGCATGAGATGTCGGGCGGAATGGCGCAGCGTGTGATGATCGCAATGGCCCTCGCCTGTTTGCCGGAACTGCTGATCGCCGATGAGCCGACCACCGCGCTGGATGTCACGATCCAGGCGCAGATTCTTGACCTGATGCGCGAGCTGCGCGAGAAGATGGAAGTGTCGATTATCCTGATCACGCACGACCTGGGCGTTATTGCAGAGATGGTCGATCGCGTGAATGTCATGTACGGCGGACGCATCCAGGAAGAAGCCCCGGTCGATGACCTGTTTGCCAATCCCAAGCACCCTTACACGGTTGGTCTGATCAGCTCGATCCCGGTACTGGGTGAAGTGAAGGATACCCTGGCCGTCATCCCCGGTTCTCCGGTGCAGCCGATCAATCTACCCCCTGGCTGCCGTTTCGCTCCGCGTTGTCCTTCCCGGATCGCCAACCACCTCGATATCTGCACTCAGGAGGAGCCGGACCTGTACCCCGACGGCGAAGGCAGGCGTGTGCGGTGCTGGCTGTATCACCCGGACTATCGCCCCGCGGGCGAGATCAACTTCGGTTATGAAACAGTGCTCGGTTCAGCGTCTTCGCACGAGGCTACTTTCGGAGTAGAAAATGGCTAACAACGGCAAGAATGGATCCCACCAGCGGGGCGAGTTGCTGCTGGAGGTTCAGAACCTGGTAAAGTATTTTCCTGTGCGCGGTGGGCTGCTGCAGCGCGTACAGGCCTGGGTGCGGGCGGTTGATGATGTCAGCTTTTTTGTTCGCAAGGGTGAAACCCTGGGGCTGGTAGGCGAAAGCGGCTGCGGTAAGACGACGCTGGGGCGCACCATTCTGCGCCTGATCGAGCCAACTGATGGGCAGGTGCTGTTTGAAGGATCCGATGTGGCTCACATGAAACCCGGCGATCTGAAGCGTGCCCGCCGCGATATGCAGATCATCTTCCAGGACCCCTACTCCTCTTTGGATCCACGTGTGCCGATCGGCGAAAGCATCGGCGAAGGGCTGGCCATTCACGGCATTGGGGATAGCCGCACCCGCAATAACATGGTTCAGGAGGCGCTGGATCGGGTTGGCCTGTACCCTGAACATGCCCGTCGTTACCCTCATGAGTTTTCCGGTGGACAGCGTCAGCGCATCGGCATCGCGCGGGCGCTGGTGCTGCAGCCCAAGTTCATCGTCTGTGATGAGCCAGTTTCGGCTCTGGACGTGTCGATCCAGTCGCAGGTGCTGAACCTGCTACGCCAGCTTCAAGCAGACTACGGGCTAACCTACCTGTTCATCGCGCATAACCTGAGCGTTGTAGAGCACATCAGCGACCGAGTAGCTGTGATGTATCTGGGTAAGATGGTGGAGATGGCCGATCGGGATGAGCTTTTCCTCAATCCCATGCACCCCTATACCCTGGCGCTGATGAGCGCGATTCCGATCCCGGATCCGACTGTTCAGCGTGAACGGATCATCCTGAAGGGCGATGTACCCAGCCCACTGAACCCGCCGCCCGGCTGCCGCTTCCACCCACGCTGCCCGGTTGCCATCGGGATCTGCTCGGAAATCGAACCGGAGTTCCGGGAGGTTTACCCGGATCACTGGGTAGCCTGTCACCGCGTATAAACGCCAGACACTTCCGGTCTATCCCCCGGGGCGCGGAAAGCCAGCGTCCCGGGGCTTCTTTTCCCCTCGAGTTCTGCAAGCCGCGTCGTCAGCCAGCATCAGGGGTTCCAACCCGTTTGATGCGCGCAGCTGCTTCCCGGTTTGGTAGAGATGTTTGAAATGCGGTGGTGCGGTGCTGCCCGTGTGGACTGCCCGGAGAACTACTGCTGCCCCAATAAATGCTGTTTCACCCGGGCAAGAATGTGATCAGCCACTTCGCTCTTGCTCATCAAGGGCAGCTCCTCCGCTCCCCGGGTGGTGATGAGCGTCACGCGATTGGTATCGACTGCAAAACCGGCATCCGCGACGGTGATGTCGTTAGCGACTATCATATCCAGCTGTTTACGCTGGAGTTTTTGCTGTGCATGGGCGATCAGGTTTTCGGACTCTGCCGCAAACCCAATGCAAAGCTGTGGGCGGTGGGGCTGCCCGGCCACCTCGAGCAGAATGTCGGGGTTGCGGGTCAGTGAGAGCTGAAGCGATATGCCACCCTGGCCTGCGATATCGTCTTTCTTGATTTTCTGCTCAGAATAGACAGCAGGGCGGTAATCTGCCACCGCGGCTGACATGATCAGCACATCAGCCGGAGGAGTCCCACAGGCATGTTCGAGCACAGCTGTTTGCATATCCTGTGCAGTGGTCACGTCAATTCTAAGGGCGCCAACAGGAGTCGGCAGATATGACGGCCCCGCGATCAGCGTCACATCGGCCCCGGCATCCAGTGCGGCCTGCGCAATCGCAAATCCCTGTTTACCAGAAGACTGGTTGGTCAGGTAGCGCACCGGGTCAATGGGTTCGCGTGTGGGCCCGGCAGTGACAACCAGCCGCCTCCCGGCCAGCGGCCCGCCGCGGCCCAGCAGGTACCGGGCATGTCCGAGGATCTCCTCCGGCTCCAGGAAGCGTCCCAGACCCTCCAGGCCGGACGCCATGCGGCCCGCCGTCGGGCCGGCAAAATGCACACCCCGCTCCGTCAGAGTCTGAACATGCTGCTGAGTGGCAGGATTCTCGTACATGCCGGCATCCATTGCCGGGGCAAGCAGGATCGGGCAACGGGCAGCCAGCGCCGTGACGCTGAGCAGGTTGTCCGCCAGACCCAGCGCGACGCGGGCCATCGTCTGTGCAGTACAGGGAGCGATCAGGAGCAGGTCCGCTTCGTGAGCCAGCCCCACATGGGCGATATGCGTGCCCAGCCCTCCAGATGAGTCGGTCGCCCACATGTCGGTATAAACCGGACGGCCTGTCAATGCCTGGAAAGTGAGCGGCGCAATAAACCGCACCGCCGCTTCGGTCATGATGACATCGACCTTCGATCTCTGCTGGGCCAGGCGGCTGGCCAGGGCGGCGGCTTTGAAGGCGGCGATCGATCCGGTGACTCCCAGCAGGATCCGCTTGCCTGATAGGATGGTCTGTTCGGTCATTTTTGCCTGTCCTGTGGTGGTGGCGCGATTCCGACCAGCAGCACTAAACGGACGCGATCCCGGTTCTCCACACCGTGCACCATACCTGCCGGCGCCCATACCACCGTGCCGGGACCTGCCTGGCGGGTTTCTGCGCCAACCCTGAAGGTCCCAGTGCCTTCGAGCACAAAATAGACCTTATCAGCATCTTGATGATCGTGAACGGGCTGCGTCTGGCCAGGCTCCAGACAGTTCATTCCGATCATCAGATGTGCCCCTGAAAACAGCGTAGTCTTGTAATGCCTGTCCTGCTGCGAGCCAACATGATCCCGATAGTCCGCGAAGTATCCCATGAGTGCATCCTAGGGTCGGATATGGCCATCACCGATCACGATCCATTTGTAAGTGGTAAGTTCTTCCAGCGCCATCGGCCCCCGGGCATGAAGTTTCTGTGTACTCACAGCGACCTCTGCGCCGATGCCGAGCTGACCACCATCGGTGAAACGAGTGGAAGCATTGACATAGACCACGGCTGAGTCCACGGCATCAACGAAGCGGTCGGCGTTGGCCTGGCTGCGGGTGAGGATGCCATCGGAATGGCCGGTGCTGTGGAGGTGAATGTGCTCCATCGCTTCATCCAGGCCATCGACAACCCGCACCCCCAGCACAAGCGACAGCCATTCGGTATCCCAGTCACCGGGTGCTGCGGCCTCAATCTCCGGGAGGTCTGAGAGAATCGCCAGCGATTCGGGATCCGCTTTGAGGCGCACCCCGGCAGCCGTCAGGAGCCTGGCCAGACGTGGCAGTACCCGGGGCGCGATCCCGCGATGGATCAGCACTGTATCCAGCGCATTGCAGACAGAAGGGCGCTGCGTCTTCGCGTTGTGAATGATCTTGACGGCCTGATCCAGATCCGCCGACTCATCCACAAACAGGTGACAGATACCGATTCCGCCCGTGATCACGGGTACCGTGGCATTATCCCGGCAGAACTGATGCAGGCTGGCCCCTCCGCGCGGGATAATCATGTCCAGGTAGCGGTTCAGCCGCAGAAGCCCGAGCACCAGATCGCGGTCCGGATCGGTGATTGCCTGAATGCTATCCGGCGGCAACTCCGCCTCGGCCACCCCTTCGCGGATGCCAGCCGAGAGCGCCACATTGGTGTGGATGGTCTCCCTGCCGCCGCGCAGGATCGCGGCGTTGCCGCTCTTGAGAGAGAGCGCCGCTACCTCGACGGTGACATTGGGCCGGGATTCATAAATCACCCCCAGCACGCCAATTGGGGTGCGCCGGCGGCGCACCCGCAGGCCATTTTCGAGGGTGCGGGTGTCGAACTCCACGCCAACCGGGTCCGGCAGAGCCGCCACCCGCCGGATGTCAGCGGTGATGCCTTCCAATCTGGCCGGGGTTAGCGTGAGTCTGTCCACCAGGGCATCGGACAGGCCCTCAGCCCGGGCGAGGCTGACATCCTGCTGGTTGGCCTGCAGAATGCGATCGGCCTGCCTGTTCAACGATTCGGCAATCGCCAGGAGGGCGGCATCCTTCTGGCGTCGTGGGGCAGTAGCCAGCACGCGGGCTGCGGCTCGGGCCCGCTGCCCGATGTTTTCAAGATCGGCCATAGCTCCTATCCAACCGGCAGCACAACCGGAGCTTGCCCGGCAGCGAGGGAAAACTCACACCGGGCTGCCATAGATCACCGGGCTTACAGGATGACCAGATACCCCCGGTGGATCACTTCATCTCCATAAGTATAGCCCAGACGGGCGGTTATTTCGTCCGAGTGTGCTCCGGACAGGTGACGCAGGTCGCTGGCCGCGTAGTTGGTAAGCCCGCGAGCGATTTCGGTCCCATCGGGGCCACACACGCTGATCACGACGCCGCGTTCAAATTCACCGATCACCTCAAGCATGCCCACCGGCAACAGACTTGCCCCGCCCCTGCGCAGTTTGGCGACTGCGCCCTCGTCAATCCGCACTGCGCCCTGCGAGCGCTCTGACAGCAGCCAGCGCTTGAAGCTTTCCATATGGGTGGTGGCTGGCTGGAACCATGTCCCGATTTGTCGACCGGCGGCATTCACCAACTCCAGCAGGACTCCCGGACGTGAGCCAGGCGCGATCACCACTGTGGTGCCGCTGCGAGTAGCCAGCTCGGCTGCCTGTATCTTCGTCCGCATCCCGCCGGTTCCCAGATCCGAAGCTGCGCCGCCCGCGCTCTGCCAGACGCTTTCGTCGATTCGCTCCACCATCGGGATCAGCCGGGCATCCGGATCAAGGCGGGGATCGGTTGTGAAGAGCCCTGGCTGATCTGTGAGCAGGATCAGCAGGTCCGCGTCGATTAAGTTGGCCACCAGGGCAGAGAGATTGTCGTTGTCCCCCACTTTGATCTCATCGGTGGCAACCGTATCATTTTCGTTGATTACCGGTATCAGACGGTGCTCCAGCAGGGCGTTGAGCGTATCGCGAGCATTCAGATAGCGCTGCCGATTCAGGAAGTCGCTGCGGGTTAGCAGTACCTGGGCCACGTCCAGCCCGTAGATGCCAAACAGATCCGAATAAAGCTGCATCAGATGAGGCTGCCCAACGGCAGCCAGCATCTGTTTGGCCGGTATGTTGCGGCCCAGATCGGGATTGCGCAGCCGCGCCCTTCCCGCGGCGATGGCACCTGAAGTCACCACCGCGGTGTCGGCGCCTGCTTCATGCAGCTGCGCGATCTGCTGCACAATCTCTAGCAGCCGGCGATGGCTGAGATGCAGTGCCCCAGCTGTGAGGACGCTGGTGCCCAGTTTGATAACCAGCCGTCTAAACTGGATCGGTAGACTCATAGCAGTATCCTACAGGAATAATCTGCCGGATTGTATTCTTTCCCTGCTTGGGCGTAAAGTAGAGCAGCCTGCCGGTTCGCCCCGGCTCTGCAGGATCTTCACAGAGATGGGAGAAGCGCATGACAATCACAGAGGCCACAGCGCAATTTGGGATGCTGGATGCGCGTGAATACCGGCGGCGCATCCGGGCATGGACCCTGTACGACTGGGCCAATTCGGCTTTTGCAACCACTATTCTGGCTGCCGTGCTGCCGATCTACTACAGCCAGGTTGCTGGCGCTACCCTCCCGAGCGAGGCCACCGCTACAGCCTACTGGAGTCTGGGCTTAAGCGTATCCCTGTTCATCGTCGCTGTGCTGTCGCCCATTCTGGGCACCGTGTCCGACGTGATGCGCGGCAAAAAGCGCTTTCTGGCCATCTTTGCCGGCATCGGGATCACAGGGACGGCGCTGCTGGTGCTGGTCGGCACCGGCGACTGGCTGCTGGCCTCGGTGCTCGCTGTCCTTGGCCGCATCGGCTTCAACGGCTCTCTGACGTTTTATGATGCGCTGCTGCCCCATGTGGCGAAAGAGGAAGACCAGGATTCTGTATCGGCGCGCGGCTATGCAATGGGCTATCTGGGTGGCGGGTTGCTGCTGGCGATCAACATCGCCATGATCCAGCTTCTGCCGGGTACATGGGGCGCCCGGCTGTCTTTCCTCAGCGTGGCAGTCTGGTGGGCCATCTTCTCAATACCGCTGTTCGTCCGGGTGCCTGAGCCGCCGGCAGCCACTGCGTCACTCGCCCCTCACGAGAGCATCCTTGCGGTGAGCTTTGCCCGCCTGTGGGCCACGCTCAAGGACATCCGTCAGTATCGCGAACTCTTCAAGTATCTGATTGCCTTTCTCATCTACAACGATGGTATCGGTACGATTATCGGTGTGGCAGCGATCTATGGGGCTGAGCTCGGCTTCGGGTCGCTGGAATTGATCCTTGCGCTGCTGCTGGTTCAGTTCGTGGGGATCCCGTTCAGTCTGGTATTTGGGAATCTGCCCAATCGTGCAGAGAAGCGGCGGCCGTTCTACCTGGCTTTCATCGTCTTCAACCTGGTGGCCCTGCCATTAGCCGGGATAGTGGGTCTGCGGATACTGCCGGGTGACATCACAGGCGGGCCGCTGCCCGCCTATACGACGATCCCGGATGCGGTTAGTGAGCAGGATGCCGTGGGTGGTGGTGTCTACCCAGCGGATAGTGGGGCAGTCCAGCTCATCGGCGGTTGGGAACAGCAGGTCGTCCCCGCCGCGGACCTAAGACCTCGTGGAGTGCTGGCCCTTCTCAGTGGGGAACTCTCCAGCCCGGCAGCTGACACAGTTTATTCGATCACGACCGACCCGAACGCCCGCTATGAGGTCGTATTCAACGGCCAAAAGGTCGCGATCACCTACAGCAGTGGGCCCGACCGGGGAATATGGGCGGTGGAGATGGATGGGGAGCCTTACCTGGATGAGGATACCGGCCAGCCCATGTTGATCGACGGGTACAATCCAGTGGTGCGGTACGGGATCAATCGCACGTTCACAGCGAGCGCTCCGGGCGTCCATACGCTGTCGGTGGTCCATACTGGCCAGATGAATGATGACAGCCGGGGGGCCGTCATGACCCTGGCTCAGATCGAGGTGCTGCCGCCTGCCCGCCAGAACAATCTGGGCCTGATCCTGGGGCTGGTGCTGGCTGTCGAGGCAGTCGGTGCTGGATTTGCCTTGCTGCTCGGTAAGCCGGTTTTCTCCGGGCTGGCCGAAACCCTGACCACCAAGCGTGCGATTATCCTGGCGCTTGCCATCTATGCGGTGATCGCCGTATGGGGGTTCTTCCTGAACTCCACCATTGAGTTCTGGTTCCTTGCCTGGATGGTGGCGACTGTGCAGGGCGGCAGCCAGGCGCTCAGCCGCAGCCTGTATGCCAGTATGTCGCCGGCAGCCAAGAGCGGCGAGTTCTTTGGCCTGTATGCGATTATGGAGAAGTTCGCCTCGCTGATAGGGCCGCTGCTGTTTGCGGCTGCTGCGCTGGTCTTTGACAGCAGCCGCCCGGCCATCCTGAGCCTGATCCTGCTTTTCCTGGTCGGCATCATTCTGCTGGCAAAGGTTGATGTCGGCCATGGGCGACAGGTGGCGCAGGCGGAGGATCAGGCGCTCCTGGGACTGCCGGCTGATGGAGGTCAATAGAGCCGGTCACCCGACAGGAAAGCGGCTGTGCGCGGATCCTGCGGATTGGAGAAAAACTGGCCCACCGGCCCTGATTCAACCAGGCTGCCATCCAATAGCCAGCAGCACGCGCGGTTCCAGGCATGAAGCCGCTCCAGAAAAGCAGTCCGACCCGGTCAGCGGCCGGGTTGGGCTATCACTCAGTGCCGAAAAGAGGCTGCTCTTTACCGGAGGAGTGCGCCTATGCGTATTGGCGTTGTGTTCCCGCAGACAGAAATAGGCGCCGATCCTGCTGCCGTCCGTGAGTATGTCCTGGCAGCGGAGGCGCTGGGATTCCACCATGTGCTGGCCTACGATCACGTGCTCGGGGCCAACCCCGACCGGCCCGGCGGCTGGGAGGGGCCTTATACCTATGAGAGCGCTTTTCTTGAACCGCTGGTGCTGTTCAGCTTCATTGCTGCATGGACACAGCGGCTGGAGCTGGTCACCGGTGTCATCATCCTGCCCCAGCGGCAGACGGCCCTAGTCGCCAAGCAGGCGGCCACGCTTGATGTCCTGAGCCGCGGGCGCCTGCGTTTGGGGATCGGGATTGGATGGAATCCCGTCGAGTATGAAGCGTTGAACGAAGACTTTCACAACCGAGGGCAGCGGGTAGAGGAGCAGGTTGCGGTGCTGCGTCAGTTATGGACTCAGCCGCTGGTGACCTGGCAGGGAGAATGGCATACCATATCTGATGCTGGCATCAACCCCCTACCTGTCCAGCGCCCGATCCCGATCTGGTTTGGCGGGCATGCGGATATCGTGCTGCGCCGGGCAGCTCGTCTTGGTGATGGCTGGTTCCCCGGCTATCGCACGGCGGAGGCAGCGCAGCCGGCGCTGGAGAAGCTGGATCGCTATCTGGCACAGGCTGGCCGATCGCGCATTGAGTTCGGGGTAGAAGCGCGCATCCACTATGGCACGGGCAGCCCGGAAACATGGCAGGAAGCGCTGGATGGCTGGAAGCGGGCCGGAGCCACCCACGCCAGCATCAATACGATGGGGGCAGGGCTGACTTCGCCCGACGAGCACATCAAGGCTATCAGAGACTTTGCCGCCGCTGCCGGGATTGCCTGAGCAGGGTTCGCACCGATGGCCGATCAGGCGGCTTCGGGTGTGAACAGCGCATCGATCTGCGCCAGCACGTCCTGATTCAGTACAAGGCTGGCCGCGCTGAGGTTCTCCTCAAGCTGTTCAACCCGGGTGGCGCCTGTAATGACACTGCTGACGGCTGGCTGCCGCAGCGTCCAGGCAATGGCCAGCCGTGAGCGGCTCACGCCCATCTCATCGGCGATTCCCTTCAGACGGCGCACCCTGTCCAGGCGGTCCTCTGTGAGCACATTCTCGCGCAGCCACTCGATCTCGGACAGGCGCGCGCCGGGCGGCATGCCGCCATCATACTTGCCGGTTAACAGGCCGCTGGCAAGCGGGCTCCAGATGACCAGCCCCAGCCCGTTGCGCTCAGCGGCCGGCATGATTTCGTTCTCAAAACGGGCGCGCGCCAGCAGGTTATACTGCGGCTGCTCCACCTGAGGGGGATACAGGTGGTGCTTCTCGGCCAGATCGACTGCCGCCTGGATCTGCGTGGCGCTCCATTCGCTGGTGCCCCAGTAAAGGATCTTGCCCTGGTGGATGAGATCATCCATCGCCCGAATCGTCTCCAGCAGCGGGGTGTTTTCATCCCAGCGGTGGCAGAAGTACAGATCCAGATAGTCCGTACCGATCCGCTTGAGCGATCGATCGATGGATTCCATGATGTGCTTACGCGACAGGCCGCGGTCGTTGGGATCATCACTCATGGGCCAGTACAGCTTGGAGGAGATCACAAGGGTATGCCGCGGGAAGTCTCGCAGCGTTTCCCCCATCATCGTCTCGGACGCCCCTTTAGCGTAAATATCAGCGATGTCAAAGAAATTGATGCCGCTGTTATATGCCTTCGTGATGATGCTGCGGCTCAACTCCCGGTCTTTGATGCTTCCGCCAAAGGTTGTCCAGCCACCGAGGCTGATCTCGCTCACCCTGAGGCCCGACCTGCCCAGATTGCGATACTGCATGACGGACTTGCTCCTTGTGGTAGGCCAAACAACTGCTGATTATAGCATAGCCAGGTTGCTCAGAAGGCCGGGTCGTTATTAAGATTATGAAAATCTACCAAATTACCGGCAGTGCGGTATCATAGGGACGCCCTGCCCACTGGAGCACTGGATTAACTGATATGTCTCAATCGCCAGCTGACAACCCGACTGCGCGCCTGATCCTGATGCCTTCTGGCCGTCAGGGTGAAGTTCCTCACGGAACGACAGTCCTGCAGGCTGCTCAAACGCTGGGCGTCGATATCGAGTCAATCTGCGGAGGGCGGCAGACCTGTGGCAAGTGCCTGGTGGCGCTGGAGCGTGGCTCCTTTGCCAAGCACGGGATAGTCTCGCTGGATGAGCATCTATCGCCGCCTGACGAGGTAGAGTGCGAGTATGCGACCCGGCACGGGATCAACCTGACTGAGCGCCGGATGGCATGCACCGCCCGCATCCTGGGCGATGTGCTGATCACGGTCCCCGAGGAGAGCCAGGCGCGCAAGCAGGTGATCCGTAAAGAAGCCAGCGATCTCACCATCCAGGTAGCACCTGCTGTGCGGCTGGTGTATGTGGAAGTGGAACCTGCCGTGCTGGGTGGGATTGCCGACTGGCAGCGCGTTCAGCAGGCGCTCGAAACGCAGTGGGGGATGCCGGGCCTGCAGATCGATCCGGTGCTGCTGCCGGGATTGCAGAAAGCCCTGCGGGCAGGCAAGTGGGCGGTCACGCTGACTATCTGGCAGGGCCGCGAGGTTATACGGGTGGAGCCAGGCTATCAGGAAAGCCTGTACGGGGTGGCTGTGGATGTGGGCTCCACCACCGTAGCGGGCTACCTGTGCGATCTACGCACAGGTCGGGTGCTGGCGACACGCTCAGCAATGAATCCACAGGTGCGTTATGGCGAGGACCTGATGAGCCGCATCTCCTATGGCATGATGGAGCCGCAGGGGGTGAACCGAATGCACCGCGCAATTATTACGACTCTCAATGAACTGATCTCACTGGCGGCTGGAGATGCAAGTATCCAACCATCCGAAATCACCGATGTGGTGCTGGTGGGAAACACCGTCATGCATGCCTTGTTCCTGGGCATTGATCCGGTTGAGCTGGGCAGCTCGCCCTTTGCGCTCACGACCCAGGAGAGCATTGACATGAAAGCCCGTGATCTAGGTCTGAAGGTTGTCCACCCGGGTGGGATGGTGCATGTTCTGCCCTGCATTGCAGGCCATGTTGGCGCTGATAACGTGGGGGTCTTGCTGGCCGAGCAGCCTGCCCTGGACGAACAGATTGTTCTGGTGGTCGATATCGGCACCAACGCCGAGATCCTGCTGGGCAACCGCCAGCGCATGCTGAGCGCCTCCAGCCCAACGGGGCCAGCGTTTGAGGGGGCGCAGATCACGCACGGGCAGCGCGCTGCCCCCGGCGCAATCGAGCGGGTACGCATCGACCGCGCAACCGGTGAAGCGCGCTACAAAGTCATCGGCGATGCACGCTGGAGCGATCAGCTGGGTGCAGGCGAGACGCTGTCAGCGACCGGCATCTGTGGATCCGGAATCATCGAGGTGGTTGCAGAGCTGTTCACCGCCGGCCTGATCGACGCCAGCGGCCGCTTTGTGGACGACGCCGAGCAACGCAGCCCGCGCGTCCGCCGGGCAGGCCGTACCGCCGAACTGGTGCTGGCACATGCGCATGAAACCTCGACCGGGCGGGAGATCATCGTCACACAGAATGACATCCGCCAGATACAACTGGCGAAAGGCGCTCTATATGCAGGGGTCAGCCTCCTGATGGATCGTCTGGGAGTCACACAGGTTGATCGGATCAAATTGGCTGGCGCATTCGGCAGCTACATTGATCCAAAACACGCTATGATCATCGGGCTGATCCCGGATGCTGACCTGGCTCACGTCTCCGCGGTTGGCAACTCAGCTGGCGACGGAGCCCGGATCGCCCTCATCGACGCCGGGCAGCGGCTGGTGGCCTCCCAGGCAGCGCGGGCCGTCGAGTATGTTGAGACCGCGATAGAACCTGCATTCCAGGAACATTTCGTGGCTGCCATGGCGCTGCCCCACGCGACGGATCCATTCCCCCATCTGCAGGGCATTCTACCGAACTCTGACACTCTGGCAGCCAACAACGACGGGCACGCACGCACTCGCCGACGGATGCGGACAGTCCCGCCGCAGCGATCTCAATAAGGCGGATGCTCCGTTTAGTGCTACAATCCTTATCAATCTTACCTTGAGGGCGCTTTATGTCAGATCAACGACCCGCCAATCTGCAAGACCTGAATACTGAAGAACTGCTGGAACTGATGATGGACGATCTCTACGATGGCATGATGGCCGAGATTGTCGAGGAAGTGAACGAATGTCTGCGACGCGGCATGGCTCCTTACGAGATCATGACGCGGGGGCTGGTAGCCGGCATGGACATCGTTGGCCAGGACTTCGGAGCCGGTATCCTTTTTGTGCCAGAAGTGCTGATGGCTGCCAAAGCGATGAAGGCTGGCATGGAAGTTCTGCGCCCCTTGTTGACACAGACCAACACCCAGCGGCTGGGGACAGCGGTTATTGGCACTGTCAAGGGTGATATCCATGACATTGGCAAGAACCTGGTCGCCATGATGTGGGAAGGCGCAGGCATAGAGGTGATAAACCTGGGCATCAACACCGATGCCGATAAGTTCATTCAGGCACTCGAATCTCATAATGCGGATATTCTGGGCATGTCTGCTCTGCTGACGACAACCATGCCGTATATGAAGGTTGTCATCGACGAGATGAATGCCCGCGGCCTGCGCAGCAAATACATTGTGCTGGTGGGTGGCGCCCCACTGAATGAAGCTTTTGCTGAAGAGATCGGGGCCGACGCCTACTGTCGCGATGCCGCTATTGCCGTAGATACAGCCAAAAAGTACCTCGCGCTGCGTCGCAGTGAGACGGCCTAGTGCACGAGAAAGGGCCACAACGATGCGCACCACGCTTCAGAATCTGATCAACAGGGGTACTCCGCTGGTGGCCGATGGGGGGATGGGAACCATGCTGTTTGCCAGCGGCCTCGCTAACGGCGAGTCCCCGGAGCTGTGGAACGTCGAGCATCCTGACCGGGTTGCAGCCATCCAGCGCGCCTATATCGGGGCCGGTGCGCAGATCATCCTGACCAATACCTTTGGCTGCAACCGCTTCAGACTTGCCCTGCACAACCTTCAGGATCGGGCTGGCGAGCTGAACCGGGCGGCCGCCGCCATTGCAATTGCTGAAGCAGAAGCTGCTGATCATCCCGTGGTGGTGGCCGGAGATATCGGCCCCAGCGGGGGCATCCTGGCGCCCCTTGGCGATCTCGCATACGGTGATCTGGTGGACGGCTTCGAGGAGCAGGCGCGGGCTCTGATGGAAGCCGGGGTAGATGTCATGTGGGTCGAGACGATGTCCGATCTCAATGAAGTTCAGGGAGCGGTCGAAGCCTGCCGCCGGGTCGATCCTGACTTCCCAATCGTGGCGACCATGACATTTGACACCCACGGGCATACCATGATGGGCGTCTCGCCGGAGCGGGCGCTCGAAGCCCTGCGGGAAATGAACCTGCTGGCGCTGGGTGCAAACTGCGGCAACGGCACCGCCGAGATCGAAGGCGTGATCCGCAAGATGCGCGCCCTGGACCCGACTGTGGTGCTGGTGGCCAAATCCAATGCCGGGATGCCGCGGCTGGTGGAAGGGCGAGCTGTCTATGATGCCACTCCGGATATCATGGCACGCTATGCACTGACGGTGCGTGAGCTGGGGGCTGACATCATCGGGGCCTGCTGCGGCAGCACGCCGGAACATATCCGCGCGATTGCCGCTGCCCTCCACAGCCAGGTGCCGACCTAGCGGCTGATCTGTGCCCCTGTAAACAGGTTTACTCGCCTCCTCAGGAGTTCAAAAACGTGGAAACCATTATCAGCTCAAAGACCAGGACTGTGCGTATAGGACCTGATCGCCCTTTCGTCATGATCGGGGAGCGGATCAACCCGACAGGCCGCAAAAAGCTGGCTGCTGAGATGGCCGCCGGTGATTTCAGCCGGGTCGAGGCCGATGCAGTCGCGCAGGTGGAAGCGGGTGCGCAGATGCTGGATGTCAATTCCGGCATTCCGCTGGCCGACGAGCCCGCGATCATGGCGGAAGCGATCCGGCGTGTGCAGGCGGTCACGGATGTACCGCTGTCGATCGACTCGTCGGTGATTGCCGCGCTTGAGGCAGGCCTGGCAGCCTATCAGGGCAAAGCGCTGCTCAACTCAGTAACCGGTGAAGAGGAGCGGCTGGAAGTCATGCTGCCGCTGGTCAAGAAATATGGCTGCGCGGTCATTGGCATCAGCAACGATGAGACGGGAATCTCAGAAGATCCGGATGTGCGGCTCGAGGTTGCGCGCAAGATCATCAACCGCGCTGCCGATTATGGTATTCCGAAGGAAGATATCCTGATCGATCCGCTGGTAATGCCCGTTGGGGCTGTCCGGTATGCCGGGCGCAGCGTCTTTCGCATTATTCGCCGCTGCCGCGAGGAGCTGGGGGTGAATACTTGTTGTGGTGCCAGCAATGTCTCGTTCGGACTACCTGGCCGTCCCCGGTTGAATTCGGCTTTTATCACCATGCTGATTGCTTCTGGCCTGCCCAGCGCGATCACCAACCCGCTTGAAGAAGAGATCAGAATGGCTATCCTGGCCGCCGATGTGATGATGGGACACGATGAAAACTGCATGACCTGGCTGCGAGCCAACCGGGGGGGCGCCGGGCGCGAGGAGCGCCGCGCCGAACGCCAGTCAGCCCGCCGCGCAGGGGAATCAGAATAATCCAGAGGAGCAAGAACTGATGGCCAAGCAATATAGCACTCCCCCCGCACTGACCATTGACCCGAGCAAGCAATATACCGCGATCTTCAAGACCGAGCGCGGTGATATCCGCGCCCGCCTGTTCGCTGATAAAGCGCCGATCACGGTTAACAACTTTGTATTCCTCGCGCGGGAAGGATTTTATGACGGCACTTCGTTTCACCGGGTCATCCCGGATTTTATGGTGCAGGGCGGCGATCCGACCGGATCGGGGCGCGGCGGCCCCGGCTACCGCTTCGATGATGAGGCTGGCGCGCTCAGGCTGAAGCATGACAGCCCGGGGATGCTGTCAATGGCCAACGCCGGGCCGAACACTAACGGCAGCCAGTTCTTTATCACCCACGTGGCCACACCCTGGCTGGATGGTAAACACGGGGTTTTTGGCAAGGTTGCTGACGCCGAGTCCCTGCAGGTATTGATGCAAATCCGTGAGCGCGACCCGCAAAGCGACCCGCGCCCCGGTGATCGGCTGGATAGAGTGGAGATTGTCGAGGAATAGCCTATTATGCAATAGGGTTCAGGGGGCAGGCACCGATCTGCCTGCCCCGGTTGAACAAGCCCCAAGCGTCTAGAGAGAGCGTTTCAGAACATAGGTCAGTGGGCTGCGGCCCCGCCCCCCCTCATTGGGAAAAGCGGCGATCATCTCCCACCCCTGGTCGCCCAGTTTGGCCAGCATCCCCGGCCAGTTAGCATGCAGCTCGGTCACCACCGGCTCACGGTCAGTGAAGAACTGCCGGAGAACCCCCATGCCGTTGGCTCCGACCTCGACCTGGCAGTACTGCCAGCGCGCGCGTTCAGCCATCCTGCCCTCCCTTATCTAAACCGTGAATGCCTCATGCAGCCTGGGGATGTGCACGCGCCGCTCCTCATAGCCCAGGTCCCCCCGGATGCTATCCGCCAGTGCCTGGGATGCCGCAGGTTCTCCGTGCACCAGGAAGATGTGCTCCGGGCGATGCGAGTCCATAGCGCGCAGCCAATCGAGCAGCCCGGCATGGTCGGCGTGACCGCTGAACCCATTCAGCACCACCACCTGTGCCCGGCGGCGGTATTCTTCGCCGAAGATGCGGACCTCTTCTGCTCCGTCAACCAGCCGGCGGCCCAGGGTATCCGGCGCCTGCCAGCCCACGATCATGATCGTATTGCGGGCATCCTCAATGGTGTTCTTAAGATGATGGAGAATACGCCCGAACTCTGCCATGCCTGACGCGCTGATGATGATCGCTGGCTCGCGCATGAAGTTGATAGCCTTAGAGTCCTCCGTCTTGCGGACATACTGCAAGCGCGGGAACCCGAACAGGTCGCCGTCCGGATCCTCAGTAGCCATGTAGTGCCGGGCTTCGTCACTGTAGGCTTCCGGGTGCAGGCGGAATACGTCTGTGACATTGACGGCCAGCGGGCTATCCACGAACACGGGCAGGTTAGGCGGCAGATCGCGCAGGTTGTGCAGCCGGTTCAGCGAGTAAACCAGCTGCTGAGTGCGCCCCACCGCAAAGGCGGGGATAACGATCTTTCCCCCGCGCCGATAGGTTTCGGCGATGGTCGCCTCAAATACGTCTTCGGTCTGCTCTATGGGGGGATGTGTGCGACCGCCATAGGTGCTTTCCATGATCAGTACGTCGGCTTGCTCGATTCGAGTGGGGTTGCGGAGGATCGGCATCCCCGCATGACCAATATCGCCCGAAAACACCAGGCGCGTATCACGACCGGTATCCCGGTCCTCAATCTCAAGCTCCACAATCGCCGAGCCAAGCATATGGCCCGCATCATGCAGAGTCAGGTACACTCCGGGTGTGAGCTGGCGCCGGCGTTGATAGCTTACGCCGACAAAACGGCTAACAGCCCGTGCGGCATCTTCCTCCGTGTAGAGGGGCTCGACCGGCGGCTCACCGCGCTGTGCCCGCCGCTTGTTCAGATACTCCACATCCTTTTCCTGAATGTGGCCGCTGTCCCGCAGCATCGCTGAACACAGATCGCGGGTGGCTGCGGTGCATACAATATCACCCTGAAAGCCGCTTTTGACCAGATTGGGGATATTGCCGGAATGGTCGATATGGGCATGTGAGAGCACAGTCACATCGATGCTGGCAGCATCATAAGGCAGCATGAGATTTCGCTCACGGCTTTCACTTCGCTTGCCCTGGTACAGCCCGCAGTCCAGCAGAATGCGCACCCCGTTGACCTCTATGAGATGCTGGGATCCAGTCACAGTGTGTGCAGCCCCATGAAAGGTTATTCTCATGTCACGCTCCTGTTCCAGTCTGGTGATTGGAGTAGCCGTCCACACTGACAAGCACCTTCAGTATCTCACTACCGTAGGTTTTCAGCCGCCATGGGCCGAGGCTGCGAAGCCTCTGCATTTCAGTGAGGGTGCGAGGGGCTACCTGGGCAAGCTCCCACAGGGCGTCCTTGGAAAGGACCACCTCGGATGATACGCCGCGCCGGGCAGCACGCTCTTTGCGCCAGGCGTGCAGAGCCTCGAAGCGGCGCTGCACAGCTTCATCGACCTGGGCAACCCGCGGCGGGCGTGTGGGAGGATTGGCTGACAGGCCGATGCGCACTGCTTCCAGGATGCCGCGTCCAAAACGCTCGATAAGGCCATGTGTCAGACCGGAGATCCCGGACAGATCATCCATGCCAGCCGGGCAGGCAAGTGCCAGGTTAATGAGAGCCTCGTCAGGCAGGACCTTGAACATGGGCAGATCACGCTTGCGGGCTTCGCGCTGGCGGAAGTGATACAGCGCCTCCAGCACAGCAGCCTCGCGGGGTGACAGTGTGCTGGCGCCATTCAGCCGCCAGTAGCCCTGAGGATCGAATTCCATACCGCCCCACTCAGCGCGTGCCACTTCGTCAAACAGCTCACGCGCTTCCTCCCAATGATCACCCCTGATAAGCTCCTCGTAGAGGTGATCTCGCAGAGCCAGCAGGTAATGCGTATCCATCTGAGCGTAGCGAATCATTTCCAGCGTCAGCGGTCTTTTGCCCCAGTTAGCTCGCTGATGCCGCTTGTCGAGTGTGACGTGTATGTACTCCTCCAGCATGGCGCCCAGCCCCACCCGCTCCTTACCCAGGATACGTGCGGCGATCATCGTGTCAAAGAGATTGGCAAACTGGAAATCCAGATCCCGCCGGAGGGTCATGATATCATACTCGGCCGCGTGAAGGATCTTCTCCACCTTCGGGGATGAAAAGGCCTCACCCAGCGCAGCCAGCGCAGGCTCCACGCCGCGCGCGAGCGGGTCAATAATAAAATCCGCTTCGGCGACCGATACCTGGATCAGGCATACACGCTCCTGATAGGCAAATAGACTATTGGCTTCCGTATCGGCTGCAAGGCGCGGCGCCGACCTGAGTGCAGCAATCAAGGTCGGGACAGAACCTGCACTGTCCACAATTACCGGAGGGGGCAAAATGGGCCGCCGGGAACTGTTCGACGTCAACGGGTGCGCTTCCATACACGATCTTTCATATCATAATTGATGGGGCACAGCCCATCTGCCGCGCAGGGGCAAGGAGGCCTTGTGTAGTAATCTCCTCCTCGACTCAGCGCGAGGTGTTATTCCCCGAAAAACTCAGATTGTGTGTGCAGACAGGGACGGCGCTCTGAGCATGCCGTGCCTGCCAGAGGCTGCTGATCGAAACGTAGCCGAAGCCCAGCATATACAGAGCCATGAAGAAAGCCGCCGCGGACCTCTGCTGCAGCGCTACCACCAAGCAGATCGCAGCGTACACAGCGAGTCCAAACTCCAGCCAGGTTGACCGGTCCACCGGGATGTTATAGTGGCTGCGCTCCCATAGCTTGCTGCTCGTTTCTTCTCCGAGGCTGAACTTGGGTGTACGCATGAAGGCCTGCTGCCTTCCGGAGAGTGCGGAAACCACCGCCAGGGTATTGCTGACGGCGATGCCCATCCCAAGAAGCACCAGGAGAGGGAAAGCGACAAGGCGGCTTTTCCAGTCCCGGTGCAGTGTGTGCTGCGCAATCAGTATCTCGGCTGGCATGCCAAACATCGCGAGCCCAAGGCCAGCCAGCGAAGCGTCCTGGAGGCGATTGCCGATCAGGAGGGGTAGGCTGAGCAGCAGTATCAACAGCATCAGCGGATGGATGAAATAGCCGCCCAGATGAAACATAGCCTCGGCCTTCTGGGCCATGTTCAGGCGAGCGCGCAGCACACTTCCTCCCAGCTTTCTCAAGCACTGAATAGTGCCTGTTGCCCAGCGCGCCTGCTGCCGCTTGAAGGCCATCATGAAGGGTGGGATCTCGCCCTGGGTGTCGATTTCAGGCAGGTACAGACAGCGCCAGCCCCGCAGCTGGGCGCGGTAGCTGAGATCGATATCCTCCGATAGGGTGTCTGCCTGCCAGCCGCCGCTATCCTCCACACAGGCACGGCGCCACATCCCCCCTGTACCGGAGAAGTTCATCAGCAACCCGGCACGATGGCGTGCGGTCTGTTCGACGATAAAATGCGCATCCAACGCCAGCGCCTGTGCCCGCGTCAACAGATTGTAATCGGCATTCAGATGCGACCACCGCGTCTGGATCATGCCCAGAGATGGGTCGTTGACAAACCAGGGGACAAGGCGGCGAAGAAAATCAGGCCGGGGGACAAAATCTGCGTCGAAGACTGCAATCAGGTCAGCGTCTGTGAGTTCCAGCCCATAGGCCAGCGCCCCTGCCTTGAAGCCATGCCGATGCCCGCGCTGGATATGTCTGATTGGCACGCCGCTGGCCTGCGCTGCTTCTACCGCAGCCGCAGCCTGCATGAGAGTCTCATCGCTTGAGTCATCCAGAAGCTGGATAAGCAGCCGGTCGCGGGGATAGTCCAGCTGGCTGGCCGCCTCAACCAGCCGCTCCACCACGTGCCGCTCATTGTAGATCGGGAGCTGCACTACTACCCGGGGATATAGCTGGCCTGCCTGCGGAGAGAAGGTGTGCGTCGATTGGCGGCGGTGGGCCAGATAGAGTCCACACATGAGCAGGGCGTTGAACCCCATCGCCGCCAGCGCCAGCGCGCTGATCGCATAGATGACTTGAAGAGCTATCACTGCTGATTCCTGTATCGGCCCAGGTGAAAGCCCGAGCAACATAGTTGCGCGGCTGTGGGAGCAGGGCCGCGCATGCAGGGGAGATAATACCACCCGATGGTGCTTTCGGCATGCTCTATCTGAGCGCATAGGCAAGCCCTAGCAGATGCGGTACACTAGCCGCCATCCCGTCGGGAGCCGAAGCCGGTCATACCCCGCTCTCGTGCTGCCCTGCGGCTGTTACGAGCGAAGAGACAAAACTTCCAGTGAGGATTGACTATCATGAGAAACATTGCCGTCATCGGTGTCGGCTATGTAGGTCTGGTGACCGGCGCCTGCTTTGCCGACCTCGGCAACCGGGTTGTTGCATTGGACATCAATGAGGAGCGCATCGAAGGGCTCAAGAAAGGCATTATGCCGATCTACGAGCCCGGGCTGTCGGAAGTGGTGGAGCGGAATGTGCAGGCCGGGCGCCTGACCTTCACCACATCGTATCAGGAGGCGATCAGAGATGCGGAGTTCGTCTTCATCTGTGTTGGCACTCCCCAGGGCGTAGATGGGGAGGCGGACCTGCAGTACGTCCGTGAGGCTGCCGAGGCGGTTGCCCGGGTGATGGACCACCGGCTGATCATCATCAATAAGTCCACGGTGCCAGTTGGGACCGGCGACTGGGTTGCTGATATTGTGCGCGATACCCAGCCGTCGCCAATCCCCTTTGCTGTTGTCTCCTGCCCAGAGTTTTTGCGAGAAGGGTCTGCACTGCAGGACTTCATGAACCCGGATCGCACGGTGCTGGGCTCTTTAGAGCAGGAGGCTGCGGATGAGGTTGCGCGGCTTCATTTGCCGCTGAGGGCACCGATCGTCATCACTGACCTGCGCACCGCTGAGATGATCAAGTATGCTTCGAATGCTTTCCTGGCGACCAAGATATCCTTCATCAATGAAATAGCCAATATCTGCGAAGCACTGGGCGCAGACGTCAAAGAAGTGGCGATTGGTATGGGCCTAGATAAGCGCATCGGCCGTTTCTTCCTGGATGCCGGGGTGGGCTATGGTGGCTCATGTTTCCCTAAAGATGTGGCTGCGCTGAAGCACATGGCGACCGTTCAGGGCAAGCACCCTCAACTGCTTCAGGCCGTCATTGACATCAACCAGTTCCAGCGGCGGCTGGTCATTCACAAGCTTCGTGAGCTTCTTGGAGATGACCTCAGCGGCCTGACGATCGGCCTTCTGGGGCTGGCATTCAAGCCCAACACTGACGATATGCGCGAGGCCCCCTCAATCACGGTAACACGATTGCTGCATGATGCAGGCGCACATGTCAAGGGGTATGACCCGGTATCCATGAAAGCGGCCGAGTCTGTGATGTCGGGTATCCAGATGTGCCGCGATCCCTACGAGGTCGCCAACGACTGTGACGCGCTGGTGGTGATCACAGAATGGAATGAGTTCAAGAACCTGGATATGGATCGCATCAAGCGCTCCATGCGGCAGCCCATTCTCATCGACGGGCGGAATATCTATGATCCGGCGGCGATGATCGAGCTTGGCTTCACCTATCGCGGTTTTGGGCGTGGCTACAACGGTATGCATGAAACAGTCGCTTCTATCAATGGCGACCTGTGGGCCAAGAGCCAGTAGGCTGGTGCACGGAGTTGCCTGCAAGCATCGCCAGGGGAGAAAGTGGTATGAGTTCTGACGGCGTCCTGAAGACGACGCTCGATAATGGGCTGACCGTCCTGATCAAAGAGGTGCATCATGCGCCAGTCGCTGCCTTCTGGATGTGGTATCGAGTAGGCAGCCGCAACGAGACGCCGGGAGTCACCGGCATTTCTCACTGGGTCGAGCATATGCAGTTCAAGGGTACCCCGACGTATCCGGCTGCTGTGCTCGACAAGCTGATCTCGCGCGAAGGCGGCCAGTGGAATGCGATGACCTACATTGACTGGACAACCTACTACGAGATCATGCCTGCCAGCCAGATTGGGCTGGGCATCGACCTCGAAGCGGATCGGATGAACCAATCGCTGTTTGATGCCGAAGAAGTTGAGACAGAGCGCACGGTGATCCTGTCCGAACGGAGCGGGGCGGAGAACTCACCCTCATGGCTTTTGTACGAGGAACTGGTCGGGGCGGCTTTCCGCGTGCATCCATATCGGAGTATGGTGATTGGTGAGCGTATCGACCTGCAAACCATGACCCGCGATGATCTGTATTCCCACTACCGGCGCTTCTATGTGCCTAATAATGCTATTGCTGTGCTGGTCGGTGATGTAGACTGCGTCTCAGCGATGAATCAGATCGCGCAAAAGTTCGGGAACATCCCGGCCGGACAGCCGATCCCCGCCGTGAATCGCCCCGAGCCTCCTCAGTATGGGGAACGCCGGGTGACGGTCAATCGAGAAGGGCAGACGGCCTACGTCGATATTGCCTACCGCGCGCTGGAGATCACGCATCCGGATTTCTTCGCCCTGGCAGTGCTGGATAGCATTCTGGCGGGAGCAAGCAGCTTCAATTTCATGAGCACTGCGTACACCTCGAATAAGACCTCTCGTCTGTATCGCAGCCTGGTCGAGACTGAGCTAGCCGCCGGAATAGGCGGCGGCCTGTCAGCCACTATTGATCCGCATCTGTACACCATCTCCGCAACAGTGCGAGATGGCCGCACGCCGCAGGAAGTGGAAGCCGCGATCCTGGCTGAGATTGACAGGGCCGTTGCGGGTGATATCACCGAGGAAGAATTCGCCAAAGCCCGGAAGCAGGCCAAGGCGCTTTTCGCCTATGACAGCGAAAGCGTTTCCAGCCAGGGCTTCTGGCTGGGGTTCGCCGAAACGCTGGTTGGCGATTACCAGTGGTTTGAGTCGTTTCTGGACAAACTGATGGCTGTTACGCTAGACGATGTACGGCGTGTCGCCAGGGAAGTCTTCACGCCGGCTCACCGCACCGTTGGCTGGTATATCCCTACAGGCGAAAGCGCTGGCCAGGAAGGGGAGATGGAATGAGCACCCAGAGCCATTCCGACCATTCCCTGCCCGGCCCCGAGGACATCGTGCGCGTTGAGATGCCCAACGGCATCGTCGTGCTGGTCAGGGAGAATACCTCCAGCCCTGCGGTCGTAGTGTATGGATCCCTGCGGTGCGGCGCGCTGCTAGAACCGCCTGAAAAAGCCGGGTTGGCCAGCTTTCACGGCGACATGCTGACTCGTGGGACGGCGCACCATTCCTTCGCTGAGCTCTACGAGGAGATCGAGAGTATCGGCGCGAGCCTGGATGTTGGCGCCGATGGGCACCTATACGGCTTCGAGAGCAAGAGCCTGGCTGAAGACCTGCCGCTGATGCTGGATCTGCTGGCCGAAGTGCTGCGTGAACCTACCTTTCCGGAAGAGCACATTGAGAAGGTACGCGGCCAGATAATGACTGCCCTGCAAATGCGGGCTTTCAATACCCACCGCATGGCCAACCTGAAATTTGCGGAACTGGCCTACCCGGCAGGACATCCCTACCGGCTGAGTTTGAGCGGATACCCGGAAACGGTCGCGGCGATCACCCGGGATGATATTGTGAACTTCCAGACCAATCTGGGGCCGCGGGGGGCTATCATCGTCATCGTGGGGGCTGTCAAAGCTCGTGACGCTATCCGGATGGTAGAATCAAGCTTCGGAGACTGGCAGAATCCCCACCAACCCCCCATGCCATCTGCCCCTGCCGCCCCACGTTTGACCGAGGTCCATAAAGCTTTCACGGCCATTCCTGGCAAGACTCAATCCGATATTGTGCTGGGATTCCCCGGGCCTGCCCGCAACTCGCCGGATTTCCAGGCGGCAAGGATAGCCAACAGCATTCTGGGGGTCTTCGGCTTGATGGGCCGGCTGGGCGACAATGTGCGCGAGAGTCAGGGGCTGGCTTACTATTCATACAGTCATCTCGCCGGCGGGCCGGGCCCCGGGCCGTGGAAGATCGATGCGGGTACGGATCCTGCCAATGTGGGGCGAGCGATCGCCAGTATCCGTGAAGAAATCCGCCGTATAGTTGAAGAGCCCGTTAGCGCCGATGAGCTGGCGGACAACAAGACCTTCTTCAAAGGCCAGCTTCTGCTCAGTCTGGAGACAAATGATGGCGTGGCAGGTAGCTTGCAGACGATGGAGACCTACGGCCTGGGGATGGATTACCTTCAGCGCTACCCGGATATGATAGACGCCATCACGATAGAAGATGTCCAGACGGTTGCTGCCCGCTACCTTGACCCGGATGCCTATGCGGTGTCTGTGGCCGGCCCAGAGAATGGGCAGCCCTGAACCAGCATGCTGCGGGCAGGGGTGGACATCATTGAAGTGGAGCGCATCCGGCAGGCGGCTGAGCGCCATGGCGAGCGCTTCTACCGGCGATTTTACACCCCGGCGGAGCGCGCGCACTGCGGCGATCGGTTCCCGGCACTGGCCGCTCACTTCGCCGCCAAGGAGGCTGTTGGCAAGGCGCTGGGGACAGGCATCGGCGATATGGCCTGGACGGACATAGAGGTTGCGCATGACGAGCGTGGGCGGCCTGAGGTGATTCTGCATGGCCGGGCTGCGGAGATTGCAGCGGCGCTTGGCCTGAATGAGTGGGCGCTTAGCCTGTCGCACACGCATGAACATGCCATCGCGTATGTTGTGGCAACGGGGTAAGACAATGCGCCGCATAGTGCCTGTAGCTGCCGGGGTGATTCTGCTGGCCGCCTGCTCAACTGTGGAGAGCAGCGCCTTGGCGCCGACTGATGCCGACCTGCCTGCACCGGGCGTAATCAACGCTCCACCGGCTGAATCCACTGCTGACCTCCTTCCCACAATTTCCCCGACGCGCTCATTGCTTTTTCCGGAAAGCCTGACTACGGCGGAACTGCATGTGCGGCTTGACCCGTTTGGCGCTGCGTATCCGGAATGCTTCCTGCCATGTTACAACGGGCTGATCATGGGGCGATCGACCACGCCGGATGTCTATGACTTCTATGCCCGGCTGGGGATCGGCATCCCTGATCTGATCCCCGGCGACTACCCGGCCATACAGGATGGCACCGGGCGGCTGGGAGCCTGGCTGACGAAGTCGAGTGATGCTGCCTCAGCTGCTCAGATGGGGCTGGCGGCGCCACTGGTCAGCATCTATGTGCTGGACAATGTCGCAGAAACGCTGTACGTTGGCTGGGAATATTATCCGGACTACTTGACAATCCCCCGGATAGTGGAGCAAATGGGTGCGCCAGATTTCATCGACCTGGCCCTGATCTTTGGCGATGAGGCTGTGCTCTATCTACTCAGAATGCTGTACTCCGATAGACAGACAGGGTTTGCATTCTACGGCGAGGCTGTCGGTGACAATGCTATCCAGCAGATGTGCTTTGACAAAGCACACGTCAGAGCCGTGACACTCGGTCTTTATAAGCCCGGCCTGCCCCCGCTGGATGGGCTTCAGTATGGCGAGTATCTGCTGCCAATTGATCAGACGCTAGGCCTTACGAACGCGACCTTCATTGAGCAGGTGACTGCAGGTTCCTGTATCGAGGCCCCGGCGGCTGCCTGGCCCGCCTGGCAAGACCTGGAGGGTCAGCCCTAGATCGCACCCAGCTCGCGGCACAGACGAATGTCCGCCTCCTGATAGCCCAGCAGATCGCGCAGAATCTCGGCGGTATGCTGGCCCAGCAGCGGCGGTGGGTAACGCACCTGCGGCGGCGCGGTCGGGATATTGAGCGGCGATGCGACCAATGGTAGCCGCCCGGCGGTCGGATGATCCACTGTGTGCACCATGCGGCGGGCCTGCACCTGGGGATCTTCAAGTGCGGCATTCACTGTGTTGATCGGCGCCGCCGGTATCCCCGCCTGCTGCAGAGCCAGCAGCCATTCGCTGGCAGTACGCTCCGCCAGCCGGGCTTCCAGCACGGGAATCAGTTCAGCGCGGTGCATTACGCGGGCAGCATTGGTGACAAAACGCGGGTCTCCCACCCACTCCGGATGTCCGACGATCTGGCACAACTGCTCCCACTGCCGATCATTGCCGACTCCCAGCGCAAAATAGCTGTCGCGTGCTCTGAATACTTGGTAGGGTACGATATTGGGATGGGCGTTGCCGTAGCGTGCCGGCGATTCACCACGGATCAGGGCGTTGCTGGCCGCATTGGCTAACAGGGCAATCTGTGAGTCAAGAAGCGCGATATCAATGCGCTGCCCCTGGCCGGTGCGTGTGCGGGCAAAGAGGGCGGCCAGGATCGCACTGGTCGCAAACAGCCCGGCGGCGATATCGGCAACCGCGACCCCCACTTTATAGGGTTCCCCATCTGGCGGCCCGGTGATGCTCATGATCCCACCCTGTGCCTGGATCGGGAAATCGTAGCCGGCCCGATCGCGATAGGGTCCCGTATAGCCATACCCGGTGATCGTGGCATAGATGAGCCCGGGCCGGAGGCGCTGGAGCGCCTGGTAATCAAGCCCCCAGCCCGCCAGGGTGTCCACGCGGAAGTTCTCGATCAGCACATCGGCACTTCCGATCAGATGCCGCAGGATTTCCAACCCGCGTGGCGAGCCGAGGTTGAGAGTCAGGCTGCGCTTATTCCGGTTGACGCACAGGAAATATGCCGACTCGCCACCAGGAGCGAAAGGCGGCCCCCAGTGCCGGGTATCGTCGCCGCGGCCTGGCGCTTCAACCTTGATGACATCGGCGCCCAGGTCGCCCAGCAACATGGTGCAGTACGGGCCTGCCAGCACGCGTGTCAGATCAACGATCCGCACGCCGTCGAGCAGCGGCATAGAAGCGGGGAACGGGGTCAAGGCCAGCTCCATTGCGCAGCGCGCGCGATTCGATTAGTGCAACGGACACTGCAGCCGTGCGCGGAAGCGAGCATCGTCAGCACTGCCCACAAGCATACTATATACTACAGAGTCGGCGCCCGGCCTTGCGCTTGTTTTTGCCAGCGCGCGGACCCGGTTTGACACCCTGATCCTAATTCCTATAATGAGGGTCGATTTCTGCTCTGTAGTGCGCAGGCTAATGGAGGATAACCAAAATGGATTTTGTGAAAGCACTGACCTATCCGTTTGAGGATCAGGACTGGCTGAAGAAGATCGGCATTGCCGCCCTGGTTCAGTTCATTCCCATCGCTGGCGTGCTAGCCCTGCAGGGCTGGTCGCTGGAAATCTGCCAGCGCGTGCGGCGCAACGATAGCACGCCGCTGCCGGACTGGAGCAACTTCGGCGGGCTGCTTAGCAAAGGGCTGATCGTCTTTCTGGCCATGCTGGTCTACCAGCTGCCCACACTGATCTTTGGCTGCGTGATGGCCTTCGCGCCGACCCTGATGGCCGCGGGCGGCGATGATGAGAATGCGGTGGCTGCGCTGGGTGGGATGGTTACCCTTGTGATCGCCTGCTGCTCCTGCCTGCTGATCCTCTATGCCATTGCCGCTTCTGCAGCTTTCTTCGGTGGATATATGCGCTTCCTCGACCGCGAGGAGTTTGGGACGTTCATGCAGTTCGGCGAGAACATCGCGCTGGTTCGCAACAACCTGCAAGACTTCGGTATGGCGCTGCTGTTCTTCATCGGAGCCGGGCTGGTTGCGGGTCTGGCCTCCAGTGTGACATTCGGCCTGGCGGGCCTGCTGGCTTCCCCGTTCTATAGCTACTTTGGGGGGCACATCCTCGGCCAGCTCTCTGCCAAGCTCGGCGCGAGCGCTGCTCCGCAGGTCTGAGCTCGTCGCAGCGAGATCGCCCACGCCCGGCCATGGCCGGGCGTTTGGTTTGGCAGCGCAGGAAGGTTCGCCAATTCATAACGGTCAGGCTAAAATCGCGGCGGTTTGTGCAGCGAGAGGAAACGAGTCGGTGGAACCCGGAGCCTACGACGAACTCAATGCGCTTGAGGCCACCCACTGGTGGTACGAAGGGATGCGGCGCATCACCCGGCATCTGCTGCTCAAGACGATCGGTGAGCAGAACAGCATGCATATTCTGGATGCCGGGTGCGGCGCAGGCGGCAATCTGACCGCGCTGTCCGAGTTCGGTCAGGTGTGGGGGTTTGACTACTCGCCGCTTGCACTCCGGTATGCGGCGCAGCAGCATCGGGGCCAGCTCGCACAGGGAAGCATCGAAGCGATCCCTTTTGCCAGCAACCGGTTTGAGATGGTCTTCAGCTTTGACGTCCTGTGCGTCCGTGAGGTCGGAGATGACCGGAATGGGTTCGCGGAGATGGCGCGCGTTGCCCGGCCGGGCGGGTACGTGCTGGTACGTCTGCCCGCACTGTCGGCGCTGAAGGGTCCGCACGATACCTACGTGCACGGGGTGCGCCGCTACACTGCGGCCGGGCTGAGCCAAAAGCTCCGGGAGGCTGGCCTGGAGCCGCTGGTGGTGACTTACGCGAATACCCTGCTGCTGCCTGCCATCTTCCTGGCCCGGCGCCTTCAGAGTCTGATCGTCATGTTGGGTCGTGAGCCGACATCTGATGTCAATCAGACACCGCCGCTGGTCAACCGGCTGCTAACGGCGTTGTTGACTCTGGAGGCCAGGTGGATAGGCCGGGGGGGGCGTCTTCCGGCCGGAGTTTCGGTATTTGGGATCGCCCGCAAGCCGGCCTGAGCGAAGGATCAACTGGCTCCCATGTCTGAACGCAGACCCAGCATCACTGCCTTCTTCCCCGCTTACAATGATGGGGGAACTATCGCCAGCATGGTGATCTCGGCCATGCTGGTTCTGGAAGAATTGACCGACGACTACGAGATTCTGGTGATCAATGACGGCAGCGCCGACTATACCCCACAGATCCTGGACCGGCTGGCGGCGGACTATCCGCGGGTGCGGGTGATCCACCACCCTGCTAACCGGGGATACGGAGGTGCCCTGCGCAGCGGTTTCGCCAATGCTACCAAGGAGTGGATCTTCTATACGGATGGCGATGCCCAGTACGATGTGCGCGATCTGCACAGGCTGTATCCGCTGCTTCTTGATGACGTTGATATGGCTCAGGGCTACAAAATCAGCCGCAATGATCCCTGGTACCGGAAAGTGATCGGCCGGTTGTACCACAATATGGTCAGGCTGGCCTTTGGGCTGCGACTGCGGGATGTAGACTGCGACTTCCGGCTGATCCGGCGTCATGTCTTTGACCGGGTTACCCTTACACGCAATAGCGGCGTGATCTGCGTTGAACTCATGAAGAAGGTGCAGGATCACGGATTCGCGATCGTTGAAGGGCCTGTCTCCCACTTTCACCGGGCCTATGGGAAGTCTCAGTTTTTCAACTTCCGGCGTGTGGCGCGGGTTGCCTTTGACCTCATCCGGCTCTGGATGGAACTGGTTATCCGCAAGGAGCACCTGGCGCCTGCTGCTGGGGGCGAAGAGCCTGTTCGCCAGGAGGGAAACCGCTGATGACGAGGTCCGCTGCCGGCCTGGCTTCTGCTTTTGAGGGCAAGCGCGTGCTGATCACCGGCGGGCTGGGTTTCATCGGCAGCAACCTGGCCTGCCGGCTGGTTGAGCTGGGTGCTGAGGTGTTGATCATCGACTCCCTGATCCCTGACTACGGCGGGAATTTATTCAATATCGAGCCGATCCGCAACCGGGTGCGGGTGAACATCGCGGATGTGCGCGACATTCACTCGATGCGCTATCTGGTGCAGGGCCAGGACTACCTGTTCAACCTGGCAGGGCAGGTCAGCCATATCGACAGCATGACCGATCCGTTCACGGATATGGAGATCAATGTGCGCGCCCAGCTTTCGATTGTTGAGAGCTGCCGGCATCACAACCCGGGCATCCGGATCGTTCATGCGGCGACCCGCCAGCAGTACGGGCGCCCGCATTACCTCCCGGTGGATGAGGCTCACCTGATCGAGCCCACTGATATCAACGGCATCCATAAGGCCGCAGGCGAGATGTATTATCTCGTCTATCACCAGGTGTATGGGCTGTGCGCCACCTCGCTGCGGCTGACCAACACTTACGGCCCGCGCCAGCTGATCGCCCATAATCGACAGGGTTTCATCGGCTGGTTTGTCCGGCAAGCGCTGCTCGGCGAGGAGATCCTGCTGTTTGGCGACGGCAGCCAGCTCCGGGACATGTGCTATGTGGATGACGCAGTGGATGCGCTGCTATTGACAGCCTGCAGTGACGAGGCAATCGGCCAGATATACAATGTCGGGGGGCCCCGCCCGGTGTCTCTGAAAGAGATCGTCGAAACGCTGATCGACCTGGCAGGGCATGGCTCGTATCGACTGGTACCGTTCCCCCCCGAGCGGAAGAACATCGACATCGGGGACTTCTACACCGACTATCAGCGGATCAGACAGAATCTGGGCTGGGAGCCTGGCATCGATCTGCGGGAAGGATTGGAGCGCACGCTCGCCTACTATCAGGCGAACCGGCAGCACTATCTGCCGGATTCCGGGGACGCTCATGGCTGATCCGCAGTTCAGCATTGTGATCCCGGTCTACAACAGCGCCGGCATTATCGGAGAGACCATTGACCGCACAGCAGCCTTCTGCCAGCAGCAGGGGTGGGATTATGAAATTATCCTGGTCAATGATGGCAGCCGGGATGCCAGCTGGCAGATCGTGCGTGAGAAAGCACAGCATGATCCCCGGCTGGTCGCCATCAACCTGCTGAGAAACTACGGCCAGCACACCGCGCTGCTGTGCGGCTTTCAGGTCAGCCGCGGCGCCGCTGTGATCACCATGGATGACGATCTACAGAACCCTCCGGAGGAGATCGTTCATCTGGTAGCCAAGGCGGAAGAAGGCCATGACGTGGTTTTTGGACGTTTCTATCGCAAACAGCATGCGGGATACCGCCGCGCCGGCAGCCGCCTGATCAGGCTGGTGAACCGCTACATATTTGGCCAGCCTCGGGATCTGGTGCTCTCGAATTTCCGTCTGCTGCGGAGACCGGTGGTCGATCGCATCTGTGCGTACCGGACCCATTACCCGTACATCACCGGACTTTCGCTCATGTTTGCGGCCAACCCCGCCAATGTGCTGGTAGAGCACCGGGAGCGCCCGGTCGGGAAGAGCAACTACAGCTTTTTCCGGATCGCTGAACTGGTGATGCGCATCCTGTTTAATTACTCAGCCTTCCCCCTGCGGCTGGTCAGCCTGATCGGGATTGCGATCGCCGGCCTCGCTTTCGCTATTGGCGCGTACTACCTGATCCGGGGCATCCTGGGCGATGTTCGCGTCGCAGGCTGGACCACTCTGGTGGTGCTGCTGGCCTTCTTCAATGGAATCACGATTCTGATCCTCAGCATGCTGGGTGAATATGTCGTGCGGCTTCTCAACCAGACCAGTGCCAGCGATCCGTACCACATCAAAGAGACCGTTAACCTCCGTGACTGACCATTTCTTTCTGGTAGGCGCGCAGCGCTCAGCCACTACCTACCTCTACCATCTACTCGATTCACACCCTGGAATTGAGATGGCGAGGCCGATCAGGCCGGAGCCCAAGTTCTTCCTGATCGATTCGCTGTACAGCCGGGGGCTGGCCGCCTACGAGCGCAATTTCTTTCCGGGAAAGCCCGAGGCATCTCTGCGTGGCGAAAAAAGTACCAGCTACATCGAATCGGAGAAAGCGGCGGCGCGCATTGCCACCTGCTATCCCCGGGCGCGAATCGTCTTCCTGCTGCGTGACCCGATCGAACGCGCGATCTCCAATTACTGGTTCAGTGTGCACAATGGGCTGGAACCGCTGCCGATGGCTGAAGCATTTCGCCTCGAGGATGAACGGCGGGAACAGTATGATCACACCCGCCTGTCCGCCTCACCGTATGCGTATCTGTCCCGCGGACGCTATATCGATTTCATCGAGATGTACCAGCGCTACTTTCCCCCCTCGCAGCTGATCGTCCTGATCCATGAGGAACTTGTTGGCTCTCTGGAGCAGGTGCAGCAGTTGTACGAGCAGCTCGGGGTCCGCAGCGACTATGTGCCTCCCCGGCTGGACAAGGTCATTAACGCAGAAGATCGGCCAGAAGACTCCCTGAGTGCCGGTCAGCGGCAGGAGCTGGCCGACTACTTCGCAGACCCCAGCCTCCGGCTGGCGCGGTGGATGGGCCGCTCGCTCGATATCTGGCCGAGCGTACTACAGGCCTCATCGCCTTCCTCGCGGTGACCCGTACAGGCCATGACCGCCCGGCTCGATCCTGACCACCCGTTTGGCCTGCTGCCCATCCACATCCTGCTGCCGGTTATGGCAGCCCTGTGGCTGGCGCTAAACCTGACCAGCCTGACGCGCTTTCCGCTGCCATTCTGCGACGAAGCCTGGTATGCCAGCACGGCCTACCAGTTTCTGCAGCATGGTAACTTCGGCCTACCGATCGTCAACAACATGTATGGGCTGGGGGAGATACATCCCGTCTTCGGGCGGATGTACCTGACAGCGCTGGCGGGAGCATTTGCAGTCGCCGGACCGGGGCTGCTTCAGGCCCGGCTGGTTTCCCTGCTGGGTATGGCTGTCACCATCGCTGCTACCTATCTGAGTGGGGCACGGCTGTATAACCGCGGAGTCGGCCTTATCGCTGCCTGTCTGGTAGCTTTTGCCTGGGATGTGATGGCTCGCGGCCATATCGCACGCCCCGAAATATGGGTCGCCGCCTGGATAATGGGCTCGCTGTGGCTGTTGTGGTGGATGCTCGAGCACCCTACCCCCGGGCGTGGTCTGGTATTCGGGCTGGGAGCGGCACTCTCGCTGAACCTGCATCCCAGCGCAATGCTGTTCCTGGCTGGGTTCGGCGTCGTTTGCCTGGTGGAAACCGGGCTGCGCCAGCATCAATGGGGCGCACTCATCGGCGCAGGCATTGGCGCCGCGTTGGGGGGCATCGTGTGGCTGCTGCTGTCGGGGGCCGGGTTCCTGTCGGCGTTTGATTCCGGTGGCTGGCTTAGCCGGGGGCAATCACCGCTGCGGTCAAGTGCAGGCGATCTGGTGAGGGCACAGTCAGGCTGGCTGGCTGAGAATTACTGGCGCGCCTACGGAGGAGCGGCACGTCTGCAGGCAATTGTCTTTGTGTCAGCTCTTGGCCTGGCGATCTGGCAGCGAGGACGGGCCAATACGACGCTGCTGATCCTGATCGCTGTCTCCATGGTGGGTTATACACTGACCAAGGTGGGCAAGCTCCCCAGCAGCTCAGTGTTGTGGGTGCCGCCGCTGCTGCTGCTGACAGCTGGGAATCTGGCGGTGATGGGTAATTGGCTGGCCGCTGCTCTGCCGCCCCTTGGTCGATTACCGTCTGCGTGGCTGGCCATGCCTCTGCTGACAGCCTATCTGGCCGGGGATGCGTGGCTGGCCTATCGGTTTTACGGGGCCGACTTTATCCAGGATTCAGCGGCCATCCGGGACTACCTCTCGCCGGGGCAAACGGTGGTGGGCGATGCTACGCTGTGGTTTGTCCTGGCAGACCAGGATGTCACCCTGGTATCGGACGAATATTTCTTTATGTCCGGAGTCGCACCGCAGGATGTTCCAGCCTCACTGAATGCGATCTCGCCTCATCTCGCTGCCGTCGATCGCTGGGCCGGCTGCACCGTCGTTGATCGTCCAGAACACCAGGCATATCGCGCTGCCATTGAACAGAACTGCCTCGAGATCGATCGCTGGACCACCATGGATTACGCTGGCCCACAAGAAACCATCCTTTACACATGTGAGCATGACCGACCATGACCATCTCCGTCCCTTTTAATGATCTGGGTTTGCAGGTAGCGGCCCTGCGCGGCGAGATAGATGCGGCCATCGCCCGTGTGCTGGATCGGGGCTACTTCATTCTGGGTCCGGAAGGTCGGGTGTTTGAGCAGCAACTGGCTGACTATCTGGGCGTCCCCTATGCGAGAGGAGTCGCAAACGGCACAGAGGCTATCCAGATCGCTTTGATGGCCTATGGGGTCAGCGCGGGGGACGAAGTGATATGCCCGGCTCTGACTGCCGCGCCGACGGCACTGGCTGTGCTGGCTGCTGGCGCACAGCCGGTGTTCTGTGATGTCGACCCTGACACCTACACGCTGGATGCAGCCCGGCTTGCAGACTGCCTGAGCGCCCACACACGCGCTGTCCTGCCGGTCCATCTGTACGGCCTGCCTGCTGATATACAGGCCATACAGGCGGTTGCCGATGAGCATAATATCGTGGTAATTGAAGATGCCGCACAGGCTCACGGCGCGTCCATTCAAGGCCGCTTAGTCGGGGGTATAGCGCCAACAGCGGCGTTCAGCTTCTACCCCACCAAGAATGTGGGTGCGCTGGGTGATGGGGGTGCGGTGGTGACACGCGACCCGGCGATTGCCGAACGGGTCAGCCAGCTTCGCGACCTGGGTCAGACAGCTCGCTACCAGCACGTGCGGCATGGACTGAACAGCCGTCTGGACGAAATGCAGGCAGCAATTTTGCAGGTTATGCTGGCTCATCTGGATGGGCACAATACAGCCCGGCGGGAGCGGGCTGCCTGGTATCGTGAGATGCTGCAGGACATTCCCGATCTGGCGCTGCCAGCCGAGCCGGGCGGCGCCAGACACGTCTACCATCTATACGTCGTGCGCCACCCCCGGCGGGATGCCCTGCGTGCGCATCTCCATGCTCTGGGCATCGGTACCGACATCCATTATCCACGTCCGCTGCACCGACAGGCGGTATTTGCGCACTGCCGGACCGGGCAAGGCGGGGCTCCAGTCGCCGATCGGCTGTGCGGGGAGATCCTCTCCCTGCCGATGTACCCATATCTGACCCGGGAACAGGTAGAGCAGGTTGCGGACGCAATAAGGCACTTCGGTTGATGGTCGAGCGCCACCTTTGCGCATAGCATTCGGCGCTGATGCCGATTGCGACTCCTCCAGGCTGTGGGTACAATCGACCTCGCTGGCAACCGCACAGGCGACGCCCGGCATAAACCCGAGCGGGCCCGGACAGATGCGGGGCCGAGACTGGAGGAATCGTGAGCAAGAGACTGATGCTGGTTACCCTGCTGGCTGCCCTGCTGGTGGCGCTGGCTGCTTTCCCCGGACTGGGCTTCACCCGCGCTGCCGCCCAGAGTGAAGGCCAGATCGGGGGGATCGTCTATGAGGACAAGAACGGTAATGGCATCCGCGAGGAGGGCGAGGAGGGCCTTAAGTCCGTCGAGGTCACTTTTAACTCAGGCGGGTGGAGCACGACGCTGAGCACCGCTTCGAATGGGGCCTTCAGCCTGGCGGCCAACCCCGCCACCTGGACGGTGACGGTTAAGCCTCCGGCTGGCTATAGTGCACCCAAAGAGAGTGTTGAAGTCTTCATCGAAAAACCGGGCGATGCTGTTACGAACGTTGAGTTCGGTTTGGTCAGGCGCTCTGCAGATGGCGAAGTGCTGCCTGCTTCAGGCGGAGCCGTATCGGGCACGGTACTGATCGGCGGGCTGGCTGGCGTGCTGGTGGTTGGCCTTGTACTGGTCGCCGTTGGACAGGCCCGGGCCAACCGCGGGGATCGCTAGATCCTGCTCCTTCGCCTGGCTCTGTATGGTACTGCCACCTAAACAGCGCCCCCCTGCAAGGATGGTCGATCCCATCACTGCAGCAGGGGCGCTCCTGGCTCTTGTCGCTGGCACTGCGCTGATCACCTATGGGCTGCTGACTGTCCCGGGCAAGCTGGCTGCGGCAGCTGGCCCGCCCGATGAGTTCCGGCTTGCCGCCACCCAGCAGGCAGGGGAGCAGGTAACTCCCTCACCTGGCATCACATCCACAGCGGAGTCGCCTGGTGGCCAGGTGAGCGGTTCCGCCAGCACGCCGGCTGCGTCTGCAACTGCGATGCCTGAGGCCAACAACGCGGTTCCTCCAGCGCCCACTTCCACCTCGAATCCCTATGGGAACTGGCCGCTGGCCGCAGCCGTGGACGCAGATTATTGGCTTTCCATTCCGGCGATCCATCTGGAGGCCCCGGTCATCGGCTTCATGCCATGGGAGCGCGAGGTGGAGGGGGCCATGGTGCTTCGCCTGCCGGTGCCAAACTCCTTTGCCGTCTCCTGGGATATGCGATCGTCGGAGCCCGGATTCGGCGGCAATACGGTCCTGACGGGCCACAGCAATCTCTACGGCGGTGTGTTTGGCGACCTGGATCTGCTGAACTTCGGTGATGAAGTGGCGCTGTGGAGCCCGTATGGCGTCTTCTCCTACTACGTCTCTCAGATTGAATACATTGAAGACAATAACCAGCCTCTAGAAGTGCGTCTGCAGAATGCTCAGTGGCTGCAGCAGACGGCTGATCAGCGCGTGACGCTGATTACCTGCTGGCCTAACAACAACAGCACGCACCGTCTGCTGGTGATCGCCACGCGCTGAAATCCCCTCCCCTGCTGCACCGGTTCCTCTCCTTGTGCATCTAACACACAGGGGTCAATACATCTTATCTTTATCTGAACAGGGAGCCAGCCTCATGGACCTGACAGCCGACATGACGGTTGAAGAGTTAGTCGAGCGCTACCCGCTGGCTGCGGGATTCCTGGCGGATCGCGGGATCGTCTGTATCAAATGCGGGGAACCTTACTGGGGCACCCTGCGCGAACTGGCAGCGCAGAAGGGGCTGCTGGGGCAGATCGATGCTATCGTGGACGATCTCGTGACCTATCTGGATGCAGCAGCGATCGGAAACCGATGACTCGGCAGGCTGAGTTGTGTTATGATCGAGGGTGCAGGGGCGTTGCGATCCGATCGTGATTGATCAGGAGGATTCTCCATGCGCGCCTATGTATTCATCAAAGCCGCTCCCAAATATACCCCCCAACTCATGAACGATCTGCAGGGCGAGCCTCACGTGGTGATGGCCAATATCATCCACGGACCGTATGACTGCCTGATCGAGGTTGATGCGCACTCGCTGGATGAGATAAACGGCGTCGTAGAGCGCATTCGTATGTTGGATGGTGTGCAGGAGACACTAACAAGCCTGGTCATGCATTCATGGCACCGCGATTCTCTCGTCACCCACCGGGGCGGGGGTTAGGATCATAGAGCGCCTTGGCGATCAGGATCGCGCCCAGTTCCACAATCGCGATGATCAGCCAGGGGAGCTCCGCGCCGCCCAGCAGCGTGTTCACAACCCCGGCCAGGCCGGTGGCGACTGCGATAATTGCTAATCCGTAGTTAAGCCATCCTGCTTTCCAGCCTAACTGGAGATCCTGAAAGAGGGCCGAGCCCAGCAGGATCAGCCCGGGGATGAACAGCATGAGGGATGGTAGGGTATCCTTGAACAGGACATAGAGCACAGCGGCACTGATCAACACAGCGCCCCATGTCAGCAGTTCAAACTGGATTTCTTCGGTGGTCTTGTTACGTCCTAACATGCTCTTCTCCCCCGGGCGTCTGTGCGACAGAATAGCGCGCTGCTCGCAAGTATAGCCATAGCCGATTCAGAGTCAAAGGTTGCCGGGCTGCTTACCGGCCAGGTCCTCAGCGGCTGATTCCACGGCGCAGGTATGCTACAATCGAATAAGGTGCTACAGGATGTGAAAGGTGACTGCGTAAGCCGCGATGCTCACACATAAGCAGACACTGGGCCAGATACTGGATGGGCTGACGGTCATCGGCGAACTGTATGAGGTTGTGGATGCAAAGCAATCAATACGCTGCTTTGCATGTGGCCACCGATGCCTGATCAAAGAGGGGCGGCGCGGCATCTGCCAGGTTCGTTTCAACCAGGGCGGCTCGCTGCGTGTTCCGCATGGCTACGTCGCTGCGCTGCAGGTCGATCCCATCGAGAAGAAGCCATTCTTTCACGTCCAGCCTGGCACTGAAGCGCTCAGCTTTGGCATGCTGGGCTGCGACTTCCACTGCGAATACTGCCAGAACTGGCTGACTTCGCAGGCTCTGCGCGATGATGCCGCCGGAGTCATGCCAAAGACGATCTCGGCGGAAGAACTGGTGAAGCTAGCCCAGAACCACCGTGCCAGCTCAATTGCCAGCACCTACAACGAGCCGTTAATTACTACCGAGTGGGCGGTAGCGGTCTTTCAGCCGGCGCGACAGGCCGGGCTGCGAACATTGTACATTTCCAATGGCAATGCCACGCCGCAGGTGCTGGAGTATCTTGCCCCGTGGCTGGATGCCTACAAGATTGACCTGAAGACCATGAGCGATGCTACCTATCGTCGGATCATTGGCGGGGTGCTGGCGCATGTGCTGGATACGATCAGGCAGGCGCATGAGCTCGGTCTGTGGGTTGAAGTGGTGACGCTCCTGATTCCGGGTTTGAATGATAGCAATGATGAGCTGTGGGATGCTGCCCGCTATATCCGGTCTGTCTCGCCGGATATTCCCTGGCATGTCACCGCGTTCCACCCGGACTATCGCATGACTGATGTGCCGCGTACGACAATCGACACGCTGATCCGTGCCGCCGAGATTGGAACCGAAGCGGGCCTCAACTACGTATATACCGGCAACGCGCCCGGCATGACGCGCAGCTGGGAAGATACCCGCTGCCCGTCCTGCCAGGCGCGTGTGATCCGTCGACATGGCTTCCGGGTGCTGGAAAACCGATTAACCACCGATGGCCGCTGCCCGGAGTGCCAGACAGCTATCGCTGGGCTGTGGGGAGCCCGGCAGCCCACCTCATAAATGTGCCACAGGAAGATTTAGAAAGGGCATCGGAAATGGACGAGGAGCCGCAGGTCATTATTCCGCGCTATAAGATGATCATGTCGTATGATGTGACCCTGCCAGCTCAGGAGGGTTACTACCAGTTTGTGCTTGGTGAGATGGTCCCGGCTCTACAGGAAATGGGCGTCTACATGACTGAGGCATGGCACACAGCCTATGGGGAATATCCGATTCGGATGGCCTCTTTCGTCGCCGAAGACTACCAGACTATTCACTCCCTGCTGGAGAGCGATCGCTGGCGCGAACTGGAATCCGAGCTAATGACTTACGTGAGAAACTATTCATGCAAGGTTGTCAGCTTCCGGCAGGGATTTCAGTTCGTGCGCTCCTGAACGCGACCATCAGGATTGCCACAGCATATTCCTGAACCGGCTCTTACTTCTTGACTGCGCGGCCCGCCATTTGCAGGCCGCGCCCATTTTTCATAAAGCGACGTTTCGCTGCTGGCTCCGGCTGACTGTATAATCCGACCTGCATGAGGAGGGGATCTGTCAATGCGGTTCCTCGTCACCGGTGGAGCAGGTTTCATTGGCTCAGCGCTGGCCAACCGGCTTGCCCGCGACGGTCATGAAGTCCGTGTGATCGATAACCTGACGGCTGGCAGCCCGGAGCGGCTTGATCCCGCTGTGCTGTTCACGCGCGGCGATGTAGCTGACATCCCGAAGCTGTGGACACTGCTGCAGGATGTGGCCTGCGTCTATCACCTGGCTGCGCGCGTGTCGGTGCCGGAGTCGATCAAGTATCCCCGGGATTACAACCACGTCAACGTGGGGGGAACCGTGAGCGTCATGGAGGCCATCCGGGATGCTGGTGTGCAGCGTGTCGTGCTGGCGTCTTCTGGCGCGGTGTACGGTTCACAATCTGAGCAGCCATTGCGCGAATCGATGACGCCGGACCCTGACTCGCCCTACGCTGTCAGCAAACTCAGCGCCGAGTCCTATGTACATACCATCGGCGCCTTATGGGGCATTGAGACCGTATCATTGCGAATCTTCAATACCTACGGGCCGGGGCAGCAACTACCGGCTGCGCACCCGCCGGTGATCCCCCATTTCCTGAAGGCTGCCCTCAGCGGGGCGTCGCTGGTTGTGTTCGGGGATGGTCATCAGACACGCGATTTCGTGTACCTTGATGATATCGTCGATTCGCTGATAGCAGCCGCAACCGCCCCGAACATCAACCGGCAGGTGATCAATGTGGGCAGCGGCACCGAGATGAGCCTGCGCGGTCTGATTGCCGCGATCGAGGAAGTCACGGGGCGGCATCTGGAGCCGATATTCAATATCGGCGGGGTCAGCGGAGTCCGGCGCATGTGCGCTGACATCAGACGCGCTCGCGAACTGCTTAGCTTCCAGCCGCGGGTTGGCCTACACGACGGCCTGCGCATGATGCTGGAGTTCGATCCGCGGTTTGCTGCACTTCTGCAGAGCTGAGGTGCCATGTCCCGGCGCCTCTCTGTGAGCTTTTTTGCGCGGGAAACCCCGTCCGTTGCCCGCGCATTACTGGGTCAGCTACTGGTGCATGAGGATGGGGGCCAGCGTATCAGCGGGCGGATCGTGGAGACGGAGGCTTATGCCGGCTGGGATGATCGGGGCTCTCACGGGTACGCCCGGTTGACTCCCCGTAACCGGATCATGTTCGGAGCGCCCGGTACTGCCTATGTCTACTTTATCTACGGGAACTACTGGCTGTTCAATGTGGTGGCCAAGCCTGCGGGTGTCGACTACGCGGCAGCGGTGCTGATCCGATCCCTGGAGCCTGTTGAGGGGCTGGCTACAATTGCTGCCCGCCGCGCAGGCCGACCGGCAAGCGATTGGACAAGTGGGCCGGGCCGCCTGACGCTAGCGCTGGGCATCGACGGGCGCCTGAACGGAGTTGACACCACGGCGGCTGATAGCCCCATCTATTTCGCGGCCGGCGATCCCGTACCAGAGGACAGCATCCGCTCCGGGCCGCGGATCGGCCTGAGCGCTCCGGAGCCGTGGCGCAGCCAACCGTGGCGTTTCTGGATCGATGGCAACCCATATGTCTCTCGCTGAACCCGGGCGCCAGACACACAGGAGGATAGGACCATGGGTCTGTTTGATGGAAAGACTGCGCTGATCTTCGGCGTGGCAAATAAGCATTCGATTGCATGGGGCATCGCCCAGGCGCTGCATGCGCAGGGCGCCGAGCTGGCCTTCAGTTATGGCATTCCGGAGCTGGAAAAGCGTGTTCGGCCGCTGGCGGAGAGCGTTAATGCAACGCTAGTCGAGGAGTGTAACGTCAATGATGATGCCGCGATCGACCGGGTTTTCGAGAAAGTCCAGGAACGCTATGGAGTCCTTGACGTGCTGGTGCACTCCATCGCCTACGCCGAGCGCGAAGACCTGGATGGCCGCTTCGTGGATACCAGCCGAAGCGGCTTCAAAACTGCGCTGGAAGTCAGCGCCTATTCACTGGTGGCCCTGACTCAGCGGGCAGAAAAACTAATGCCCGGTGGCGGCTCCATCATTACACTGACTTATTACGGCAGTGTGGCGGTGATGCCCCGCTACAATGTCATGGGGGTTGCGAAAGCCGCACTGGAATCGTGTGTACGGTACCTGGCGCACGATCTGGGACCCCGGGGGATACGCGTCAATGCGATCTCAGCCGGCCCGATCAAAACGCTGGCCGCTTCCGGCGTGGCCGGCTTCCGCAAAATGATGAGCTACCATGAGAAAGCTGCTCCGCTCCGCGCGGCGGTGTCGCAGGAAGATGTGGGCAACTGCGCTGTCTGGCTGTGCTCGGAATGGGGTCGCGCTGTGACCGGGCAGGTCGTATATGTGGACGCCGGCTGGAGCATCATGGGGATGACTGTGCCCTTTGAGGAGCTCGATCAAGAGGCTTGAGCGCATCGCTTCGACATGCGCCTCATGGCAGCATGCTGCTAGGGGGCCGGCGGACTGGAGATGCGCTCGCTGCGGGCAAATCACGTGAATACCAAGACCTACCATACCCTGGAACTGAATAAGATCCTGGCCAGGCTGGCAACCTACGCCTCTTTTTCAGCAAGCGAGGCCCTGCTGTTGGAGCTGGAGCCCACGCCGCACTTCAGTGAGGCACAGCGGCGCCAGCAGGAAACGACCGAGGCCCGCGATCTGCTGGAAGAGCGCAGCACCGTCTCGATCGGTGGGGCGCGTGATGTGCGTCCGGCTGTGCAAGGTGCTCAACGCAGCGTTCTGCTCAATCCCACCCAACTGCTGGAGATACGCGCTACGCTGCAATCAGCGGCGGCCCTGAAGCGAACGCTGCTGCAGAGTGAGGCCCGCTACCCGCTGCTGGCAGAACAGGCCTACCTGATCGACGAGTGCAGACCTGTGGTGAATCAAATCACGCAGGTGATCGACGAGGAAGGGCAGGTGCTCGATTCGGCCAGCCCGGCCCTGCTGCGGATCCGGGGCGATCTGCGGGTTGCTCACGATCGGCTCCACACCAAGCTGCAATCAATCGTGAACAGCAGCGCCAATGCTCCTTATCTGCAGGAAGCGCTCATCACTATGCGAGCCGGGCGGTATGTCATCCCGGTCAAAGCGGAGGCCCGGGGACGGATCAAAGGCATTGTTCATGATCAGTCCTCGTCAGGAGCGACCGTGTTTATCGAACCGCTGGCGACGGTTGAGATCAACAACACGATCCGCGAGCTTGAGCTGGCTGAAGATGAGGAGGTCCGCCGCATCCTGGCTGAGATCACGGCCCTGATCGGGACGCATGCTGAGGCCATCGTGCGAACAGTGGGAGCGCTGGCAGCGCTTGACGCCGCCTTTGCACGGGCCAAGTATGCCAATGCCCTGAAGGCCAGCCCACCCGTGCTGATCGACTTCGATCCGGGGCGCAGCCCGGGGAGCACCATCCGCCTGTATTCTGCTCGCCATCCCCTGCTGGACCCCGGGACGGTGGTGCCAATCGATGTTGATCTGGATGACGAAACCTTTATAGTCGTTGTCACCGGGCCAAACACGGGTGGTAAGACGGTGTCGCTCAAGACAGTCGGGCTGCTGGTGCTGATGGCCCAGTGTGGTCTGCATCTCCCGGCTGCTGAAGGCTCGGTGCTCAGCGTTTTCGAAGCGATCTATGCAGATATCGGCGACGAGCAGAGCATAGAGCAGTCACTAAGCACCTTCTCTTCCCACCTGACGAACATCATTGGGATACTGGGAAAGGCTGATAGCCGCTCGATGGTTCTGCTGGATGAGCTCGGCGCCGGAACTGATCCGGCGGAGGGTTCAGCGCTTGCGCGCGCCTTGCTGGCCTACTTTCTGGAACGCCGGGTAACCACCTTTGCCACCACGCACTATCCGGACCTGAAGCTATATGCCCACAACACACCCGGAGTGCGCAATGCCAGTGTCGAGTTCGATGTGGAGACGCTTTCGCCCACCTACCGCCTGATCATTGGTCTGCCGGGCCGCTCCAATGCGCTGGCGATTGCCGAGCGCCTTGGGCTGGACAGCGCGATCATCGAGGCAGCGCGCTCCTATGTAAGTGAGGAGGACCTGGAGGCAGACACCCTGCTTGACGAGATTCACCGGACCCGGGATGAGATCCGCCAGGCCCAAGCCCGGCTGGTGAAGGCCGAGTCGGAGGCCCGTGCCCTGAGAGAGGAGCTGGAGCACCGGCTGGATCAGATCGAGGAAGAGCGGGCAGCTGTGCTGGAGCAAACTCGCAGCCAGGCTGAGGAGGAGCTTGAGGTTCTACGACTTGAAATCGGCACGCTGCGCCGACGCATGCAGACGATGGCGCCTGCATGGCAACCCGCTCCCACCGGCGATGCTGATTCCGTGGCGGCGCTCGAGGTTGAGGCGGCAGGGCTTGCCGATCTGGTGCAGGCGCCGCCCAAACGCCGGCACCGCAGACCGCGGAAAGGCCGCGCTGAGGTGAAGGGTGAACCGCCGCAGCGCGCCCTGCGTCCCGGCGATCAGGTGTATGTTCACGGCCTGAATGCGGAAGGCGAGATCATGGCGCTGCATGCCGGGCATGATGTTGAGGTGCAGATAGGGCAGCTGCGGGTAAGGGTTGACGCGGACAGCCTGGAATGGCGCGCCGGCCCCACCGGCGCTGCCGGGACTCCTCGCTCAGAGGGGGTTCGGTCACCCCGCCCCGAGAGCCCTGGTATGGAACTGAATCTGCTGGGGTATCTGGTCGAAGATGCGCTCCCCGCAGTCGAGGAGTATCTGGATCAGGCTTATCTGGCGGGCCTACCCTGGGTGCATCTTGTTCATGGTCACGGGACTGGCGCGCTGCGCCGGGCGATTCGTGACCGGTTGCGGCAGCACCCGCTGGTGAAGGAGTACAGTCGAGCTCCGGAGAATCAGGGCGGTGATGGCGTAACAGTGGTGCGGTTTGTATCGAATTCATGACCCGATTCAGCGCTGCTGCCAGGGCGCCGCGTGCCAGCCGCGTTCGCCGGGGGGTGGTTGCGGCCCATAACAGGTATGCTACAATTAAAAATGGCCATCATCACTCGCCGAGGAACTTGTGCCCTCGGCGCAGCTATGTGGGTCAATAACAGGTTAATGTTACCTTAAGAGAACAGCGATAAGATCATCGCATTGTGATCGCGATTCTGGCATACCGATCAAACAGGGGGCGCCATGAGTAACGTACGCCCTCTGCGCTGGCACGACCTCCCGTTTGCCTACCGTCTGGCCGGGCGCGGCATGAGCTTCGATGCCCACCTGCACCTACTCGTTGGCGAAAATTACTTCAAACAGGCGCAACTGACAGGTGCCAGGCGCACTCAGTCCTACGTGCTCAAGCAGCCTCCAGGCGGTGGGCTGGCAGTGTTGTACTTTCCGGCTGGCGACCAGCATGCCCGGCTTGGCTATGTATCGCCCATGCCGCTCAGCGAGCCAGACCAGGGGCTCTGGCTTGAGCTGCTCGATGGGGTGACGGCCGCTGCCGGGCAAAGAGGAGCAATCACCATCACTGCCGAGGTGGATGAGCATGAACCAGTGCTGGAGATCCTGCGCCAGGCCGACTTTGCGATCTATGCCCGGCAGGATATCTGGCTGCGCAGGCCGGCGCCTTGCAACGGCCCCGCCCTCCGGCTGAGGCCGGCGTACCCGGATGATCGTTTTGCCCTGCAGGGGCTTTACGCCGCCCTTGTCCCACCGCTGATCAAACAGGTGGAGCCTTTCCCGGCAGCCAACACAAGCTATGTGCTGGAAGGCCGGGATGGCCCCTCGGCCATGGTCGCGACTTATCAAGGACATCGGCGGACGCTGGCGGAGATCTATCTGCACCCTGAAGTTGATCTGGAAGCGCGCCAGGTCATCAACGGTGCGCTGAAAGCCCTTCATGGCGAAACGCAGCCGATCTATCTCCGGGTACGGCGTTATATGGGCTGGCTGGATGCCGCCCTGGATGATCTGGGGTTCGAGGCCCAGGCTTCACAGGCCGTGATGGTTCGGCACACGACAGCCCGGGTACGCGCCCAGCATGGTTTCAAACCTCTGCCGGCGATGGACAGCGCCCTCCTGCCCACCCCGATCAAGAAACTCCATGGGAATGTATGGCTGCCGACCGGGATTTTTCGCCCCGGGGCGAGCCACATGAGCAACATTGGCTGAGACAGGTATGGAGCGACATATCACAGATGATCTGAGCAGCCTGCTGGCTGTGCTGCCTGCGCATATTGCACAGGCTATTTCCGATATCAACCGCAGCGACGAGTTCCTCGAGGTCATCCTCGATCTGGGGCGGGTCCCAACAGCGCGATTCACGGACGGTGAGTATGTCCTGTCGGACCATGAAGTCACGCAGGAAGCGATTGATCTGGTGGTGCTGCAGGTAGGTGATTTTGATGCAGACAACCGCGCCGGGATCGAACGCACGCTGCACCGCATCTCCGGCATTCGTAACCGGCGTGGCGAGGTAGTCGGGCTGACCTGCCGCGTGGGCCGAGCTGTTTTTGGGACGATCGATATCATTCAGGACATCATTGAGTCGGGCAAGAGCGTGCTGTTCCTCGGACGTCCAGGTGTGGGTAAGACGACCATGCTGCGAGAGGCCGCGCGCGTGCTTGCCGATCAGAAGCGCGTTGTGATTGTGGACACGTCCAACGAGATCGGCGGTGATGGAGATATTCCGCACCCGGCAGTTGGCAAAGCCAGGCGGATGCAGGTACCCACTCCTAACCTCCAGCACGAAGTGATGATCGAAGCGGTGGAGAATCACAATCCCGAGGTGATCATCATTGACGAGATCGGGCGCGAGCTGGAAGCGCAGGCAGCCCGTACCATTGCGGAACGGGGTGTGCAGTTGATCGGCACAGCCCATGGGATCACGCTGGACAATCTGCTGCTGAACCCGACTCTGTCCGATCTGGTTGGAGGGATCGAGAGTGTCACACTTTCGGACGAAGAAGCGCGTCGACGGGGCACCCAGAAGACGGTCCTGGAGCGCCGCGCACCGCCGACTTTCGATGTGTTGATTGAGCTGCAGGAGCGTACGCTTCTGCATATTCACCATGATGTGGCGCTGGCCGTTGATATGCTGCTGCGGGGTCGGCCGCTGCTACCCGAAATCCGGCAGCGCGGGGCGGATGGGCAGATAAGCATCACTAAAGCTCCGGAGCCACCGGAAGCCGCTTACGGTAATGGCCGCAAGGGGCGCAAGGGCGCGGGCCAGGATGCATCCTATCCTCCGGCGGGGCGTTTGAGCCAGGCTCCTCCGGCCGTTCGGGAGAATAACCGGGTCGCTCCGGTTGATCCGGAAGCTGTTGCTGGCGCATCGACCAGCCCAACCAGCCAGAAGATGCTGCGTGTCTATGCCTATGGCGTAGCACGCAACCGCCTGATCGAGTCCGCCCGGCGGTTCAGGCTATCGTTGAGCGTGGTTGATTCACTCAATGAGGCTGATGCACTCCTGACCCTCAAGAACTTCTACCGTCGCCGTCCGCGCCTGGTATCCGACGCGGAGCAGCGGGGGATACCGATCTATGTCCTGCGTTCCAATACGGTAACGCAGATGGAGGACTTTCTGGTTGACCTGTTCGGGATCAAGATGGATCAGGACGATCCGCTGGCCAGAGCCATGCGCGAAGCGCAGGAGGGGATCGACACCGTTCTGACCGGAGCGGCGAGTGCAGTGGACCTCCAGCCGCAGAAGTCCAGCATTCGGCGGCAGCAGCATGAAATGGTGCGCCAGGCTAACCTCATGTCGCACAGTTATGGCAAGGAGCCAGAGCGCTATGTCCGGATCTACCGGGAATAGATGCGCATGCTGATCACTTTTGAGGGGCCTGACGGCTGTGGGAAAACCACTCAGATCGCCCTGCTGGCAGATTATCTGGGCCAGCAGGGCCTGCCAGTTATGCAGACACGAGAGCCAGGCGGCACGGTGATCGGCGAGCGCATCCGGGAAGTGCTGCACGATCCTGCCCATGAAGCCATGAGCCCACAGGCAGAGATACTCCTGTATTCTGCTTCACGCGCTCAGCTGGTAGCGGAGGTTCTGCGACCTGCGCTTGAACGCGGTCAGGTCGTTCTGTGCGACCGGTTTTATGACAGCACATTCGCCTATCAGGGCTATGGACATGGGCTTGATCTGGCAGCACTTCAGCAGATCACCCGGTTTGCCACCGGCGGCTTGCGCCCGGATCTGACATTCTACCTGGATATCGACCCGGTGGAAGGGCTGCGCCGCCGCCAGCGTGATGAAGCCGCCGAGTGGAACCGACTGGACAAAATGGCTCTGGATTTTCACCGGCGAGTGCACAGCGGCTACCGGAAGCTGGCGGCGGCAGAGCCGGACCGCTGGCTTGTCATCGATGCCGCCCGGGACATTGAGGCCGTGCAGGCAGAGATCAGGGCGTTAGCTCTGAACAGGCTGGCAGGTTCCGCCGTTTAGATGTCCTGCCCGGCTGACGCCGGAGCGTCAGGTGGCGGCAGCGAGTTTTCTATCGATTCCATGCTTTCGCCGGCTTCCAGGCGTTCGACGACCTCGTTGAACTCCGGGCCGGAGTCCTCACCGATCTCTCCTGCCATTTCACGCATGAAGCGCGCCATAGCACGGGGATCATCCTCGTCGATTCCGGCCAGGCGAGCGGGATCCGACAGCCGCTCAAGCCGTGTCTCTTCGCCTGTCATCAGCGCCACACGCCGGATCAGCCGGCTGAGCGAAAGCGAGCCGCAGCGAGGGCAGGCCGGGGTTGATTCATCGACCAGCCGGTACGTGGCGAACGTTAGTGTGAAAGTATGCCGGCACTCCCGGCACCGATAGTCGTAGCGCGGCACAGTGATTCCTCCACCCGGTGCAGTATAATCTGCGAATGGTTGCTCGACAAGGTCAAATGGCAGCTTATTTATGAATGCTCCCGTGAATCCTACGGAGCCTACCCCACCGGGCAGTCGGCCTATTCATCCATTGGAGCGCCCGGCACCGGTGCCTCCACCCACTCCACCGATGCCGGCTATCCCCATAAGGCGAATCGAGATACCCCAGAGCGCGCCCATCTTTTCCTACGCTCTGCTTGGCACCAACATCGTCGTTTTTCTGCTGGATACCTTCATTTTTCGCGGCTGGCTGACAGCAGTAGGAGCCAAGCAGAATGACGCCATCCTGAGCGGCCAGTACTGGCGTCTGATTTCTCCGCTTTTTCTGCATGGGGGCATTGTTCATCTGGGGCTCAACAGCTACTTTCTGTACGTAGTCGGGCCTCAGGTGGAACGTGCCTTCGGACATATGCGCTTCCTGGGTATTTATTTGCTGGCCGGGCTTGCTGGTTCGATTGCAAGTTTTGCGCTGAGCCCTGGCGCCTCGATCGGGGCCAGCGGGGCGCTGTTCGGCCTGGTGGGCGCCCTGATCCCTCTCCTGTACCGGAACAGGCATGTGCTGGCTCATACCCAGCGCCACATCAGCAGCATTATCCAGGTGATCATCATCAATCTGGTTATCGGCTTCACCATTCCGCGCATTGACAACTGGGGACATATCGGTGGGCTGCTGGGGGGGCTCGCTCTGGCCTGGCTCACGACTCCACGATATAAAGTCGAGTCAGACTTCGAAGGACGGCCTGTCCGTGTGGTTGACCAGACCTCACCCGCGCTGACCACCTTATCTTTCGGCGCAGTCAGCATCGTGCTCCTCTGGATGTTATTCATCGTTTTCTGGCTGCGCAGCTGATCGCTTTGCTGCCTCCGGTATCGGCTGGCATGCAACGCGAGCTGGCGGCTGTGATACAATGAGTGTATCCAGTTTATTGAGTGACAGGGGCAGCCAGAAATGAGCGCCTTTGCTATTCATGATATACGTCCATCACCCATCGCGGGGACATGGTACCCCGGCCGGCGAAGCGAACTGGCCGACAGTATTGACAGGTTGTTGGAAGCTGCCTCCGTACCCGCTATTGAGGGATTAATCAAGGCACTGGTTGTCCCCCATGCTGGGCACCGCTACTCGGGCCAGATCGCTGCGCGTGCGTTTCGTCTGGTTCAGGGGATGGAATTTGCGCGTGTTGTTGTGATCTCTCCGATGCATCATCCCTACCCGGGCAACGTGCTGACCAGCAGCCATGACGCTTATGAAACCCCTCTGGGTGTTATCCCTGTTGATGGGAGAACCGTTCAGGCACTCCAGCAGCATATCCCATTGAAGGCTGTGCGTCGTGATCCGGAACATTCCCTGGAGATCGAACTTCCGTTTCTGCAGCGAGCGCTGCGCAGCCCTTTCACGCTGGTACCGCTGATGCTGAGGGATCAGAGCTACGATACCGCAGCCAGAGTGGGAGAGGCGCTCGCGCTGGTGCTTCCTCCACACGAAACAACGCTGCTGGTTGCCAGCAGTGACCTATCCCATTTCTATACGGTGGAAGAAGCCGAGGTGCTTGATCACACCATGCTGGCGCGTGTCGCGGCCTTTGACCCTGAAGGGGTGATCCGCATTGAGGATGAAGGCAAGGGCTTTGCCTGTGGGCGCGCTGCCATTGCAGCCGTCATGGTGGCAGCTCGCAGACTTGGCGGTACCCATGCCGAGATTGTCGGCTATGGGACATCGGCCGATGCGACTGGAGACACCCGGCGCGTGGTAGGTTACGGGGCCGCGGTGCTGGTTCAGAGGGCGAAGGCTGAGTCCGCCGCTACGGAGATAGCAGGCACTGATCATGCCTGAAAGCGGCACTGCGATGGGGATTGCTTTGGGTCTGCTGGCAGTTGGCGTGCTGGTTTTGCTCAACGCCTTCTTCGTCGCCGCTGAATTTGCGCTGGTCAGCGTGCGGCGGACCCGGATTGAGGAACTGATTGCCCAGGGGGTCAAATCCGCCAGCACCGTCCGCAAGGCGATTCATAACCCCGATCAGTTCATCGCCGCAACTCAACTGGGGATCACGCTCGCCAGTCTGGGGCTGGGCTGGGTGGGCGAGCCGGCTCTGTCACACTTGATCGATCCGGTGATTGCAATCCTGCCACTGCCCGCTTCGTGGGCTGCGACCACCTCCCATACGATCTCTGCAGCGATTGCCTTCACCGTGATCACGTTCCTGCACGTGGTGATCGGCGAGCTTGCACCCAAATCGATCGCGCTGCAGCGCCCGGAAGAAACCTCTCTGTTCGTGGCCGGACCAACTATGATTGCGGAGACGCTCTTCCGCCCCGGCATCTGGGCGCTGAATGGGGCCGGTAATGCGGTGCTCCGGGCACTTGGCTTTCGGCTGGCCTCAGGGCACGAGATGGCCCATTCCTTTGAGGAAATCCGCATGCTGGTTGACGCCAGCAAGACACATGGCGTGTTGGGTGAAAGCGAGCACGACATGTTAAGCGCCATCTTTGATCTGCGTGCCCTGACGGTGCGTCAGGTTATGGTTCCGCGCACTGAGATGATCACGATTCAGGCAGGGGCGACGCTTCAACAGGTGCTCGAAACCCTGCACGAGTCGCAGTACACCAAGCTGCCTGTCTTCGAAAAGGATCCGGATCATATCGTGGGGATCCTCCATATGCGGGACCTGGTTGGTGGGCTGGCATCCGGGGATCTGTCGGCGCCGATACGTCCCTACATTCGACAGGCGCTTTTCCTGCCGGAGAGCGCGCGGATTTTTAACGCCTTGCGCGCTTTGCGCGAAGGTCGCCAGCATATCGCAATCGTGCTTGATGAATATGGCGGCACAGGGGGCCTGGTGACACTTGAGGATATTCTTGAGAAGATCTCGGGCGAGGTTCCGGATGAGTTTGAGCAGGGATCTCCGGAGATTGTTCAGGTACCGGATGGAAGCTGGCTGGTCAGCGGCCTGGCTCAGATCGAAGATGTTAACGCGGCACTGGGGGTCGATCTGATCGATGAGAATTACGACACCATCGGCGGGTTTGTGATGGGCAGACTTGAACGCATCCCGGTCAAAGGCGATCAGGTTCAGGCAGGCGATATTCACTTCCGCGTTGAGCAGATTGACGGCATGCGTATTGACCTGCTTCGTATTCAGGTGATAAGAAGCAATACTTGATTTATCAGCCTGTGCAGAGAGCCGGGCAATGGGCCGCCCGGCTCTTTTGTTCGCCTGATCCTACAACGCGAGCAGGCCGATCTGCGTAATACCGGTTAGAAGCGGTGAGTAGAGGAGGCGGCCATGACGCTGCCGCAATCGTCTGACAGCATCCGATCCTTCCTCGCCTGGACATGGGGAGGGTTCCTCATGATCGGCGGCGCCCTTTTCCTGGTATTCAACACCGGGCTGGTTGCCTACAGCGGACCGCTGCTGCCGGTAGTAGCGGCCGCGGTCGCTGCAGTGGGGGTGCCGTTTCTGGGTCGCTGGGTCTTATGTGGGCGGCGCGACACCTGGGCGCTCCTTACTGCATGGATCTTCACATCTCTGTCCCTGCTGCTGGTGGTGCTTTACTTGGCGCCCCGCGAGCCTCAGCTGGTGCTATCAACGCTGCTGATAGTCATTGCGCTATCGCTGTTCGTTTTGTCCGGAATGAACAGGTGGCGCTGGTGGCTGCTTTTGCCTGCCTATCTGCTGCTGGCGCTGGGCGGGCTGGTTGCGCTGACGGCATTGAATGTGGGGTTGGAAGTTTTGGCCGGTGCGGCCCTGCTGATGGCCTCTTTGCCCCTGTGGCTTATTCTTGCACTTAGCCGTCGGGGTGTGTGGGTCGCAGCCGGAGCTGGTCTACTCAGTGTCGCGGGCGCCGGCATTCTGGTGTTCTTCAATATACTGGAGCCCGGGACCAGAACCTTCTTCATGGTCTTGGATGTTACGCTGGGCGCTGCGCTGATCGCGCTGTGGCTGCTCGGGCGCGCTCTTCAGCGCCGCACCGGCATCCAGGGGATGGAGCTCAACTGGGCACTGTGGCTGGCTGCAGGGCTGGCCGGTGCCGCGGCTCTGTCCTACTGGTATCCTTCAGCGGCCAACTGGGGGCTGAGCGCTCTCGCACTCGGTGCGTATATTATCTACCGGCAGGTGACCCGCACTACGAGGCAACAGAGACAGGTGGCACCTCCGGCGGCTTCGATGCCGGCCGCAACGCCAGCAGCCACCGGCAGCTCGCCGGCGGCTGCCACACAGCCAGCGCCTCCGCCTCCGACACCGGCCGGCCCGCCCCCGGGGATTGAATTCCGCCCGATCGATCCGTTCCAGACGACCCGCCCGGATGACAAACCGTGACGGAGATCAGGGAACGCGGGTACCTATTCACGCTCAAGCCAGATCGTCACCGGGCCGTCATTGTGAATCTTAACCAGCATGTGAGCACCAAATACGCCCATTTCAACGGGGACGCCCTCCGCCCGCAGAAGCTCGGCGAAGCGCAACACAAGCGGCTCAGCGACCTCCGGCGGAGCGGCATCCACAAAAGCCGGCCGCCTGCCCTTGCGGGCATCAGCATAGAGTGTGAACTGCGACACTACCAGCGCGGCGCCGCCTACCTCGCGGATCGACAGGTTAAACTTACCCTCCCGATCCTCAAAAACCCTTAACCCTGCCACTTTCTGCGCCAACCAGACTGCCTGTTCGCTGCTGTCGGCATGGCCTACGCCGACCAGCACGACGAATCCGCGGCCGATCTGGCTCACAGTCTGTCCGTCAACTGCCACTGATGCCTGTAAGACCCGCTGCAGCAGCACCCGCACCGAATCATCCTCCTGCCAGATCGCCCAGTGTTACCTGTGTGATATACTGGCGGCACCAGTCCAGAGCCGCATCCATCTGAGTGACATTCTTGCCACGGAAATGTGACAGCACCGGCAGCAGAAGCCGCCAGGTGTTCGAGTGCTGGCCTGCTGCCGCCTCCAACCAGCGCTGGCGCTCACCCGGCGCCGGGGTGAGCAGGCGCACACACGCCTCTTCGAACAGACGCACCATCCACTGATAGCCCCACAGGAGCACGCGGCCGCCCGGGGCCAGGTGGCAAACTGCCAGATCGCGCAGATGATTGATGTCAGGGAGCTGCACTGCATCAAGGGTGTCCCAGGTATCGAGGAAAATGGTGTCGTAGGAAGCAACAGGCGGCGCAGCCAGAACATCCTCGATGCGCGCAATCTGCACTTCGATGGGAATGCCGCTGGACTGCGCCGCCACTTCGATCACTGGCTGAACCAGTGCGGCAACAGCCGGGCTGGCTTCTATGACGGTCATGCGGTCTGCATGCGGCAGCGCGTACTGCAGGTAGAGGCCGAGCCCCAGCCCGCCAATCAGGATATGCCCCCGTGACCGGCGTGCATTGTTGAACATCATCAGACGTTCCTGGGGGACATCTGACATCCACAGCACGCCGTCATCTGTCACCAGTCCGCGCACGGCCAGCGGTGGGTCCAGCGTCAGGTGGCGGCCGCAGACCTCCGCTTCAGTTAACTGCCAGCTGCGAACAGAAAAGGACTCGTAGCGCCCCGGCAGCACCTGCATCACGGGGATGCGAGTCCATTCATCTGTCCAAGCGCAGTCATTGAAATCAGGATCAAAGGGCAGGCGATCCGCTACGTGGCTGCTGCTGCCATCCACCGGAATCCGAGCCCTTTCTAGCCCTCGCCGCCTTTCTTGGCGGCTGCCTTGCGGGCCAGAGCCGCGGCGCGTTTGGCGGCGCGCTCTTCGGCGCTAAGCCCACCGCCTTCAGCGGGAGCGAGGCTGCTGGGAGCCGGCGGCGAGGCTTCTGACGGGGTATCGCCAGATTCTGCCCTGCCTGCCTTGCGCGCCAGCGCTGCGGCTCGCTTGGCGGCACGCTCCTCGGGGGTCAACCCGCCGCCTTCGGTGGGAGCCGCTGCTGCTGATGCAGAAGCTGTCTGTGCCGCTTCAACTGCTGCATGGATGCGGTCGATGGCCAGCTGTGCCAGACGGCCAACGGTAATGGAGCGCTCTGCAAACATGGTCCCGTCATTGACAAATTGCTGAAGAGCCGGGATTGCCCCGGGGTCTCCAATCTCGCCCAGTGCCCAGAGAGCATTCTGACGCACCATGAATACCGGATCATCCAGAGCGGCGATCAGAGAGGGCAGTGCTTTAGCGTCGCCGATGGTCCCCAGACCCCTCGCGGCCGCCATCCGCACAAACTGGCTCTCATCTGCGAGCGCTTCAGTCAAGGCCGGAATTGCTCTGGGATCGCGCGCTTCGCTCAGGCTGTCGACAGCCCGGGCGCGCACCTTCCAGTCGTAGCTGGCAAGCTGCTGCTGAAGCTCGTTGAGACTTCTGGCCACGGTTTTGTTCTCCCTCTGTCATGGTAATGGCTGCACAGGCGGCGTAAAGCCGACTTATGCTAGAATCATGAAGATGGCATGCAATAATACCACCTGCTGCTACCTGATTCGAGGCGCCTATGACTGATCTGTCCGCTTACCGCTTCTCCTACCTGATCGATGTCCGGTATGCTGACCTGGATGTGCTCCAGCATGTTAACAATGCCAAGTACTTCACCTACATGGAGACAGCTCGCCTGCACTATGCAAAGGAGGTCATCGGCTGGGATGGGCACCTGAGCGAGCTGGGCGTGATTATCGCCCAGGCTACCTGCCAGTACAAGCTCCCACTGATATTTGGCGACCGCGTGCGGGTCTATCTGCGCGCCTCGCGGCTGGGCGGTAAGAGTTTCGATTTCACATATACCCTGATCCGCGAGGGAGACGGCGCAGTGGCAGCCGAAGGCAGCACAGTGCAGGTGGCTTACGACTACATTCGGTCGGTCGCCATCCCTATCCCGGCTGCATGGCGCGAGAGGATGGCAGCCTATGAGCCGGCACTGGCCGAAGGCTGAATATGCTGGCTGGCCCAGACTGGCGAGAGTTGAAACGATCCAGACTAATCCGCGTAATAGAAAGTGATGACGCGCCGGCAGCGGCCGGACATCCATCACAGTTATGAATATTCGCGAGGAAAGAGGGGTAACGCCATGCCATATACTGTACCTGCTACGAGCAAAACGCCTGCGCTGATCATCTATCTTCTGGATGTCAGCGGCTCGATGGGCGAGGATCTGGGGGGTAAGACCAAGATCGAGGTGGTCTCAGACGCCCTGCACCAAGTAGCCGTCCGGATGGTTCAGCGCAGCACCAAGGGCACCACAGTCGCGCCCCGCTATCGGATTGCTATGTATGCGTACAGCTCGCAGGTGACCGACCTGCTCGGTGGGATCAAGACGGTTGCCGAGCTGGCGCAGATGGGTGTGCCGCGCCTGCAGCCGATGGACGCTACGGATACCGCGGCGGCTTTCCGCGAGGCCGAGCGCCTGCTGGCCGCTGAGCTTGGTAATCTGCAGGATTGCCCGGCCCCGCTGGTGTGCCACATGACCGATGGTGAGTACAACAGCGGCGGCGATCCGGAGCCGATTGCCCGGCGTATCATGCAGATGGCCGTCCCGGATGGCAATGTGCTGATCGAGAATATCTTTGTGACAGATAAGGCACTGACCCAGACGATCGCCGATCCGAAGGGATGGGATGGCGTCACAGATGAAACGCCGCTGGCCTCTCCCTATGCGGAGACGCTATTCCGGATGTCTTCAACTATTCCGCCGACCTACGGCAGCGTGATGGCCGAGATGGGCTATCGGCTCTCTCCCGGGGCGCGGATGTTCTTCCCGGGTAACGAGCCAGCCATTGTCGAGCTTGGCTTTGCAATGAGCGGTGCGACACCGGTTACCCCGGTGACGCCGTAGAACACCGTCGCCCTCTGGCAGGCAGTATGACACCTCCCGGCAGGCGGGTAGGGCGAGCTTCCCTGCCCGCCTGTTTGGCAACCGCGTCCCACCGGCAGCAAGGCACAGTAATTCATGGTTAAAGCCCAGCAACCAGACCATCCGGAAGGCCAGGTTAGCCTACCACAGGATACCGAAACGCCTCTGACCCCGCTTAAGACGCCGGTTGGCACGGTGTTGTACCTGTATGTGCGCTCGGCTGACAGCGTCAGCAGCAGAACAGTGGGTCAGGACTACGTGGCGTTCCGGTATGGAGCAGCCAGCCTGGCATTTGCTGTCTGTGACGGGGTCGGCCAATCCTTCATGGGCGATCTGGCAGCCAGACTGCTGGGCGACCATCTCGTTAGCTGGCTGTGGAGCGCGTCTCGCCCATCCGATGCCGATGCATTTAGCCGACAGGTAACTGAGTCGCTCAATGAAGCAGCCATAGCTTCAGCCCATCATGTATCGGCCTACCAGCTGCCTGACCATCTGCCACCAATACTGGTGCAGGCACTGGAGATGCAGCGACAATATGGCAGCGAGGCGATGTTTGTGGCGGGCCGGCTGTCACTGGACGGGGATGATCCGTTGGTAGCCCTATGCTGGTTGGGCGATGCGCCTGTTGCTGCAATCGACATTGACGGGCAGCTGCTGGATCTGGGCCCACATGGCCACACCTCGGAACGCTGGAATGCGACCACCGGCGTCAAGGGCCAGATACACACATGGATTGGTAGCAGCCACAAGGTGGCCCGGGTGGCTGGCTACACGGATGGCCTGTCGACCGGACATGTGCCAACGGATGCAGACCTGGCTGATCTGATGGCGCGCTGGCAGCAGAATCCGCCGGCGGACGATGCCTCTCTGTTCGATGTGAGGTTAGCCTACAGCCCGCAGACCGTCGGAGCGACCGACACACCGGACGCCCGGCGGATTCTGGCGCTGCCAGCCGCCATCAGGCCGCCCGATACTGAGCCAGTATTCTTCGTCTCCGAATATACAGGGCCCATTGTAATCGATGAGAAGCCTCGCACGCCGGTGACCGGCATCGAACCAATCCGCGCCGAGCCGCCGGCCAGTAGTCCTGCGGTGCAGGAATGGCGCCCGCTTTCTGAATCGACTCGACGGCCGAGTGCGGGTAGCGGCGGCATCTCGACTCAGCAGCAGATCCAGGTCTGGCAGCAGGCTGCTCTGCTGGGGCTGACAAGCGCGGCGCTCGCTATGCTGATGCTGGAACGGTTGATTGATGAGCAGGCGGCTGGCGGGGAGGGGCACTCGTCGCCGGAGCCGAAGCCGCCTGCCTGAACAAGAGCCAGCGGTAGCTTGAGATTATGTTTAACCCAACTCTTGGAACACGGCTTATCATCAATGGGCGAGAATATCGCTTTGCTCCGCACCCGGCAGCTCCTTCACTCGTCTGGGGGCAGGAAGGCCGGCATGCGATTGTTTACCGGATGCAGGATCACGGCGAAGACTATGCACTGAAGGTCTTCAAGCCGGCTTTCCGGCATGAAGGGCTGCTCAGCACGGCACAGGCACTGTGGACCTATCATGAACTGCCGGGGATGCGAGTTTGCCAGCAGGCCATCATCACTGCCGAGTCATTTCCCGATCTGGTCGCGGAGTATGAGGATCTCAATTATGCTATGGTAATGCCCTGGATTGAGGGCAAGACTTGGTTTGACTATCTGAATCACCGCCAGCGTCTGACGCTGGATCAGGGCCGCGCCGTGGCGGAGAGCATGGCCTGGGTGCTGCACGCGCTGGAGCTCAACAGCCTGGCTCACTGCGACCTCTCCAGCGGCAACGTGATTATCGACCCGCGGCTTGACCAGATACATCTGGTGGACGTAGAAGATCTGTACAGCCCGTGGCTTACGCCTCCCCCGATGGTGCCCGCAGGCTCAAGCGGCTATCAGCACTCTCAGGTCGTTAAAACCGGGCAGTGGGGGCCGTTGGGAGATCGATTTGCCGGGGCTATCCTGATGGCTGAGATGCTCAGCTGGCCGCATCCCGACGTCCGAAAAAACGCCTACGGGGAGAGCTACTTCGCCCCGAGTGAGCTGCAGCAGCCAAGCGAGCGCTTCGACATTCTGTGTCGTGCCCTGCAGGTCTACGATGCGGGTTTTGCGGAGCTCTTTGAGGAGACCTGGTGGGCTCAATCCCTGGAATCCTGCCCACCTTTGAAAACATGGTACGATCTGCTGGATGCCCTGCCGCGTGCGCCGGTAGCGAAGTGGGCGCCGATCGACACTCGCATCTTTGTCGAGCCCGCAGCGGACCCTGTAAGAACCGCTTCCGGGGCGGCCCCCGGGCTGGCGGCGGGGCGCGGCCCTCGCTCGCGGCTGGAGGGGTGTTTACGCGCCTTCGTCATTGCAGGCGTAGTCGGGCTGGCATGCTGTGTGGTGACCGGGCTGGCCCTCGAGTGGTCGGCCATTCAAGATGTCCTTCCGTGCGGGACGGGCGCGGCAGCACTGGGTCTGCCGCTGGCAAGCATCATGTGGTGGGCAAACAAACATCATGAACTTCCCCGGACGTTCTGAGGTTGTACCGATCCGCACGCAGCGCGTGCCGCAGACTATAGAGACCGGGGTGTCTTTTGTCTCGGTGCCCGGCGCTTATATCCGCTATGCCTACTCGCGCTCCAGCGACAGCATGAGCAGCCAGATCGAAGGGCAGGATTATCTCTGCTTCCAGCACAATGATCAACGGCTGGTATTCGTTGTGTGCGACGGAGTGGGCTCGTCATTCTGTGGCAATCTGGCTGCGCGGATTCTCGGCGACGGGCTGCTTGAGTGGCTCTGGGCGCTTGAAGTGGCGTACCTGGGTGGTGCTATGGCTCTGAGCGAAGCAGCATCCAGCTATCTCAACCGTCTGCAGAAGCAGGCTCAGCACGAAGTCGCTGCTTATCAGATCCCGGATGAAATATCGGGGCTGGTCAGGCAGGCATTGGAGGCCCAGCGCGCCTACGGCAGTGAGGCGATCTTCGCCGCAGCCCGCATTGACCATCCGGGTCCTCTATTCCCGGAAGGCCTCGTTTCGCTTTGCTGGATGGGCGACACCCAGGTCCATGTGCGTGATGAGGAGGGAAAACCCGTCGATATCGGTGGCGTCTGGGACAACAGCAACCGCTGGTCAACCGTTCATGGCACCAAAGGTCAGATGAATGCCTGGATGGGCGAGATGGCGGGAATAAGCCGCATCGCGGCCTTCACCGATGGCCTGAGCACTCATTCCAGCAAAGTGCTGGACTATGGGGACAGCCAGCTCGACCGGGAGATTCATGCCGGCGCACGGCTGCCGACCAGTGATGACGTGGCTTTCATCGACGTGGTTTTGCGGACACCTCTGTATGAAGGCCATACAGATCCCTCCATGCCGGATCCCAATGCTGAATGCCCCTGGCTAGAACAGATCTGGAACCCGACCGGCGCCAGTAATTATGAGCTGCGCTGGAACTGGAAAGGTTCGGACCGCGATCGCTTCGTGATCCAGCAGACAACCAACCCCGCCCTCGCGGATTCACAGGTGATTGAAGTGCCGGGCCCTGGAACTACATGGCGGCCCTCTTTTCCGCCAGCGCCGGGGCACTATTACTATCGCGTCCGGGCAGTTAGGCGTCATGGCGGGATGTCGCCGTGGAGTGAGCTGCGGCAGACGCGGGTGGCCTATCCGCCACCCCCTGCGCCACAGATCAGCCTGTCTGATGCTGATCGCTCCCCGATCCTGAACTGGTCGGCAGAGGGTGATTCACTGGAGTATACGCTGGAACAGGCGCGTGATCCGGATTTCCGCGAGCCTGAGATCGTCTACGCCGGGCGGAGCACATCCTGGAGCATTCCGCTGGCGAGCACCGAGCCCGGGCATCTCTTCTATCGGGTTCGAGCCATATCGGACGGCGGGCCGGGGCCCTGGAGCAGCACACAGGCGGTTGAGGTCCGCATTCCACCACCGCCACGTCCCCACCTGGCTATGGGGCGCTATTCGTTCGGGGCCTCTGTCGAACTGCGCTGGCAGCCGGTGCCGGGAGCTGTCCGCTATGAGCTGCAGCAGGTGAGCCGAGACAGCGGCGAGGAATCAATCATCTCGCTGACGGACACCCTCTACACGCTGCCGGAACTTGGCGTTGGCCAATTTGTCTTTCGGGTTCGGGCCTGCAACGATTATGCCTGCAGCGAGTGGAGCAATGAGCAGATGCTGGCGATTGCCCCGCCTGCGCCGGCCTCAGCGCCTGAGCTAAGCATCGAGGGTCCGGATACCCTGCAGATGATCCACCTGCAATGGTCTGCGGTCCCCGGAGCAGATGAGTACATTATCGAGACAGCCGATGACAGTGGCTTTCGCAATGCCCGTGTGCATGTTGAAGCCGACACTACTATGGAGATTGCCAGACGCGAGCCGGGCATGCTGTTTGTGCGAGTCTGCGGCTCAAACAGCAGCGGTCAGGGGCCCTGGAGCAATGTATCCACCATTACCATAGCACCCGGGATGCCAGGGTGGATGGAAACAACCCTGACTGAGGGCGGGCGGCGCCTGGCCGTGTCATGGGGATCGGTTGGCGGGCGGGTTGCCTACTGCGTCGAGATGCTCGATCCTGCCCGGGAAGAGGCGGGTGGTGTGACGGTTTACCAGGGTGGGGATACTCAGTTTGAGATGGCAAGGCCGTCAGGGCTGGATGCGGTGCAGTTCCGGGTTCGGGCTGAAGTGTCAGGCGTGCCGGGCGCCTGGCAGTCCGGTGATGTGCTGATTCTGAGGGCGGCACCCGGGGCGCCGGTGCTGGTCGATCATGCACTTGAGAAGCCCCATGCTGTCCATCTGGGCTGGGGGCCGGTCAGCGGCGCAACGCATTATGTGTTGGAAGTCGCCCGTGATGAGGCGTTTGTCGATACAGTCGCCACGATCCCGCTGAACGAAACCGCCATCACCTATAATGCTCCTACCAGCGGGCGCTTCTGGTTCCGCGTTAAGGCTGCGGATCGCACACAGGTAGGGCAGCCAAGCCAACCTGTCTCGGTGCAGGTAAGCCGCCCTGCGCCGCCAACTCTCTGGGGCCCTGGTCCGGTGAAGGCGGCCATTCCCTTCGAGATCACCTGGCACGGCCTGCCGGGGTGTGTCTATTACGAGCTACAGGAGTCAGCCAGTCCGGAGTTCACTTCACTGACTATGGGGACGCAGAGGATTTTCCACCCGGTGCAGAAGTTTGAGATGGGGCCTCACGAAGCAGGGCGTTACTACTTTCGCGTGAGGTCGGTTGATGATCAGGGTGAGTACAGCCTGTGGAGCGATGCTCTCTCTGTGGATATCATGGCGTAGCCATCCCTCCACTCGAGGATGGCTGCGAGTCGTTTGAGGAAGCCCAGTTTATGAAAGCATTCAACCCGGACCCCAATGACCGGATCGTGATCGGTGGGCAGGTTTACCAAATCAGACCGCATCCCTCAGTACCTCGGTTTGCGTTTGGCCAGGAAGGGCGCAAGGCGTTTGTTTATCAGGTCTCCGGCTCTGACGGAGGGCTGTATGCGCTCAAGAAGTTCAAAGAAGCCTATCGCCTGCAGGAGCTGGTGAATGTATGTGACGCGCTGGCTCGCTTCTCCCAGTGGCCCGGCCTTGAGGTGTGTGCACGTGAGTGTCTGCACTATGGCAGGCACGATGACGTGCTCGAGGACTACCCTGATCTTGAATATGCCGTGCTGATGCCGTGGATCACCGGCTCGACCTGGTATGATATGGTGATCAATGCCACGCCTTTGAACCGGCTGGATGCACTGACCTTTGCCAATGCGACTGCCCAAGTGCTGTCTGCGCTGGAGGAGTCAGGCCTGGCGCATTGTGATATCGCCGGGCCGAATGTCATCATCAACGGTACTACCCGGCGAGCGCATCTGATCGATGTGGAGGACCTTTACTCACCTGATTTTATGCCGCCGGCAGCGCTGCCAGCCGGTACAGACGGCTATGCGCACCGCACAGCCTCACAGGGCTTATGGAAGCCAACTGCCGACCGCTTCGCAGGCGCGATCCTGATCAGTGAGATGGCGGCCTGGCATGATCCGCGTATCCGCAAAGAGTCGGATGAGGAGCACTTCTTCGGCGCTGCTGAGATGCAGCAGGACTGCGCACGTTACCAGCTGATGCATACTGTGCTGGCTGGCCTGCACAGCCAGCTGGCACAGCTTTTCGAACAGGCCTGGTCGTCTGAAAACCTCGAAGCCTGCCCGCCGATGAAAGCCTGGTACGAGGTGATCAATGAGCTGTACCACCGCGAATCGCTGTCGCGGGTGGTCAGCGACTGGCAACCTATCCTGCCGGGTGGAAGCCCTGCTGTGGCCGATGAGCCTCCAGCTGTCTCGCCGCTTCCTGCTGAGCCTCTCGCTCCAACGGTGCCCGAGGCGCAGCGTTCTGCGCCTGCTGCGATGCCCGCCCAGAAGACTCTGCCCGTCTGGATTCCCAGCCGGCCGATCGGGTCAGCGACACCGCCTCCCGGACCTACTGCAATTGAGGCGCCTGCGATCAGCGGCCCAGTGGTGGAGTGGCGCCCGCTGATAGTGCCGCAGGCAGGCGGCCCGGATGCGGCCCCGGCAAGCAACGGCAGCAGCGAATCCCTCCCGGCTTCACCGGCTGTCCAGACGTTGGTGTCTGAGCAGATATCAGGCGTTAGTACTGCGGGTGAGCAGGATCAGCGGCCACCTGTGCAGCCCGGGCCGGATATGTCATCCGATGCAGCACCGGCGGATATGAGCGAAGCGGTTGGCGGGCTGATCCGGCCGGTGCTGGATCTCAGCCACGTGGACAGTCGCAACCGACCTCATCTGGTGTGGTCGGAATCGCCGGGGGCAGGTGGCTACGAGATTCAGGAGGCTGACAATCCGAGGTTCAACCCGGCGAAAGAGTTCCGCGTCAAGCCTGATGACACGCGCTGGCATCCGGTGTGGGGGCGGACCGGTCGGCTATATTACCGGATCCGGGCCACTGCCGGCAGCCACGCCGGCCCATGGAGTGAAACCCTCAGCATTCGCATTGGCGAAGCATAGCACATACTAACTGCAAGACTCTGATATAGAAATATATTGATCGGGGAGCATTTGCGTTTTCGCAGCTTGCGAGTGTCCTGGCAGCAGAATGTTCTCATGAATCCATGCGACCTCCTCTATCGCGCGAGTCGCATTTGATCTGAGAGAGCAGAGTACTTGCCCACAGGCAAAAAGAGACTTATACTGGATTTGCCGTTCCGCTTCGCTCGCAATTGAGTGAATGGCGAGCCCTGTCCCCGAGGAGGTGCCTGCTCCTAGATTGTCTGGATCTACTGCGACGCAATCTGTTGGCAAGTCTACTCTTTACCTATCATTGAGGACCTGGAGGAGAATAGGACATGCCTAAGCGCATCCTGATTTTTGCTGCAGTACTGCTTGCGCTGTCAGCGCTGCTGGGCGCCTGCACAGCCACCTCGGCCACTGAAGAGGGGCCTGCCGAGGCTAGAATAGCGGTGGTACTGGATACCGGCGGCGAGAATGATCGCAGCTTCAACGAATACACCCTCAAGGGCGCTCGCGAGGCTGCCGAAGAACTCGGGCTGGACTTCGCCTACGTTGTGTCTGAATCGCCAACCGACTACGATCGAAACATCGAGAACTTCGTGAGCGAAGGCTACAACCTGATCATCACAGTGGGTTTCCTGATGGGCGATGCCACAGCCAAGGCAGCTGTGGCCCATCCGGATGTGCACTTCGCGATCATCGATTTTGCTTACTTCCCGGATGCTGACGGGAAGTGCTTGGGGGATGCCGAGACTGTGACGGACGACTGCTACGCGGATGTGCTGCCGAATGTCACCAGTCTGATGTTCGCCGAGGACGAGGTTGGCTACCTGGCCGGGGTGCTGGCTGGCTGCATGACCGAGACCAACGTCATCGGGTCAGTCTCGGGCATGGAAATCCCTCCGGTACAGAAGTTCGTCACCGGCTACCAGACCGGCGCCCGCTCGGTGAACCCCGAAGTTGAGACGCTGAACGTCTACATCCCCGACTTCAACGACCCGGCCACCGGGAAGCAGGCAGGCCAGGAGCAGCTGGCGAACAATGCCGACGTGATCTTCGGCGTTGGCGGCAACACGGGCAACGGCGGTCTGCTGGCGGCGCATGAGGCCGGGCTGATGGCTATCGGCGTTGACGTGGACCAGTATTTCACCTATCCGGAAGTAGCCTCGTCGCTGCTGACCAGCGCAGCCAAGAACATGGACGTGGCGGCTAACCAGGCCGTCAAGGCCTTCGCGGCCGGTGAGATCCAGGCAGGCGTCAACCTGGCAACTGTGGCCAACAACGGTGTGGGCCTGGCTCCCTACCACGACTGGGAAGACAAGATCCCTCAGGAATGTAAGGATGCTGTCGACGCAGCGCGTGAGGGCCTGGCTGCCGGCACAGTAGACACCGGCTGGGAGGATTAACCTTTCCCGCATCCAGTATGGATATGGAGGGGCTGTTCTGCCCAAGAGCAGCCCCTTTCTTATAGTTGGTCTTTGCCCCGCTTTCATACTATAATGCGCTGAGGCCGGAACGGTCGTTGCCCCTCAACCTGAGCCCTTGACCGAGGGAGAAGCTCATGACCCCTGTCATTGAAGCCCGAGGCATCACCAAGCGATTCCCCGGAGTCATCGCCAACAGAGAGATCGATTATGCCCTTGAGAAGGGCGAGATTCATGCCCTGCTGGGCGAGAACGGGGCGGGGAAATCCACCCTGATGAACATTCTGTACGGTCTATACCACCAGGACGAAGGCGATATTTTGGTCCGGGGCAAGGTCGTTCGATTTCATGATCCCCGCGATGCTATCCGCCACGGCATTGGCATGGTTCACCAGCATTTCATGCTGGTGCCCGTCATGACCGTGACTGAGAACATCATGATCGGCGAAGAGACGACAACAGGGAGTGTGCTGCTCAGTGCGGCAGCCGCAGCTGCCATCGGAGGCGGGATAGCGTGGCTGCTGGGCGGCATGCCTGCCGCTATCTACTGGGTGATCGTCACCGCCGTCTACCTGCTGCTGGGCCTTCTCAGGCTGAAGCTCCGGATCGGACACTTCCTGATGGGCGTGCTGACAGGAGTCGGGTTCGGCGTGCTGTACGAGATCCTCTCACGCAGGGTGCTGGCCAGCCCGTTTGCCATCCCGGCCTGGCCCGCGATTGGAGCCTTGATCGGCGGGATCGCCAACCTGCGCTGGCTCGACAAGCAGAGCGTCGCCCGCCGCGTCGAAGCTCTGTCACGCGAATTCGGCCTGGACGTCAACCCGCAGGCGCTGGTCAGTGCCTTGCCCGTGGGGGCGCAGCAGCGCGTCGAGATCATCAAGGCGCTGTACCGTGATGCGGAGGTGTTAATCCTCGACGAACCCACTGCGGTGCTCACGCCGCAGGAAGCTGACGACCTGTTCAAGGTCATGCGGCGGCTGGCAGAGCGCGGAGTCTCGATCATCTTCATCACCCATAAACTGCGGGAGGTGCTGGCGATCGCAGATCGCATCACCGTGCTACGCCGGGGGCAGGTAGTGGGAGTGACCGTGCCGGCTGAAGCGACGCGTGAATCGCTGGCGCGCATGATGGTCGGGCGTGAAGTGCTGCTCCAGGTACGCAAGTCCGAGCCCAACCCGACAGATGTGGTGCTGGATGTGCAGAACCTGCAGGTTGACGACGATCGGCATCATCGGGTTGTTAAGGGAATATCCTTTCAACTGCGAGCTGGCGAGATCGTGGGGGTAGCCGGGGTGCAGGGCAATGGGCAGACCGAGCTGGTGGAAGCCATCACGCGGCTGCGCGAGGTCAAAGGCGGTACGATTCATGTGCTGGGCCAGGATGTCACGCAGCGGCCGCCTCGCATGGTGACCAGCCTGGGCACGGGGCATATTCCCGAAGATCGCCAGCGCTATGGGCTGGTGCTAACCTACCCGGTAGCAGACAATCTGATCCTTTCTGATTACTACCACCCACCGTTCAGCCAGGGCATCATCCTTGACGAAGCGCACATCGCTGACCATGCCCAGCAGCTGATCAGCGAGTTTGACATCCGCACACCGAGCCTGTTCATTCCGGCTGGTAACCTCTCCGGGGGCAATCAGCAGAAAGTCATTGTCGCTCGCGAACTGACGCGTAAACCCAGGCTCCTGATCGCCAGCCAGCCCACCCGAGGCCTTGATATTGGCTCGATTGAGTTCATCCACAACGAGATCGTGGCGGCTCGCGATGCGGGTGCCGGGGTGCTGCTGGTCTCGGCTGAGCTGGATGAGATTATGTCTCTGTCCGACCGGATCATCGTGATCTACCATGGTCAGTTGGTGGCAGAAATGCCTGCCTCCGAGGCAACGCGCGAGCGACTCGGGCTGCTGATGGCCGGCATAGAACACGACAAGCAGCCGGCGCTGCAGACTACACCCTGATCGATGCAGCTGGGAATGGGAACCTCATGGCAACAACCGAGCAGCCATCTAAAGGCTTCACCTTCAAACCCGGTATCATGCAATGGGTGATCGGCGCCCTGCTGATACTCGGGCTGGTCATATCCGGTGTCAGCGCAGGGTCGTTTGGGCCGGGGCGTATTGTGGCCCTTCTGTTGATGGCAGGCACCTGGGGCTACTGGGTGTGGCGCCAGCCCGACGGCGGGCGCGGCCTGATCATCCCTCTGCTGGCGGTGTTGAGCGCTTTCCTGGCCGGGGCGCTGATGATCATCCTCTTTGCGGGCCAGGACACCTCGTTCATTGATCGGCTGGCGCTGGCGGTACGCGGGTATGCGGCGATGGTGGACGGGTCGCTCCTGAAGACCAACGCTCTGACCAACACCCTGGTTGCGTCCACGCCGCTGATCCTGATGGGGCTGGCCGTCGCGCTGGCCTTTCGTGCCGGGCTGTTCAACATCGGCGCCGAGGGTCAGTTCATGGTCGGGTCGATCTGTGCAGCGTTCATCGGATATGCCCTGCCCCTACCGCCTGTTCTGCATGCCATCGTCGCTCTGCTAGGCGGGACGCTGGGAGGTGCGCTGTGGGGTGCCATACCCGGCGTTCTCAAGGCACGGCTGGGCGCCCATGAAGTCATCAACACGATCATGCTGAACTGGATCGCGATCTTTATGGCCGACTGGCTGGTTAACGGCCCCATGCGCGATACATCTGGTGCTTCATCAACTATCCGAACGCCCTACATCCTGCCTGGCGCCAACCTGCCGATCTTCAGTGAAATCCTGCCCGGACTGTTCCCGCGCGGCGACCGGCTGCATCTCGGCTTTGTTATCGCGCTGATCCTGACGGTCGCCGTCTGGTGGCTGCTGTGGAAGACTACCGTGGGCTTTGAGCTGCGGACAACCGGCTCTAATCCTGACGCAGCCCGTTATGCCGGCATACGCGCAGGCTGGACCACCGTGCTGGCGATGGGGCTATCCGGCGCACTGGCCGGTCTGGCCGGAGCCATCGAGATACAGGGCGTGAGCCGTTATATGCCGGCTTTCTTCCAGGCCGGCTACGGGTTTGACGCCATCGCGGTCGCCCTGCTCTCGTCCAACCATCCTATCGCCGTGATCCCCTCGGCCATCATCTTTGGCGCGCTCCGCGTGGGGTCTGATGTGCTGCAGATCCGCACGGGTGTGTCCCGGCACATGGTCTCTGTGATTCAGGCGCTCATCCTGTTGTTTGTGGCCGCTCCGGCCATGGTGCGCTGGATCTACCGGCTCAGACTGCCGAAAGGCGAGCTGGAAGAAGTGCCACTCACGCGCGGCTGGGGGAGCTGAGGAGAACATCCATGACGACGGAAATCATCGAGGGACTGCTCAGCGCGGCGGTGATCGCCGCCACGCCGATTGCCCTGGGCGCCTACAGCGGGCTGTTCTCAGAGCGCGCGGGGGTGGTGAACATCGCCATCGAAGGGATGATGCTCACAGCGGCCATGACTGCCCAGCTGGCCGTGCGATATATTGGCTGGATGGAGACGCCGCTTGAGCCATACATTCTGCCGGTTGGCGTGGGGGTGGGGGTGCTGACGGGCGTCTTCCTCGGCTGGCTGCATGCGGTCATGTCGATCCGCTTCCGGGTTGAGCAGATCATCAGCGGTATGGTCATCAACATTGGGGCAATCGGCTTCACCGGGCTGATGTATAACCTGTTTCTGGCTGGTGGGGTGGCTGGCGGAGTCCCGATCAGCCCGGGCACGTTCCCGCCAATCGCCATCCCGGTGCTCAGCGAGATACCGGTGATCGGCTCGGTGCTGTTCCGCAATCAGCCGATCGTGTATGCGATGCTGATCATGACCCTGCTGTCTCATTATGTGCTGTTCTATACCCCGTGGGGGCTGCGCACACGCGCAGTTGGCGAACATCCGCGGGCTGCCGATACGCTCGGGGTGGACGTCTTCCGCACACGCTATCTCAACGTGATGATCGGCGGCGGGCTGGCCGGGCTGGCCGGATGCTGGTTCACGCTGGAGTGGGTAGACGTCTTCAATCTGCTGATGACCGGCGGGCGCGGCTATATCGCGCTGGCCGCTATGATCTTCGGGAAGTGGACGCCGTTCGGTAGCTTCGGGGCGGCTCTGTTATTCGGGCTGGCTCAGGCTTTTCAGATCAAGGGGCAGGTGCTGGGGTGGCAGATTCCCTACCAGTTCCTTGTGATGGCTCCTTACATTCTGACCATGCTGGTGCTGGCCGGGTTTGTGGGGCGTGCCATGCCGCCGGCGGCTGACGGCAAGATTTACGAAAAGTAAGCCGCAGCTCGGGGCCCTGGCGCACCCCAAACGACACAGCCCCGTCTGCTAAGGCGGGGCTGTGTCGCTGCCGGTCGTCTACGAGCTGGCTGCCAGGTAGTCGTCAAAAGCCCGGCGGAACTCATCTGCGTCCACATAACCGAACCAGGTCTGGATCGGCGTGCCATCCGGAGCGATCAGCACGAACGTCGGTTGTGATCGGAACCCATACCGCTCCTTAACAGGGTTAGTGCTGGGATCGTCAATATCGAGGTAGACGAAATCAATCTGGCTCCAATACTCTGCTTCGAGCCCATGGACCATGGGCTTCATCGCATTGCAGGTTGTGCACCAGAAGGCAAAGAACTCGATGAGCTGGGGGCTGTCGGTCGCTGCCACCTGCAGCGGTGAGTCGGGGCGAAAGCCCGCATCGGTCCCGGCCGGGGCGCCAGGGCGCGGCGGGATATCCGGCGGAGCCGTCTCTTCTGGCGCTGACCTCTGAGATGGCGCGGCCTGTGGCACGGGGTCAGCCGGGCCATCAACGGATACCGCATTGGGATCTGTCGCATCCCCCTCTACTGGTTCAGGAGATGGAGCGGCTCCGGCAGGGGCAAACTCTGCGCTGCACCCGGAAACGGCCAGGGTGGCTATCACCAGCAGGATGCCGACGTGTTGATGGTGTCCTCGCAATCTGCCTTCTCCTTGTCTGCTGTGCTGTAACCCTGTCGCTGTCAGGCTCCTGGATATTACCTCGCACCCGACGCTGCTTCACGTGGAGGGCGAGTGCGCTCGCCCAGGTAAGCCGGGGCCAGGATGGCCAGCACTTTGCTGATGCGTTTATCACGCATGCGGATGGCCAGCCGGGGGTCGATCCGGGATTCCAGCTCATCAACGCGGTACGCTGTGGTCACTACGGTGGGGAGGCGCGCCTCGTAGCGGTAGTTCAGCAGTTGATAGAGCTTGACGCTGGCCCAGGGGGTGGCAGATTCGGTGCCCAGATCGTCCAGCACCAGCAGCGGCGCGGTCTTGACCTCCGAGAATCGCCGGTCGGGCGATGCCGGGCTGTTCGGTGCATAGGCGGCGCGGAGATGATCGAGCAGATCGGGAACCGTCACAAACATCACGCCAGTGTTGCGGATGACCTGTTCATTGGCAATGGCTGCTGCCAGATGGGTCTTTCCACAGCCATAGGTCCCGGTCAGGATCAGCCAGCCATCGGGGCTGTCTGCGAAGCTGCGGGCGACCTGATAAGCCAACCTCAGGTTGTCTGCTTCTTTCCTGGGCAGGCCGCGATCTGCATCAAAGGAACTGAACGTCTTGGTTTTATATAGCCCCAGTGTGTTCAGATCGCTCTGCGCGCTGCTGATGGCCCGGCGATAGTCGGGCGCGGTAATGCTTACGATCTGGCTGATATCCGGATCGGAGAGGCGGGAGCGAATGCGGGGATCAAACTCCTCAAGGCTCTGGTTGGTGCTGATCACCGTTGGGAGCTGGGCATTGTAGCGGTGATTCAGGATCTGGTAGAGCTTCTCCATGGCCCAGGGAGTGGGGCTCTCGGTACCCACATCATCCAGCACGAGCAGCGGGATAGTGCGGACCTCGTCGAAGCGGGCGGCATAACCGGATTCCTGGTCGACATCCTCCTGATATGAAGCGCGAAGGTGGTCGAGCAGATCGGGGGCTGTGACGAACAGGACCGGGCGCCCCGCCTCGACCTGAGCGTTAGCGATGGCAGCCGCCAGATGAGTCTTGCCACAGCCATAGCCGCCGATCAAGATCAACCACCCATGCGGCTGATCGGCGTAAGAGCGCGCCAGTTCATAGGCTAACTGCAGGTTGACCCGATCGCGCTCGATCAGGCTCAGCCCGGCACCTTGCGGGTTGAAGGTCGCGAATGTCTTGCTGGCCAGATTCTCCAGCCCGCCGAGCCGCCGCAGATAAGCCTGCTGTTCCGCGAGCTGATCGGCTTTGCGGCACTGGCAGCTGAAGACCCTGCCGAAGTGCGGATGGCTCTCAGGGACATCGTAGCATAGATATCCGACCCCGCCGCAGATCGGGCAGGCGGGATCTCCCGCGCCATAATGTTGATCGGAGTAGCTCATGCTCAATACTCGATTTCGTCGCTGTACTTGCCGCTGATATACCAGTCGCCCGAACGAGGCTGAGCAGGGCGACCCTGCTCGCGCCAGCGCTTGAGGATGGCCGAGATATAGGACAGCTTACGCACGTTGTTGTTCACCGCTGCTTCGATCGCATCGGCCAGCCACTCATAGGAATATTCGCGTTCGAGGTCGGCCAAGTTCTCGGCCAGCAGAGGCGTCAGCGCGCCAATGTTCTGCTCGTACAGAGTGAATACCGCCGGCCGCTCCACCGTGACGCTGGCCGGCAGGCTGCCGTCGCGCTCAGGGAACCACGAACCCTCCTCGATAGCTCTCACAGCGGCCCGGCCGCGCTCGGTGTTGACAAAGTAAAGGTCATCTTCCTGAGAATTGTATTCCACATGAACATGCAGCAGGCTACCGCGGGCCACGGCGCGCTCCAGGCCATCATCCAGCGCCAGGCGGCGTTGATCGTCCCGTGTTCCCAGACCGGCCATGAAGGCCTCATCGGCAGCAATCTCGTGCCTGCGTACAAACACGCGATGCCCTTCCAGGTACTGCACGCGCCATAGACAGTAAAGGGTGACCTTCAGCTCCGCCAGGCTGTCAATCTGTGGCAACAGGTCGCTGAAGAAAAGCGCAGGCACCTTGATCAGCCGACCCCGCGACGGGAAGCCATTGAAGCCCTGCATCAGATCTTGTCCAGGTCGATGCTGTGGCGCGCCGCGTTCTGGAACTGCGTCAGCGCGGGGATAAAGATCAGCTCCACCACGCCGGTGGGCCCGTTGCGATGCTTGGCAATGTGGATTTCCGCCTTGTTTCCCTCAGGTGTCTCAGGGTTGTAATAGGCATCGCGGTAGATGAACATCACGACATCGGAGTCCTGTTCAATGCTGCCGGACTCGCGCAGGTCGGACAGCAGTGGGCGTTTATCGGTGCGCTGCTCCACAGCCCGCGAGAGCTGGGCGGCAGCCACCACGGGAACATTCAGCTCACGCGCCAGCTGTTTGAGCGAGCGGGAGATATAGGAGATCTCCTGCACGCGGTTCTCGGAGCGATAGGGCGTGGTCATGAGCTGCAGATAGTCAATGACTACCAGGTCCAGCCCCATCTCCAGATGCAGCCGGCGGGCCTTGGTGCGGAGGTCGGAAGTGCTCAGAGCGGGGGTATCATCCATATAAATGGGCAGCGTACCAATGTACTGGGTTGCTGCCAGGAACTGAGCCCAATCCTTTTCATCCAGCTTGCCCTCGCGCAGCTTATGCGAAGGGATGTTGGTCTCGGCGCTAACAAAACGCTGCACCAACTGCTCGTTGCTCATCTCGAGGCTGAACATCGCAACCCGCTGATTCGAGCGGGCAGCATTCATCACCACACTGTTCAGCCAGCTTGATTTCCCCATGCCGGGGCGGGCGGCGATGATCAGCAGGTCAGAGCGCTGGAGGCCGCCCAGCATCCGGTCAAGATCAATGAAGCCGGTGGGAACACCCAGCACCTCTTCCTGATGGCGGGCCATGAAGCTGACATGGTCAAAATACTCGCTGACCGCGTTGCGTATCGGCACCAGCTCACGGGACAGGCGGCGTTCGGTAACTTCAAAGATCGCCTGCTCGGCTTTGCTGACGACGGTCTCTATATCCGGTTCTTCAGAATGTGCCACCCGGGCGATCTGTCCGGCGGCGTCGATCAGCCGCCGCCGGACAGCCATGCGCTCGACGATCCGTCCGTAACCCTCGATGTTCAGAGCCGAGGGGGTCTTGTTAATCAGGCTCAGGATGTAGGCTGCGCCGCCGACCTCGGACAGCCGCCCCAACTGCTCAAGCTCGTTCACCACCGTGAGGTAGTCAATGGGATCGCGGCGTTCATGAAGGCTCAGCATTGCTTCCCATATCCAGCCATGCCGGACGATGAAGAAGTCCTCGGCATGCAGGAACGAGAGTACTTCGAAAAGTGCTTCGGGATTGATCAGAATCGATCCCAGCACAGCCTCCTCGGCTTCCACGCTGTGGGGAGCCAGCTGCTCGGAGCGCAGATCACCTGAAGCGGCTTGTGACATAGGCGTCCTCAGTCCGGGGTGCTCACTGATGATCCCTGCCCTGCGCCAGTTTCACCGCCGGGGCAAGTAAAGAAGAGCGGGGCCTGCTGCCCCGCTTCGGTGTCTGCGTCGCGACGATTCTGCCAGAGTGCGGAGCGGCTTACTCATCGCCCAGGTCGTCGAGATCCAGTGAATTCAGGAAGTCCTTGAACACGTCGAGGTCTTTTTCATCATCAGGCTCAGACGCCTCAGCGGCCGGCTTGTCGACTGCTTCGGGCTCGCCTTCGATCTCGTCCTCCGGGCGGATCATGGCGCGCTCCATCACTGACTCTTCAACGTAGATCGGCACTCTGGCCCGCACTGCGAGGTTGATAGCATCGCTTGGCCGCGCATCCACTTCCAGCTTACGCCCATTAGCCATGATGTTGATGCGGGCGAAGTACGTATCGTTGTTGAGATCGGTCACGATGACGCTCTCAATCTTACCACCCATCTCCGTGATGACCGATTTAAGCAGGTCATGCGTAAGGGGGCGGGTCACTTCCATTCCTGCCAACTGCACGCGCAGGGCATCCGCCTCGAACGGCCCGATCCAGATAGCCAGGTAGCGGTCGGTTTCCGGATCCTTGAGAATCACTACTCGATCCTGAGTCATCAGGCTAACGCGGATACTGTCAATTTCTACCCTGATCATACGTTGTCCCTGAGCGCCCGATCGGGGCGCCTGCCTGAAGATGGTGGAAAACTGTTTAGTCGATTATAACACAGCATAAATTACCTGGCATAGCGCCCAGCACCCTGACACGTAGTTCGATGCACCCTGCAAGAGCCGCAAGTAGACAGAGCGGATGCCAGCCGTTATAATAGCGCGCCGGCAGCCGCCTCGGCGGTGATCGCGGGGCATAGTCATGCTGTCTTAAACTGTGGGGGCGCCTCGAGCACGCAATGTATATTCTGGGAATATCCTGCTATTATCACGATGCGGCGGCCTGCATCCTCAAAGATGGCGAGCTGATCGCCGCGGCAGCGGAGGAACGCTTCTCCCGCAAGAAGCATGACTCCGGCTTCCCCAACCTGGCCATCGATTTCTGCCTGGAAGCGGCCGGCATCACCGCGAACGATCTTGACTATGCGGTATTCTATGAGAAGCCCCTCCTCAAGTTCGAGCGCATCCTTTTAAGCACTCTTGGCACTTATCCGCAGTCCATCGGCGTGTTTCGTGAATCAATGATTGCCTGGTTCAATGAAAAGCTGTGGATCAAGAGCCAGCTTCTGGACAAGCTCAGGATACCGTCTGAGAAGCTCCTGTTTGCCGAGCATCACATGTCGCATGCCGCGAGCGCATTCTTTGCTTCGCCCTTCGACGAGGCAGCGGTGGTGACTATTGATGGCGTGGGGGAGTGGACGACCGCCACCATCGGCCATGCTACCGGGAGCTTTGATGGCACACAGCCTAACCATATCGAGCTGTTCAGTGAGACTCGCTTCCCCCACTCACTTGGGCTGCTGTACTCCGCCTTCACTGCTTATCTGGGCTTTGAAGTCAATGAGGGTGAGTACAAGGTGATGGGCATGGCGCCCTTTGGCGAGCCGCGCTATACGGATAAGGTCTATAAGACCTTCCACCTCGCCGATGATGGCAGCTTCCGCCTGAACATGGATTACTTTAGCTTCCACTACTCGCCCCGATATACGTACAACCGCCGTTTTGTGGATCTTTTCGGGCCGCAGCGCAAACGTGAATCGGAGTTTTTCACCTCCAAGACCCACCCGGGACGGAATGGGGCCGAAGTCAAGGAAAACGAACGTTTTGCTGACATCGCTGCCAGCATCCAGGTGGTCACGGAAGAAGCCATGATCCGTATGGCTAATTATGCTTACCAGCGCACTGGCTCCAAGCGGCTAGTGATGGCTGGGGGCGTGGCGCTCAACAGCGTCGCCAATGGTCGCATCCTGGACGAAACTCCCTTTGAAGAAATGTACATTCAGCCCGAAGCCGGTGATGCAGGCGGAGCCCTGGGCGCGGCGCTGTATGCCTATCACGTGCTCCTCAATCAGCCGCGTAAGCTGATCATGGACAATGCTTACTGGGGCAAGGAGTATTCGGCCGCCGAGATCAGGGCTTTCCTCGACAGCCAGAACATCCCCTATGAATATGTCGAGGATGAGAATAAGCTGCTTGACCGCACCGTCGAGACTATGGTCAACGGTGGTGTGGTGGGCTGGAGCCAGGGCCGCTTTGAATGGGGTCCCAGGGCGCTTGGCAACCGCAGCATTCTGGCCGACCCACGCCGCCCTGAGATGAAAGAGATCGTCAACCTCAAGATTAAGTTCCGCGAGCCTTTCCGCCCCTTTGCGCCGGTGGTGGCGGAAGAGCGAGCCGCAGAGTTCTTTGATATGGGCAAGTACGAGGGCCAGCATACACCCCGCTTCATGCTGGTGGTACGCCCGATCCCGGCGGACAAGCAGAGCTTGATTCCGGCGGTAACGCATGTTAACGGCGGAGGCCGCCTGCAGTCGGTCAGGCGCAGCGATAACCCGTGGTACTATGGGCTGATTGAGCGCTTTGGCCAGGCTACAGGTGTCCCTGTCTTGCTGAACACCAGCTTTAACCTGCGTGGCGAGCCGATCGTCACGACCCCCCAGAACGCATTCAATACATTCTACAAGGGCGCGCTGGAGCTGCTGGTAATGGACCATTTCATGATCTTCAAGGATGCCCTCAAGTAACGGGGGTAGATGATTGGGGCCGGGTTGGCTCCCGGCAGGAGTGGAGACGATGATCCAGTTTTTCAAGAATATGGGCAATAATCTCGGCATCGTGGGGGAGTTTCTTAAGTTCCTGTGGGCCCGCAAGCTGTGGTGGCTGATCCCGATGGTGGTTGTGCTGCTGCTGTTCGGCTTTCTCCTGATTTTTGCCTCGGCTTCGGGTGTTGGGCCGTTTATCTACACGCTGTTCTAAAGCCGCCGGCAGCCCGGTGAGGGGCAAGCTGACCTGGATTTACCGGAGAGGGGCCGGCATTTGCACGGCCCCTCCGCTTTGAGCCGGGGATAGCCCCATGCGGCATGCGCTCGATATCATCGTCTCCTCAGGCGGGCAGTTTCATGCCTACCATCTCGCTCGCGGTGCACAGAAAGCCGGCTACCTGAAACGCTTCATCACCGGCTTCTATGATCGGCATGAGGTCGGCATCGACCGCTCGCGTGTCCGCCAGGTGATCGTGCCGGAGCTGCTCGGGCAGATAATACGCCGACTGCCGGGCGGCCTCAGCCTGTATATCCAGTATTACGTCCGTGACAACCTCTATGACTGGCTAGCGCGTCGTTATGTAGACGGCGGCGATATTTTCCATGTCTTCAATCACTTTGGCTTGTACTCAATGCGCCGGGCACGGCAGCTGGGGATGAAAACCATTGTCGAGCGTTCGTCGGCCCACCCGGTTCTAACGCACAACCTGCTGGCCGAAGAATACGCCCGCTACGGCCTACGTTTCCCGCAGGGCGACAGATTGGTTATTCAGAAGCATTTGGACGAGTACGCCCTGGCCGATGCCATTATGGTGCCCTCGGATTTTGTCTGGCGTACGATGGTTGCCAGCGGCATCCCGGAGACCAAGCTGCGCCGGGTGCATCTGGGCTTTGCGCCGGAGCGCTTCGCACCCGTCCCCGGTGTCCGCACCGCACGCCCGTTCCGTATTCTATTCGTGGGGTCAGTCAGCCTCCAGAAAGGCGTGCAGTATCTGCTCGAAGCCTTTCGGCAGCTGAATCTGCCTGATGCCGAGCTGGTATTTGTCGGCGGGGCCTACCCGGACAGCCGATCGTTCCTGCCCCGCTACCAGGGTCTGTTCCGCCATATCTGGTTCGTACCCCAGGATCAGCTGCCCGAGCTGTACAGCAGCGCGTCCGTGTTTGTGCTACCCTCCCTGCAAGATGGGTTTGGCATGGTGGTTTATGAAGCCGCAGCCTGCGGGCTGCCAGTCATCATCACGGAGAACGTCGGCGCCGCGGTCCGCGATGGGCAGGATGGCTTCGTTGTGCCCATCCGCGACTCTGATGCCCTGGCCGACCGCCTGCTGCGCCTGTACCGCGATGAGCGCCTCCGCCATGAAATGGGGCAGTCTGCCCGCGAGTTTGTCCAGCGGTTCACCTGGCAGGCTTATCATGAGGAGCTGAAGGCGCACTATGACAACCTGTGTGCGGAGTCGAGTGATCGCCGATGACCTCAGATATCCGTGTCGTGATCTCCTCAGGCGGGGTGTTCCATGCCTATCATGCTGCCCGGGGTGCCGCGGCTGCGGGGTATCTGCGTCGTTTCATTATCGGCATCGCTGATCCACGTGAACGCGGAATTGATCCGGCGCTGATCCGTCGTGTGCCGCTGCCCAACCTGATCGGCCAGGCCATCCAGTACTTCCCCAGCCCCAACAGCCAGTACTTCTCCTACCTGATCCGTGACCGCCTCTATGATTGGCTGGCGAGCCAGCATCTAGTGCCCGCAGAAGTGTTCCACGGCTGGAATCACATGAGTCTCTACTCGCTCCGACGGGCTCGCCGGATGGGCGCTCGCATCCTGATCGAGCGATCCAGCGCCCACCCCCTGGTGCAGGACTCGCTGATGCGCGAGGAGTTCGACCGCTATGGCATTCCTTATCCTGCTGGTATGCACTGGCTGATACGCCGCCATATGCAGGAGTATGAAGAAGCTGATGCCATCGCAGTCTGTTCAGACTTTGTTGCCCGGACGATGCTGTCGCAGGGCATCCCTGAGGCGCGTCTGCGCCGGGTCCACCTCGGATTTGATCCGGCGCGTTTTAGCCCGGCAGCCCGCACCAACCGCACGTTCCGGGTGATGTTTGTCGGCCTGATCTGCCTCCGCAAGGGCGTCCAGTATCTGCTGGAAGCTTTTCGGCGCCTGAATCTGCCAGATGCGGAACTGGTTCTGGTCGGATGGAAAGGTGCCGACAGCCGGGTATTTCTGCCCCGCTACGAGGGACTCTATCGGCACGTGCCCTTTGTGCCACAGGAGCAGCTTCCCGCGCTGTACAACTCGGCTTCTGTGCTGGCTCTGCCATCCATCGAGGAAGGCTTCGGTATGGTGGTGTATGAGGCTGCTGCCTGCGGCCTGCCCGTCATCGTCACAGAGAATGTCGGCGCTGCCATTCGCGACGGGCAGGATGGATATGTGATCCCCATACGGGACCCTGACGCCCTGGCGGATCGACTGCTGCGCTTTTACAGAGATGAACATCTACGCCGCGAGATGGGCCGATCGGCGCATAGCTACGTCCAGCAGTTCACGTGGCAGGCTTATCAACGGGAGCTAGCCGGTCACTACCGCACGCTGGCGGCAGAAGCACCAAGTACAGCTGATGACGCATAACCACACCAGTCGATAGGGCGTTGCACCCTGGCGATACTTTACCAGGCTCTGGCCGCCTGTTTTGATTTCTGGCAGCATGGAATGGGAATATGCGCCCAGCGGAAACCGGGGCATCCCTAAATGCGACTGAGCTGTTTAATCTGAGAGAGCGCATCAGGGTTGCAGGAATAAGTCAGCATGTTACAATCGCACGGGTGCAACGCCCACGCAGACCTGCCGCCTGATGGATGTCTATGGTTCCTCAGAATGTTGGCTGGATGAACAGCCCCTCGAATGCTAAGATGAAATACTTGCACCGCTACGCAACGGGCAGGACTGCGCTGGATCTCGGCTGCGGGCGAGGGTGGTATGCCAGTGCCCTGGCTGACGCAGGCTTTCAGGTCACCGGGATCGACCAGACGAATCGTGTGGAGGATCCGCGTATCCAGATGCTGGAGCGCGAGATCACTGCGCCGCTGCCCTTTCCAGACCAGGCATTCGACGTCGTCGTAATGTACGACATTCTGGAGCATCTTCAGGACGAAAGTGGCATCCTGCGGGAAGTTTCGCGGGTGTGCCGCGGGCGTGTGATTATCTCGGTGCCGCACAGTGACGCTGGCCCCCTGCCGATTTATGGGCTGACCTATTTGCATTACATCGACAGGACGCATGTGCGGGAATACACTCCGGACAGGCTGCGCGGGGTTGTCGAAGCGTTTGGCTTCCACACGCTGCTCGTTACCCTGGAAGGGAGCCAGACGATCCTGCTGGCATTGGCCGAGTTTGTGCGTGGAGGCCGGGTGGCCCGCCAGGCAGCCCGCTATCTGCTGACCGGGCTGCACCGGATCGGGGTCTTCCATAACCAGCAGGTGGCCCCCGATATCATCTACGTTGGCGAACGAATGGGGCAGAACTGACTATGCCGCGTTTACTGGTCACCGGCGGCGCCGGGTTTATCGGCAGTCACACGGCACGACGCTTTCTGGAGATGGGCTGGGCAGTCACCGTGTTCGACAACATGTCGCGGATTGGCGCGAGCCTGAATCTGGACTGGATCCGCCAGCACCCGTCGGCTGCTGCTCTGACCTTTGTAGAGGCAGATGTCAGGGATTATGCTGCCCTGCTGCCCCATGTGGCTGCGGCAGATGCGGTTCTGCATGCAGCAGGGCAGACCGCGGTGACCAAGTCGGTGACCAACCCCCGCCATGACTTTGAAGCCAATGCCCTGGGAACCTTCAATGTGCTGGAAGCAGCGCGTGAGACCCTGAGCGAGACCCACAACCCGATCATCCTGTACACGTCGACTAACAAGGTGTATGGTGGCATGGAGGATATCGGGACGGAGCTGATCGAGGGGCGCTATCAGTATGTCGGGCTACTGGATGGCGTACCGGAGAGTCAGCCTGTAGATTTTCACTCCCCCTATGGTTGTTCGAAAGGGACCGGCGATCAATACATGCGTGACTATGCACGCATTTACGGCCTGCGCACGACTGTTTTCCGGCAGTCCTGCATCTATGGCATCTGGCAGTTTGGGGTCGAAGATCAGGGTTGGCTGGCCTATTTCACGCTGGCAGCAGTGCTGGACCTGCCACTGACTCTGTTTGGCGACGGCAGGCAGGTGCGGGATGTCCTGTACATCGACGACTTGGTGGATGCCTATCAGGCTGTGATCGCTAAGCCTGAGGCCGCTGTCGGGCAAATATTCAATATCGGCGGAGGGGCGGGGCAGGTGATCTCGCTGCTCGACCTGATCGCCATGCTTGAGGCGCTGAGGGGTAGATCGATGCAGATCCGCTATGATGATTGGCGCCCTGGCGATCAGCGGGTCTATGTTAGTGACATCGGCAAAGCCAGGCGGGTGCTGGGCTGGCAGCCATCTGTTCGTGTTCAGGACGGGGTCCGACGTCTGTTTGATTGGGCTCAGCAGAACCGCGATCTGCTGCTGCGCGCTCGCGCTCAGCTGGCGGAGCGCGCCTCCCGCGAATGACCGGCCTCGATGGGTAGTTCTGCCACTATCCTGACGATCGAAACAACTCACCTGGGTGGCGTACCGTCGCTGGTTGACACGATCTACCGGATGATGGAGTCGTGGGGGCTGGCACCGACCATCACCTGGGCACAATCTGTGCTGGGGGATGTCAGCCCATGGCAACGGCTGGCGATCACCTATCAGCGGCGCAGGCCGTGGATCAGCCACGAACGAGGCAGCCAGCGCATCTTGCTGGTGCCGGCTATGCCGGTACCCTTCTGGCTGAGCTACCTGGTACCGCATTATCTGTCTGGCACAGTGCTGAGCCGGCTTACACCGGTGTTTGTCTGCTCCGGCAGTGCTCACGTCGCACTTCCGCTGGCACTGCGGCGGATCCCCTACGCTCTCTGGACTGCCACCCTGTACGAAGATGAAATCTGCGCGCGGGCTGATGCAGGGGAGAAATGGGCGCAGCGTGTGCTGCACAGCCCGACATGGCCGCTTCTGCAGGCACAGGAGCGTCTGGCCCTCCGGCGGGCCACATGCATCCTCGCGCTCAGCCGGTACACGGCTGAGAGCATCGCTGGCCGGGTCCCGGAAGCCGCTGATTACATCCAGATCGCACATTTCCCTCTGGATACTACTTTCTTCCGGCCTGCAGATGGCCCCCGCGGTGACAAAGCCCGTGAGCGCCTGTTGTTAATGGTGGGGCGGGCGGGTGATGCACGCAAGAATGTCCATCTGCTTATCCAGGCCTTTGCCCGCGTCCGGGCCAGGTTGCCGGATGTGCGTTTGGTACTCGTTGGAGAGCAGCCCGGCGATCCTATCCGGATGCTGATAAAATCGCTCGGGCTTGAGGACGTGGTTAGCCTCAGAGGCGTGGTGCCGCGGGAGGAGTTATTGAGACTCTACCAGCAGGCAGCATTGTTCGTACTGCCCTCGCAGCAGGAAGGGCTGGGGATTGTGCTGCTTGAGGCGATGGCCTGCGGTACACCGGTCGTTTCAACGCGTTCCGGCGGACCGGAAACCATTGTCCGCGATGGCGCGACGGGCAGGCTTGTGCCGCGGGACAATCCCGACGCTATGGCCAGGGCGATCGTCGATCTCCTTGAAAACCCGGCGCAGTTGGAGCCTATGCGTCGGGCCTGCGTGGAGTTTGTGCAGACATACTGTTCCTGGCAGGCGATTGAGCCCATGATGCGGCAGGCATTTGAGCGAGTTCAGGACGCTATCAGGCGGGGGTAGATGATCGGGCACGATGATGAGCAGAAGCGCGGCAATCCTGACCATTGACGTCGAAGCCCCGATCGGTGGTGTTCCCTCGATGGTCGACGCTGTCTACCGTTTGATGGAGGAATGGGGCTACAAGCCGGTTGTCTACCGGGCTGAGATTGGCCTTACGCTCAGCCGATGGGCGCGACTGAAAGCCGTCATTCGGAATATCTCCCCGCGAGAGGTTGACGAGAATGGGCGGCGAACGGTGCTGACGCCGCCGCTGGGCCTGCCGATCTGGCTTTTCTATCTCAACCCTTATTTCCTGCTTGGGCCGCTGATGGGGCAGCATTCGGCTGTATTCGTCATCTCCGGGAGCGCCCATGTCGCCCTGCCGCTGGCACTGCGCGGGATCCCTTATGTATTGTGGATTGCAACAGGCTATCAGGCTGAACTCGAGTCGAAAGTCCAGGTGGGAGATCGGTGGGCTCAGGACATACTGACGAGTCCGCTGTGGCACTTCTTGCTGGCTCAGGAGCGCGCTGCGCTGCGCGGAGCCGGTCGGATCCTGACATTAAGTGATTATGCAGCACGCTGGGTTCGCCAGGCAGTTCCAGACGCTGCAGAGCGCGTACAGACCATGCTGTACCCCATCGATACCCGGCACTTCTGCCCGGACCCGGCGCAGCGCGGATCTTTGCCCCATGGCGATTACCTGTTAATGGCAGCGCGCTATAACGACAGCCGCAAGAATGTCGGCCTGCTGCTGCGGGCATTTGTCGAAATTCGCCGAGAATACCCGTCACTGCGGCTGGTGCTGGTGGGCGATAATCCCCACGGGCGCGCTGCTACTCTGGTGCAGGAGCTTGGCCTGGGCGGCTCAGTGGTTATGCTCGATTCCTTGCCCCACTATTCGGAGGAGCTGCTCCGCCTCTATCAGGGAGCGCAACTGTTTGTGCTGCCCTCGACGCAGGAAGGGCTGGGGATCGTCCTGCTGGAGGCCATGGCCTGCGGCATACCGGTTGTGGTAACTCGCTGCGGTGGGCCGGAAGACCTGGTGATCGATGGAGAAACCGGGCGGCTCGTCAGCGATCTGCAAGATCCGGGCGAGATGGCAGCAGCAATACGCTCTCTGCTGCGCGATCCGGATCGGCTGGCGCAGATGCGAGAGAACTGTCGTTCTTTTGCCGAAAGAACCTTCGCGCTGCCAGTCGTATCAGAGCACATGCGGGATGCCTATGCGGCGCTGCAGGCCGGGCCGCCTCGACGCGCTCTGCTGCGTGAGCTGCTGGCAGCAGGCTGGGCCCTGCTGATCCTGGCGTCTTATGTGCAGCATCAGCTGGCGTTGCATGCTGAAGCGCTGCGCGCGCAGTTCCTGGATCCCCTTGTGGGCCGGTTCCCATGATCGATCTGTTGACCGATCTCGTACTGGCTGCGCTGATACTGCTGGCCATTTATGGTGTTGGGCGCACCCTGCGGCCGCTGGTCGGGCTGAAGGCATGGTGCCGGGCTGCCGATCTGGCTTTTGCGCTGGCACTGGGTCTGGGCACGCTGGTGACAGCGTTGTTTGTGCTGGCGCTACTGGGCCTGCTTTTGCCAGCAATGGGCTGGGGGCTGGTAGTGCTCGGCGTCGCGCTGGCAGCCGCTCATATTCGCAATCTGCGGCAGGATGTGACGGCAATCTGGCTGCTGGTGGGCCAACTGCGCGGTGCCTCGTGGTTTGTCAGGCTGGCCGCCCTGCTTGCCACCTGTTTCCTGATTATGAACCTGGCCGCGGATCTGGCCCCTCCCATTGAAGGGGATACGGTTAACCAGTATCTGCTGGTACCCCGGGAGTGGGTTGCCGCAGGGCGTTATATTCAGCCGGCATACATCTGGGCTTCGACACTGCCAGGTAACATGATGATGCTCTCAGCCTGGGCCCTGCTAATCCGGCCAAGCTTCAGTCTGGCCACGCTGGTAACCGGGTTCGGGATGAGCCTTTTTCTGTGCCTGAGCATCTATGCACTGAGCCGGTTATATTTCGGACGCGCGGCAGCGGCTCTGGCCATGGTGGCAGCCTATACCATGCCGGATGCCGGCTACCTTGCCCAGTCCGCCAAAGTGGATATGGGCTGGGCATTCTTTGAAGTGCTGGCGTTGGCCGCCTTTCTGCACTGGCTGGATCGGCGGGATAGCGGCGCTGCGCGTGCTGACGGCTGGCTGATTGTGGCCGGGGTTTGCCTGGGGTGGGCAGCCGGATCCAAGAACCAGACTCTGATCAGCATCGCTCTGCTGGGAATCTGGCTGGTGGCCCGGCTGATTCGCCGGCGGGACTGGCGTGGCCTGGCTCGGAACAGCGCTGCTTTCGGAATCGCCATCCTGGCGGCGGCCCTTCCCTATTACCTAACCAACGCGGTTTTGCACCACAACCCGTTCTACCCGGTATTTGCTGACTGGCTGGCACCGCTGCTGAACGGGACGACCTCCCCACGCAGCGAGCTGGGGACTGAGATTTTTTACTCGTGGTCGGTGGGCGGCTATCTGACCAATCTGTGGAATATGTCTCTGGGGCATGGCCGCCGTTTCTACCTGGGGTTCATTGCCGGACCGATCTTTCTGCTGACCATCCCGATCGGCCTGATCATGGGCTACCTGCGCGGGCAGCGCGCTGCCTGGCGGATGCTGGGGTATGCCTTTGCTTTCTCGGTAATATGGTTCCTGGTCAAACAGGCCGCGCGCCACTTTCTGCCGGGACTGGCGCTTCTGTCGGTGGTGACGGGTCTGCTGTTGCATCGACTGGATAAGGCGCCGTGGTGGACGGGCAAAGTGCTTCGTAGCGCCGCCCTGCTGGTGCTAGCCGGCAACCTGATTGTGTGGCTCGGCGTTATGTACTGGAGCGGGGCCTATCGGGTTGCGCTGGGGATAGAAGACCGGCAGGAATATCTGCAGCGCTGGCATGACGAGGTGGCGGGCGCTAATTTCCCCGACTGGGATCTCATCACCGTGCTGAATACACAGCTTACACCGAATGCTCGGGTACTCACGGCCAACACCAACAACTTACTTTATCTCTCACCGCAGATGGTCTCCGATATCTGGGGAGATCGGTTGTCCTACCGGGCAATCGTGGACGAACAGGCTCTGCTGGCCGCGCTACATGAGCGCGATATCAGTTACATTCTGATATTCAAAACCCGCCGACAGGACGAGGCGCTCTATATGCAGCCCGCATTCCTGCAGGCGCACACCACTCTGATCTACGATGGAGAACGGGCGCGCCTCTATCAGATTGATGGCTGGCGCGGAGAGGACTGACTATGTGCGGGATCTGGGGCGTTGTGAATATCGCCAGCCAGCAGATGGCTGACGCCGCAGCACGGGCGATGCGGCACCGGGGCCCGGATGATTACGGCACCTATGTGACCACGCACCCGGTGCCGGTCTCTCTGGTCAACACGCGGCTGGCGATCATCGATCTGTCGCCGGCTGGCCACCAACCCATGACCAGCGAAGAAGGCCGCTACTGGATTGTTTACAACGGCGAGGTTTATAACTTTGCTGAACTGCGTGCGCTGCTAATCGACGCTGGCCACCGATTCGCTTCGCACACCGATACAGAGGTCATTCTCCATGCCTACCAGCAATGGGGCGAACGGTGTGTGGAATACTTCCGCGGGATGTTTGCCTTTGCAGTCTGGGACACAGTGGAGGCCAGGCTGTTTGCTGCCCGTGACCGGCTGGGTATCAAGCCGCTTTACTATGTGCAGGGCCGCGCTCCTGGCGGGGAGCGCACCCTGGCGTTTTCCTCAGAATTGAAGGCGCTTCTAGCTACCGATCTGGCCAGCCCGACCCTGAATGGCCCGGCTCTTCATCACTATCTGTCATTCTACTCGGTGCCTTCTCCGTATAGCATCCTACAGGGAGTGGAGACTCTGCCGCCCGGCCACAGCCTGACTTACCAGGATGGGCGGGTAAGTCTGCGGCAGTACTGGAACATCCCGGCGCCGGATGCGCTGCCTATGACTGAAGAAGAGATAACACATGAACTGCGTCGCCTGCTGGAGGAGTCGATTCGGCTTCGGATGATCGCCGACGTGCCGGTGGGCGCGTTTCTTTCGGGCGGCGTCGATTCCAGCGCGGTAGTCGCGCTGATGACGCGCGCCAGCGGCGAGCGGCTTAAGACCTTCTCCATCGGCTTTGGGCAAGAGGGCGCCACACTGGATGAGCGCTCGGCCGCCCGCGTACTGGCCAACCACTACCATACGGATCACACTGAGGTCATTGTGACCGGCCAGGATGTGCTGAGCCAGATGGATGCCATCATCCGGGCAATGGATCAGCCCACCGGCGATGGCCTCAATACCTACCTGGTCTCGCAGGCAACTGCCCGGCATGTCAAGGTAGCCCTGTCGGGATTAGGCGGCGATGAGCTGTTTGCGGGCTATCCGCAGTTCCGAATGTTTCAGCAGGCAGCCCATGCGGCTCGGATCTGGCGTGGGATCCCGTCGCCCGCTCGCGCGCTGGCACGAGGCATCACTGCGGCTTTTGCGCCGACTCGCCGGGTCGTTACCTGGCTGGAAGGCGATCTGTTGGACCGCTACGAGCGCGTCCGCATCCTGTTTGATGAGCAAGCCAAGCTGGCTCTCTACACCCCGGATACAATCTTCGGCTTGGGCGCTCCTGATCCCTCGCGCGAGACGCTCAGCCGCTATGTACATCCCGGCGAACATGATCCGGTCATCCAGCTCACCCGCCTTGAGCTACAGCACTATATGGCGAATACCCTGCTGCGCGATACCGATGCGATGAGCATGGCCCATTCGCTTGAGGTCCGGGTTCCGCTGATCGATCACCGGCTGGTTGAGTTCGCCTCGCGCATCCCGCCGACCCTGAAGCTGCGCGAAGGGCGCACCAAGTGGATTTTTGCCCACGCACTGCAGGATGTCCTCCCCCCGGAGGTGGTGGATCGGCCCAAGCGGGGGTTTGAGATGCCGGTTGCGTCTTGGATGCAGATGGAACTGCGCGAGATCGTGGAGGATACACTTTCCGAGGCCTCTGTCCTGCGCCGTGGGCTGTTTCGCCCGGAGCAGGTGCGGGCGATCTACCAGGCCTTCCTGAATGGCAACGGCCCGTATCTGCGCGTGTGGGCGCTGGTCGTGCTTGAACTGTGGATGCGAGCATTCATTGATGGCAGGGGGCGAACACATGATGCCTGAGCAGCCCCTGGTCAGTATCATTGTTCCCACCTACAATGAGGAAAAGGACATTGCGCGCACCCTGGATGCTCTGGCGGCATTGTTTTACCGTCCGCTGGAAGTGATCGTGGTCGATAAGTCGCGCGATCGCACGCCGGAGATCGTGCTTTCATATACGGGCCGGATTCCGGGGTTGCGTCTGATCCCACAGGGCGACAGGCCGGGGGTCTCGGCAGCCCGGAATGCCGGGCTGCGCGCCGCCCGGGGCGAGATCGTGGTGATTCTCAATGCCGATGTTTTCCCTGACGCCGATTTTATCGACCGCATCCTGCCGCATTACCACGCAGGCGCAGACTACCTGCTGATCCAGTCGCAGATTGTCAATACGGATCAGGGCGTCTTCCCCCGCTACCTCCAGGCACAGCACGAATACAAGATGGCTCACTATTTCGAGCAGGAGGCTGGCTGGACTGAAGGCTACTCGTGCCGGCGAGAGCTGGCGCTGAGCGTCGGCGGATTTCCAGAAGCATTCGGGCGCAACAGCGCGGGAGAGGATGTCATCTTTGGCGAACGGATGCGACCATTCCGCCGAGCTGCCGACCTGTCCATCGTGGTCAGGCATACCGCCCCGGTCGATTTCCGTACCTACTGGGTGCAGCGATTAGGGCGTGGTCGGGGAGGGGCCTACCGGCTGTATGCATATGAGGGGCGCCCGTTGCGCTGGGGGGCGGTGGCTCGATCCGTCATCGGCACGCTGGCGATCATGATGACTTTGTTCCCGGTGCTGCGTTACGCCCGGTGGCTGACGAAATTCTCGTCGCGGGGCTGGCGGGACATCCTGCCATTCGCCTGGGCACGGATGATCGAGATCACAGCCCGGGCGATCGGCTACTGGGACGGCTGCCGGGATATCGCCCGGGATCGAAAGGCCCTCCAGAGTCGTGGCAGGGAGGCTGATACATTTGGCTGAAGACCCCCACCCGCTGGTGAGCATCGTGATGCCTACCTATAACGAAGAGCGGGATATCGGGCTTACAATGCAGGCCCTGGCAGCCCTGGCGTATCGCCCCCTCGAAGTGATCGTCGTGGATGCCTCAAGAGATCGCACCCCTGAGATCGTGCAGAGCTTCAGCGGGAAAGTCCCGGGACTGCAGCTGATTCCTCAGGGAGACAGGCCGGGGGTATCGGCGGCGCGTAATGCCGGCCTCAAGGCGGCCCGGGGGGAGATCGTTGTTATCCTGAATGCAGATGTCCTGCCGCCCCCTGATTTTGTGGATCGTATCATGGTGCACTACCGCGCCGGGGCGGATTATGTTCTGGTTGACTCTGAGGTTATCAATACAGAGAGTCTTTTCCCGCGCTATCTCCAGGCGCAGCATCTCTACAACCTGCAGTTCACGCGCGATCAGCTTCAGTGGACCGAGGGATTCTCCTGCCGCCGCGCTGCGGCGCTGGCGGCAGGAGGCTTTCCCGAAGAGTTTGCGGCGAACACGGCCGGTGAGGACGCGATCTTCGGAGGGCGGCTGGCCGAGCATTTTCGGCGGGTGGCGGACTTCTCCATCGTGGTACCGCATGTGATGCCGGGTGAGTTCGCAGTGTACTGGCGTCAGCGGCTGGGGCGTGGACGTGGCGGTGCTTACGTTCTGTATGTCCAGGAACGCCGGCCTCTGCGCTGGGGGGCCGTGGCGCGTTCCACACTGGGGACTCTGGCGCTGACTGCACTGGTGATCCCGGCAGTTATCTATGCGGCCAGGCTGGTAGGCTATTCTGAGCGAGGACTGCGCGATCTAGTGCCGTTCACCTGGTCGCGGCTGATTGAGATGGCAGCTACCGCCATTGGCTACTGGGATGGCTGCCGAGAGATCCTCCGGCAGCGACGCATTGCGCGGGCACGTTCCGGGGAGGCGGCGTGAAGCGCATCCTGTACATTCACCATGGCGGCGAAATCGGCGGCGCGCCTCTCAGCCTGCTGTATCTCATTCAACATTTGGATCGCTCACGCTATGAGCCCGTCGTGGTTACCCTCAGACCTGGCCCGGTGGTCGATCGGTACCGCGCAGAGGATATTGAAGTCCGAGTTGAACCGGGCATCAGCGATTTCAGCCACACAACGCTCGAGTGGTATGGCGAGCGTGATTGGTGGCGACTGCCGGGTAAGCTGCTGCGGCTTGCCCCTTCAGCGCTGCGAACCAGCCGCCTGATCCGGGACCTCCAGCCCGACCTGGTGCATCTGAATTCGTCGACTCTGGCTGCCTGCGCCGCAGCCGCGTGGAGAGCCGGTGTGCCCGTGGTCTGGCATATCCGCGAACCGCTCGCGCAGGGCCTGATCGGTCTGCGCCGGGCGCTGCTGCGTCGAGCGGTTGACCGGTTTGCTGACCGGGTAGTTGCCATCAGCCAGTATGACGCCGATCAGCTTATCCCCAGCCCGCGGATTCGGGTCATCTACAATTTTGTGGACTTCACCCGCTTCGACCGCGCGATCGATGGCGCAGGCGTTCGGGAGGAATTGGGCATCGCACAAGATTCTCCGGTAGTGCTGATGCTTGGCGGGGTCGCAGAGCCCAAGGGAACGTTGGTGCTGGTGCAGGCCCTGCCCGATCTGCTCGCAGCGGTGCCCGGGGTGCGGATCATCGTGGCCGGCCCGGCCCTTCGGCCCGGCGGGGGTGGCTGGAAAGCCCCGCTGCGCCGCCTGCTGGGCGCTGACTTATATGCTCGCCGGGTACAGGCTGTGTTGGACGCCGCTGGTCCTGATGTCCAGGGCGCTGTCCAGTTTGTTGGCATCCGTGAGGATATACCCCGGCTGCTCGCAGCCAGCACCTGTCTGGTGTTTCCGTCGACGGTGCCGCACTTTGCACGCCCGATCATCGAGGCTGCCGCGATGGGCGTCCCGGCGGTAGCCTCCGATGTGGGCGGACCCCGTGAGCTGATTGTACCGGGGGAGACGGGCCTGCTGGTAGCCCCGGGCGATCCGGCTGCTCTGGTCAGCGCATTGGCAGGTCTCCTCACTAACCCGGTGCAGGCGCGTCTGCTGGGGGAATCTGCCTATCACCGGGCATGTGGGCTATTTGAAGCCCGTGCCAATGCGGCGGCGACAGCCGCTGTTTACGAAGAGATCTTTGCGAACCAGCCTGAATCGTAGCAGTATTCTGCCAGCCCCGGCGCACCGCAAATGTGCACATCCACATGCGGAGGTGAGGGGCATCTGGCTCCGTAAGGGATTTGCCGGCGCACACAGCGCGGACAGGATGAGGGTGGGCGGCTGGTGGTACGGAGAGCCGAAATTGTTTAGGATAATAGATGACCTGAAGTGAGTCGGAGCAGCCGCTGACCCTAGTTGCGGCTGTATTATCCTTTCTGTATGTCCCACATAAGTGGCTGAACAGGATGCGATAGAACTGAGCGGCAGCATGATCAAGACTCAATCGATCCCGCCACGTGAGCTTCCGCGGGTTGCCTGGCAGCGTCTGGTACGTGAACTGCGCACCCGTACTGCCCCACGCCGGCCTCATACTTTGGAGATCGGTGGCAGCATTGAGGAAATAGCCCGTGGATTCCGGCGCCGGAAACGGCCGCGCTTCTTCAGCCTTGCCGGGGAGCATGCCTTGATGATCGCGCAGTTCTTCCCTGAGGCAGCGGATCTTGCCATTGAAGAGGCGGATCGGGTGATGGCCCATCGGTTTGATCTGCTGGGATCAGGAGAGGTGCATCTGGGCGATGCGATAGACTGGCATCTGGATTTTCAGAGCGGGCACCGGTGGCCGGTGGAGCATCATACCCGACTGGCCCTGACGTCGCCCGGCGGGCGGTTCGATGTCAAGATCCCCTGGGAGTTGAGCCGGTTCCATCATGGCATTCGGCTGGGACAGGCATATCTGTATACGCAGGATGAGCGCTATGCCGCCGAGCTAGTCGCTCAGATTAGCCACTGGATCACCAGCAACCCCTATGAATTCGGCGTCAACTGGGCGGGGCCAATGGATGTCGCCATCCGGGCCGTGAACTGGATCTGGGCGATCTACGCAATCTTCGAATCGGATGCACTGAGCGAGCCTTTTCTGGCCGTGTGGCTTGCCAGCCTGAAGCAGCATGGGGAATACCTGGCTCAACATCTTGAAGATGGCTGGCCGCGCACCAATCATCTGATCGCGAATCTTGCCGGCCTGGCCTATCTGGGCATCCTATTCCCGGAATTCAAGGAAGCGGCTCGCTGGAAGGAAATCGCCCTGACGCGGCTGACCCAGGAGATGGATCGCCAGATCTACGCGGACGGTGTGGATTATGAGGCGTCTGTATCCTACCATCGGCTGGTGACGGAGATGGTTCTCAGCGTGGCGGCGCTGGCGCTGATCAACGGAATAGCGCTGCCAGAGCCAACGATTGCCCGGCTTAGAGCAATGCTTGATGTGATTATGGCCTACACACAGCCGGATGGGCTGGCGCCGCAGATCGGCGATGCCGATGATGGGCGTTTGCACCCTCTGACCGTACACCGTGACCCTGTGAGAACAGCCCGGGATCATCGTCATCTGCTGGCGCTGGGATCCCTGGTGTTAGAGCGCGAGTCACCTGAATGGGCAGGCTATATCGATCCGCTGGCCACCGGCTGGTCCGTGACAGCCGGGCATGAGTGGCAGGATGCTTTCTGGTGTTTCCCCGTCGATGCTGCAGCCCGCTATACCGATCTGGTGCTCCATACAACGACCCGACCTGAAGGGGTAGAGATGGACAGCTGGGTGGAGGTGCTGCCAGGGATGCGAGTGCGGGCACGGGCGCTCGCCCGCCGTGCGCTTCGGGTAGCCGACATCGCCAACTCACGTGGCTTTGAGGCTGGTGGATGGTATATCATGCGCCACCAGGATCTTTATATGGCCATCGACGCGGGCGAAGTGGGTCAGCAGGGTGCCGGTGGCCATGCCCATAATGACACGCTCAGTCTGACGGTCTGCGCATATAGCCAGCAGTTCCTGGTCGATCCCGGCAGCTACCTTTACACCTCCAACCCTGAAATGCGGAACCTGTTCCGCTCGACCGCCTATCACAATACCCTGCAGATCGGCGATGAGGAGATCAACGGCTTTCCGGAAAACGGCGAGCTCTTTCGGCTGAAGGCGGATGCCCATGTAACGGTGCATCGCTGGATATCGCAGCCTGCTTACGATCTACTTGACGCATCCCACGACGGGTACTCACGGCTGCATCCCAGTGTGATCCATCACCGGCAGATCTGGTTTGACAAAATCGCCCGCCTGTGGATTCTGCACGATAACGTCAGCCTGTCTAAGGCGCATCATCCGAATCCTGCGGATAGCCTTTCGGAGGTGCAGATCAACCTGCACTTTCACTTCGCCCCCCTGCCTGTACGAATCGATCGCGGCAACAACGCAGCTGTGTGCGAAGGCAGCGCCGGCGCTGGTCTCTTGGTGATGCCTCTGGGGGAGTTCCCGCTCCGTGCTTCTTTGGAGGATGCGTGGCACTCTCCCCGCTACGGCGTGCGGCAGCGCAGCCCGGTTGTCAAATTCACCGGGCGCGTTAGACTCCCCGCCGACCTGGTGCTGATCCTGTATCCTCACCAGGCTGCGCCTGATTTTCAGGTTGTGCGTGCTGCCGGGCGCAACGCCCTGACTAACTTCCGCAGGATGTGGGCGACCAGCGTTCGGACGCCCGGCGTCTCCGGCAGACTCGAGCCGGTGTAGAATCCTGGCTGAACTACCCCCATCTGGCTCACGAGCTCCTGCTATGAAACAGGTTTTCTTTGATGGCAAAGGTAAGCTGCTGATACAGGAAGTGCCTGCTCCCGCTGTGCCCGCCGAAGGTGTACTGGTGCGGGTCTACGCCTCGCTGATCTCCAGTGGGACTGAGACAATGCAGGCATCCGGGGGTGGGAGTCTGATCCGCAAGGCACTGGAGAATCCTGAACTGATCGCCAGGGCCGTGCAGCTGGCCCTGCGTGAAGGGATTCGCTTCACAGCAGAGGCAGTGCAGGGTATCTCGGAGCAATGGTTCCCGGCTGGCTACAGCGCGGCTGGGGTTGTGGTCGGGGCAGGCGCCCTGGCAGCTGATCTGCAACCCGGGGATCGGGTTGCCTGCTCAGGTGCTGGCTTCGCCAATCACGCTGAGTACGATGCGGTGCCCGGGAATCTGCTGGCCCGGATTCCGAACGGGCTGACCTACCAGCAAGCCGCGTTTGCCACCCTGGGCGCCATCGCCCTCCAGGGGGTGCGCCGCGCGGAGCCTACGCTGGGCGAAACCGTAGTGGTGGTTGGTCTGGGGCTAATCGGGCAGCTCACCGCGCAGATACTGGACGCAGCGGGCTGCCAGGTAATTGGCTCAGATCCGATCGCCGGCCGCCGTGAGCTGGCCGCTCGCCTGGCAGGAGCACATACCCTCGACCCCACGGTTGGTGATGCAGCGGCGCAGGTGCGTGCACTCACGGGCGGGCATGGTGCCGATCGGGTCATCCTGTGCGCTTCCACCCATAGCAGCAGCCCTACCAATGAAGCTTTCAGGATGTGCCGCGAGCGGGGCCGGGTCGTGATGGTGGGGGCAATGGGTATGGACTTGGAGCGCACGGATTTTTACAACCGGGAGCTCGACTTTGTGATGTCGCGCTCGGCGGGCCCAGGCCGCTACGACCGCCGCTACGAGGAACAGGGAGTCGACTATCCGCTGGGCTACGTCCGCTGGACTGAGCAGCGCAACCTGGGCGCTTTTCTGCGACTGATAGCCGATGGAAAGATCGATGTCGAATCGCTCATCACGGCTGAGTATCCGGTTGAGCAGGCCGATCGGGCTTATGACGCGGTCCGCCAGGGGGCGCTGGCAGTCCTGCTGACATACGGCCAGGAGTCAGATGCCCCCCGGTTACCGCGTCACTTTGTGCTACGAGGGGCCGTTCAGAAGCGTGGGCAGATCGGGGTGGCGCTGGTTGGTGCAGGCAGCTTTGCGCGGAGTGTGCACCTGCCCAACCTCAAGGCCAGCTCATACTTTCGCACAGTTGCCGTGGTCAGCGGCGGAGCGTCCGCGGTACAGGCTGCGCGAAAGGCGGGCGCTCCCTTAGCTGCAACTGATCTGACGGCAGCGCTTGCAGATCCCGGGGTCGAAGCGGTGCTGATCGCGACGCGCCACGATCTCCATGCTGCCCAGGCTATTGCGGCGGCCCAGGCGGGAAAGCATGTGTTTGTTGAAAAGCCTATGGCGCTCCGGGTGGAAGACTGCGAGACGATGATAGGCGCAGCCGCAGAGTCCGGCGTCCTGCTGACGGTCGGTTTTAACCGGCGGCTGGCGCCGACAGCCCGGGCACTGAAGTTGGCGCTAGGCGGCGTCACCACGCGCAAAAAAGTGGTGATCTATCGCATCAATGCCGGCGCGATCCCCGCTGAACATTGGCTGAACGATCCCCGTGAAGGCGGCGGGCGGCTGCTGGGTGAAGGGGTGCACTTCATCGACTTCATCTGTGGCATTCTGGACAGTGACCCGGTGGCTGTGAGCGCACAGGGCAACCCGGATGGGCAGGATTTCACCATCAACCTGCGTTTTCCTGACGGGTCACTGGGGATGATCGTCTACACCGCTCAGGGCAGCCCTGACACTGGGAAGGAGCGGATTGAGGTCTTTGCCGGCGGAGGGACTGCTGTCTTGGACGACTTTCGCTCGCTCAGCCTGACGGGGATGGCCGGCGAATCGGTACGTGGACGGCAGGATAAAGGTCACCGTGCTCTGCTGGATCAGTTCGGGGCGGCCATCCGGGGTGAGCAGGAGCTGACTGTCACCGGGCGGGATGGGCTGCGGGCAACCCGGCTTGCACTGGCCGCTATGGAAAGCATACGCTCCGGCCAGGGTTTCTGGCTGCCGATCGATTCGGTTGGGGCCGCAGATGGCTGAGTATTCTGTTCCGCTCATCGAAGGACGGGACTTCCTGATCCTCTCGACGCAGGATTGGGATGCTCTGCCGACGCGCAAACACCGCTTCGCCCGCTGGTGGGCAGAAAGTGGAAACCGCGTGCTGTATGTGGAGCAGCAGATGCACTGGGCAGGATGGCTGGTAGACCTGCGGCGGCAATTCGCGCGGCCGTGGCGCTGGCTGAAGGGGCCACGGCAGGTTGCCCCTAACCTGTGGGTCTACACGCTGCCGGTGGTGCTGCCTTTCTTCCAGATGTCCTGCCTCATCAATACGATCAACAATCTTCTCCTGCGGCCTGTTGTGAGGATGCAACTGCGCAGGCTGGGCTTCCGCGCGCCCGTGCTGTGGACTTACACGCCCCACTCTGCTGACTTCGTGGGTCGGATGGGCGAATGCGCTGCCGTTTATGAATGTGTGGACGATTTCACAGCCGCGCGCGGGCTGGTCAACTCGCGGGTCATTAAGGCTATGGAACAGCGGCTGATCGCTGTTTGCGATCTGCTGATCGTTACAGCCGCCGCACTCCGAGATTCCCGGCAGGCCGGCGCACGACGTGTGGCGCTGATTCCGAATGGGGTTGAGGCCGATCATTTTGCCCGGGCGGCCGATCCTGCCACACCGGTGGCGGAGGCACTGGCCGGCCTCAGGCATCCGATTGTTGGGTATCTGGGCAGCCTGAACTACTGGATTGATACCGCTCTGCTGGGCCGTATCGCTCGCGAGCATCCCGATTGGACCATTGTCCATGTGGGACCGCGCGATCTGCTGGCAAATACCGCGCCTCTGGAAGGTCTGCCGAATTTTGTCACCACCGGTCGCGTTCCCTACGAGGAAGTGCCGCGCTATGTGAAGGCATTCGACGTCTGCGTCAATCCGTATGTACTTGATGGCGTCGCCGAGCACTGCAGTCCGCTTAAGCTGTACGAATACCTTGCCACCGGTAAGCCGGTTGTCTCGGTCGACATGCCCGAGGCCCGCCAGTTTGGCGATATAATAGCCGTCGCGAGCAGCGCTGACCAGTTCATCGCCATGGTGGAACAAGCCCTCACAGACGGAAATGCATTGAGCGCCCGACGCATGGCCGAAGCGCAGCGCCATACCTGGCGCGGGCGCTTCATGCAGGTAATAGCCGCGTTGGCTGAAGTTCTCAGTGAAAAGGCATCGACATGAAGCCTCACCGAACCCGACTGGCCCATTGCTGGCTCTACAGGTGGAGGCTCGACCGTTGAGCATCCTGGTCATCATCCCTGCGTTTAATGAGGAAGAGAGCCTGGGCCGCGTGATTCAGCAGGTGCACGAGGCAGTTCCGGCTGCTGATGTCGTGGTGGTTGATGACGGCTCAGCAGATGCCACGGCGCTGGTCGCAGAGCGATCCGGCGCGACTGTGTTAAGCCTGCCGTACAACCTTGGCATCGGGTCGGCGATGCAGACAGGATTCATCTACGCTCGTGACTATGGGTATGACGTGGCAGTTCAGGTCGATGGCGATGGGCAGCACGACCCATCGGAGATCAATCAGCTGATCGCGCAGATGGATCGTTCCGGGGCGGATATTGTCATCGGGTCACGGTATATTGAGGATCGCGGATACATCACACCGTGGCCGCGTCGCGCCGGGATCCTGGTTCTTTCCAAGCTGATCTCATTGCTTATAGGGCGGCGAGTCACCGATCCCACCTCGGGGTTTCGAGCGTTCAACCGGCGGGCTCTTGTGTTCTGTGCCGCGGAGTATCCCTTTGACTACCCGGAGCCAGAATCGGTTGTGCTATTCAAGCGCATCGGCATGCAGGTTCATGAGATTCCGGTAACGATGAACCCGCGCTACGGTGGCCAGTCATCGATCACTCCGATGCGCTCCGCCTATTACATGATCAAGGTGATACTGGCGATCCTGGTTGATCTGTTGCGTGAACGCCCACGGGTTGCGGGAGAGTTCCATGGCGCTTAAAGAGATTTCCCGACCGGCGATTCTAATGCTGGCCGTCCCGGCGGCTATGTTCATCCTGGTCATTGAACTGGTGCGGAGGCGCCGCCTCCGCGAAGATTATTCGCTACTGTGGCTGGCTACCTGTGTGCTGTTGATCTTCCTGACCATCTTCCGGGATACGGTACTCTATATCATCGCAGAGCAGATGGGAATCTTTTACCCGCCAGCCGCCCTGTTTGTGATTGGCTTCGGGCTGCTGATGCTTATCCTCCTGCAGTTCTCCATGGTGATCACGCGTCTGACCCGCGAAAACAAACAGGCTGCCCAGCATATCGCCCTGCTGGGCATGCGCGTGCGTGAGTTGGAGCGCCAGCTTGACTCAACCCGACGTGAGTAGCATCTCGACGTGGCGCACACGGCTGCTGACGGCACTCAGAGCGAACCGCGCCATCTTCATCATCCTGGTGGCTGCGCTGGCGCTCCGGCTGGTTGTGGTCGCGCTGGCCTTCGCAACCGAAGAGCCCCATACCAGCGATGCTCTGTATTACATCGATATCGCTCGTCATCCCAAGTGGCTTCTTTATAGCCGCGGCGGCCCCGTGACGTCGATCGGGCCGATTTACCCTGTATTCATGGCGCCGATTATGGCGATCATCCCGCGCAGCCAGCTCGCAGCGCAGTTGATCAGCCTCCGCGTGCTGCAGGCGCTGGTGGACACGCTCTCGGTATGGCTCATCTACCGCATCGCAGCCCACCTGTTTGGCGAACGGGCCGGGCGCGTGGCGCTGGTAGCTCAGGCGTTTGACGCTCGCTATATCTTCCAGGTTGGCGCCATCGCCACTGAGACCCTCTTCATTGCGCTGTTCTGCGCGTTCATGCTTGTGTATCTGAAGGCCAGCGCCGATGGATCGCTTCCCGGGTACCGGTGGGCTGGCGTGCTGCTTGGCCTGGCTGTGCTGACCCGGCCCATTCCTCTACTGTTCCCCGCCGCGCTGGCAATTCATGCCTGGCTGCAGCCCGGGCAGCGGCGCGCCCTGCTTGGGGTAACCCAGCTGACCGCGATGATGCTAGCCCTGGTCATACCCTGGACAGTTCGGACCGCAATCAATGCCGGTGAGTGGCTGCCTGTAGCCGACACAGCCTTCAGTCATCTGTGGCTTTCCAGCCGTGATGATGGCCGCGAGCTTGGCGGCGGTGAGCTGGAGGAGACCGCGATGGAGGACACGCGGACGACTGAACCCAACACCAGCGTGGCTGAGATAGGGTCAGATGAGTACCTGCGTGCAGGGCTGGCCAACATCCTGTTGTCTCCCGGCCGGTGGGCCTCCCGCATCATCAGGGACACCCTGAAAGCCTATCTCCAGCCCTACGGCACCATCCTGCTGGTCGATCCTGCGCCAACCGGGGTGTGGGATCTGATACACGGCGTGCTGTCCGGGCAGGCTAACGCCGGCGACCTGCTACGCGTCCCGGGCCTGGGCCGCCGGGCGGCGATGTATATCTGGCATTTCTGGGGCTTGCTTGGCGGCGTCATCGGCGCGGTCTACAGCCGCAGCCAGTGGCGCAGTACCCTGCCCCTGGCGGGCTGGATCCTCTATTGCACCGCGATATTATCACTCCTTCTCATCGAACCCCGGTATCTGTTCCCCGTAATGTTCGCCTTCACTGTGCTGGCTGCTTTTGGCAGCGTCCGGCTGTGGGGCAAACTGACCGGTCAAACGGGGCGGCTGCCATCCCTGGAGCGCTCTGCCTGATGCGCGTTCTCCATGTGAGCAAAGTGACCGGCATCGCTGGCTCGGAGGGCCATCTGCTCCGCCTCCTGCCCGGCCTGCGGCAACAGGGGATCGATGCGCGCATGCTGGTGCTGGTTGATCCGCATCGACCGGTTCCCGCTTTCCTGGAAGCGCTGCAAAGCTGTGCGGTGCCCGCTGCATCAATCGCTATTCGGGGGCATATCGATACCACCCTGATGCGGCGGCTGGTAGATCACCTGCGCGCTCTTCAGCCCGACCTGGTGCACACGCATTTGCTCCATGCCGATCTCTACGGGCTTCCGGCTGCCCGCCAGGCTGGAGTGCTTCATGCTGTGTCATCCCGCCACAATGATGACCGCTTCCGGCGCTTTCCCGCGATCCGCTGGCTGAACCAGCGTGCCATGCGCCATGCCGATCGGGTGATCGCCATTTCCGGGGCGCTGACCGATTTTGTGCGGGAAGTCGAAGGCATTGATCCCAACAGGCTCGTAACGGTACACTATGGCCTCGACGCTCCGGTGCTACCCCCTGATGCGCGTGCCGGCGCACGGGCGCTGCTCGGACTGGACGATCAACCCCTGCTGGTCGGGTTTTTCGGGCGGCTGATCCGCCAGAAGGGCGTTGATGTTCTCCTGGATGCATTCTGGCAGGTTCGCCAGAATCACCCGGGTGCGCAGCTGGTGATCGTGGGAAATGGCCCGGAACGTAAGGCGCTCGAGTCACAGTCTGACCGGCTGCTTATCCGTGAAGCGGTGCGCTTTACTGGCTGGGTCGAGGGCGCATATCGTCTAATGCCCGCCTGTGATGTGATCGCAGTGCCTTCACGATGGGAGGGTTTCGGGCTGGTCACTCTGGAAGCAATGGGATGCAGTGTGCCGCTGGTAGCCAGCCGCGCCAGTGCATTGCCTGAGATCGTGGTGGATGGGGAAACGGGCCTGCTGGTAGCGCCTGGAGATGCTGCAGAACTGGCGGGGGCGTTAAATCGCCTCCTGAGCGATAGCAGCCTGCGGATCGCGATGGGACAGGCCGGACTCCGGCGCCTGCAGACAGGGTTCTCGGTGCGACGGATGGTCGATGCCACGCTGGATGTCTATCGCAGCGTGCTCTCTGCGGCCTGATGGCGCAGGCGAACAGGGCTTAACCATGTGCGGTATCGCCGGGATGCTTTCCTTCCATGGCCAACAGGCCGATCAGAGTGTGCTGGAGCGCATGGTGCGGACACTGGCACACCGGGGGCCAGACGACTCCGGTGCTGTCGTGTGCGGACCGTGCGGCCTCGCCAATACCCGGCTGGCTGTGATTGACCTCAGCGCAGCCGGCCACCAGCCAATGCATGTCGTCCATCCAGCAGGGGATACCTGGATCGCCTATAACGGCGAGGTCTACAACTTTGGCAGTGTGCGAGCTTCCCTGGAAGAATCCGGGCACCGCTTCTTCTCGCACTCTGATACCGAGACGCTCCTGCGCTCCTATATACAGCATGGTGCGCCGGCCTTTATCCAGCCGTTTCGTGGCATGTTTGCGCTGGCTATCTGGGATGCCCGGCGGCGCCGGCTAGTGCTGGCGCGCGACAGGCTGGGCGAGAAGCCGCTGTACTACTGGCAGGACACCGGCTGGCTGGTCTTCGGCTCAGAGATCAAGGCACTTCTGCAGCACCCCGCGGTGACAGCCCGCCTCAACCGATCCCTGATCCCGCACTATCTTGCCTATGGATACGCGCCTGCGCCTGATACGCTGTTTGAAGGGATTCACCAACTGAGCCCTGGAATGCTGCTGACGGCCGATCTGGGCGATGGCAGTGCAAAGGTGAGTATTAAACCCTTCTGGGAAGCGCCCTATCCAGTGGTTGATGCAGCAGTCGATGAGGAGGAAATCACCTCCGGCTTGCTGAATCAGCTTCGGGAAGCCGTGCAGATGCGGATGCTGGCTGATGTCCCGCTGGGTGCGTTTCTGTCCGGCGGCCTGGACTCGGCGGCTGTAGTTGCTCTGATGGCGCAGGCCAGCTCTCACGCGGTCAGGACTTTCTCGATCGGGTTTGAAGACGAGCCTTCGTTTGATGAAACTCCCTATGCACGCCAGGTCGCTGCGCAGTTTGCCACCGAACACCATGAGTTCATCGTGCGGCCTGATGTTCTGAACCTGGTTGGCGAGCTGGTATGGCACCACGACCAGCCATTTGGCGATTCATCGGCCATCCCCACATACCTGGTCAGCAAGCTGGCGCGCCAGCATGTCACCGTAGCGTTGACGGGGGATGGGGGAGATGAACTGTTCGCCGGCTACGATCGATTCCGCGCGGCGCAGCTCAGTCGGCTGTATGAACGGATACCGCGGCCGCTGCAGCATGCCGTTGCCCATACTCTTGATAGACTGCCCGAGACGACGCACTATCGCGGGCTCATTCGGCGGGCAGGCCGGTTTGCGCAGACGGTAGGGCTGGAAATGCCGGAGCGCTACCTGAGCTGGGTGCGCTATGTGCCTTCGCGATGGGTGGTGGCCCTGGTGGGAGCCGGCAGCGAGAAAGCCGTTCAGGGGCATTACCGAACCTATTTCACATCGCACAATGACCGTCACGCTGATGAAGCCGTGGCGCAGCTGCTGGATGTGAACCTGAAAACCTATCTACCGGAAGACCTGCTGGTGAAAGTCGATCGGTGCAGCATGGCTGTCTCGCTGGAAGCCCGCGCCCCCTTCCTTGATCATATTCTGTTCGAATACGCCGCGCGCATCCCCCTTCGCCTGAAGCTGAGGCACGGTGTGAAGAAATACATCCTGAAGCGTGCGCTGCGCGGTCTGTTGCCTGAGGGGATTATCCATCGCCAGAAACACGGTTTCGGCGTGCCGGTGGGATCCTGGTTTCGCGGTGAGCTGGCAGCCTTTGCGCGTCAGACCCTGTTGAGCCCGGCGGCGGCCGGGCGTGGGATTTTGCAGATTCAGTCCGTGCGCGCCATGCTCGATGCGCATCAGCAGGGCAGGAGCGATCTCGGGCAGGCGCTCTGGGCCCTGCTGACATTTGAGCTGTGGATGCAGCGCTACTTCACTTGAACCTGAGTAAGAGACGCTATCTACTGTGACGAACTTTCTGATAACCGGCGGCGCAGGGTTCATCGGATCTAACTTGGTGCGGGCCCTGCTGGAGCAGGGCCATGCGGTGCGGGTGCTGGACAACTTCTCAACGGGTAAGCGGGAAAACCTGGCCGACGTGACTGGGCAGATCGATCTGCTGGAAGGCGATCTGACCGTGCTGGATGACGTCCGGCGGGCTGTGCGCGACATGGAGGTGGTACTGCATCACGGCGCGATCCCTTCTGTGCCGCGCTCAGTATCTGACCCGGTCGAGTCGAACATGGCGAATGTCAACGCTACGCTGCATGTGCTGGTGGCCAGCCGCGAAGCTGGCGTACGGCGCGTGATCTACGCCTCCTCCTCCTCCATCTATGGTGATCAAGACCCTGATCTGGCCAAGACCGAGACGATGGTCCCCCGGCCAATCTCACCCTATGGGGTGGCTAAGATGGCGGCTGAACGATACTGCCAGGTGTTCACCCATGTCTACGGTCTTGAGACGGTATGCCTGCGCTATTTCAATGTGTTTGGCCCGCGGCAGGACCCCGGCAGCGCCTATGCAGCGGTGATTCCACGTTTCATCAGTGCACTGCTCCACGGGCAGCCACCGGTGATCTATGGGGATGGCGAGCAGACCCGCGACTTTACCTATGTTGGCAACGTTGTGGCGGCTAATCTGCTGGCTGCGCGGGCGCCTGCCCACCAGGTGTCCGGGGAGGTCTTCAATCTGGCAGCCGGGGGGCAGGTCTCGCTGAACCAGCTGGTGGAGATCCTGCAGGAGATCACAGGCTGCGGCATTGCGCCTCACTATGCTGAGGCGCGTTCCGGTGATATCCGACACTCACGGGCAGATATCAGCAAGGCGCGCCAGCGCATGGGATATGAGCCGACGATTCCCTTCCTTGAAGGGGTGCGTCTTACCGTTGACTGGTATCGCAAACAATGACCCGTCAGGCCCAGACAGCAGATTGCCGGTCCGGCAGACCTATCCGGGTGATGCGCATTATTGCCCGGCTGAATATCGGCGGGCCAGCGATCCACGTGGCTCTGCTGACCGGAGCCCTGCGTGATGAGCAGTTCTGGACCACCCTGGTGACCGGCCAGATCGGGGAGCACGAAGGCGACATGACCTACCTGGCCCATGATCTGGGCATTGAGCCGATCATCATCTCTACTATGCAGCGCGAAATCGCCCCGCTCAGTGACCTGCGCGCGTTGGTGGATCTGATCCGGTTGATCAGGCGCGAGCGACCGGAGGTTGTGCATACACATACTGCCAAAGCCGGGCTGATCGGCCGACTGGCAGCCTACGTGTGTCGCGTGCCGGTGATTGTGCATACATTTCACGGACATGTCTTCCGCGGCTACTTCGGCCCGCTGCGCACACAGATGTTCCTGTGGCTGGAACGGGCGGCTGCCCGCCTGTCTGATGCGGTGCTGACCATCAGCGATGGTCTGCGTGACGATTTGCTGGCGTTCCGGATCGCCCCGCCGACACGCATCCGTGTTTTGCCTCTCGGGCTGAACCTGGCTCCCTTTGCGGGAGCCGATGCTCTGCAGGGCGCCCTCCGGAACGAGCTGGGAATCTCGACAGAAGCGCCGCTGATCGGTATTATCGGTCGGCTGGTGCCGATCAAAAACCACGACCTTTTTTTCAATGCGGCCCAGATAATTCGCAGCCAGATCACCCAAGCCCGATTTGTTGTCGTGGGTGGGGGCGAACGCCTTGATGAACTGAAGGCGCTCGCAGAGAGACTGAACCTGAGTGACTGTATGTACTTCACTGGCTGGCGCGATGATTTGCCGGCCATCTATGCCGACCTTGATGCACTGGTGATCTCGTCGCGCAACGAGGGTACCCCCGTGTCTATCATCGAAGCGATGGCGGCAGGCGTCCCGGTTATCGCAACCGCTGTCGGGGGGGTTCCCGATGTGCTGGGCGGTGGCGCCTATGGCGAATTGGTGCCGCCGGACGACGCCGGGGCATTGGCGCAGGCAGTCATTCACATTCTGGCATCAGATCAATCTGCGCGGCTGGCGGAGGCGCGCCGGCAGGCACTGGCGCAATATGGTGTCGAGCGCCTGGTATCAGATATTCGCAGTCTCTATACTGAGCTGCTGGCGCAGAAGGGAATAGACGCGGGCTCTCCGGTGCCGGACGGCCATCCCGCTGAGGATAGGCGACTATGAGTGTGTTCATCCCAGTGATACTTGCATCGGGCCTGATCTCCTTCATTGCCACCCCCCTGATCCGCAAACTGGCTCAGGCTATTAATTTTGTTGACAACCCGGAGGCACGTAAGCTGCACGTCGCTCCGGTGCCAATGCTTGGCGGTGTGGCGATCTATATCGGCCTGGTCACCGCGATGGCCGTGAGCAGCATCCGTGAGTATCAGGAAGTGCTGGGAGTGCTCGGTGGAGCAACGATTGTAACCGCGGTTGGGTTGTGGGATGATCGCCGTGGGATGCGCCCACTTTTCAAGATGGCAGGCCAGCTTGCGGCTGCCAGTATACTGGTGTGGTCTGGCATTCAGGTCACCCTGTTTCATTCTCATGTGCTCAATGTAGGGATGACCTTCTTCTGGGTGATCGGCATCTGCAACGCGCTCAACTTTCTGGACAATATGGATGGATTGGCTGCGGGCATCGCCATGGTGGCCAGTGGCTTCTTCTTCACCGTGGCGGTAGTAGAAGGGCTGGGTCTGGTAGCCAGCCTGGCAGCAGCCACGCTGGGAGCGTGTGTTGGATTTCTCTACTACAACTTCAGTCCGGCGACTTTGTTCATGGGCGACGCCGGCAGCCTGCTGCTGGGGTTTGTACTGGCTGTGCTGGGGATCAAGCTGGAGTTTACGGGGCGCCCGCTCGAAGTCACCTGGATGATACCTGTTGTCATCTTGGGCCTGCCCATCTTTGATACCACGCTGGTGGTGCTTTCGCGCATCCGGCGGCGCACCCCCATCTATCAAGGCGGCAAAGATCATTTTTCGCATCGATTAATGTCCGTCATGGGAATGCCGCCTGCCCGTGCCGTGATGACTCTCTACATTATAGCTGCCACGCTGGGGCTGATTGCCCTGATGCTGCGCGACGCCACGCCATTGCAGGCCCGTCTGATCCTCGCCGGCCTGGCAGTCACCTTCATCGCCGGGTTGATCTGGCTTGAGTGGCGGTTCAAAAGCACCTCCGCAGCCGACATCCACACTGTACCGCCTCCTTTATGATCGCTATTCTGTCCTCTAATCGATCCCGGCATGCCTGGATCGCGCTGGCGCTCGGGGTTCTGCTGTTTATGGTTTATATGCTGGGCTTCTCCGGCATGTTCCGGTCAGACGATGAGCAGTTCATCATCGATACAACGGATAGTTTCACTGTACGCACCGGGCCGGATAGGCTGCTGCTGAACGAAACCGTCTACCTCCGCGGCCTGCAAACCACTGACGTAGAGCCTGCTCAGCCTATCCTGGCCGTTCCGCTTTACTGGCTGGCTTACCAGATCCCCTGGATCGGCAACGTCCATGCCATCTATCTGTTCAACCCGGCGATCACGGCGCTCACGGCCATGCTGGTATTCGCCTTCGCACTGGAGTTGGGCTACCGGGAACGCACAGCGCTGGCTGCCGCGCTGCTTTTTGGCCTGACCACTATTGCGGTGCCCTATACCAAGACTTTCTTCCGCGAGCCCCTGACTACATTGAATCTGCTGGCGGCTGCTTTTTGCCTTGACCGGTGGCGACACGCGTTTCAGGCACATGAGCATCGGCACTGGAAATGGCTGGCGATCGGGATTTTCACGGTGGTGCTGGCACTGCTCAGCAAGGAAGCGACGCTAATCGCGCTGCCTGTCCTGCTGCTGATGGCCTATCCCGGCGGGGCTATCCTGGCAAGCCGACGACGCGAGATATTCATCATCGCGGCAGTGCTGGCCATTCTGATAACAGGGCTGGCCCTGGGGGTTGTGTTCTACCGTGAACAGTGGGAAGCAGTCACCGGCCGATATGAGGTGCTTGCCCGGCTGAGCGACTTTGCCGAAGGTCTGCCCAAAGCCTGGTACCCCACACTGGGTTATCTGTTCAGCCCGGCCAAGGGAGTCTTCTGGTACTCACCGGTGCTGATGATGTCGCTGGCTGCGCCGCTTGTTGCCGGGCGCAGCCGCTGGCGCGAGGCGTGGCTCCCGTTGATATTGGCGCTGGCATTCGCCCTGGTCTATGGCGCCATCCGGCAAGAGCTGTGGCACGGAGGGGCCGGCTGGGGCGCACGCTATATGCTGCCCCTCACCCCGTTTCTGATGCTGGGCGCCCTGCCGCTGCTTGACCGCATCCTGAGCGCACGCCGCAGACTTCCCTGCGTCTTGCTGGGGGGCCTGGCGCTGTGCGGGCTACTGGTTCAGGCAGGCGGCCTGTACGTCAATGTTCACGAGTATTATGGGTATCAGCAGATGGCTACCGGTCTGACGCCCTGGAATGATGCGATTATCTGGAGCGTGCGCTGGTCTCAGGCCCTGGGCAGCCTGCTGTTCTTGCCATTGGCAACCCCGGATATAGTCTGGTTGTGGCCGCGGGCCGACCTTGTATCCCTATTTGTGGTCGCGATCTCCATAACTGCTGCCGCGATCTGGCTGACCAGGCTCCGCCTCCAGGGCGACCTGTCACACAGGTCCCGGCTGGTCACAGGATCGCTGCCGCTGCTGACTGCTGGAGCGACCCTGATCCTTCTGGCCCGGGCTTATCCCGATCCACGCTTTGAGGGACATAACCAGGATCTGCATGCACTGAGAGCCGATCTGCTGGCCAGGGCGGGGCCTGATGACGTGATCTTTCTGACTACACCCCACTATGTGCCGCACTTCATGAACTACTTCAAAGGGCGCACGCTGTGGTATAGCCTGCCCCTCTCTCCAGGCGAACGTTACAGCTGCGAACACATCCCGGACGTGCTTTCACACAAACTGGACGAACAGATCGATCCGGTCTCAGTGAGCATGATTGGGCGCGTTCAGCAACAGAACCCGGTTGGCTGGCTGGTTTCGGATAATGGGCCGCTGGTCCCCTGCGCTACCCGTCCGGTGGAGCATTTCGTGGCAACCGCTGCGTTTCCGGCAGGAGCAGTGGACTATACCCCGCTGGTGCGGCTCGTGCAGTATGTGCCCCTGCGGGCTCCTTCGGCAGATGCTCCGCCCGCCAACCCCTCAACCGCACGCTTTGGCAGCTCGATCCGTCTGGTAGGATACGATCTGGTGATGAATAAGCCGCAGGCATCGCTCGATCGTCTGCAGCCCGGCGCTGGGCTGGGTGTGTCGCTACTATGGCGGTCAGGCAGCGCCATTGAGGCTGACTACACCTTCGCGGTGTATCTCATCAATGAGGCAGGACAGGTAGTGCTCCAGCAGGATCGGGCGCCAGTGATGGGGTTTGCCCCGACCAGTCAATGGCAGCCCGGCGAGCCGATCCGCGACAACTATGGCTTCATTCTGCCGGAGACACTTCCTCCTGGCGAGTACCAGATCTGGGTCGTGATCTACAGCTGGCCCTCGCTTGAACGCCTGCCCGTCAGCGTATCGGGGTCAGACCTGGTCCAAGATCATCTGGTGTTGCGGACGCTTCAGATCCATAGGTCGCCGTAATGCGATAGATGCAGCAGGTAAACAGCAAGGGGCGCCGATCAGGCTGCCCCTTGTTGCATTCGGAGTGATTCGGTGCTCAGTTTTCAGCAAAGCTATACCCGATGCCCCTCTCGGTAAGAATCAGGTGAGGGTGATCGGGGTCATCCTCGATCTTGTTGCGCAACCGATGAATGTGCACGCGCAGGGCGTTGCGGTCCTTGATGGTCGGATCCAACCTCCACACACGCTCGATCAACGTATCTGCGTCTACAATCTTCCCTCGATGCGTCAACAGCACGCTTAACAGTGCGTTCTCCGTTGGCGTGAGCTTGCGCACCTCACCTCGCAGCTTGATCTGTCGGTTGACCTGATCGAGTGACAGATTGTCATGTATCCTGATCTCAGGCCCCGATGCGTATGCAAAATTGTCTATCCTCGAAAGGATCCGCCGGACCCGGACAGTCGCCTCAACAGGCGAAAATGGGCGCCTGATAAAGTCATCTGCATACTGCAGGGCTTCAACCGCTGCTTCGGCAGTATCGCTGTGGCCGGAGAGCGTAATGATCGGCAGACCCGCCGCATCATACAGCTCCTGGCAGAGCTTGAGGCCTTCCAGCCTGGGTAGACGCATATCAACGATCAGCAGATGGGGCAGCCCGGTGCGCTCAATATGACGGCGGGCGGCCAGGGCGTCATCGACTCGAACTACCTCAAAGCCAGCGCCCATCAGTTCATCAGAGAGCCCCTGTACCTCCATGTCTGTACTGTCGGATACCAGGAGCACTCGCTTTGAGCCGGTGGCCATTGTCAGTTTACCTTGTAGATTCGGCAGAGAATTGCTGTAATCCGTCTCCGCCTGCCGGGTTGGTCGATTGTAACTGTCCAGTCCTCGCGACTATAGCGCCTGAGACTGCCGTCTGCAATAGGCGCTTTCGCCCGGCCTGTCGCCCATCCCTGACGCTTCTCCCTTAGAGGAAAGGAACATCAGGGCGTGATAGGCTCGTATCCCTGGGGAAATAATGTCGGGACATGGCACAGCAAGCGCTGCCGCGCTCTAGTCGCCTGGATCCTCTTCATCATCGCCGCCATCGCCCAGCGGCTGTCCATCCGGGCCCAGTACCGTACGGGGCTTACTGCCGCCTTCATGCGGCCCAATCACACCCCGCTCTTCCATCAGATCGATCAGGCGGGCAGCGCGGGTGTAGCCAATTCGCAGGTGGCGCTGCAGAAGCGAAATGGAGGCTTTCTCCATGCCGCGTACCAGTTCGACGGCCTGGTCGAACATATCGTCCGCATCGCCCTCTTCGTCATCTGAGTCAAACAACGCCTTTTGCACAGGCCGGGGGCTGCCTGCGTCTTCAACGGGTGAGCGCAGCCCGCCCGTCCCCGAGGAGATTGTACCGAAGATGGACGCCCCCTGTGACGGCGCATAGCCGTGTTCAGCAGCCTGAGCGCGCCAGTAGTCTACGATGCGTTGAATCTCCCGGTCGGAGACGTAGACACCCTGCATGCGGATCGCCTGCGGGGCATCCGGGGCCTGGAAGAGCATATCGCCCCGGCCCAGCAGTTTCTCGGCGCCGGGCATATCCAGGATGACCCGCGAGTCAACACCGGTCGCTACAGCGAAAGCGATGCGGGCCGGAAAGTTGGCCTTGATCAGGCCGGTGACGACATCCACGCTGGGACGTTGAGTGCTCAGGATGATATGAATTCCCGTTGCCCGCGCCATCTGAGCCAACCTGGTAATGACGCGCTCTGTTTCGTCTGGAGCCAGCATCATCAGATCAGCCAGTTCGTCAACGATCACCAGGATATAGGGGAGCGTCTTACCATCTTTGATCTGGCCTTTAGCCACTCTCTCATTGAAATCAGTGATATTGCGCGCACCGGCCATGGCGAAGCTCCGGTAGCGCTCGTCCATCTCGCGCTGAACCCACTTCAGCACTCCCACGATTCGCTCCAGCTCAGTAACTACTGGTGCCATCAGATGCGGGATGCCGTTATAGTTGGTCAGCTCCACCCGCTTGGGATCGACCATGATCATCTTGAGGTCTTCGGGGGTATGCGTCATGAGCATGCCGCAGATTATCCCGTTGACGCAGACTGACTTGCCGGATCCGGTTGTGCCCGCAATCAGCAGGTGGGGCATGGCAGTGAGATCCGTCACGATGGGGTGCCCTGAGACATCCTGGCCGAGCGCCATTGCCAGTGGAGCATCCAGATTGCGGAAGGCCGGTGTGTCCATCACTGAGCGCAGCGTGACGATGCTGGGTTCTGAGTTAGGGACCTCGACGCCAACAAATCCTTTGCCCGGCACAGGAGCTTCAATGCGGATGGAGGGAGCCGCCAGAGCCAGCGCCAGGTCGTCCGACAGGCTGCTGATCTTACCGACTTTGACCTTGATGCGCTTGCCGGCTCGCCCATCGATGTAGTCGGGCTCCACGCCAAACTGTGTGATTACCGGCCCCTGGTTTACTTCCACAACCCGGCCCGGTGCACCAAAGCTTGAGAGGGTCTGTTCGATCACCTCAGCACGGCGTCGCAGTTCCTCGTCGCTGATGGCCTTGGCTGCGCCCGGATCCAGCATCTTCTCGATCTCGGGCAGACGCCAGTCGATCTTGGTCTTGGTAGAGCCAGAGGCTACTTTCGCCGGGCCGCCGGAAGATGGCGTCGGCCTGTCAGGCGCCGCCACCTGGCTGGCAGAAGGCCTGCTGGGAGAGGGGGTGGACGCAGCCGGCAGGGGTGGGCGCGGCGGCGCCGCCGGTGCGGAGTCGGCTACTGCCGGCCTGCTTGAAGAGGGATCCCCGGCGGACGTGGTCGGCGCTGGTGTCGAAGCCGACACGGGAACAGTTGGGGCAGATGCGGCGGCAGTCAGACCAGCCGGATTGAGTCCAGCCGGGCTGTCGCTCCCGCCGCTACCAACTTTTCCCGTGTTTCTGCCGGGTGGTTCTTCATCCTGGTCTTTTTCGTCCTCCACCAGATCGCGGATAGCTGCATCGGATGCGCTGTCGCTGGCATCCTCGTCTGCTATCTCTTCCAGAAGGCTGGGCGCCTGCCGGAGATCGTCAAATGAAATATCGTCCTCGTCCTCCTCCTTGGCCTTGTTGGCGGCGCCGCTTGCAGAGGAAAGGCCGGGACGCGACAGAGGGCTACCGCCGATCGAGGCGGGAGGCGGTGGGCCAAAGGAGCGTTCCGCGCCAGGGCGCGGTGGAGCGCTCGAACTGCCACCCGGCACGGTGCCTGCCGGGCTACCCGGACGCGGCGCCGATGGCAAGCCTGCTCCCGGCGGGCCTCCCGGACGCGGGATAGGGCCAGGCGCTCCAGGGGTGGGTGGGCGTCCGCTCAGCGGGCCAGCCGTGGCAGACGTGCCGGGTCGCTGGATGCCCGGGGATGGGCCGCCGTTGTCATCGTCCTGATCTTCTTCCTCGTCCTCATCCTCTGCCGGACGAGCAGCCGGGCCAGCCGGCCCCGGGCTTCCTGCCGGACGCGCACCCCCTGGTGCTTGGCCTGCGCGTGCCAGAGAGGCTGCTGCCGGGAAACCCGAGGGCGATGCAGCAGTTGGCCGGGGGCCGGTTTCCTCCCGCTTCTCCGGGCTCCCGGGCTGCGCTGCAGAGGGTGGCCCTGATGCTGGCGCAGGTGGCGTGGGCTGATCGGGCAACTTGACGGTCTCATCATCTCTGGCGGGCCGCGGCGACTCGCCAGGGCGCGGCGGCACCGCCAGGCTTCCCGACACGGGTCGAGGTAGGGATGGCGCCTCTGCTTCACCAGCCACTGCAGGCTGTGAGGTGCTCGCAGTGCCGCCCGTGCTGGGCGGCGAGGATATACCGGGAGCGGCAGAGCCGGGCGCAGCAGCGGTCGGCGAGGGGGCAGGCGGCGCCCCAGCACCCGGTCTCTGTCCGGTCACTATCGAAGGACGCCCTGGCAGCGGCGCCGCTGCGGCAGCACCGGCTTTCTCCGGGGGCGGTGTGACAGGTGTCTGCTCAGTGGAAGGGGGTAGGTTTGCACGCGGGGGCGCACCGGCCGCTGGCCCGGTTGTGCCAGCAGTGCTGCCTGCCTGCGCTACCTGGCCACCGGGTGCCCCGGCAGGGCGCCTGGCCGTGCTGGCAACCGCTACCTGGCGATTGCGCACCCAGATATACCCCTCCTGGCCTTTCTTGAGTGCGTCCTTGAGGGTCATCCGTGCTGCCAGCATCCCGCCACCAATAACTGTGGCAAGCGCCAACACGATAACCGGGGTGCTGCCGATCAGATTCGTCAGCATGACTTGAATGAAGGCGCCGATATACCCGCCTCCCCAGCCGCAGTTGGCAATATTATAGCTGCTCAGATAAGCCAGCTGCTGGATCCACCCCTGAGCAGCCAGTTCCTGGTTGCGCGGGCCGCGCCCATCACAGACGGGGACTGCCTGCTGCCAGATCAATTCGGGCGTATATCCCGGGGTAGCCGGGTCGGCGAGTGCGGGGTTGAGCCAGACCGCGCCCTGCGGGCGCAGCGCAACCAGGATCGCCTGGATCAGCGTCAAAGTACCAACAAAGACGATCGCAACCCCGGCAATACGCAGTGGGTCAACAGGAGGCAGCTGGTCACCGAAATGGCGCCAGATCAGCCAGATTCCCACGGCCGCAATAGGGATCGGGACGATGTAGGCAGCGTAGCCAAACAGCTGCCGGATACCGTTGAGCCAGACATAAGTGACCGCGCCCGGCTCACGTGACAGGAAACTCAGCAGGGTGATCAGCGCCAGGATAATCAGCGCTACCCCGACGATGTCGAGCTTGGTATCCAGCGAGAGCAGGGGCTCATCGGCTCCCCCCTTTCTCGTCTTTGGAGCAGCGCGCCCGCGCGCCGGTCGGGTTGGTGAGCCGGGCACAGCCGCTGCGCCCGGCCGCGGAGGCACCGAGGGCTTGGCGCCAATGCCTCCCGGCAGCGCGTCAGGTTGTCCTGGCGAAGGAGCACCTCCAGGCCGCGAGGGCGAGGCGCCCCCGGGACGGCCGGGTGATCCGACGCCCGGTGCACCGCCCGGCGGCGGCTGGAAGCGGGGCGATTCTTCGAGGGCGTTGGCGGTCGCTTCCTCGGATAAAAGTCCCAGTGCAGACA
>DAOTXW010000078.1:0-8128 GCA_034435035.1 Anaerolineae bacterium | reverse complement strand
GGGGGGGGGGGGGGGGTCCCGGGGGGGCGGGGGGGGGGGGGGGGGAGCGGGGGGTGGACGATGCGCGGCCCGGCGATCACGGGGCTGGAGGTGGCCGTCGGCCCGGGCGGGCCTGCCGTGACGCTGGCAGTCGCTGTGGGGAGCGGGGGCAGGGTCGGGGCGGCGGGCGGGGCGGCCAGACACCCGGCGGTCAGCAGCGCGGACGCCAGGGCGGCCGCTGCCTGTACACCCTTCCGCTGACCCCTGCCGGACACTCGCACCGCCGCCCCTGCGCCCTTCAGCCTGCCGGATCGCCGAAGATCCGGGCGAACCACCACATCGTCTCGCGGGGCGTGATCCCAAAGCCCAGATAGTAGTCGCCCAGCCAGATCTCGAAGTGCAGGTGCGGCGCGACCGTCCCGGGGCGGCCCTCGCCCTGGGTGCCGGTGACGCCGACCGTGCCGATCACCTCGCCGGCCTCCACCCGGGCGCCGGTGACCACCCCGGGCGCGATGCCCTCCAGGTGGGAATAGACCGTCCGCACCCCGCCGCCGTGATCGAGGATGACCTGCCTGCCGGCCAGCCGCTGGAGGATCTCCGGCGGGGTGCGGCCCTGCGCCTCGGCCTCGGCCAGCATGGCATCGAACTCCGCTTCGGTCAGGTTCTCGTAGACGATGGTCGCCCGCACCACCGTGCCGCTTGCGGCGGCGATCACCGGCCAGCCTTCCCGGAAGCCCGGCGGCCCACTCCACGAATAGAGGTCCAGCCCCTGATGCACCCCCAGCCGGTAGATGCGGCTGGCGCCGGGGTAGACGCGCGTCCACGGCGGCAGCGAGCCGCCCTCGATGGGATAGCGGAAGTACTGGAGCAGCCCCAGCGCGTCCTGGCCGTACAGGGGCGGGCGGAGCGCCGGAGCAGCCGGCGGGCACTCGTCCGCCGACTCATCGGTGGCGGGGCCCGGGTACACATACAGATCGCCGTCCGCGACGGCATACAGCCGGCCTCCGGTGAAGACGGCATCCCGCAGCAGGCCCATCTCGGCGAAGGCGAACACGTGGCGCGTCGCCGCCTCGCCGCTGCCCGGCAGCAGGCCGGTGATCTCCCGGCGCACCCCGTCGATCAGCAGCAGCAGCGGGATGCCCAGGTGGTCGCTGGCCTTGAGCGCCAGCGCCAGCCGCGTCCCTTCGGCGTCGCGCCAGATCGTGGAGCCGGTGCGGCCCTCGCTGAGGCGGATGACCCCGTCCTGCTGCACATAATAGAAGCCCTCGCCTGCCGGGGCGAAGTCGGCGGCGGTCGTCAGCCCGCGCGTCTCGTTGATGGCCTCCAGTTCGCTCAGCCCGGCGGGAGTCCACAGCAGGCCGTGCGCGTCGTCCAGCAGGATGACGCGTCCCGCCGGGTCGATCGTCAGCGCGGTGAACTGGTAGGGCAGCCCGTCCGGCTCGTCGGCGGAGGGCGACGCCCGGTAGACGAGCGAAGCCTGGCCGGAAGCCGCCTCCACACGGAACACGTGCCCGGCCTTGTCCAGCACGGCGGCCATTCCGGAGCCAGGGGCCGCATCGAGATCAGCCAGCTCCTGCACCGGCCTGCCGGCGACAACCTGGCCGGGGGTCAGCAGGGGGATCAGCTCAGGCGCGCCGGCGTCGGCGCTCAGCCGGGGGATGCGGTACAGCCCGCCGTCGGCCAGGATCAGCAGCGAGTCGCCGGCGGCGGCCAGCCGGCTGGCCGCGGCGACCTGGCGACCGGCGATCGTCAGCGGGGCGCGCAGCGTGTTGGCCGGGCAGGCGATGGTCGTGCCGGAGGAATCGGGCAGGGCCAGAGCGGGCGGCAGCGTGCCCGGCGGCGTGGGCGAGCTGCCGGGCGTCAGGGTAGCGGTAACCTCCGGCGCAGCCGTCGGGATGCCCGTCACGCGGGTGGGGGCGGCCGTCGGGATGCGCTGTAACCCGCCGGTCGATCGCCCGGCTGAGCAGGCACTCAGCAGGGCTGCCAGCAGGGCTGCCAGCAGGGCTGCCGGCAGGGCCGCCGGCAGGGCCGCCGGCAGGGCCGCCTCCCGCCCGGACCGCCAGCCGCGCATAAGGGATCGCAATCCTGCCGGGCGCCGATCAGCGCACGGTCCCGCTGACCCGCATCACGCCGTTTTCCAGCGCGATCTGCGAGAGCGTGACCCGGCTGAGGGAATCGTTAGCCGCGCCGGAGAGCAAAGTATGAACCGCATCGCCCATCGCCGAGATCAGGTTGCCCGGCACATCCAGCGAGCCGAAGCTGGCGCCCAGCGGGTTCAGGCGGATGCGGCCCATGCCGTCCAGCGTGGGCTGGAACGAGACCGTGCCCGCGCCGAACTCCTCATTGGTGATCAGCAGCGCGGTCTCCAGCCGGATCTGTCCCACGCCGATCGCCACGCTGCCGTTCTTGACCATGTCCTGCCAGCCGCTGAGCTGGAGGGTGGCGATCACAAACTCGCCGGCCTGGGCCTCATTGGCGAGGATCGTGAACTCCGAGCCGCGCGGCAGGCCGTAGACCTGGCCCCAGGCATGCGCCACCGAGTCGGCGGGGTTGGCGACGAGGTCGTACAGGTTAGGCGGCGCGGTCGGGCCGGGCGTGTTGGTGATCAGCAGGGGAGGCAGCGTCACGTTGATGCCGGTGGTGGCGGCATTGGTAGCCGCCGCATTGAGGGTGGCGATGTTGCTATCCAGGGTGCCATTGCATCCGGCCAGCAGCGCCACCGCCAGCGCCAGCGTCGCCAGCAGGCCGGGGGTGGAGAGAGTGTGCCATTCACGCTTCATCGGTGTCACCTTGATCATCTGCGAGAGTCGATTCGTATGATGTATGGACAGGCGCCGGCTGGCGATCCTTCCCGGCTCAGGCTAGCCCACCAGCAGACCAAGCGCCGGCAGGGCGACCAGGATCACGAACGCCGTCCCCATCACCCAGCTGATCCACTTCTTCTCCGGGTGGTTCACCCAGTAGCACAGGATCAGCGATAGGAGCATCGCCTGCAGGATCACCTCCGGCAGGCCCCGGAGATGAACCGACAGCGGGAAGATCGTATACAGCATCCCTTCCACGGAGCCCGGCGCCGGGCCGAACGTACCGATGATCCCCAGGATGACCAGGACGATCCACATCACCAGCCAGCCGTTCTTCCTGCCGAAGAACGACGTGCGCAGCAGGTAAAAGACGATCCCGAACAGGATGCCCCGGATGGGCTGGAACAGCGGTCCGGCCATCACCCAGCGGTCATCGATCGGCCGCATCATCGCGCTCAGGCTGGTGTCTCTGAAGAACCCGGCATAGTCGAGCAGGGTGGATGCCAGCAGCCCCATCAGGAAGTACGTGACGGTATGGGTCACGAGGGTCTTAAGGACGATCTCTAAAAGGGCGGGCCGCGCCTTACTCATCAGGCGATTCCTTTCAGGCGATTCCTTTCAGGCGATTCCTTTCCGGTCAGTCTGCGCCGGGGCGCCGCGAGACGCCCGCAACCCTACTATAGCCTAACACGGCAGCCCGGCACAATGGCCGCGCTCCTGCTCAGCCAGCGCTGTGGACGATCGGCAGTTCCAGCACGCTGGGATGATCGGCGTCGTGATACAGCGTGATATGCGCCGTCCGGGCATCGGCGGCTGTCTCGGAGGCGACCACGCCGCCGCTGTTGTAGTTCTTCTGCCAGTGGATCGAGTTGTGGCAGCGGATGACCAGCCGCAGGCGGCTGCCGCGGGCGACCTGCCGCGAGATGAAGGTGAAGGCGTCGAAGTCGTAGCGGGTGATCTCGCCGGGAGTCACGAGCGTCTCCTCGCGCAGTGAGTGCCGGTAACGTGCCCGCAGGTGATCGCCGGTGAGCAGGATCGCCGCGCCGCGGTCGGTGATCTCGTACAGCCATACCTCGAAGTCGGTGTCCGGCACATCCATCGCCAGGTAAAGCGTCAGGCGTGGCTGACCGGTGATCTCCGCCGCCTGCTCAAACGGGGCGCTGTGATACACCAGCCCATCGCCGCGCAGGCTCAGCGCGGGCCGCTGATCGACCAGCCGGCCGGACAGGTCGGTGCTTTCAGCCTCGCCGGGCCGGGTGTCGAGCGGATCATAGGTGAACGAGTCCGGCGGGCCTTCCCCCGGCCCATCGACGCGCAGCCAGCCGGAGTGGAACACGTCGCCGGCCCCGCCGCCCGCCGAGTCCAGGTAGCACAGGCGGCGCTCATCGGCGATGGCGTCCAGCGAATCCGCATACTTCCACACATCCGCCCCGGTGACGTAGTAGGCTACCCGCTGGCGCAGGAACTCCGGGCGCGGGCCGCCGAGCATCACCCAGCCGTACCAGGCGGCATGCAGCGCGTTGAGATCCAGCAGCGCCTCCTGGCCGAAGGTCAGGCCGCCGACTTTCTCGGAGGGGGTGCGCGTGCCGGCGTGATCCCAGGGGCCGATGATCAGGTAGTGCCTGTCCCGCGCCGCCGGGGAGCCGTGGGCCATGTGGCGCTGATAGTAGGCCAGCGCGCCCGGCTGATCGTCATCGTAGTGGCCGGTGATGGTCAGGATGGGCACGTCGAAGCGGGCATAGGCGGCGGCATCCGGCGTCAGGGAGTCGAAGAAGGCATCGACGGTGGGATGCTCCAGCGCGGCCATGAAGTAGGGGGCCGGGTTGCCGACGACGGCGGCCAGATCGGTGAACGGGCGGTGATTCCGGTACAGTTCGCGGAACTTTGCGTCCCAGAAGGCGTCATCCGCGAACAGCTGGCTGTTGGCCGTGCGCCCGCTGGTGAGGGTGGCCCAGCGGATATCGTAGGTGTACGGGATGTTGCGGTACATCGGGAAGTCCACGCCGGGGCAGGCCGCGGCGGCGGGGACGATGGTCGCCAGATGCGGGGGGAAGGCGCCGAGGGTCTGCCACTGGTTCATGCCGGCATACGATCCGCCCCACATGGCAACCTGCCCGCTGCACCACGGCTGCGCGGCCAGCCACTCGACCACGTCATAACCGTCGCGGGCCTCGTTACGGCCCATGCCGTCGAAGAGGCCCTCCGAGTTGCCCCGGCCCCGGCAGTCCACCAGCGCGAAGGCGTAGCCCTGCGCGGCGAAGTACATCGCCCGCGCATGGTAGGAGTCCGCGGTATAGGGCGTCATGGTGAAAATGGCCGGCACAGGCTGGCCGGTGCGGGGGCGGTAGAGCGTGGCGTTCAGCGCGACGCCGTCGCGCATGGGGACCGGCACGCCCCAGGTGAAATCAATCGCAGCGGGGGGAGGGGATTGGGTCATAGCATCCTCCTGTGCGGGGAGAGCTGACGCGCATTGTAGCACAGCCTGTCAGAAGCAGCCCGCCGCACCGGCTGAGCCGGGGGAGAATCAGGCACCCCCGTGCCGGCGATGCGCGGGGGTGCGGTGCGTCCCCGGGAGGGCGGCTGCCTAGAGCGTCTCCAGATAGCGCTCCAGCTCCCACTGGCTCACCTGGATGCGGTACTCATCCCACTCGGCGCGTTTGGCGCGCAGGTACGAGGTGGTGATGTGATCACCCAGAGCGGCCTGCACCACCGGATCGGCGGCCAGCGCATCGAGCGCCTCGCCCAGCGTGCCGGGCAGCTGGCCGATGCCGCGGGCATCGAGGTCCTCAGGGGTGAAGTGATACACATCCTCGTTGACGGCCTCCGGGGCCGGCAGCCGGCTCTCGATGCCGTCCAGCCCGGCCTGCAGCATGGTGGCGAAGGCCAGGTACGGGTTGCAGCTCGGATCGGGGAAGCGCAGCTCGACGCGGGTGGACTGCTCGCGGCCCGGCGCGTAGCGCGGGATGCGGATCAGCGCCGAGCGGTTGACCTGCGCCCAGCAGATGTAGACCGGGGCCTCGTAGCCGGGCGTCAGCCGCTTGTAGCTGTTGACGGTCGGGGCGACCACGGCAGCCAGCGCGCGGGCATGGGCCAGCTGCCCCGCGATGAAGCCATAGGCCAGCGCGGACAGGCGATACTCATCCGCGGCATCGTAGAAGGCATTCTTGCCATCGCTGACGTGGGCCAGGCTCTGGTGCGTGTGCATCCCGGAGCCGTTGATGCCGAAGATCGGCTTGGGCATGAAGGTCGCGTAGACGCCATGCGCGGCGGCCACCGCCTTGACCGTGTACTTGAACGTGATCGCGTTGTCGGCGGCGGTCAGCGCGTCGGCGTACTCGAAGTCGATCTCGTGCTGGCCGGTGGCGACCTCATGGTGGCTGGCCTCGACGCTCATCCCCATGTCTTCCAGGGCGCGGACGATGTCGGCGCGGATCGAGGCCGCCTCATCCTTGGGCGAGAAGTCGAAATAGCCGCCCACATCGTGCGGGATGGGGGTCAGCGGGCCGCTCTCCCCGTTGCGCTTGAACAGGAAGAACTCCAGCTCCGGGCCGCAGTTGTAGGTATAGCCCAGTCTGGCTGCATGCTCGACGGCGCGGCGCAGCGCGGTGCGCGGGTCGCCGGGGAAGTCGCTGCCGTCGGGCGACTTGATGTCGCAGATGAGGCGGGCGCGGCGGCGCTCCGGCGAGGTCCACGGCATGACGCGGTAGGTAGCCGGGTCGGGCACCAGAAACATGTCGCTTTCCTGAATGCGGGCGAAGCCCTGGATGCTGGAGCCGTCAAACCAGATGCCCCGATCCAGCGCCTCCGACAAGCGGTCCACGGTGATCGTCACGCTCTTGATGGTGCCCATGATATCGGTGAACTGGAGATCGATGAAAAGGACGCCATCGCTCTGGGCCTGTTTGACTGTTTCATGCATGGCTGGCATATCTCCTCCCCGGGCAAGCCGTGTTAACGGGCGGAGTTTACCAGACACGCTGCGCGATTCCAATAACCGCCCCGGCGCCGCCGACGCGTCGGCGCCGCTGGCGCGGCGGCGCAAGATGGCTACAATGCTAATTGCAATCGGGCCACAGCAGTCTGAGTCCAGCTATAGAGGGAGGTAGAAGATGGTTCTTCAGGGTGTCACAGGCCGCAGGTCGGCGAGTTGGATCCTGGTAGCGCTGGCGGCGCTGGTGCTGGTCGCGGCAGCATGCACCTGCAGCGACATCAGCAGCCTGGTGCCGCCGAGTGCGACCGGAGGCGGCAGCGGGCCGGACGGAGGCGACGGTTATACAACCACCGGCGGCGGGACGATCACCGTCGGCGGCAGCGGGTCAGGGTCGATCGGCAGCCTGTTCGAGGCCCACAACTGGAGCTTTCAGGGGACGGCGGGGCAGTCGGTGACGATCAACGTAGTGGGGCAGGGCGACTGCGATCCGCGCATCCGCCTGCTGGACGCCAGCGGCAACGTGATCGGGGAAGACGACGACAGCGGCGGTGGGTATAATGCCCTGCTGACCGAGACCCTGCCCGCCGACGGCACGTACTACATCCGGATCGACGTTTTCACGGCGGGCAGCTACACCGTCACCCTGCAGTAAATCGGAAGCGTATTTCGGGCTGTTCACTGGAAAGGATAGGAAAGGATACAGGTAAGCGCAATCATGAAGACTTCCACACAGCGCGCACTGGCAGCCTTCAGTCTGTTTGCCCTGCTGCTGGCTGCCCTGGCCTGCACCTGCGGGCCGCTGAGCCAGATTCAGGGCACGGCGGCCACGGCGGGCGCTCTGGCCACCGAAGTGAACGAGGGGATGCCGACCTTCCAGGCGCAGGCGACCGAACTGGTCGCCGAGGCCACCAACCTGGCGCCAACCCTCAATGCGCAGTTGACTCAGGCGGCTGAGGGCGGGGACATAGGCGGACTCGAACTGCCCGGCGGCGAAGGCACGGCGCAGAGCCCGCTTGGCCCCGTGTATGATGGCGGCGATGGGCTGACCACCATCCTGGTCGAGTCGATCAGCATCGGCGAATCCAAGACCGGCCAGATCGACGGCATCTTCGACGCGCAGAACTGGCTGTTCCAGGGCACGTCGGGGCAGTCCGTCACCATCCGGGTGCAGGCGATCGGCGATACCGACCCCCGCGCTTACCTGATCGACCCCTCCGGCAATGTGCTGGCCGAGGATGACGACAGCGGCGGCGGGGCCGGCGGGTACGACGCGCAGATCACCTTCACGCTGCCGGCGGACGGCACCTACACCGTCCGGGTGGATGTGTTCAGCGGCGGGCAGTACACCATCACCATCGAGTAGCCGGGGCGCGGCCTGCCGCGTGCCGAAACCGGACCCGGGGGGGGGGGGGGG
>DAOTXW010000077.1:0-10587 GCA_034435035.1 Anaerolineae bacterium | reverse complement strand
TGGACTTCCACACCACGACCGGCAACGCCATGCGCGAGCAGCTCTCGACGCTGTTCCAGAGCAACATGGCCGACATCGGCATCAAGGTCAACCTGGACCTGATCCCGGCCTCGGTGTGGTTCGGCGATGATGGCCCGCTGAACCAGCGCACCTTCCAGATCGGCGAGTTCGCCTGGGTATCCGACCCCGACCCGGCGGCCTTGTTCCTCTATGCCGGCACCAACATCTACCGCACGCCGGATGGCGAGTTCCTGAACGCGGTTGATCTGTGGGCGCGGGACGAGGCGACCCTGAGCGCCGCCGGCCTGACCTATGATCTGTTCGCGTTTGGCCGCCCGACCGAGGATCAGCTCCCTGAGGGCTACAGCGTGGCCTACAACGAGCAGATCCCGTCGCCTGAAGACAACCTCGAGGGTGGCAACTACATAGGCTGGTGCGATCCGGCGGCGACCCAGGCTGCCTTCGACGGCGAGAACCTGATCGAGCCGCAGGAGCGTCTGCCCTACTACCTGGAGCTGCAGCGCATCTTCGCCGAGCAGGTCCCGAGCGTGCCGCTGTTCCAGCGCGTCGAAGTGAGCGCCTACACCAAGTCGCTCTGCGGCCCGGATCGCGGCCCGGCCAACTCCTCCGAGGTGACCTGGAACATCGAGAACTGGACGTTCGTCGCCCCTGGCGAGGAATGCCCGTAAGAAGAACCCCCGGCGCGTCACCCGCGTGAGTGTGCAGGGGCGTCGCAGCGCTGCGGCGCCCCTGCTGTTTCTGCCCCGGCGGCGATTGACCTCCCCGGCCTGAACTGTCTATACTCATACGCTGAACCCACCCCCGTCATGCCGCAGGAGCGATGCCCGTGGGCGACTATGTGCTGATCGTGGACGATGATCCGGACGTACTGGTGCTGGTGCGCGACGTGGTCGAGATGCTGGGCCTGCCAGGCCGTGAGGCGCTCGATGGACAGATCGCGCTGGATATGGCAAGCGCCGATCCGCCGCGGGCCATCGTGCTCGACCTGATGATGCCGGTGCTGGACGGCTACGGCCTGATCGACGCGCTGCAGGCGACGGCCGCCGGGCGCGCCATTCCGATCATCCTGCTGTCGGCGGTGGCCGAAAACAACGATATGGCCCTGCGCGAGCTGCCCGGCGTGGTGGGCGTGCTGGCCAAGGGCGACTTTTCGCACGAGAAGCTGCGCGCCCTGCTGAAGAAGGCTCTGCGCTGAGGGCCGAGCGCCCCGGCCGCGTTTCCTTTTGGCCTGCGCCGCCATCCCCGCTACAATTCAGGCGACCATCACCCACCCCAGGAGCATCCACCGTGGCGCCGATCATCCGCATCCAGGACATCGCACAGTACGCCGGGGAGGAAGTCACCGTCCGCGGCTGGCTCTACCACCGCACGGATAAGGGTAAGCTCCAGTTCCTGCTGGTGCGCGACGGCACCGGCATCGCCCAGTGCGTGGCCTTCCAGAAGGACCTGCCGGCGGAGATGTTCGCCGCCGCCGCCGCCCTGACCCAGGAATCCTCGCTGATCCTGACCGGCGTCGTCCGCGCCGACTCCCGTGCCCCCGGCACGCCCGGCGGCTACGAGATCGGCCTGACCGGCCTGCAGGTCGTCCAGCAGGCCGCCGAGTACCCGATCACGCCCAAGGAACACGGCGTCGAGTTCCTGATGGATCACCGCCACCTGTGGATCCGCTCGCAGCAGCAGTGGGCCATCCTGCGCATCCGCGCCGCGGTGATGAAGGCCATCCGCGACTGGCTGGACGATCACGGCTTCCTGTACCTGGACACGCCGATCATCACCCCCACCGCCGGCGAGAACACCACCTCGCTGTTCGAGGTCGATTACTTCGACGAGCCGGCCTACCTGGCGCAGACCGGCCAGCTCTATAACGAAGCCAACATCATGGCCTTCGGGCGGGTGTACTGCTTCGGCCCGACCTTCCGCGCCGAGAAGTCCAAGACGCGCCGCCACCTGGCCGAGTTCTGGATGGTGGAGCCGGAGGCCGCCTTCATGAGCCTGGAGGAGCTGATGGAGGTGGAGGAGCAGTTCGTCAGCTTCATCGTCCAGCGGGTGCTGGAGACCCGCGCCGCCGAGCTGAAGGTGCTGGGCCGCGACACATCGCTGCTGGAGCGCGTCACGCCGCCCTTCCCGCGCATCAGCTACGATGAGGCGGTGCAGCGCATCGCCGCCCTGCGCGAGGCCGCCGCCGACCCGGAGCAGCGCGATCGGCTGGCGCTCGCATGGGGCGACGACTTCGGCTCCCCGCACGAGACCGCCCTGACGCGCCAGTTCGATAAGCCGGTGTTCGTCACCCACTACCCGACGGCGGTCAAGGCGTTCTACATGCAGCCCGTTGAGGGCCGCCCGGAGGTGTGCCGCAGCGTCGATCTGCTGGCCCCGGAGGGCTACGGCGAGATCATCGGCGGCAGCGAGCGTATCTACGATCACGACCTGATCGCCCGCCGCGTGCAGGATTTCGGCATCAACCCCGACCATTACCGCTGGTACCTGGACCTGCGGCGCTTCGGCAGCGTGCCGCACGCGGGCTTCGGGCTGGGGGTGGAGCGCACGGTGGCCTGGGTGTGCGGCATCGACCACATCCGGGAGTGCATCCCCTTCCCGCGCACCCTGAAGTATATGTACCCGTAGCGCTGGCCGGGCGGGGGACGAGTTCAGTGGGCTTCCGGGCCGTGAACGGATGCCCGGAGCACGCCCTGCCGCAGTGAGCGCGGCCCTGCATCCTTTTGCCGACCCCCGCATCTAAACAGGCAGCGACCTTCACGCCGATCGGAGCCGCCGTGCGCCCGCTTACCTATTACAAGTCCGTCCTGTGACCGCGCTGCCTGCTCACAGACCGCCTCATCGCGCGGCTGCGGGCAGCCCGGCCGGAGGCCGAGGTCACCGTCGTTGAAGTGCTGGCCGACCCCGCCCGCGCCCTGCGCGAGCGCGTCTTCATGATCCCCGCGCTGGTCGCCGGGGAGCGCCGCTGGTTCCATGCCCCGCCGCTGGAGGAGCTGATCGCCGCCCTGGAGGACGACGACGGCCGGCCCTGATCCGCCGCCCGGGCCCGCCCGGCCCGGCTACCACCCGGAGACTGCCCTATGCGCCCCACCCTGCACACCCCTGCCTGGATGCTCCTGCTGCCGCTGCTGGCCGCCGCCCTGGCCGGCTGCGCCGCCGCGCCCACCGCCGCGCCGGCGCCGTCCCCGGCGCCTGGCCCGGAAGTCCCCGCCGAAGTGCTGGCCGCGCAGGAAGCCGTCCTTGACTTCCTGCACGAAGGCGCCGCCACCATCTCGCCCCGCCAGGACGCGCCCTGGCAGGTCAGTGAGGGCGGCCCCGACCTGCCGGCGGGCTTCGCCTACTACTTCTTCACGTCCGGCAGCGCCGTCATGACCGTCAGCTACCCGGAGCCGGCGGGCACCGGCACGATCTACCACGTCTCGATCGGCGATACCATCACCAGCCTGTGCTGGCAGGCCAACGTCGACTCCGGGGGGCAGATCGTGGAAACCGGCACCCCGTCCGAGCTGAGCCTGGGGGAGCAGAACCCCGCGGCTCTCTACTGCCAGGATCAGGGCTACCGCTACGAGATCCGCGAGCAGCAGGCCGGCGGGCAGTGCGGGGTGTGCGTCTTTGAGGATAACAGCATCTGCAACGGCTGGGCCTACCTGCGCGGGCAGTGCCAGCCGGGCGACCGCCCCGCCGATCCGTAGCCGCCGCCGGGCCGGGAAGGGGCAGCGCCGCCCCTTCCCCGGCCCTCACAGCGCGATCAGCACGATCGCCGCCAGCGCCAGCGCCGCCCCGATGGCCTGCAGCCCCCGGATGCGCTCGTCCAGGATCAGGCGGGCCAGCAGCAGCGTCGTCACCGGGTACAGCGAGGACAGCACCGTGCCGCTGTCCAGCCGCCCGATCTGCACCGCCAGCTTGAAGCACACATTGCCGATCACGTCCAGGCCGCCGGCCAGCGACACCGGCAGCAGCACCGATCGCGCCGGCACGGCCCGCTGCCGGCTGATCAGCACCGCCAGCGCCATCACCGAGAGCGACGACAGGCGCGAGGCGGCCAGCGGCCAGAACAGCGCGCCCTCGCCGATCCGATCCAGCAGGATGTAGAAGCCGCTGATCCCCAGCCCGGAGAGCGCCGCCATGCCCAGGCCGCGCGGCGGGCCGTCCACCCCCTGCGGGCGGGCGATCAGCACGATGGCGACCAGCGCCAGCGCGAACCCGGCGATCTGCAGCGGGCGCGGCAGCCCCTCCAGCGCGACGCCCACCAGCACCGGGATCACCCCGCTGATCAGCGCCACCGTGGGCGCGACGACGCCCATCTGCCCGATCGACAGGGCGCGGTACAGGGCCGCCAGCCCCACCGACCCGGCGGCGCCCGCCCCCAGCCCCCACAGCAGGTCGGCCCGGCCCGGCAGCGCCTCGCCGGAGCCCAGCGCCAGGGCCAGCAGGGCCAGCACGCCGACGGGCGGCGCGCCCAGCACCACGCCGAAGACGCTGGCGCGCCGCGCGGCCAGCCCGCCGCAGAAATCGGCGGCGCCCCAGGTGGCGGAGGCGCCCAGACCGTACAGGGCCGCGATCAGATCGGCAGAAGGGGGCATGGCAGGTGGCGCCTCTCAGGTGGAAGGAAGGATGCGGGCCGCCCGGCGTGCCCTCACGGGCCCCAGGCCGGCGTGAACTCGTCGATGCCGTCGTTGAACGTCAGCTGCGTCAGGTCGCGCCCGTCCAGCCGGACGATGAAGATCTCATAGTCGAACTGGATCTGCTGGTTCGGGTCCTCCGAGGCCGGATCCCGGTAGCTGGTGAATGCGATCCACCCCCCGTCCGGCGACCACGCCGGGTCGAACTCGTGCACGTCGTCCTCAGAGGCGGCGTCCGGCCCCTCCGCGTCGGGCAGCAGCAGGCGGGCGTTCGCGCCGCAGGCCGGATCGCAGGCCGCGTCCATCAGCCAGATGCGGAACCAGCCCGTCTGCCCGGACACCCAGGCGATGGTGCGCCCGTCCGGCGACCAGGCCGGCAGCACATCATCGATGTCCGGCGTGTCGGTGTAGCGCCGAACCTGCCCGGTGCGGATCTCCAGCACGAAGATGTCCCAGAAGTAATCCTCGGTCTGCTGCATGAAGACCAGCTGCTCGCCGTCAGGCGACCAGGCCGGCCAGCGCTGATCGGCGGGGTCGTCGGTGAGCCGCAGCAGCCGCCCCGCCCCGGGGCCGTCCGCGTCGGGCAGCTCCTGCACATACAGGTCGTAGTCGCCGTCGCGGTTGGAATGGAAGGCGATGCGCTCCGTGCAGCCGGGGTCGGGTTCGATGCACGCGGGCGACCAGGCCGGGCCGCCGTCGTCGCCGGGGTCGCGGGTCAGGTTGACCGGCCCGGAGCCGTCGCGGGACATCAGGTAGACCTCGCCATCGCCGTCGCGCTCGCTGGTGAAGACCAGCCGCTGCCCATCCGGCGACCAGTCCGGCTCAAAGTCGCCGCCGGGGGATTCCGTCAGCCGGCCCAGCGGGTCGCCGCTGGCGCTGATCAGATACAGATCGAAGTCGCCCGGCTCGCTGCTGGTGTAGACGATCGTCCCGACGGGCGGCTGCTGCCGGGCGGCCAGCAGCAGCGCGCCGCCGATCAGCACCAGCAGCCAGCCGCGGCCCGGTCGATTCCGGCGCAGAGAGGCGCTGAACGCGCCGCCGGAGGGGATGCGGTTCATGGCGCCCATGCCGGATCCAGATCGTCGGCGGAGTCGGCAGTCAGCCGCCGGGCCTCTGCCTCGCAGGCCGGGGCGGGGGCTGCGCCGGGCCGGGCGCAGCGCACCGGCATCAGGTACAGGTTGAAATCCGCCGGATCGCCGCGGTCGGAGGCAAAGACCAGGTAGCGCCCGTCCGGCGACCAGGCCGGATGCGCATCGATGGCGCTGTCAGTGGTGATCTGCGCCAGCCCGGAGCCGTCGGCAGCCATCAGCCACAGATCATCGTTGCCGGCGAAGTAGGACACGAACGCGATCTGCGTCCCATCCGGCGACCACGCGGGCGCGAAGTCCGAGGTCTGCGTGCCGGGCAGCGCCAGCGCGCCGGAGCCATCGGGCGCGATCAGCGCCAGCCCCAGCGGCAGGCCGGGGCTGTCCGACCCGGCCAGCGCGATCTGCGCCCCGTCCGGCGACCACGCCGGATCGAGAAAGTAGCCTTCGCCGGTCAGCGGCCGGACGGTCAGCTCGCAGGCGGCGGGCGCGCCGGGCGACAGGCAGGCGGTTTCCACGACCATCAGGCGGCTGCCGGCGGCGTCCTCGCGGGAGAACACGATCCGCGTCCCATCCGGCGACCACGTGGGGCTGTGATCCATCGCCTCGCCGGCCGTCAGCGGGATCGGCTCGCCGCCCCGCGCGTCGATCACCGCCAGGTCGTCATCGCCGCCGGCATGGGTGGTGGCGTAGACCAGCCGCGTCCCATCCGGCGACCAGGCGGGGTAGCGGTCGGCGGTGCTGTTGCGCGTCACGGCCAGCTCGCCGCCGGTGGTCATATCCAGCACGTAAAGGTCAAAGTCGCCGTCGCGGCTGGAGGCGTAGGCGATGCGCCCCTGCGCGTAGCGCGGCCCGGCGGTGGGTGTCGGGGCCGCCGGGCTGGCCGCCTCCCCGGCGGCGGGGGCCGTCCCCGCGGCGGTGGGCGTGATCAGGCGCGGCGGCTTGAGCCCGCCCGACCGCCGCAGCGCCGCCGGCACGAAGATCACGGCGGCCAGCACGGCGGCGGCGATCAGCAGCGGCAGCAGGCGGCGGCGGCTGGCGCGGATCGCCGCGTAGATGGCGGTGGTGGGCTGCGTCGGCGGCTCCTCGATCCGCGGGCGGCTGACCTGCCAGCCGGCTTCGGCGGGCTCCGGCGGGCCGGCCAGCTGCTCGCCGATCTCCAGCACGCGCTCCAGGTCGTCGATCAGCTCGCCCTCGGCGCTTTCGTAGCCCAGCGCCGCCATCTGCGCGGTCGAGGCGTCAGCGGGCCGCGGCGCGACCGTCACCGGCGGCAGGGCCGAGGTGGGCGTGTGCAGGTGAGGCACGAAGTCCGCCGGCTCCGGCGGCGCGGCCTCCGCCGGCTCCTCGTCCAGCCGGATGCGCGGCAGGCGCATCAGGGGCTGCTCGGCGGGCGCCGGTTCGGGCGGAGGCGGGGGCGCGGATTCAGCGGGCGCGGGTTCAGGTTCCAGCGCCGGTTCGGGCGGAGGCGGGGGTGCGGATTCAGCGGGCGCGGGTTCAGGTTCCGGCGCCGGCTCGGCGGGCGCGGGTTCAGGTTCCGGCGCCGGCTCGGCGGGCGCGGGTTCGGGCGGGGGCGGGGCAAAATCGTCGGCTTCCGGGGGCGGCTCCAGCACGACGTAAGGCAGGCCGCTCTGCGAATCCTCCGGCGAGGGCGCGGGCAGGCCGCTTTCCGGCGGCGGCTCCTCGACCGGCAGGGCCTCCGGCGGGCCGGTTTCACCCTGAGCGCGCGCTGCCGCCTCGGACAGCGGCATGCCTTCCGGGGGGGCATCGGCGCCCGGGCGGCGGTGGCGCAGATCGCGCCCGTCCAGCAGTTCATCGGACATGGGTCAGGCCGTTGCCGGGGTGGTGTGCAGGCTCATGATGGCCTCCACAGTAGCACAGGATCGACGGGCGGGCAATCCGGAGAACGCAAAGCCCCTCGCGTGAGGGGCCGGTGTGCGCCAGCCAGGACTCGAACCTGGAACCTCCTGCTCCGTAGGCAGATGCTCTGTCCATTGAGCTACTGGCGCCGCGCTGATCAGTATAGCACGCCCCGCCGATTCAGGCAACAGACCCGGTCAGCGCGCTCCCGCCCCCCTTTTCCCCCTCCACCGGCCCCGGTATAATGGCCCCCATGCTCGAAGCCCTGACCGCCGCCCTCACCCGCTTCCCCTGGGCGCTGTTCCTGACGCGCTATATCGTCATGCTGATCGCCTTCACCGCTCACGAGCTGGGCCACGGGCTGGCCGCGCTGGCGCTGGGCGATGACACCCCCCGGCGCGAAGGCCGCCTCTCGCTCGACCCGCGCCGCCACCTGGAGCACATCGGCAGCATCGCCGCCGTCCTGATCGGCGTCGGCTGGAGCCGCCCGACGCACTTCCGGCCCGACCGCATGCGCCTGCCCGACGCGGTCGGCGGGCCGCTGGCCACTCTGGCCGGGCCGCTGGCCAACATCCTGCTGGTGCTGACCGGGCTGGCCGGGCTGGAGGCTCTGGACGCTCCGCCTCAGCTGCCCGTCAACACGCTGCCGGCCCCCGCCGCCATCCTGACTGTGCTGGTGCGCATGAATCTGGCCGTCGCCCTGCTCAACGCGCTGCCCCTGCACCCCCTGGATGGCTACTGGCTGATCTATCACGCCCTGCCGCTGGAGGGACTTTATGTCTGGCAGCGGCTGGCCGGGCCGACCACCGCGGCGCTGGGCGCGGCGCTGGTCGCGCTGCTGGCGATGCCGATCCCCTGGTTCCGCGCCAGCATCCTGCCGCTGGTCCGCGCCATCAGCCTCGCCCTGCTGGGCTGGTGACCGCATGACTGCCGCGCCCGCCGGCCCCCGCCTCGACCGCGCCGATGCCCTGTGCGCGCTGATCCTGCTGGCGCTGGCCATCCTGCCCTTCGCCGATGGGCTGCTGATCCCGGGGAGGCTCGTGTTCAAAGGCGCCATCGACAACGTGTACCCGTTCGAGGTCGCCCTGCGGGCCGTGCAGGCGGCGGGATCGCTCCCGCTGTGGAACCCGTACCATGCCGCCGGCGAGCCGATGCTGGCGATCCACGGGCGGGCGGTGCTGTATCCCCCCGCCGTGCTGCTGCGCTGGCTGCTGCGCGGCCTGCCGGTGCAGGCGTACCTGAACACGGCGGGGGTGCTGCACGTGTGGCTGGCCGGGCTGGGGATGTTCGCCCTGCTGCGCGACCTGGCAGCCCGCCGCGCCGCCGCGCTGGCCGGGGCCATCAGCCTGATGCTCTCCGGCGCGATCATCCCGCGCTTCCTGGCCGGTCACGTGGCGATGCTGTTCGCGCTGACCTGGCCCGCCTGGCTGCTGCTGCCGCTGCGCCGGCTGCTGGAGCGCCCCGCGCCGGGGGCAGTGCTGCTGGCGGGCACCATCGGTGCGCTGATGGCGCTCAGCGGGCATTTCGTCATCCTGATCGTGCTGGCGCTGATCCCCGCCGTCTTCACCGCCGCCTTCGCCGCCCGGCAGATCGCCGCCCGGCGCTGGCGGGATCTGGCGGGCGGGCTGGGGCGGGCCGCGCTGGCCGCCGCGCTGGCGCTCGGGCTGGCCGCCGTCCAGGTCCTGCCCGCCCTGGAGTGGTTCCCGCTGATCGAGCGGGCCGCCGGCCTCGATCCGCGGGTGGCGGCGGCCGGGTCGTTTCAGCCCATCCACCTGCCGACGCTGATCCTGCCCCTGCTGTGGTTCGACCCCGCCACCTCGCTGACGCAGCATTTTGGCGGGCTGTGGGAGCTTTCGCCCTACGCCGGGCTGATCCCCCTGCTGCTGGCGATCGGCGCGGTCCTGGCCCCGCGCCGCGAGCGTCATCCGGCGGCCCTGACCTTCGCGGCGCTGGCCGCGCTGGGGCTGGCGCTGGCCTGGGACGGATCGCCCCTGCAGGCCGCCCTGCACACGCTGATCCCCACCATCCGCCTTCCGGGCCGCTTCCTGTACCTGTGGGTCTTCGCAGTCGCCGCGCTGAGCGGCCTGGGGCTGGAGGCGCTGCTGCGCCGCCTGGACGCGCGCGCAGGCGTCCCCCGCCCGCTGGACTGGGCGGCCGGGGCGCTGGCCGCGCTGAGCCTGGCCGCCGCCGCCCTGTGGATCGTGCGCGGCCCGGCTCTCACCGCCGCCCTGCTGGCCCGCGGAACGCTGGCCTACGTCGATGCCGGCTGGTTCACTGCCTCGACGCTGGGGAGCCTGATCCGGCTGGCGAGCCTGTCGCTGGGGGCGCTGGCGCTGCTGCGGACCCTGCCGGAGGCCCGCCCGGCGAGCCGCGGCCCGCTGGCCGCCGCCCTGATCGCCGCCGACCTGCTCATCTTCGCCGCCGCGGTGGCGTCCCCGCTGTCCGTCGGGCGGCTGGTGACCACGGAACACCCGCTGGCCCGGCTGGAGATCGACCCCGCGCAGGTGCGCCTGGCGCAGGGGGCGCGCGCCACGCCCGCCTATCGGGTTCCCAGCGTGCTGTACCGGCCCAATGGGGCGCATCTGGCCGCCGTGGCCCGCGCCGCTGACCTGGGCATGGAGGACGGCGGACGCGGCGCCCAGCTCTTCGCCGCCGGCTTCCGCGTCAGCAGCGCCCCCCTCACCGACCCCCGCCTGATCGAGGTCACGCATGCCGACGGCGCCTACCTCTACCAGTACACGACCAACTGGCCGCGCATCCTGGCTGCCCCCGCCGCGGTGACGGTGGGCGATGACGCCGAAGCTGCGCGGGTGGCGGGCCAGGCCGACTTCGACCCCTTCGCCCGCGTCGTTGTCCAGTCCCACCCGCATGTCGGCCCGCCGCCCCTGCCCGCCGAGCCCCCGCCGCAGGACTTCACCTATTCCGCGCAGTGGCTGGAGTACCGCCCCGACCGCATCCGCGCCCGCGTCGAGGTCAGCGCCCCCGCCCTGGTCGTCTTCAGCGAA
>DAOTXW010000076.1:0-24542 GCA_034435035.1 Anaerolineae bacterium | reverse complement strand
GTTGGATGGTGCGCAGCAGCCGTACGCGGAGCCGGTGGCGGGCGGTCTGGAAATCCATTACGGACAGGTGTGTCCAGCCGTGCCGGGCAGCGAACTCCCAGGCGAAGTCGGAGACGATCTTCATCACCAGCGGCTTGCGCAGGATCAGGTTGGCGAGCGCGGCAGGCAGGCCGTAATCGCTGACGAACAGGGCGTCCGCCGCGCGGCCCTGGCGGAGCACCTCACGCGCGAAGCGGAGCAAGCGACGTGGGATCGACACCCGGCGAGTCAGGCGCGTCACCGGGTAGGGGTAGTGGGCTGCGGCAAGGGGCTGAAGCCCCCTGTCTAAGGATTCTGGGAAAGGTTCGTAGGTGATGACCGACACAGAATGCCCACGCTCAACGAGCGCGGGCAACAGATGGTAGAGGTAAGTAGGCGGGCCGCCCGGCTCCGGGTGAAACGTCCCGGCGATCACACATAAATGCATGGCAGGCTCTCACGCGCCCGGGATGACCGGTTACAGCAGGACCACCGTGGCCTTCGGGCTGGTGATGTGCTTGAGTGCATTGCGCGAATCGACGATGATGCGCGCCTCGGCGGCAATCCATTCCCAGTCCAGCACCGAATGGTCGGTTACGATCACCACGCAGTCCGCCGTCCGCAGCGCGTCGGCAGTGAGCGGCACGGACTTCATATCGAGTCCCTCGTGCGTCAGGTCGGTGACGTAGGGATCATGGTAGGTCACCGTCGCGCCGCGCTCCTGAAGCAGGCGGATGACATCCAGGGCCGGGCTTTCACGCAGATCGTCAATATCGCGTTTATAGGCTGCGCCCAGCACCAGGATCGAGGAGCCGTTGATCGGCTTCCGGACGGTATTGAGCGCATCGCTGACTTTGCCCACTACATACAGAGGCATATTGCTGTTGACTTCAGACGCCAGCTCGATGAAGCGGGCATTGTAGTTCAGCGCCTTGAGCTTCCAGCTCAGGTACAGGGGGTCGATGGGGATGCAGTGCCCGCCCAGGCCGGGGCCTGGATAGAAGGTCATGAAGCCGAATGGCTTGGTGCTGGCCGCTTCGATCACCTCCCACACGCTCACGCCGAGCTTGTCGCACATCACGGCCATCTCATTCACCAGGCCGATGTTCACCGAGCGGAAGGTATTTTCCAGCAGCTTGACCATCTCCGCGGTGCGTGTTGAGGACACCGGCACCACCCGGTCGATGGCCTTGCTGTACAGGGCCTGCGCCACTTCAACGCACGCCGGTGTAGCCCCCCCGATGATCTTCGGGGTGTTGCGCACGCCGTAAGTCTTGTTGCCGGGGTCAATGCGCTCCGGGGAGAAGCACACAAAGACATCCTCGCCCACCTTGTAGCCGTTCCCGATCAGCCGCGGCGTGATCAGCTCATCCGTTGTGCCCGGATAGGTGGTGCTCTCCAGAACGATCAGCAGGCCCGGGTGGCTGAAACGGGCTATCTGATCGGCGGCTGCGATGATGTAGCTCATGTCGGGGTCTTTGGTTTTGCGCAGCGGGGTCGGCACGCAGATGCTGATCGCATCCACCCCCTGGAGCACGCTGTAATCCGTGGTGGCCGACAGGGTTCCTTTGCGGGCCAGCTCGGCGACCACTTCGGTGGGGATATCAGGGATGTAGCTCACACCCTGGTTGAGCAGCCGCACCTTCTCGGGATCGACATCCACGCCGATGACCCGATAACCTTCCCTGGCAAACTCGACGGCCAGCGGCAGGCCAACATAGCCGAGGCCGATGACGCTGATCGTGGCTTCGCGGCGCTCGATCCTGTCCAGCAGTGCGGTTTTTGACGACATAGTGTCCTCTTACCTGGGGAGCGACTAGGCTCGGGTGGCGCGGCTTTCGCGCTCACGAAAGTAGGCGATGATCTCGTCAAGCGTCTGGTCGAGGGTCTTCCTGGGTTCCCAGCCGATCACCCGCTTGATCTTCGAGATATCCGGCACGCGGCGCTGCATATCTTCAAAGCCGGCCTCGTAGGCCTCGTTATACGGAACGGTCACAATCGGCGAGGAGCTGCCGGTCCGCTCCTTGACCTTATGCGCCAGCTCCAGGATGCTGATCTCGTCCTGCGCGCCGATGTTGAAGACCTCTCCATTAGCAGGCTCGCACTCTGCCAGAGCTGTCACACCCGCCACCACATCGCTGACATTGCAGAAGCAGCGGCTCTGGTGGCCATCTCCATAGACCTGCAGCGGTTCCCCGGCCAGGGCCCATTGAACGAAACGCGGGATGACCATGCCATAGTGCCCGCGCTGGCGCGGCCCCACGGTGTTGAACAGGCGGAAGATCACCACCGGCAGGCCGGTTTCCTTGTAGTACGCCAGCGCCAGGAACTCGTCCAGCGCTTTGCTGGACGCATAGCTCCAGCGGCTCTTGGTGGTGGCCCCGATGATGCTGTCGTCTTCCTCGTTGAACGGCGCCTTGTTGCTTTTGCCGTAGATCTCCGACGTGGAGGCGATCATCACCTTCTTGCGGTATCGGCGGGCCGTCTGCAGCACGATGTCCGTGCCGCGAACATTGGTCTCAATCGTGTGAATCGGCTTGCTGACGATCTCAAACACACCCACCGCTGCCGCCAGGTGGTAGATGATGTCGCATTCGCTGACGAGCCGGTCCATGACAGTGGTATTGGTGATGGTCTCGATCGCGAAGCGGAAATCGGGGTTGCGGGTAAGCGGCTCGATGTTCTCGAAACGACCCGTAGACAGGTCGTCAATCACGGTCACCTGCTGCCCCCGGTTAAGCAGCGCCTCGGAAAGGTGGCTTCCGATGAAGCCGGCACCGCCTGTGATCAATGCTCGTGTCATGCGTATTGGGGCCCTTTGCGCGTTGCTCTGGATGTGATGCCGCCGGTTTTACGTCGATCGGCTTCCCGGGATGCACAGCGCCGCCGATTTTAGCAAGCGCCTTATCTTCTGTCCACATACAGCCGGCGCCGGGAGGGTGCGTTCAATCGGTGATCTGGATCTGTTGCAGGAACAGGCGGTCGGCGCGTGGGGCGCTATTTTCATACGCCTGCAGGCGCTGGCCGGTCAGCGGATCGTACAATCCCACGGAGAGCGGGTACAGACCGGCATCCATCCCGCCTGGCGTCTGGATCATGCTGTACTGCAGGAATACGTCGCGCGGGTGCAGGGTCGCAATCTCGATCCCGATTCCGTCATCCTGGGCTACCACAACTACCGGGTTGCCCAGCAGATGGCTGAACTGTGTGATGTCCGGGGGCGGTGGGCCATCCAGCCGCCAGTAGGTAGTGAGCTCCACCCAGTCCGTAGCGCGCAGCGTGTCATCCCGTACACTATAGCCCAGAAAAGTCACATTGGCGGTGAAGGGAACAGGCAGCGCTGCCAACCGCACATCACCCGACTCGGGCGGCCAGGCGGTCGGAGCGGTGGTGATGAACGCGCCGGCGGTATCGGCCAGCTCGCGGCTGACATCCAGCCGCAGGATCACATCCGGGCGGACGCCTGGGACCTGCTCATCGCGGGCGGTGCGCATCCACGCCAGCAGCGGCCCCGGCAGATAGTCATAGTAATGCCCGCGCGGGAAGATGATGCGCTGAGATCGGCCGCCGTCCGCCAGCACCAGGCTCTGGGTGCAGTCAAAGTAGCGGATCGGCACCTGACGCCGGTGCATCAGGTAGCCCAGCAGCTCGGCGTTGGTCAGGGCAAAGCGGTTCTGCGACCGATCCACCGGGGTCGAGCAGATGGCGATCGGCGTTGGATCGCGGCTGGTATCCAGATAGTGCGCCAGCACGCCCAGATCAGCCTCGTAATTGAGCCGGACATCGCCCAACTTCGGCCAGATGATGAAATAGTCACGGTACGTCTGCGCCAGGCTGCTGGCGACCAGCGCCGCTACCCCGGTGGAGACTCCGGCCATCGCCAGCCGCCGCCAGCGCCGCGCCGGGATGCGCCGCGCCGCCCGGAAGCCGGAATACAGCGCGAGCGCCGGGAAGACAAAGATGACCGGCAGGATCATCACCATGAACTCGAAATCGGGTTTGCGCGGCAGGAACAGAGTCGGCAGCAGGCCCACCACCAGCCACAGCAGCGTCAGCCCGTAGGAAGGCTGCCGCCAGCGGGCCAGCGCTACGCCGATCCCCATCACCAGGAGCCCGCCCATCAGCGGGTTCATCACCGGGCGGCCGGGCACGTTGTGGTTGGGCGACATGTCGCCGCGCAGGGCCAGCGCTGCCACCGATGAAGCCAGCCGCTCCGGCATCTCCGCGATCAGGCCGGGCTGCTGGGAGATCGGCACCGGCTCGCGCGCGCCCGGGTTGTTCAGCAGGAAGATCAGCAGCGGCAGAGACAGCGCCGCCAGCAGCCCCAGCGCGTAGATCAGGTTGCCCCAGTGGCGGCGGCGATCCGCCTGGCTCACCAGCGCCCGGTAGCCGGCAAACGCCACCAGCAGGGCGGGCAGAGTCCAGGCTGTGACATGCACATACTGGGCGATCCCCAGCGCGATCCCGCCCACTGTGAACCACAGGCCGGAATCTGCGCCCTGCCGCGAGAGGTACGCCCGGGTCAGCGCGTACAGCGCAGCTGTCGTCACCAGCGGCATCAGGGTCACGTGCATGACCACGCGCCCGATCCACACCGGCCAGAACGAAACCGCCATCAGACCCAGCACCAGCAGCGCCACCCGCACATTGAACCAGCGCCGGATCAGGCTGACCGTCAGCGCCAGCGAAAGCATCGCGATCCAGACCGACGGCAGCCGCCACAGGATCAGCCCGCGCCCGGTGATCGCCGTCGAGGTCGCCAGCAGGGCGAAGTAAAGCCCCTCGCGGGCCGGGTGCGCCTCCTCATAGATCACCGACACGTTGCCGCGCCGCATCTCGTCGGAGAGCTGGGCATTGACCAGCTCTTCGGCCCGCATGCCGGGTGGGACACTTCCCAGCTGCCACAGACGAAAGAAGGCAGCCAGCAGCAGCAGTGACACCGCGGCGGCGAAGAACCAGCGGGGCTGGCGGGTGGAGGAGGGCGCGGCGAGGTTCATCCGGGATCTGAGATCACAGGGCTGTGATGAGGGCCGTCAGCAGCAGGACAGCCGCACCCAGCGCGAGATTCAGGGCAGACAGGCGGCGCAGGTGTGCTTGCAGGGCAGCTTCAGCAGCCTGATCGGCTGCGCTGCCCCGGCTGGCTGCGAGCCGGGCGCGCTCCAGCGCCGGGTACACCCCCCACTGCAGCGCCGCGGCGATGATGATCATCGCGCCGATCACAAGGTGCTTGCCGAGAAGCCCCAGCGACCACACGTCGCGGATCACCAGAAAGCCCTGATAGTGCGCATCGCCGCCCATCTGGATCAGGCCGGTCACCAGCAGGACGATCAGGCTCAGGTTGGCCCAGGGCCGGAAGCGGCGCTCCAGCATCCCCAGCGTGGAGGCATCCCCGGCGGCGCCGGGCCATGCGATCAGCACGAGCATCGCCAGACCGCCCAGCCAGATCACTGTGGCGAGCAGGTGGGCCCAGTACATCAGGGCGAGCAGTGGGACAGGCATAGTGTCGATTATAAGAGGTGAGTCAGAATGTGGAAAGGGAAAGGTTTGATCGCGGCGGCTGCAGGCCGGTCAGCGGCCCTGGTCCAGCACCCGCCGCGCAGCCCACACCAGCCCGATGACGGTCTTGCTGTCGAGGATCTGGTTGGTCAGCGCCATCTCCAGCGCCTGCCGGAAGGGCATCCGCACCGCGGTGATCCGCTCGTCGATATCGCCCTCCAGCGTGGACGGTCGCAGTGATCGCGCCAGGTAGATGGTGATCCGCTCGGTGGTGTATGAGGGGGCGACGTAGAAGCTGCCCAGTTCGATCAGCTCGTCGGGATACAGACCTGCCTCTTCCTGCAATTCACGCCGGGCGCACTGCTCAGGGGGCTCACCTGCTTCCAGCCCGCCGGCGGGCAGCTCCAGCATCTCCTGCCCGGAGCCGGCGCGGTACTGCCACACCAGCACGACCTGCCCCTGATCGTCCACCGGGACCAGCGCCACCGCCCCGGGGTGCACGATGATCTCGCGCTGGTAGGTCCGGTTGTCATCCGCGGCGATCGTGTCCACCCGCAGATTGACCACCCGACCCCTGTAGATAGGCTCGCTATGCAGGATGCGCTCTCCAGACATGATCACCCTTCCTGAGTCGTTATCGATGAAAGCGGGGCTACTGGCCTGCCCGCCAGTAGCCCCGCGGTGATGTATCTGCCTGCCTCTGCCCTTAATTGCCGGGAATACGCAGCACCTGCCCCACAACCAGTGTATTGGGGTTGGTGATCCCGTTGAACTCGGCCAGTTCCTGCCACGAGAGACCATACTTCAGGGCGATCCGGTACAGATTCTCGCCCGCCTGGACCGTATGCGTGCCGGCTGCGGCGGCTTCGCCCGGGCTGGCCTCCTCCGCTGCCCCGCAGCCGGGGATGCGCAGTACGGTGCCAACTACGATGCTGGCCGGATTGGCGATGCCGTTGGCTGCGGCCAGTTCCTCAGTGGTCAGGCCGTACTTCAGCGCGATGCGGAACAGGTTTTCGCCCTGCTGCACTGTGTGGGTGGCGGGGCAGTCCGCGCTGCCGCCTTCCGCTGGCTCCTGAGTGCCCGGCACCTGCGGCGTCGGGGTGGCTATCGACGGCTCCCCGGTAGGTTCTGCGGGGGGTTCTTCGGACGGCGCGGGCGTGGGAGCCTGCGCCGTCTGGGTGCCAAAGACATCGATCGGTCCGGCTTCAGTCGGGGTCGGTGGGAGTTGTTCAGTGGGCTCCTGGGTGGCCGGCAGGGTCACCGCCGCAACCGGCGTCAGCGGGGCGGGTTCGGCCCCCGACAGCGTGCAGCCGGAGATGGCTGCCCCGATCAGCAGGGCGGCCAGCAGGGCTGCCGGCATGGCGGCAGCAGCGCGGCCCGGAATGCGGCTCAGCAACTCTCTCATGAACGCCTCCCAGCGTATAGCAGACAGGCAGAATCAACGCCAGTCACAATCAGCCCGAAAGGCACTATAGCATCCCTTTCAGGCAGATGCAACTGGCTGTTGCGTGGATCGGGTTCAGCGCAGGTGGGCTAGCGCTGCCCTGCCATGGTGGTGGCCATCGCCACGATCTCGACGGTGGTCGGCAGGACGCGTTTCCACAGCCGATCGACATCCAGCGTGAAGCCGCGCAGCACCCGGGAGTTCATCCGCCCGGCCATGTCAGGGCGGAACTCGCTGTACAGCCCCTGCGGGGTGAGGTGATAGAAGTTGACCATCTCCCGCACCGGGTCGATCAGCCAGGTCTCGCGCACGCCCAGCGTCTCATAGGCCACGAACTTTTCCCCGCGATCCGTGGCGGTGCTCTCCGGCGTCAACACCTCGACCGCGATATCGGGCGGGCCTTCCATATAGGTCTCATGCACGCGATCGAAGTTAAGGTGGGAGATAAAGACAATATCCGGCTGCAGGACGCTGCCATCGGGCGCCAGGATGCGGTAGGGCGCATCGCGCACCAGCCCTGCGTCGATCATCTCCACGTAGGTCTTCAGCAGCACCGTCAGGTAGAGGCGGACATCCTGGTGGCGGCCCGAGACAGGCGCGGGCGGCGCCTGGCGCCGGGGACGTCGGGGGCGCGGAACTACCTCTGCCGGCGGCTCGGCCGCTTCAATGAGCTCGTAGAAGCTCATCTGCGCGTTTTGCGGCGGCGGGATCAGTTCCTGTGGCTGCTCTAACTGGTCGAGCAGGGCGTCTGCAGCCTTCATTGTTCCTCTGGTGGGATGCTGTTCCCACGCACCAGATTATATCATACAGATTGTCAAAATTGTATTAAAGCGATTCTGTCCTCAGCATCTTGCGCCCCCGGGGCATTTGCGCTATAGTGGGAAATGTAGAGCGCAGGTCGTAGGACTTCTGGAAAAGACTCACCCCGCTGTGAAGTCGGCTGGCAGTTCTTGAAGGGGGTCTTGACCCATCTACACTGTATTTCCTGGTTCACGGGTTAAGGAGAATGACCCCCATGTCTGAACGCATCACCGGCACTGTCAAGTGGTTCAACACCGAGAAGGGCTACGGCTTTGCCACCCCGGACAACGGCAGCAAGGACGTCTTCGTGCACTACAGCGCGATCCAGGCCGCTGGCTTCCGCAACCTCGAAGAAGGCGATCGCATCGAGTTCGCCGTCGAGATGGGCGATAAGGGCCCCAAGGCCGTCAACGTCACCAAGCTGTAGGCCGTCATTGAACTGAGCCAGGGAGGCCCCGCCGCGCGGGGCCTCTGTGTTTCTTGCGCCCGGCGCTGACTGTCAGGTATGATGGGGGCAGCGCCTGGAAGCGGCGACCGGCCATCGGTCTGCAGGAGCCTGATGATGAGGACGTGCCCTGAATGCCAGCATGAAAACCCTGATGATGCCATGAAATGCGGTGGCTGTGGACGCCGCTTGTGGGATGAGGATACCGTCGAAGCCACCATGATCCAGAAGCTGCCCGAGGGCTTTCAGAAGCAGGCTATCAAGTCTGGCTGGGGCACCTCGACCTTTGAACCCAGCCACCAGGTCATCATTCATGTTCGCGATACGCAGGAACCGATCTTTGTGCGGCCTACCAGCGGCGATTTCGTGCTGGGCAGGGTGGATGATGCCTACAGCCTTAACCTGACGCCTTATGGCGCGCTGGAGAAGGGCGTCTCGCGCACCCACGCGGCCCTGCGCCAGGGCGATGAGATGATCTTCATTGTTGATCTCGGCAGCACCAATGGCACATTCCTCAACGAGCAGCAGCTGGCGCCGCATCAACCCCGCGTGCTGCGCAGCGGCGACCAGGTGCGCCTGGGTCAGCTGGTGCTGCATATCTATTTCAGCGGCACCTGACAGTTTGATGGCGTGACCATGCGCCTCAGCCTCCCGCCGATCGACTTTCCCCCCATGCCACCGGGCATCGCCGCAGACAGGTAGCTCATGAGCGACTCGTGGCGTCTGTTTGTCGCGCTTGAGCTTCCTCGCGAGCTGCTCCGCCGTATTGCCCGCGTGCAGGACTCGCTGAAGCTGTCGATCCCCGATCGGGCGGTGAAGTGGGTGCGTCCTGAAGGGATTCACCTGACGCTCAAGTTTCTGGGGGATGTGCCCATCAGTCAGTTGGACGACATTGCCGCCGCCCTTGAGCGAGCGGTTCGCGGGCACAGCGCATTTGCGCTGGAGATCGAGGGGCTGGGGTGCTTTCCGAACATCCGCGCCCCCCGGGTGCTGTGGATGGGCATGCTGGGTGATGTGCGGCAGCTGGCGGCCCTGCAGTCCAGCCTCGAGGCCGAGATCGCTCCACTGGGCTACCCGTCCGAGGAGCGGGGGTTTCATCCGCATCTGACGCTGGCCCGCGCCGCCCGTGAGGCGTCACGCGCCGATCTGGCCGCTGTGGGCGCGGCAGCGGAAAAGGGCATCGGTAACCTGGGCGGCTGGCGCGTTGAGTCCGTCAGCCTGATCCGGAGCCAGCTTCGCTCCGATGGTGCCGTCTATACCCGGGTGGGTGAGGTAAAGCTGGAGCGATGAACGAGCCGCTGGCGGGCGCTCCGCCGCTGCTGCTGGACGCGATGCTGGGCCGGCTGGCTCGCTGGCTGCGCCTGATGGGATACGATGCGGCCTATCTGGCCGATACCGATGACATCGAGGTGGTGCGGCAGGCCCGCGCAGAAGCGCGTCTGATTTTGACTCGCGACCGCGGGCTGGCTGCCCGGCAGGGGGTGTGGGTGATGCTGATCGACAGCCAGACCCTGGACGATCAGATCGCGCAGGTGCGTGCGCGGCTCGGCCCGCCGCCCGAGCCGCTGACTCTGCGCTGCGCCGTTTGCAACACTCCGCTCCGACCGCTCGTCCACGCCGCTGCCCGTGGACGGGTGCCACCGTTTGTCTGGCGCGTTCAGCAGGAGTTCAGCGAGTGCCCCGGCTGCTTCCGGGTCTACTGGCCGGGCACGCACTGGAGCGCCATCCGCGGGCGGCTGGCGCGCCAGGATGGCGATGGCCGCCTGCCGGACAGCATTGCCCGGTAGCGGATGCCCGGCAGCCCCGTTCCACTTTGGGGGTGGGCGCTCCGGGAGGCATGACACCCTGCCTTGCCCCTGCATCCATTGCGTTGAATCCTGCCCGTCCGGGGCACGCGGGCGTTGACACTGTGCCTGAAGCCCGGTACAATGGACGGAAATAGCACATCTGTACAGGCTGCGATCGGAAGTGATAAGCCATCGCTGCAGCGAGCCGGGGAGAGTGCAAGCCCGGTCTGTCTGCCCGGATCACACGGGCAGGCGCGTGCCCTCAGCGAGCACAGGTGGCCCACCTCGTCCGGGAGCCGCCGCCGCGAACCCCGTATGGCAGTAGCGGCGGCCGTCATGCGCACGTTACGCGCTTCAAGCGGGTAAGACTGCCCTGCCCGGGCCTGTCTTGCCAAGCAGGGTGGTACCGCGGAGTCCCTTCGTCCCTGATCCGGATGCGAAGGGCTTTTTCGTTCCTCCCCGGGCGGCCTGCCGGATGCGCTCCGGCATGAGCAGCGCCCGCAAGATGGGGTACCTCGCAGAAAGGAGGCGTAAGATGAGTCAGCGGAATACCTGCCGGGCCGGGAGTGGGCGCTGCCTTCTCACGCCCCGCCCGGGATCGACCTGCGCCCGGGAACGATCAGCTGCGGACTCACTTTGAACAGGCATGGGACAGGATCTATATGGACAAAGAGTATCACCCGCAAGAGATAGAGCAGCACTGGCAGCAGCGGTGGGAAGCCGATGGGCTGTACCGGGCGCAGGTCGATCCCGGGCGGCCCAAGCACTATGCGCTGACCATGCTGCCCTACCCATCGGGCGACCTGCACATCGGGCACTGGTACGCCATGGCGCCCTCCGACGCCCGCGCCCGCTATATGCGGATGCGCGGCTACAATGTGCTGTTCCCAATGGGCTTTGACGCCTTCGGACTGCCGGCTGAGAACGCCGCCATCAAGCGCCGCATCCACCCGCGGGAGTGGACCTATGCCAACATCCAGAACATGCGGCGCCAGCTGCGCAGCATGGGCGCGATGTTCGACTGGAAGCGCGAGGCCATTTCCAGCGACCCGGCGTACTACCGCTGGACGCAGTGGTTTTTCATCCAGTTCTTCCGCAACGGGCTGGCCTACAAGAAGATGGCGGCGGTCGATTTCTGCCCGACGTGCAACACCACACTGGCCCGCGAGCAGGTCTGGGGCGAGGATCGTCACTGCGAGCGCTGCAATACGCCCGTGATCAAGAAGGACCTGGAGCAGTGGTTCTTCCGCATCACCCGGTACGCCGATGAGCTGCTGGACTTCAGCGGCATCGAATGGCCGGAGCGTGTAGTCACGATGCAGAAGAACTGGATCGGGCGCAGCGAGGGGGCGCAGGTGACGTTCCGGACAGAGGCGGGCCACGAGCTGCCGGTTTTCACCACCCGGCCCGATACCCTGTGGGGCGCCACCTTCATGGTGATGGCCCCTGAACACCCGCTGGTCAGCGCCATCGTCACGCCGGAACAGCGTGCAGCCGTCGAAGAATATGCCCTGCAGGCCGCCCGTGCAACCGATATCGACCGCGAGGCCGCCGGCCGCGAAAAGACCGGCGTCTTCACCGGCGCCTACGCCATCAATCCGGTCAACGGGGAGCGCATCCCGATCTGGGTTGCCGACTACGTGCTGATGACTTATGGCTCCGGGGCGATCATGGCCGTGCCGGCGCATGATGAGCGCGACTTCGCCTTCGCCCGCCAATACGGGCTGGAGGTGCGCGTGGTGATCCAGCCGCCGGGGCAGACGCTGGACGGCGCGACGATGCCCGAGGCGTATGCGGGCTCCGGGGTGATGGCCAACTCCGGGCCGTTCGACGGCACGCCTGTCACTGACGAGAAAGGCCGCCGCAACCCGGGGATCAGCCGGGTGATCGACTGGCTGCAGCAGCAGGGCATCGGCCAGGAGGCCGTCAACTACCGCCTGCGCGACTGGCTGATCAGCCGCCAGCGCTACTGGGGTGCGCCGATCCCGATGATCACCTGCCCGGCATGCGGCATCGTGCCGGTGCCGGAGGATCAACTGCCGGTGCTGCTGCCTGAGGATGTCGAGTTCATGCCCACCGGCGAGTCGCCGCTGAAGCTGCTGGAGTCCTGGCGCTACACCGCCTGCCCGCAGTGCGGCGGCTCCGCCGAACGCGAAACCGACACGATGGATACCTTCATGTGCTCGTCGTGGTACCAGTACCGCTACCTGAGCCCTGACTACGATCGCTACCCGTTCGATCCGGAGGAGGGCAGCTACTGGCTGCCGGTTGACCAGTACACCGGCGGCATCGAACATGCCACCATGCACCTGCTGTATACGCGCTTCTTCACCCGCGCCATGCGCGACTGCGGCATCCTGGAGCCCGTCAAACCCATGGATCCGGATCGCCAGCCGGCCTCGCTGTTCAGCGAGCCGATGACGCGCCTGTACAACCAGGGGATCATCCTGGGTGAAGACCGCGAAAAGATGAGCAAATCGCGCGGGAACGTGGTCGATCCGGACGATCTGGTGCAGAAGTATGGCGCGGATGTGGTGCGCATCTACCTGATGTTCGCCTTCAAGTGGGATCAGGGCGGGCCGTGGAACAGCAAGGACATCGCCGGGCCGTCGCGCTTCCTGCGGGATGTGTGGGCGCTGATCGTCGAACCGCTGGCGGATCGGCCTGAGGACCCGGCTGCCACGGCCCCGGAAGCGGCGATCCGTGTGCTGCGCCGCCGCGTCCATCAGACCATCCACCGGGTGACCGCTGACCTGGAAACCTTCAGCTTCAATACGGCCATCGCGGCCCTGATGGAGCTGAAGAACACCCTGCGCGACTTCCGTGCGACGCCGGTCGCGCACACCAGCGCGTGGGAGGAGGCGGTGAAGACGCTGCTGCTGCTGCTGGCTCCCTTCGCTCCGCACATCGCAGAAGAGCTGTGGGCCCGCAGCGGATATCCCTACAGTATCCACCAGCAGGCATGGCCCACCTTTGATCCGGCTGCCGCCGCGGAGGACCTGATCGAGCTGGCGGTGCAGGTCAACGGCAAGCTGCGTGACCGTGTTGTGGTCCCCGCAGAGGCCGGCGAGGAGGCCATCCGCGAGGCCGCGCTGAGCAGCGAGAAGGTGCGCGCGGCGCTGGATGGCGCCGCCCCGCGCAAGGTGATCATCATTCCAGGGCAGCTGGTCAATGTCGTGCGCTGAGTAGCCTGCCCGGAGGCCGGGGTGAAGCCTGACCTCTCATCCCGGCCTCTTGCTGTCTGGCTGATCGGGTGACTCTCATCACCACAGAGTCGTGACGAACCTACCCGGCATGTCCGCGTCCCGGGATGTATGCTCTGGGGTAGAGACTGCTCTCCGCGATGGACGACTCTCCGTTGCGGGCCACCGGTTGAGGTTCTGCCATGCCCCAGGATGATCCCCGTGTCCTTGAACTGCGCCGGGTGCGTGACCGCGCCCGCCAGGGCGGCGGCCCCGAACGCATCGCTACCCAGCACAGCAAGGGCAAGCTGACCGCCCGCGAGCGTCTGGATGTGCTGCTCGATCCGGGCACCTTTCATGAGCTGGAGCCGTTCATCACCCAGCAGAGCGATGAGCTGGGCCTGGCTCCTGTTCCGTACCTCGGTGATGGCGTGATCACCGGCTATGGCCAGATCGATGGCCGCACGGTTTATGTCTACGCCCAGGATTTCACCATCTACGGCGGGACGCTCAGCGAAATGCAGGCGCACAAGATCTGCCGCGTGATGGACCTGGCGCTGCGCAACGGCGCACCGATCATCGGGCTGATCGATTCGGGCGGCGCCCGCATCCAGGAAGGCGTCAAGAGCCTGGGCGGCTACGCGGAGATCTTCCGCCGCAACGCGCAGTATTCCGGTGTCATCCCGCAGATCAGCGTCATGCTCGGCCCCTGCGCGGGGGGTGCGGCCTACTCCCCCGCCCTCACCGACCTGATCATCATGGTCGAGAAGCATTCCTATATGTTCATCACCGGCCCGCAGGTGATCCAGGCCGTCACCGGGGAGGTGATCGATACGGAGAGCCTGGGCGGGACCTACGTGCACATGGCGATCAGCGGCACGGCCCATCTGGCGGCCCGCGGCGAGGAGGAAGCCCTCTCCCTGTGCCGCTACACCCTGAGCTACCTGCCTTCCAACAATGTGGACAACCCGCCCTTCGTCCCTTGCGATGATGACCCCCTGCGAATGGATGAGGAGCTGAACAGCATCATCCCGCTCGATCCGACCACGCCGTACAACATGCACGAGGTCATCGAGCGCATCATCGATGCCGGGACTTTCCTGGAGATCCAGCCGACCTGGGCCAGCAATGCCGTGGTGGGGCTGGCCCGCATCGGCGGGCACAGCGTCGGGATCGTCGCTCAGGAGCCCAGCGTGATGGCCGGGGTGATCGACATCGACGCCGCCGACAAGATCGCCCGCTTCGTGCGGATGTGCGACTGCTTCAACGTGCCGATCGTGACCTTCGTCGATTCGCCGGGCTTCCTGCCGGGCATCGCGCAGGAGCATGGCGGGATCATCCGGCACGGGGCCAAGGTGCTCTACGCTTACTCGGAGGCTACTGTCCCCAAGATCAGCGTGATCACGCGCAAGGCCTACGGCGGTGCCTATGTAGTGATGAGCAGCAAGTATCTGGGCACCGATGTCAACTACGCCTGGCCCAGCGCCGAGATCGCCGTCATGGGGCCGGATGGCGCGGCCAACATCCTGTTCAAGCGCCAGATCGAGCAGGCCGCCGACCCCGCCGCCGAGCGGGCCCGCCTGGCCGAAGAATACCGATCCCGGTTCAGCAATCCTTACCACGCTGCCAGCGCCGGCTACATCGACGACATTATTGAGCCGCGCGAGACGCGCCCCAAGCTGATCGCCTCGCTGGGCGCGCTGCGCGACAAGTACTCACCGGCGCCGCCGCGCAAGCACGGCAATATCCCTGTTTAAGCACAAGGAGAGAAGGCCGTGATCGATAATCTGGGCGTCGCTCTGCAGATCACCGCGATCGGTATGGGGCTGGTGTTCGGAGCCATCATCCTGCTGTGGCTGCTGATGGTGGCGCTGGTCAGCCTGACCGCCGACCGCACCCGCCCGGAGCCGGCAGAGGCTGGCCCGGCTCCGCTGCCTGCCGGGCGACCGGAGCAAGCGGAGCAGGCTGCGGCGGCGGCCGTCGCGGTCGCCCTGCTGCGCCAGCGGACGGCGCAGACCGGCACGCCCGGCCTTCCCCCGACTGCCACCATCACCGCCTGGCAGGCCGTCATGCGCGGCCGCCAGCTGAAACACAGAGGCCCCATCCGATGAATGTCACCGTGCGGATCGATGATCAGACCTATGAAGTAGCGATTGAGAACCTCAGCGCCCGCCCCGTGATCGCGGTAGTGGGCGGGCGGCGTTTTGAGGTCTGGCCGGAGGACGGCATCACGCGGCCCGCCCCGGCCCCGGCTCCACCGGCCCGGCCCGATCGGGAGCTGGAGCGCGCGGGAGGATCGCGGGTTCAGGCCGCCGGCAACCCTCTGGCAGTCTATGCCCCGATCCCGGGCGTGATCGTCGAGGTATCCGTCCGTCCGGGCGAGGTGGTCAGCGTGGGGCAGGAATTGTGCATGCTGGAAGCGATGAAGATGAAGAATGCCATCCGCGCGGCGCGGAGTGGCGAGCTTGCGGCGGTGCATGTCACACCGGGCCAGCATGTCAAGCATCACGATCTGCTCATCGAATACGCTGGTTAGCAGGCGGAGAGATCACCATGACCGTGCCTGATCTGCTGCCTGACCTGCTGAAGGGGCTGCTGGCTTTTACCCCCGGCAACGCGGTGATGCTGGCGGTGGGAGCCGTCCTCATCACACTGGCTGTGGTCAAGGAATATGAGCCGGTGCTGCTGCTGCCGATCGGCTTCGGCTGCATCCTGGCCAATATCCCCCTGACCGGGATGGCTGCCGTCGATGGGCTGTTCGGCGTGCTCTACCGCGCCGGTATCCTCACCGAGCTGTTCCCGCTGCTGATCTTCATCGGCGTGGGCGCGATGATCGACTTCAGCCCGCTGCTGGCGATGCCCCGGATGGCCCTGCTGGGAGCCGCCGGGCAGTTTGGCATCTTTGGCACCCTGATCCTGGCTACTTTGCTCGGCTTCCCGCTCAATCAGGCTGCGTGCATCGGCGTCATCGGCGCAATTGACGGCCCCACCTCGATCTTCGTCGCCACCCGGCTGGCCCCGGAGCTGCTGGCCCCGATCGCCGTGGCTGCCTACTCGTATATGAGCCTGATTCCGATCATCCAGCCGCCGATCATGAAGCTGTTGACCACGCGCCGGGAGCGCCTGATCCGCATGGAGTACGCGCCCCGGCCCGTTTCGCGGCGGGCGCTGGTGATCTTCCCGGTTGTGGTGACGATTATGGTGGGGCTGCTGGTGCCGGAAGCGACTCCGTTGATCAGCATGCTGATGCTGGGGAACCTGCTCAAGGAAAGCGGCGTGGTGGATCGCCTGAATAAGGCGGCTCAGAACGAGATCATCAACATCGCCACCCTGTTCCTGGGGCTGACGATCGGCTCGACCATGAGCGCCGACAGCTTCCTGAACTGGGCCACCATCCAGGTGCTGATTCTCGGCCTGATCGCCTTTGTGCTGGATACGGTCGCCGGCCTGCTGTTCGGCAAGCTGATGTCTGCCCTGAGCAGGGGAACCATCAACCCGTTGATCGGCGCGGCGGGCATCAGCGCCTTCCCGATGGCCGGGCGGCTGGCTGCCCGCATCGCGCAGGATGAGGACTTCGAGAACTTCATCCTGATGCACGCGATGGGCGCCAACACCGCCGGTCAGCTGGGCAGCGTGATGGCTGGCGGTGTGCTGCTGGCGCTGGGCCTGGCACTTGCCTGACCGGCCCGCCCTCACAGCGCCTTTTGTGGTATAGTCTGCCGCCGCCACGTCATACCGCGGAGCAGGCTGTGCGCATCGCTTATATCTCCTCACAGGCCGTCAGCGCCGATGGCTGGGGACGCTATACCGTTGAAGTCGCCGCCGGGGCGCGCGCCCGCGGCCACCAGCCGGTGCTGGTCACCGCCCGCGCCGACCTCGATCCCCTGCTGGCCGGAGCCGAGCATCACGCCATCCTGCCGCCGCTGTTCGCCGGGCGGCTGACCACGCTCCGGACGCTGCGCTGCGCCCCGGCGCTGCGCCGCCTCCTGCAAACGTGCGATCTCGTTCACTGCATCGTCGAACCCTACGCGCCGCTGGTCGCGCTGGCCCGCCCGCCCCGGGTACCCTTCGTCCTGTCCGTGTTCGGCACCTGGGCCATCCGCCCGCTGGAGAGCCGCATGGGGAGGCTGCTGTTCGCGCCCGCCTTCCGCCGGGCGGACGCCATCCTGAGCATCAGCGGCTTCACGCGCGACTGGCTGGCCCGGCTGATCAACCTGCGGCGCGTTGAGGTGCTGCCCGGCGGCGTCCACCCGGAGCGCTTCGCGGCCCCGGTGGAGGCGGAGATGCCTGCGTGGGTGGGTCATGAACCGGTCGTCCTCAGTGTGGGGGCCCTCAAGCAGCGCAAAGGTCAGCACATCGCGCTGGAAGCCGTCGCGCTGGCCCGCCAGCATATCCCGAAGCTGCACTATGCTATGGCCGGCAATCTGCATGGATCGCCCGCCTTTGTGGATCGCCTGCGGACGCGGGCCGCCGAGCTGGGCATAGCCGACTCCGTGCACTTCCTGGGCCAGCTGCCGCCCTACGGATCGCTCACGGCATGGTACCAGCGCTCGGAGGTTTTCATGCTGCCATCGGTCAATCAGGGCAGCAGCTTCGAGGGGCTGGGCTTCGTGTTCCTGGAGGCCGCCGCGGCGGGCACCCCATCCATCGGCACGCTGAACTGCGGCGCAACGGAAGCGATCGTGGACGGCGAGACGGGCTTTCTGGTGCCGCAGGACGATCCCGCAGCGGCGGCCGATGCCCTGGTGCGCATCCTGAGGGATCCGCCGCTGCGCGCCCGGATGGGCGAGGCGGCCCGCCGGCACGCGCAGCGGCTGTCATGGGCCAATCTGGTTGATCGCGTGGCCGCGCTGTATGGCGAACTGCTCGCCCGCTGACCCCTACGGGCCGCGGCGCACGTCGATGACCGCCGGGGCCTGCCAGAACTCGGATCCATCCGGCAGGGCGGCCCGCATCCCGCTGGACGCCTGATACCATCCAATGCGCAGACGGTAGCGGCCAGCCGGGGCATCCGGCGGGATCAGCAGCTGGTAGGCATCCTCGATCACCTCGCCGGGGGCCCAGCCGGTCGTCGGGCGAGCTCCGCGCACCGGGATCTGATCCTGCTGGGCGACAATGACGCCGCTTTCATCCACCAGATGCACAAAGACCGTCAGGCTGTCGGCCACCTCACCGGCGGGCCGCCAGTACAGGCTCAGTTCCAGCACATCGCCCGCGTTCAGGCGGCTGCGGGGCAGACGGTAGCCTGCCAGATCGATCCCGTTCTGCCAGCGTCCATCCGCCGGCACCATCTCCCGGGGCAGATCAAAGACGCGCGGCGGCGCGGTGACCGTCATCGGCCCGAGGATCACCTTGTCGCCCACCGGCGAGCCGGCAGCGTCCAGCAGCTGCACGCCAACCTGGTACTCGCCATCCTCCAGCCGCCCCGGCACCGCGATCACATGCAGCCCGCGCCAGGCATCGCGGGGCAGCCACCGGTCGGTGGGGTAGCCAGCCGTCAGGGGCAGGGGCGGCGCCGCGGCCGCGACCTCGCCTGCGCCGACCATCCAGACCACTCGCGCCGTGTACGCCTGCGAGGGCGCGGCCCGCGCACGCCAGGCCCACACCAGCCCCAGCGGCTGCCCGACCTCGATGCTGGCGGGCAGCGGACCGGCCCACAACAGGGTCAGCTCCGGAGTGGGGGAGGCATCCCGGATCACGGCGCCCTCCGGGGGAGGCACCCGGATCGGGCGCCCGCGGACGACCTCCAGCACGCCAATCGGGGCTGTCACGCCGGTGGGGTTTCCCGCCGCGTCGAAGGCATCCAGGTTCCGCGCGGCAGTATGCGAGTAGAGCGCCGCATGGATCGTGTACTGGCCCGGAGGTGTACCGGGAGGGATGGTCAGCCTGAGGCGCTCCTGCACGTAAAGCCCCGGCAGCCAGTCCGTGGTCGGGTAGTCGCCAGGGTGCTGGGATCCGGTCTGCAGGACGATATTGCCCACCGCGTCGCGCAGATAGATAACGCTGGAGTAGTCTTCGACGACCGGCGGCCCGGTTAGCTGCCAGTAAAGCGCGAGCCGGGCCGCGCCGCCGCTCGCCGGCGCCGACGGGGACAGGTCGTAGCCCAGCAGGGTGATCGATCGGTCGAAGCGTGCCCCGGACGGGACCTGCAGCCCGGCTTCCACACCCTGCGCAAAGCGGGCGCGTTTGATCGGGGTCTGCAAATGATCGATCAGCAGGGTCTTGGCGCCCAGCGCCAGCAGCCCGGCCAGCAGCACCGCCAGCGCCGCGGGCCGCCCCGGCGGGGACTGCGCATGCTGGATCGACTCGCCGGGGCCGCGCAGCCGGCGGAAGAACACGGTCAGCGCCGCCAGCAGCGCCAGGAAGACCCCGCTGGCGATCAGCGCGCCCAGCCGCAGCGGCGTCGGCCCGAAGCCCAGTTCCAGGTCGTGTGCGCCCGCCGGCACGTGCAGACCGATCAGCCCGGTGGGCCAGGTGATCACGATCGGCGCCGGCTCGCCATCTATCCTGGCCCACCAGCCGGGGAAGTACAGCCAGTCGAAGGTCAGTCGGGTATCTCGGAGCGCCTCGATGCGCAGCGCTGCGCCCATCGCCTGCCAGCTGGCCGCGCGCACTGTCACGTCCGGGCTGGGCTGCAGCCTGGGGATGACATCGCCCTGGGCATACAGCCCCAGCAGCCGATCCGGATCGGGCAGATCGGTCGTCCAGATCGGCACATATTCCCCGGCTGCCGTGCCGGCCAGCCAGCCCGTCTCGCGTTCGAAGTTCTGGGCATCGACGATGCCCTGCGCAGGCGGGTCGGGCAGATAGGCCCCGTACAGCCACGGCAGCGCATAGCCGATCAGGAGAGCCGCGCACAGGCCCATCCAGGCCATCTGCCCCGGCGCCCACAGGATCCGCCGGGCGACCTGCGCCGCGCCGATCCCGGCCATCAGCGCCAGCAGCAGGCTGGCCGGACCCAGCAGCCGCCACGGAAACTGGAGGTAGTGCATCAGCGGCAGGGTTTCCCAGATCGGGGTGCTGGCCCGTGTGGTCAGCGCGATCAGCCCGATGATCAGTCCGGCGCTCAGCAGCAGCCAGCCGCGCAGCCGCCGGTGTTCGTCCTGGTTCCGCCCGGCGCGTGTTACCAGCAGCGCGCCGCCCGCCAGCGCCAGCGCGATCTGCGGCCAGCCCAGCGGGCGCGGAACCGGCGGGTGCAGCTGCGTGAGATCGGCTGTCAGCGGTGGCGAGAAAGTCTCCGGCAGGCTCTGGAAGTTGGTGTGGAAGTCGAGGTTAGAGACCGCGTAGGTGACGCGCTCGATATGCACGTAGCGAGACTCGGCCAGTGCGGGCAGCCAGAAGAAGGTCGTCAGGCCGATGCCGACCAGAGCGGCCAGACCCAGCCGCACGAAGGCCCGGCGCGGGTCGGGCGCATGCCACCACAGATAGGCCCCATAGATCAACAACAGCGGCATGGTATACAGGGCGGTGATGTTGTGGGTCAGGATCAGGGCGGCCAGCGCCAGGGCAGCGAGCCACAGGTCGCGCCGCCGCCCGCGCTCGGCCAGCCGCCAGAAGCTCCACAGCAGCCAGGGCAGGATCGCCAGGGCCGCGAATTCCGCCACTGCGCCCCGCCGCGGCCAGTCATACAGGATATACGGGGCATAGCCATAAGCCACCGCGCTGATCAGCCCGGCTGCCGGGCCTCCCCAGGCACGTCCCAGCGCCCAGGCGCCCAGCGCGCCGAAGACCGCCGCCAGCATCATGCCGACCAGCAGCGCATCCACAAAACGCAGCCCCAGCAGATGCAGGGCTTCCAGAGGGTACAGCGACAGCGGTGCGTAGTAGTTGAAAACCGGCGCGCCGTAGCCGAAGATCAAGCCCGGCACATAGCGCGGCCAGAGGTCGCCCTGTTGGATGGCGTGATCGAGCGCCACCAGCCGGTACAGGTGCAGCAGGCCATCCGGGCTGGCCGGCAGCAGCCCGAAGCTCTGCGGGTGCAGGGCGCTCAGCATGGCGGCGGCGATGGCTGCCAGGCCGGCTGCTGCTTCGCCCACGCCGGGTGGTGAGAACTGCCGCCAGAACGCCTTCATGCTGCCGCGCCGCCGATCGCCTCCTCCATCACCTCGGCGAACAGGGTCACGGCATCCGGCCCGGCGAAGCTCAGCAGCAGATTTCCTGCCCGCACGCCGGGTTCGGATGTCAGTGCCGTCTGCAGGGCCTCCCGATCGTCGAAGTAGGCTTCGATCACCATCCGGTAGGGAGCCATCCCGCCCGGCCCTGCGTAGACCTGGTTGACGGCCTTGCGCCGGATGCCGGGCAGCGCCTCCAGCGACATCAGGAAATCATTGTAGCGCTCGTCATACTCAACCGGACGGATTCCCTGCCGGAACAGGACGATCAGCTTGACCATGAGTGCGTGCCGATTCCCCACGTGGATGGATGGTGAAGCGCCACCAGTAAACCGCAAAACTCACGGGATCGCCAGATCGGCGGTTGCCAGAATCGCGGCAGCGCCGTATGGTGGAAGGCATGAGCCGCCGCATCACCGCGTTCCGCCTCCTGCTGGCTCTCCTGGGCCTGATCTGGGCCATGCCAGTCCCGGTTCTGCTGAGCCACCGCAGCGCCGAGGGCTGGCTGCTGGGCCGCTACACGCCGGCGTATGCTGCGCTGCTGCTGGCCTATGCTGCTATCCCGGCGGCTGCCGGCGTGGCGGTCTGGCGCGGCGGTTCGCGGCTGGCCGCCGGCCTGCGCTGGCTGCGCGCGCGTCCGGTTGTGCTGGCCCTCGCTCTGTACGGGCTGCTGGAGGGCTGGTATGCGCTGCGCAGCCTGCTTATGCGCAGCCGCCTGTTCTTTGATGCGGCGCCGGCGGCGATCTTCGGCCTGATCCCTACTGCCGGGGATCTGACGATTCTGCTGATCGCCGCCGCCCTGCTGGCTGCCACAGCCGGCGGGGTGCTGCTGCTGGGCGGGCTGCCTCCTGCCGACCGGCGGCGCGCGGTTGGGCGCATCAGCATCTCCGTCGGGGCAGGGGCGGCGGTCTTCACCGCGCTGTCGCTCGTCTACACGCTGGCCCTGCACGGCGACGAATACCGCCGCCAGCATCGCTTCTGGTTCGGGCTGCACCGGCTCGATCCGCTGACCGGGTACAGCCTGCGCCCCGGTCTGCGGGACTATCCGATCCTGTTCGGCGGTGTGGACCGCGAAGCCACCGTCACCACCGATGCCCGCGGCTTCCGCAGCCCGGACGGCGGCCCCGGCGCCCCGATTGCCGGTGTGGGCGATACGGCGCTGTTTGGCTACGGGGTGGAGGAGAGCGAGCTGTGGTCGGCGCATCTCAGCCGCCTGCTGGGCATGGAGGTTGCCAGCTACGGCGTGTCGCGCTATGGGCTGTGGCAGTACAATCTCGTCGCCGAACGCCACCTGCAGGATGCAGGTCACCGGCTGGTCTTCTACGGCCTTTCGGCGACTGATATCCGGGATGATACGCTGCTGGAGGCGAACGTCCGGCTGCTGCAGCGCTGGGAGCTGCGCCCCTGGCAGTCGCCGCTGCACTACACGGCCGCGGCCCTGCTGGATCGCTCGCCGGCGGCGCAGCTGGCGGACTGGCTGACAGGCCCCGGGCCCGCCGCGTCCCCGGCTGATGATCTCGTCGATGCCGATGGGTGCGGGCCTGTCCCGCAGGAGACCTTCGCCCCGCAGGGGGTGACCACCGCGCGGCTGGACGATGCCGCCTGGCTGGCCCGTTCGGGCGGCTACCGGCTGCTGATCGTGGTGATCCCGTCGCATAAGGGGGTGCAGGGCGAGGCGCTGGCCCGCGTGTGCGGCCCGGCATGGGCAGACGCCATCGAGGAGGAGGCCCGCAGGCTGGAGGCCGCCTGCCGGTACGCGCAGCGGCAGGGGATTCTCTGCTTCGATGCCGCGCCCGGCCTGCGCGCCGCGCTCGCCGACGGCCAGCCGCTGTACCTCAAAGGCGGCCTGCACTGGAGTCCGCAGGGGCACGCGGAGTTTGCCCGCCTGCTGGCCGACTATCTACGCGCCTCCGGGCTGCTGGACGATTGAGCAGGGCGCAGACTGGCCGGGCTGGCGCGGTTAGTCTTCCGGGATGACCAGGCTGGCTGCAGCCCGCGCCAGCAGCGCGGCCGCGATCGGGAAAGATGCCTCATCCACGTCGAAGCGGGGATGGTGGTGCGGGTAGTCAAGCCCGCGCTCCGCGTTGGCCGAGCCGACGAAGAAGAAGCAGCCGGGGATGTCATCCATCAGCTCGGACATGTCCTCGGAGCCCATCGTCCGGACGTCGCGGCGGACGTTTTCAGCGCCCACCAGCCCGGCAGCCAGGTCCGCCACCCGGTCGCTGAGCGCCGGGTCGTTGCTGACGGCCTGGGTCATGGCTGTGATCTCCAGGTCCGCGCTGCAGCCCATGGCCGCGGCGACCCCCTCGACGACCTCGCGCAGCCGGCGGTGCGCCATCTGCCGGGTGGCTTTGCGATAGGTGCGGATGGTGCCTTTCATCTCCGCTGTGCCGGGGATGACGTTGAAGGCGTCGCCCGCGTGCAGCGAGCCGACGGTGATCACGGCGGTATCCAGCGGATCGACGTTGCGGGCGACGATGCTCTGCAGCGCGCTGATGACCTGGGCGGCTGCCACCACCGGATCGCGGGCCTTGTCCGGCTGGGCGCCGTGCCCGCCCGATCCCGTCAGGGTGCAGCGGAAGATATCGGCGGCGGACATACACGGGCCGCTGGTCACGCCAACCGTGCCGACGGGCAGGTCATTCCACAGGTGCAGGCCGAGGCTGTAGTCGGGGCGGGGGTTCTGCAGCGCCCCGTCCGCGATCATCGCGCGCGCTCCCTGGCCGATCTCCTCTGCGGGCTGAAAGACGAACTTGATCCGCCCATGCATCGCGGCGCGGCGTTCGCTGAGCATCTGTGCAACCGCCAGCGCGATGCTGGTATGTCCGTCGTGGCCGCAGGCGTGCATTTTGCCGTCCGTGCCGGAGCGGTAATCGGCCGCGTTCTCTTCCAGGATCGGCAGCGCATCCATGTCGGCGCGCACCAGCACGGTCGGGCCGTCGTGATCCCCTTCCAGCAGGCCGATCACGCCGGTCCGCCCGATCCCGCTCTGCACCTCCAGGCCCAGATCTTGCAGGGCGGCGGCGACGACCCCCGCGGTGCGGACCTCCTCAAAGGCCAGCTCCGGGTGCCGGTGCAGGTCGCGGCGGCGGGCGACGATCGTCGGCTGCAGTGTGAGGGCCTGTGCGTGGAAGTCAATGCTCATCGGGATTTCCTCTGATGGGTTGGCAGATCGGACGAATCAGGTCGCCGGCGCGGAGCCGACCCCTCTGGAGTGCGCTTCAACTGGCCGGGCCGGCTGGCGGCGGGCCGCCGCCC
>DAOTXW010000075.1:0-8426 GCA_034435035.1 Anaerolineae bacterium | reverse complement strand
GACGATCCCCGCGTGGCCGCCGGCAGGGGCTGGGTCTGCCAGTCCGGCCTTTGCACCGGCTGGCCGGCGGCTGCCGCTCGCAGCGCCGCCGCCAGGTCGCCCGCGCTGACGAAGCGCTCGCGGGGGTCTTTGGCCATGGCGGTGCGGATCACGGTATCGACGCCGGGGGGCAGGTCCGGGCGCCGCAGGGTGACATCCGGCACCGGCTCGGTCAGGTGGGCCATCATCACCCGCAGGGGGGTGTCGCTGGTGAAGGGGTGCTGCCCGGTGAGCATCTGGTAGATCGTCACGCCCAGCGCGTAGATATCGACCGCGCCGGTGACCTCGCCCTCGCTGGCCATCTCGGGGGCCATGTAGGACGGCGTGCCGACCATGCCGCTGCCGGTCAGGGCGGTGGTGGCCTCGTTGATCTTGGCGATGCCGAAGTCGGCCAGGTGGACGTTGCCGGCCTTGTCCAGCAGGACGTTGGACGGCTTGAAGTCGCGGTGGATGACGCCCTCGCGGTGGGCATGGTCGAGGCCCTCGGCGATCTGATCGACCAGCCGGATCACCTCGCGCAGCTCCAGCGGGCCGGTCATGCGGTCGGCGAGCGTGCCGCCGGGCATGTAGGCCATCACGATGAACGGGCGGCCCTCGATCTGGCCGTAGTCGTGGACGGGCAGGATGCGGGGGTGCTGGAGGCGGGCGATGATCTGCACCTCGCGCTGGAAGCGCTGCAGGAAGGTGGGATCGTGCATGAAATGGGTGGGCATCAGCTTGATGGCGACGGTGCGGCCGATGGACTGCTGATGGGCCAGATAGACGGTGGCCATGCCGCCGGCCCCGAGCCGCTGCTCGATGGTGTACTGGCCGAGAGTCCGGCCGATCAGCTCGTCGCCGGGCAAAACCGGGGCGTCCGCCATGCTGCATTCCCCCTGTGAGGTCGATCCGCGGCTCCAGTTTGCCCCGGAAGCGGGCGGGGCGCAAATCGGGGGAGGGACAGGGGCAGACAGGGGGCTGAAGCCCCCTGTCTTATGCGGGGGGGGGCGCCCGGCGCCGGCAGGTGGCCGGTCGGGCTGGCGCCGGCTCCGCGGCGGGCCCCGGCGATCAGCCGCTCAGCCATCGACGCGCTTTTCCAGCAGGGCCGTCAGCAGGCGCACGCCGCCTTCCACGTCGGCCAGATCGACCGTCTCGCTGGTGGTGTGGATGTAGCGGCAGGGGATGCTCAGGCAGCCGGCCCTGACCCCCGCCCGCACCAGCTGCATCGAGGCGGCATCGGTGGTGCCCGCCGCCAGCACCTCGCGCTGGGCGGGCGTCCGGGTCCGGCGGGCGGCCTCCTCCATCAGGGCCACCACCTCCGGCGCGGCCAGCATCCCGCTGTCCTTGATCTTGATGGCCGGCCCTTTGCCCAGCGCGACGGCCATCTTCAGCCCGCGGGCCGTGTCGCCTGTGCGCGTCACGTCGATGGCGATGCCGATCTGCGGATCGACGGCGTAGGCGGCGGTGCGCGCCCCGCGCAGCCCCACCTCCTCCTGCGTGCTGAAGACAAAGGCCACGTCGCTGGGCGTCTTTTCCAGCCGCCGCATGACCTCGACCTGCACCGCGCAGCCGATGCGGTCGTCCATGCTCTTGGCGATCAGCCGGCTGCCGCGCACGGTCAGCTCGCGGTGCAGGCCGGCCGCCTCGCCCACCCGGATGCCGTGATCGCCGTCCCCGGTCGAGGCGTCGATGAACAGCTGGTCCAGCGTCGGGGCCGTCCCCGGCGCGACCTCGGCATCGACGCCGATGGTCCCGATCGTGCCGTCGGCGAAGCGCACGCGGTTGCCGTGCAGCGTGTTGGCGAACAGCCCGCCGATGTTGGTGAAGCGCAGGTAGCCGTCCTTATCGACATGCGTCACCATCAGGCCGATCTCATCCATGTGGGCGGAGAGCATCACGCGGGGGGCGTTCTTCCTGCCGGCCCGCTTCCAGGCGATCACGTTGCCCAGCGCATCCACGCTGACCTCGTCGGCCAGCCCGTCGATCTCGGCCAGGACGACGGCGCGGGTCTGGTCTTCGTGCCCGCTCGGCCCATACGATTCCACCAGTCTGCGAATAGTCTCGATCACGTCGGTCTCTCCGATGGTTCGCCGGGCGCGGGCGGCGCTCCCCCGCCGCGCAGCCGGCGGCCCGGCCCGCCGGGGCCGATCCGCCAGCCGGCGGCCAGCTCGACCGCGCCCAGCACGAAATACATCCCCTGCAAAAAGACGATCGGCGGCCCCAGCGCCAGCACCTGCACGACGATCCAGGCCATCAGGAAGGCGCCCAGTCCGAGGGCGGCGGGGCCGGCCAGCCGGTGCCGCCGGAAGCTCAGATAGGCTCCGATCAGGCTGCCCAGCCCGTTGACGGTGAACAGAAACAGCCCCGGGATCAGAAAGTCAGGGAAGGGCGAGCCTTCCAGGACCTCCGCCGGGACCAGCCTGCCGCCCCGGGGGTTGAGGATCATCAGCAGGCCGACGGGCAGCGCCCCGAGGCCGACGAACGCCTGCACCAGGCCGGTGAAAAGGGACAGGGGTTGGCGGCCAGCGGTCATGGCGTATGCCTCCGTGGGGGGAAGGGGGGCTACCCCTGCAGCCCGCCGCGGCCCGGGCCGGTCAGGATGGTGGGCAGCCCGCGCAGCATCGCGTAGCCCAGCATGACAACCGCCCCGGCCACGAACCCGCCGATGTGCGCGAAGTAGGCCACCCCGCCGCCGGCGGATCCCAGCGTCAGGACGCCCTCGAACAGCTGGAGGATGAACCAGAAGCCCAGCACCCACAGCGCCGAGATGGTGGTGACGCGCACGAAGCGGAACAGGAAGATCAGGGCCTGCACGCGGGCGTGTGGGAACAGCACCAGGTACGCGCCCAGCACCCCGGCGATGGCGCCGCTGGCCCCCAGCGTCGGCACGGGGCTGCCCAGGTTGGTCACCAGGTGCGCCAGGTCGGCGGCGATGCCGCAGGCGACGTAGAAGATCAGGAACAGGCCGTGGCCCAGCGTATCCTCGATGTTGTCGCCGAAGATCCACAGGTAGAGCATGTTGCCGCCCAGGTGCAGCCAGCCCCCGTGCATGAACATCGAGGTGAAAAAGTCGGGGAAGCTGCCCAGCGGGTTGCGCAGCACCTCGCTGGGGATGAGCGCGGCCTGCATGACGAAGGCGTCGAGCTGGCCGCTGCCGGCCAGCACCAGCTGGTAGAGGAACACCAGGACGTTGAGGCCGATCAGCGTCACCGTCACCACCGGGAAGCGGCTGCTGGGGTTGTCGTCGCGGAAGGGGATCATGCGCTCACCTCTGGAGGGTCTCGCGATCCAGCCGCCGCAGCGCGGCGTCCACCAGCCGGATCGTCTGCTGGTAGTCCCGTTTGGCCAGGATCGCCGTCGGGCTGTGGATGTAGCGGCAGGGCACGCTGACGACAGCCACCGGGACGCCGATGCCCGTGCGGTTGATCTCGCTGCCGTCCGTCCCGCCGATGCCCGGCTGCTTGAACTGGTGCGGGATGCCGAGATCGGCGGCGGTGCGCTCCAGCAGCGCGTTCAGGCGCGGATCGTAGATCGTGCTGCGGTCCATCGCGCTCAGGGCGGGGCCGCCGCCCAGCCGGGTGGTCGGCGAGGAGTCCTCATCTTCTTCCTGCGGCAGGTCGTCGGCGATGGTGCCCTCCAGGACAAAGCCGGCGTCCGGGCCGATCTGGTGGGCGGCGACGCGCGCCCCGGCCTTGCCGGTCTCCTCGCCCACGGTGAAGGCCGCCCACAGGTCGAACGGGTACGGCTCGCCGGCCAGCAGATGCACCAGCACGGCGCAGCCGGCGCGGTCGTCAAAGGCTTTGCCGCGCACGGTCCGCCCCAGGTCCATGAAGCGGCTGTCGAAGCCGATGCGCGTCCCCAGCGGGGCCTTGCCCTCGGCGGCCTCCTTATTGCGGGCGCCGAGGTCCACCCGGAGCGTATCCAGCGCGGCCACGCTGTCGCGTTCGCCGCCGCTGAGCAGGTGGACGGGTTTGGCGCCGATCACGCCCGGCAGCCGCCCCGGCCCCACCCGCACCCGCGTCCCGGGCAGGATGCGCTCATCCAGGCCGCCCGCGCCGGCCACGCGCAGCATCCCGCTGTTCTCGTGCCCGGTGACGATCAGCCCGACTTCGTCCATGTGGGCATCGACCATCACCGTCAGGCGGACGGCCCCCGTGCCGCGCCGCAGCGCCAGCACATTGCCCATCCGGTCGGTGCGGACTTCGTCCACGTGCGGGGTGATCAGCGCCAGGATGGCGCGGCGCACCTCGCCCTCCGCCCCGCTGACGCCCATCGCCTCGGATAACTGCCTGAGGATTTTCATTGGCTGTCCCTGCGCCCTGCCCGTCAATGTGTCCCCGATGCATCCGCCCCTGGCGCCCCCGCCGATCGAAGTCCCGGCGGCGGCTTCATGCCGGGGCCGGCTCGTCGGCGCTCAGCGCGTCGAGCGTCCCATCGTCCAGGGTGGCGATATAGCCGGCGATCAGCCGGGCTGTCCGTTCAATGTCCTTGACGGCGGCGATCTCGACCGGCGTATGCATGTTGCGGATCGGGATGCTCAGGATAGCCGTCGGGATGCCGTCGCGGCTCAGGTGGACGGCGTGGGCCTCGGTGCCGCTGGCTCCGGGCGCGACTTCCGGCGTGATCCGGATGTCCAGATCGCCCGCCGTCTGCCGGATGGCATGGAACAGCCCCGGGTGGGCGTCCGGCCCGATCATCAGGGTGGGGCCGTCGCCCAGTTTGAAGCCTTTGTCCTCAGCGACGCCGACGCCGAGGCCCCAGGTGGTATCGACGACGATCGCCAGATCGGGGGCCAGCCCCCATGCCGCGGTCGCGCCGCCCTTGAGGCCGACTTCTTCCTGCACGGTAGCGGCGACCCGCACATCCCATGCCTGCGTGCGGTGCCTCAGCAGCTCCAGCAGGCGGGTCAGGCAGGCCACCGAGGCGCGGTTATCCAGCGCCTTGCCGGTCACCAGCCCGTTGTTGAGCGCGATCGCCGGCTGGTCGAAGGTGATCACGTCGCCCACCTGCACCCGCCGGGCGACCTCGCGGGGGGGCAGCCCGGTGTCGATCAGCAGCCGGGTCAGCGGCAGATGCCGTTTGCGGTCGGCGGCGGACAGCACATGCGGCGGCCGGCTGGCGACGATCCCCGGCGTCGGCTCAGTCCCGTGGATGATCACGGGCTGGCCGGGCAGGACGCGCACGTCGATCCCGCCCACCTCGGTGAAGCGCACGAAGCCATCCTGGAAGCCCGTCACCATCAGGCCGATCTCGTCCATATGGGCGGTGATCAGGATGCGCGGGCGCGGCGCCGGCCCCCGCCCCTCGACGGCGGCGATCAGGTTGCCCAGCGCGTCCACGCTGAGCGAGTCGGCCAGCGGCTCCCAGGCCGCGGCGATCTGCTCGCGGACGGGATGCTCATAGCCGGAGACGCCCGGCGCGTTGCACAGCGCGATCAGATGCTCTTGAAGGTCCATGCACAGGTGCCTGTCAGGGTAGCCGACGCGCCGGGCGATCAGGGCCCGGTGGTGGCGGTCTCGGTCGGCGTTTCGGTCGGGGCCGGTGTCAGCGTCAGGGTGGCGGTGGCGGTCGGCGTGTCCGTTCCTTTCGGGGTCAGGCTCAGGGCGGCCTGAGTCAGCAGCGCGTTGATCGTCGCCGTCTGGCCGAGGTTGGCGGTGGCGGTGGCGGTGGCGGTGGCCGTCGGCGTGCTGGTGGGGCCGGGTGTGGGGCTGAGCGTGGCCGTGGCGGTCGGCGAGGGGGTCTGCCCGAACGGCAGGAACTGGGTCGGCGTGAACTGGAGCGTGACCGTCGGCCCGCCGGGGGTGTAGGTGGGCGTGGTGGTCAGCGTGGCGCTGGGCGTCAGGGTGATGGTGGCGGTCAGCGTGGTGGTGGGTGTGGCGGTGGGGTCCGGCTCGGTGCGCCCGCCATAAGTCACCAGCAGCAGGATGCCGCACAGGTAGCAGGGCAGCGTCGCCAGGATCGTGCCGATGAGGACGCGGTGGATGCGCTGCTGGCGTTCACGGGGTGACTCGCGTTGTGTCATCAAGCCGGCCTTGTGCGGTGGCGGTTCCGGTCCATGCGAGACAGTCTAGCATGGGCGCGGGGCGGTGTCAAAGCGCGGAGAGGCGGGAAGGAGGCGGCGGGCCGCCGATGCCGTCACACCGCGGGGGCGAGCGCCGCCCGGGTGCGGTGGTAGGCCCGGCCCAGCAGCGCCCCCATCAGCAGGGACGAATAGGCCCCCAGCAGCCCGGCGATCAGCGGCAGGGCGCACATCAGGATGACCGTGACCATCAGGAGCTGGACCGCGAACGACAGGCCGATCAGCACGCCCATCCAGACCAGGTAGGCGACCAGATAATTGCCGAGGCCGGCGCGGGCCAGCGCCCAGACCTCGCGCAGATCGAAGGCCGCGCTCAGCCGGTCCAGCGCCACCGCCCGCGTCAGGGCCACCAGCGAGAGGAACTGCAGCGGCAGCGCCAGCAGAAACATGATCCCGAAGCCCAGGAAAAAGATCGCCATGGCGCCCAGCAGGCCGAACGCGCTGCCCGCCGCAGCCGCCGAGGAATCCCCGGCGGCCACCACCAGCAGCGGCAGGCCCATCCCGGCCAGCATGAACAGGCCGGCCGCCATCACGAGGATGGCGACAGCCGGCAGCAGATAGACGACCGTCACCGCCAGGTAGCGCAGGCCATCGGCCAGCATCCCGCCCCAGTCGTCCCAGGCGGGCAGGGTGAGCGGCTCGCCGCGGACGGCCTGCCGCATGACGCGCAGCCCGTAGCCGTAGTACAGGAAGTAGATCGGGAAGATCAGCAGCGCCGGGATGCCGAGCAGCGCCGCCGTCAGGGCCTTGCGCTTCCATGCCGGGTCGTCCAGCGGGAAGCGGAACAGGTCGCCGGTGATCTCCATGCTGCATCTCCTCAGGCGGCGGGCCGTCTACGGAAGCGGCTGCCATACCGGGTAGTAATCATCAAACGGCGAGTCGGTCAGCCGCTGGACCAGCTCGCCCGTCAGGGTCAGCAGCACCAGGTCGCGGTTGCCGGCCTCGTCGGAGGCGGCCACGATCAGGGTGCCGTCCGGGGAGAAGCGCGGCGTCTCATAGTTGAAGGCGCTGCTGGTGACCTGCACCGTGCTGCAGTCGGTGATCGTCTGGCAGTTCGGGTCGTTGTCGGCGATGAAAATCTGCTGCGTGCGCCCGGCGAAGGCGGTGAAGATCACCCGGCTGCGGTCGGGCGAGTAGCTCAGGAAGGTGATCAGCCCATTGGCGCGGCTGAGCGGGATGCGGGCCTGCGTCGTCAGATCCAGCCGCATCAGCTCCAGCGTGCCGCCGGGGCTGAAGCCATAGTAGGTCAGCGTGCCGTCCACGGGCGACCAGTCAAGCAGGCGGTTGGGGCCGGCGGGGATCTGAACCAGCGTCTCTTCCCCGCTGCCATCGAGCAGCACGCTGCGGATGAAGCTCCGCCCGCCCTCGGAGGAGTGAAAGACGATGCGCTCCCCGTCCGGCAGCCACAGCGGCCAGTCATCCTGCCGCAGGGTCTGCGACAGCTCGGCCTGCGACGTGCCGACCAGATCGGCCAGAAAGACGTGCTGCCCCTGCAGGCTGCCGCGCCCGAAGTAGGCCAGGCGCGCCCCATCCGGCGACCAGGCCGGGCCGCTGTCGGGCGTGATGTTGCGCGTGATCTGCTCGATCTGCCCGCTGGCGACATCCAGCGTGTAGACATCGGCGTCACCGTCGCGCTCCGAGACAAAGGCCAGCAGCCCCTGACCCCCGCCGATCGCGGTGGCCGTGGGGGTGGGGGTGGCGGTCGGCGTCGGGGTGGGAGTCGCCGTCGGGCCGGGCAGCGTCGCGGTGGGGGCGGCTGGCTGCGTGTCCGCAGAGGTGGCAGGGGCCAGCAGCGCGGCGGCTGTGCCTGTGCCGGCGGCGGACTCGGCCGCGGCGGCGGCGGTGGAAGTCGCCTGGCTCCAGATGAGGGCCTGCGCGGCATCGGCCTGCTGGCGGCGCATCTGCAGGCCGAACAGGACGCCGATCACGAACCAGGCGACCAGCACCAGCAGCAGGGAGAGCAGGGCGGTGACCCAGCGGGGCCGGACGCCGAGCTGGCGCTCGATGCTGCGGCGCTGGCGCTCGCGCTCCCGGTCGAGCCGCCTGCGCTCCCGCGCGGTCAGCCGGGAAAGGTTGCTGGGCGTCGAGGGCATCAACGGCGTGGCCATCGGCAGCGGTGAGGTCGGCTCCGGGTCGCGGCCCACCATGCCCGGCAGTTTCATCCCCGGCGGGGGCGTGTACTTGCCCGGCGGGGGAGTCCGCAGCCCCGGCGGGGGAGTGGAGCTGCCCGGCGGCGGGGTGGAGCTGCCCGGCGGCGGGGTGGAGCTGCCCGGCGGCGGGGTGGAGCTGCCCGGCGGCGGGGTGGAACTGCCCGGCGGCGGGGTGGAGC
>DAOTXW010000074.1:0-7276 GCA_034435035.1 Anaerolineae bacterium | reverse complement strand
GCCTGCCGCTGACCGCCGATCAGGCGGCGGCGGTGCGCGGCGTGGTCGCCCGGCATGATCCCGCTGTGCTCTCCACCGCCCAGCTCGCCGAGCGCGACCGGCAGGCGGCGGCCGCCGCCGCCGCCCGCGCCCTGGCGACCTTCGACCCCGCCGGGATCGCCGCTGCGCTGGAAGGCGCGGACTCGTTCGAGGCGCTTCAGGGGGCCGCCGCCCAGCTGGCCTATCTGGTCGCCCATCTGGTGACGCTGGCTTACGGCCCGCGGAGCTGACCCACAGGAGGATACACGATGCCCGACATGCTGATCTCGGCGCTGGTGCAGGCCCCGTTCGTGCTGGTGATGGCTTACCTGGTGCAGCGCTTCCTGACGCACCTGGACGATCACAACGCGGACTGGCGTGCCCTCACCGAGCACACTCATGCGGCGCTGGGCGAGCGCCTGGACCGGCTGGCGCAGGCCATCGAGCGCCTGTCCGAGCTGGTCATGCAGCAGACCGACCGCCGCCGCTGAAGGGGATTCACCGCAGGGGGCGCCGGGGGAAGCGCCGGGAATGCCGGCCCGGCCCTGTCCCTGGCGGCCTCTGCGCTCTGTGGGTCGTCGATCGTCCCGCCGCCCCCGCCCTGAATCCGAACGCCCTGCCTCAGACGGCGAGGCAGGGCGCGGGCCGGAGCACGGCGGGCGTCAGGGCGGCGGCGGCGGGGTCAGCGCAGCGCCCAGACCGGCTCGCCCCTCAGGATGCGGGCGATCTGCTCCGGGAACTGTTTGCGGTCCAGTGGTTTGCCCAGAAAGCCGTCGAAGCCGGCGGCGCGGGCTTCGGTCAGGTGGCTGTTGTGGGTGGTGTAGGCCACCACCGGCACATCATCGAAGGCCGGCAGGCTGCGGATGAACTCCAGGATGGCATAGCCGTTGGTCGTCGGCATCTCCAGATCCAGGAAGATCAGGTGCGGCGTGCTGACGCGCTCCAGCGACTCCAGCATCCGGTGCGGGTCGGGCAGGGCATCGGCCTGAATGCCCAGCAGGTCGAGCATGCTTTTCAGGACGGAGACGCTGGTCGCGTCGTCATCGATGATCAGGGCGCGAACGCCTTCAAAAGGGTTCATAACATCTCCTCAGCGGGGGGATCAGGCGATTTCCTCAGCCCATACGGGCGTGCCATCCAGCACCGACGCCACCATCCGGGCCAGCGAATGGCGGCGCACCGGCTTGGTGATGTAGCCGGCGAAGCCCCGGTCGCGGGCGCGGGCCATCTCCACGCCGGGATCGGAGGCGGTGACCGCCACGATCGGGATGCCGGCCACTTCCGGATCCTGCCGCACCTGGTCGAAGATATCGTACCCGCTGACGCCGTAGCGCAGCATCAGATCCAGCAGGATCAGATCGATGGGCAGCATCTCCTTGATGCGGTGGAGCGTATCAGCATTCCAGGGATCCTGAGCCACGATCGCGCCCTGCTCTTTGAGCGCCACGGCGATCACGGCCATGTTCACCGGGTCATCCTCGACCACAAAAATGCGCCTGCCTTCGAGCAGCATAGCATTCAATCCTTTACGGGATGTACCAGACCGGCTCGCCCCTGAGCAGCCGCTCAACCAGCTCCGGAAAAATCTTCTTGCGCACGGGCTTGCCGATCAGGCCGTCGAAGCCGGCCTGGCGCAGCGCTTCGACATCGTGGGCCATGACGTTGGCCGTCAGCGCCACGATGATCTTGTCGCGGAAGGGCGGGGCAGCCCGCAGCATGCGCAGCATCTCGAAGCCGTCGTGCGGCGCGACCTGCATATCCAGAAAGAAGATCTCCGGCGCATAGGGCAGGCTGCCCAGCTGCTCCAGCAGGTTGGCGCTGCTGTCCAGCAGGGTCAGGGCCGGGTAGCCCAGCACCTCCTGGATCAGCACCCGCACGACCTCGCGGCTGAGGGTATCGTCCTCGACATACACAAAATGCGGATCGACCATCGTCTTGCCTGTGCCGCCTCAGCCCTGCCGGAGCGCCGCGGCCATCGCCCCGGCCTGCTCGGCGGTCAGCGTCGGCAGGGTAATGTAGAACGTCGTGCCCAGGTCCGGCTGGCTTTCGAACCAGATCTGGCCGTTATGCATCTCCACGAAGTAGCGGGAGATCGGCATCCCCAGCCCGGTGCCCACCGCGCCGGTCAGATCGTGCTTGGCCTGCTTGAAAGACTCGAATACCTTGTCATGATCCTCCGGCGCGATGCCCACGCCGGTATCTTTGACGATCACGATCACGCCGTCACGGAAGGGGCGGGCGGTCAGCACGATCTCGCCCTCCCGGGTGAACTTGACGGCGTTGGATAGCACGTTGAGGAAAACCTGGCGCAGGCGGCGCTTGTCGCCGTGGGTGATGGGCAGCGCCTCGACCTCGCTGATCAGCCGGATGGGCTTGTCCTTGACCAGCCCCTTGCCCACCGCGATCACCGAGGCCAGCACCGCGTTGAGGTCCACTTCCTCCACGAACAGTTCCACCATGCCCGCCTCGATCTTGGTCAGGTCGAGCACGTCGTTGATCAGGCTGAGCAGATGCTCGCCGCTGTGCAGGGTCTGGCGCAGGGCGTTTTCCTGCTGCTCGTTGACCTCGCCGTAGATGCCATCGGCGACGAACTCGGTGAAGTTGAGGATGGCGTTGAGCGGCGTGCGCAGTTCGTGGGACATGTTCGCCAGAAAGCGCGACTTGGTGGCGTTGGCCTGCTCGGCGGCCAGACGGGCCTTCTCCAGCTCGGCGGTGCGCTCGATCACGCGGCGCTCCAGCAGCGCCTCGGATTCGCGCAGGGCGGCGTTGGCGGCTTCCAGCTCGCGGCGGCGGATGCCCTCCAGTTCGCGGTTGTGGTGGATCAGCGCCAGCAGGATGCCGCCCCCCTGCAGCAGGAAGAAGGCGAAGTAGCGGATGGACCCGCGGATCTGGTGAGTATGCGCGCTTTCGGGCAGCAGCAGGGCCACCGTCACCTGGCCGACGAGCAGCACCCCCATGACGGCGGCGACATGCCGCATGCGGAACAGGGTCGCCGTCAGCAGCACGGCCAGGAAGGCGTAGTAGAAGATGTTGATATTGCCTTCGGGCAGGAAGGGCGTGAACCCCAGTGCGGCGATCACCAGCGCGATCAGCCCGCCGGCGGCCAGCCGCGTCCGGCCGGACCGCTGCACCCCGTACAGGCCGATGATCAGCAGCCAGGCGGCGAACACCAGCAGGGTGTCCAGGTCGTCGCGGGTGTCGGGCCGGATCAGGAAGTAGCTCAGGATCGGCCCGCCGATGCCGATCACCACCACCAGCATGGTGCTGACCAGCCGGGCGCGCGTGCGCTCCTGCTCGTCGGTGATGCGCGGGTGGGGGCGGGTCAGCCAGTCCCACAGGCGGGCCAGCGATCCGGCGGGGGCGGCGGTCAGGGCGGCAGTTGAGTGGCTCATGGTGGCAGTCAGGCTCCGGCACAGAGTAGCGCTGCGGGCGGCGCAGGCGATGTTCGCTCTGTTCGCAATCCTATCCTGCCGGGCGGGGAACGCCTATGCTGATTTACCCTACCTTTTTGCCGGGAGCCGGCTCCGGGCGGCTGGCTTCACCGGGACCCCGCGCTTACGCCGCCTCGTCCTCCGGGCCGGGCCCCAGCAGCCGCCCCGTCAGGGCGAACAGCGCCGCCAGCAGGATCCCCCCGGCCAGGAACGGCGCCGCCGCGCCCAGCGCCGAGAACACCGCCCCGCCGATCACCGGCGCCAGCGCGTTGGCCCCGCTGAAGAACGCCGCGCTCAGCCCCAGCATCCCGCCGATCTCGTCCGGGGCGGAGCGCTTGGTGATCAGGCTGTTGATGCTCGGCTGCAGGATGCCGCCGCCGATCGAGGCCGGGATCATGGCGGCCAGGAGCCACGCCAGCCCGGCCCAGCCCGCGCCGTCGTCGGGCGGCAGATCGAGGCGGATCGGCTGCGTGGGCGGCGTTTCCAGTGTGCGCAGCCCGCCGCCGGCCAGCTGCGCGGCCAGCCGATCGCGGTCGTACCAGGGCACGGGCTGGCGCGGCGTGAGGGCGGTCAGGATCAGCCCCAGCGCCAGGGCCGCCAGCCCCAGCCTGATCAGCCGGCGGTCGCCCAGCCGGCGGCTCCAGCGGCCCACCAGGTAGCCCTGCACGGCCACGACGATCACGCCCACGTAGACGAACAGCCCGGCGTTGTCGCTGGCGCCCATCCCCAGCCGGTTGAGCGTGAACAGCGCCAGCAGCGTCTCGAAGCCGCCGAAGGCGAGCTGCTGGGCGGCCATCAGGGCCAGCAGCAGGCCCACGCCGGGGTGGCGCAGCGCGTCGATCATCGCGCCGAAGGACAGCGCGCCGCGGGTCGTGGCGGCCTCGCCCCGGCGCTCCGGCGGCAGGGTTTCCTCCAGCCAGAAGATCGTCAGCAGGATCGAGATCAGCGAAAAGCCCGCCGCCACAAAGGCCGGCACGGCGTAGTTATTGCCGCTGACCGCCAGCGCGGCGAAGGCGATCAGCGGGCCGATGATGAAGCCCAGCCCGAAGGCCGCGCCGATCAGCCCCAGGCCCTGCGTGCGCGTCTTTTCGGTGGTCGAATCGGTGATGACGGCCTGCGCGGTGGAGATGTTGGCCCCCGACAGCCCGTCGATGAGGCGGGCCAGGAACAGCATCCACAGGGCGTCCGCCAGGCCCAGGATGAGGAAGCCGATCAGCGTGCCGAGCTGGCTGAGCAGCAGCACGGGCCGCCGCCCGTAGCGGTCGGAGAGGCGGCCCAGCAGCGGCGCGCCCAGGAACTGCATCACCGGGTAGGCCGCGCCCAGCAGGCCGTACACCAGCGGCGTGGCCCCGAAGCGCACCGAGTACAGCGGCAGCATCGGGATGATGATGGTCAGGCCCAGCAGGTCGATCAGGACGATGACGAAGACGGGCAGGATGCGTTTGAAGTCGAGCTTGTCGTCAGCCATGCGAGTCGCTTTCGGTGGGGGGAGTATGCGTGGCGGCGGATTATACCGCGGGGCGCCGGGCCGGGGAACAGATCAACCACAGAGAACACAGCGGATCACAGAGGAAAAGCCCGAAATGCCGTTACTCGGTGCTTCTCTGTGGTGACGGTCGTTCAGCGCGGCTCCTCACCCCGCCGTCGTGATCACCTGCGGCTGCCCGCGTGTGATCAGGATGGTGTGCTCGTACTGCGCCGAAAGGCTGCCGTCCGGCGTGGAGAGCGTCCAGCCGTCCGGGCCTTCCACGATGCTCTCCGCCCCGGTGGTCAGGAACGGCTCCACCGTCAGCACCATCCCCTCGCGCAGGCGCGCGCTGGCCTGCGGCGTGAAGAACGCCGGCACGGTCGGCTCCTCGTGCAGGCTGCGGCCCACCCCGTGACCCGGCAGGCTGCGGATGATCGAGAACCCGCAGCGGCGGGCCACTCCCTCGGTGGCCCGGCCGATGGCGTTGACGCGCCGCCCGGCCCGCGCGTGCGCGATGCCCTCCCACAGCGCCGCCCGGGCGCAGTCCGCCAGCCGCTGCTTGATCGGCGGCACGGGCGGCACGGCCACCGTCCAGGCGCAGTCCGCGAAGTACCCGTCCAGCTCCGCCGAGACGTCGATGTTCACCAGATCGCCGGGCTGGATGACCCGCGGGCCGGGGATGCCGTGGGCGGCCTCGCTGTTCAGGCTGATGCACGTCGCGCCGGGGAACCGGTAGATCAGCTGCGGCGCGGAGCGCGCCCCGTAGCGGGCCAGGACAGCCGCGCCGACGGCGTCCAGCGCCGCCGTGGTCAGGCCGGGCCGCACCGCCGCCTTCATCTCCGCCAGCGCCAGCGCGCAGATGCGCCCGATGCGCTGCAGGGCGGCCAGCTCCTGCTCCGTGCGGACGATCATCGCAGACCGCGCCTGCCGCTCATCGTCTGACCTGTGCGCTCTGCCGAATCATGCCCCCTGCGCCCCCTTGCGCCAGAATCCGAACGGGCCTATGCTCAACAGCCAGCCGCGCAGCCCGCGCGTCCGGGAGGCCCCATGCCCGAATGGTGGTGGCAGGCCGTCGCAGACTACTACACACGCCTCGCGGACGCCCCCCACCGCGACCCCAGCCAGCCCAGCCCGGCTGACCTCTCGCAGGGCATGCGGGCGGCGGTCGCCATGCTGCGCGCCCACCCCGGCCTGTGCGATCTGCGCCCCGGCCTGGAGGGCGGCGCCCTGACGCTGTGCCCCGCCCGCGCCTCGCGCTGCATCCGCCTGCGCTGGGTGATGACCGGCCTGTACGAGATCGAACTGGAGGACGGCGGCGATCTGCTGGCGCTCCCGTGGGACGGGCGCATCCTGGTGCCGGAGGATGTTCTGCCCGAGGCCCTGCTGAACTGCCGCCGGCTGATCGAGCGCTCCGCCGCCTGACCCGCCCGCTCTACTCCACGATCTCCACCACCACCCCATCCTCGGCCCAGGCGTACAGCGTCTCCGCGTCGTCCAGATCGAGGATGATGCAGCCGTAGGAGGCCGGCCTGCCCAGCACCTCCCGCCACAGGATCTGCCCGCCGGACAGCGTCGGCAGCCCGTGGAAGCCGTTGAAGAACCCCGGCCACGCTTCATAGATGCTCAGGAAGTTCGGCATGGTCAGATCCCACTGCGGCGCGTAGACGCTGGGGCTGTGCGCCTGCACCTGGAACACCCCCGGCTGGGTGGGCGACCGGTCGATGCCGGTGCTGATCACGAAGGCGTACACTTCCTGCCCGTTCTCGTAGGCCCACAGCCGCTGCTGGCCGATCGAGACGCGGATGCGCTTGTGGGCCACCACCGGCAGCGGCAGCAGATCATCCCGGCTGGGGATGGTGAGCACCTGCCCCGGCGCGATGGCGTTCGGCTCCAGGCCGGGGTTGGCCTCCACGATGCGCCAGTACGGGATGCCGACCTTCCACGCGATGCGCGTCAGCGTATCGCCGCCCTCGACGGTGTAGGAGGTCGGGGTGTGGCGCACCTGCAAACGGGCGGGGCGTCCCTCGCGCAGGGCGGCCTCCACCTCCGGGGCGCTGAGGGCGGGGTCGAGCGTGCGGCCCTCGCCCAGCCCGGCCCCGGCCAGGACCAGCCACTCGCCCAGCCGCTCGGCGCTGACGGTCACCCGCGGGCCGTCCGCGCCCGGCTCGACGATCAGCCAGCCGGCCAGGGTTTCCGGCGGGGCGTTCAGCGTGAACGTCTGATCGGTGATCGGGTCGTAGGCGGCGGCGGTCAGCGGGGCGGCCAGCAGGCGCTGCGCCTCGGCCAGCGCGCCGGAGGCATCGCGGATGCGCGGCGGCACCGGCACCAGGGCCAGCGGCAGCGCCCCCTCGCGCAGCGC
>DAOTXW010000073.1:0-5582 GCA_034435035.1 Anaerolineae bacterium | reverse complement strand
ATGCCTGTACAATGCAGGGCACTGACGCCTGATCATGCTGAGGGTGACCTATGGCCGGTTCTCATCGCGCGGTTCGATCCGGGCTGATCCTGACTGCCGGGCTGCTGGCGGCGCTGGCGGCTGTCTCGTGCGGCGGGCAGCCCGGCGCGGGCGCGGACGCCGATGCGACCGCACTGGTGGAGGAGCGGCTGCCGACACTCCAGGCCCAGATGACCGACTATGCGGCGCAGGTCACGCAGAGCGCCCCCACGGTGCAGGCGATCATGACGCTGGCGGCCACCAGCGGGCCGCTGGACCCGCTGGCGCTGACTCCGCCGCAGGGCAGCACGCCGGCCCCGGGCGGCGAGTCGCCGGGCGCAGCCTACGGGGATGTCAACCAGACCACCGGCGGCGGGCCGATCGCGCCCGGCCAGACCGTCACCGGGAACTTCGCCACCGCCACGGAAGCGCACAACTACACCCTGCAGGGCAGCGCCGGGCAGACCCTTACCATCCGGGTGGCCGGGGACGGCATCTCCGATCCGCGGGTGAAGGTCTTTGATCCTGCCGGCAGCAAGATCGCGGAGGATGATGACTCGGGCGGGGCCTACGGGGCGCTGCTGACGGTCACGCTGCCCGCGGCTGGCGAGTACATCATCCGCGTGGATACTTGGGGCGGCGGGGCCTACACCCTCACCGTCCAGTAGCCCGCACCCCCAGGAGGCCGCCTCATGCCATCCCGCCTGCGCCCCAACCGGCTGCTCGCCGCCGCCTCGCTGCTGCTGGCGGCCCTGGCCTGCACCTGCGGCTCGCTGCCTGACATCGCCGGCGTGGCGACCACGCTGGCGGTGCAGGAGATCACCGCCGCGCCCCCGGTCGAAGGGACCGCCCTGCCGATCCCGGTCGAGCCGGGGGGCAGCCAGGCCGACCTGGATGCCACCGCGACCTCGCTGGTGGCGACCGTCTACGCGGCGGCGGGCCTGAATCTCACAGCCACCCCCGATCCGGGTACGGGATCGATCACCGGTCGGGTGTGCTACCCCAGCGAGGGCATCCCGCCGCTGACGGTCTACGCGCAGAACGTCAGCACCTTTGAGCTGTTCTCGCAGGAGCAGGACGAGGGCATGGACGAGTACATTTTCTCCGGGCTACCGCCCGCCGAGTACATCGTGTTTGCCTACACCAACTTCGGCGACCCGGCGGCGGACCTCGGCGGGGGCTACACGGTCTACCTGTCGTGCGACAACGCGCAGGGGCAGTGCGCCGATCACAGCCCGGTGATCCTGCAGCTCAGCCCGGGCCAGACGATCACGGGCGCGGACATCTGCGACTGGTATGCGCCGCCCGGTGACACCTCCCTGCCGCCTAACCCGAAGCTGCCGTAGGGTCGATCCGCGCCGGCGGATCGGATAGACTCCGGGCATGAGCGCGCCCGCTGCCCATCCTCCGCGGGGCCGGTTTCTACCGGGTCTGCTGGCCCTGCTGATCGGCGCCCTGGCCGGCGCAGCCTGCCGGCCTGCCGCCGCTGCCGATCCCGCGCCGACGCTGACGCCGGCCCCGACCTCCACCGCCGCCCCGCCGCCGTCCCCGACGCCGGACTACCCGGCCATCCGCGCGACCATCGCCCCGCTCACCCGCCAGGAGGTGCCGCTGTTCGATCCGGCGCTGGCCCGGCGCTGGGATGCCTTCAGCGCGGGCGACGATTCCGCCTACCGCGCCGGCGATGCGCGCGCCATCACAGCCTGGCGGGCCGGCGAGGTGGTGCCGATCGGCGGGGCGCTGCTGGCGGGCATCGAGGAAGCCGCCGGCGCGGCGGTGGGCTACCTGGTCTACGATCAGCAGACGGGCGAGCCGGTCATGGTGGGCCGGCTGGACGACGCGACGGGCGAGGTGATCGAGATCGCCACCGGCTACCGGCTGGCCGTCATCGATCCACCGGGCGAGTGGACCACCACCGGCCCCGGCGGCGAGCAGTTCTACCATTACGGCTGGTCGTACTACCGGCGCTGGCGGCGCATCCTGCCCGACCCCCTGATCGCGCTGGCCGAGGGCTTCCGCACGGGCGGCGCGGCGCATGTCAGCCGCCATCTGGCCGCCTACCAGCAGGCGGCTCGCGACTACGATCAGGGCGATCTGACGCTCATCCCGTGGGACGACTCGACGGCGGCGGCGGTGGCGAACTGGCTGCCCTCGGCGGCAGCGCCGCCGTATCTGACGTTACCTGACTCCGGGACGATCGATGTGCGCCGCGAGCGCTTCCTGCAGGCCGTCGCTGCCGGGCAGGTGGTGGTGGATGAAGCCAGCGTCATCGACTTCCTGACCAGCGAGCGGGCGGACAGCGGCTACTTCATGAGCGAGGAGGTCACCGTGCAGGGGGTGATCGATGCGCTGCTGACGCCGTACCGCTCCGGGCATCTGTACAGCGATATGGAGGCGGCCATCATCCTGGCGGCCACCTACGGGGGGGATGGCCCGCTGGTGGTGCGCGTCACGCCGCGGCTGGACTACGGGGCGCAGGTGCCGCGCGACGCCCGCGAGATCCGGATCGGCGCCGGGGAGGTCGCGGATGTCATCATCGGCTACTCTGGCACGCTCAACGCCCGCTGGCCGCACGAGATGGCGCACGTGCTGGACTTCCGCGATGCGCGCAACCGCCACCCGATGCGCCCGCGCGGCGGCGAGAGCCGCTGCGAGCCGCTCAAGTACATGCTGGAATACATGTGGTGGGTGGAGCGCTTCCCCTACGATGCGCCGGACTGGGACTGGATGCCGGTGGGCAGCGGGCTGACACTGGCCCGGCTGTTGGAGGGCCGCTACCCCAACAGCGGGTGCTGAAGGCGCGGGCGCCGGGGATAGAAAGGGGCGGTCCCGCTGATCGGCGCGACCGCCCCCGGTGCTTCAGGCCGGCGCAGCTTACCCGGCGGCCTTGAACGCCTCGGTGTCGGCGCCCTCCACCAGCTCCACCGGGCGGTCGGAGCGGCGCACCGCCCACAGCATCGCGGCGATGCCCAGCACGATCAGGCCGACCATGAGCCAGGTGGTGCGGTAGTACTCCACCACGATCGGGGCGACGATGAGCGCCACCAGATTCATCACCTTGATCATCGGGTTCAGCGCCGGGCCGGCGGTATCCTTGAGGGGATCGCCGACCGTGTCGCCGACCACCGTGGCGGCGTGGTTGGCCGTCCGCTTGCCGCCGAAGTGCCCGTCCTCGACGTACTTCTTGGCGTTGTCCCAGGCGCCGCCGGCATTGGCCATGAAGACCGCCAGCAGCTGCCCGCTGAGGATGACGCCGGCCAGAAAGCCGCCCAGCGCCTGCTCCTTGAGCAGCAGCCCGACCACGATCGGGGCCAGCACGGCGATCACGCCGATGGGCACCAGCTCGGCCTGCGCGGCGCGGGTGCTGATCTCGACGGCATGCGCATACTCAGGCCGCTGCCGGCCTTCCCAGATCGCCGGGATGCGCAGCTGGCGGCGCACTTCGGCCATGATCTGCGCGGCGGAGCGGTTGACGGCCTTGATCAACAGGGCGCCGAACAGCAGCGGCAGCATCCCGCCGATCAGCAGCCCGACGAACACCACCGGCCGCGACAGGTCGAGCGTCAGGTTGAAGGCGCCGCGCTCGGCGGGCCACACCCGGGCGATGTCCGTGTAGAACGATCCGTACAGCGACAGGGCCGCCACCACCGCCGAGGCGATGGCCACGCCCTTGGTGATGGCCTTGGTCGTGTTGCCGGCTGCATCCAGGTCGGCCATGATCTGGCGGGCCCTGTCCGGCATCCCCGCCACCTCGCCGATGCCGTTGGCGTTGTCCGCGATCGGCCCGAAGCTGTCCATGCTGACATTGTTGCCGGTCAGTGAGAGCATCCCCACGCCGATCAGCGAGACGCCGAACAGCATGTAGGTGAAGTGATTCTGTGCGCCCACATCGCCCATGCTGTACAGGAACAGGCCCGCCACCACCCCCCACATCAGGTAGAAGATGCCGCCCATCAGCCGGCGGCGGCTGATCTGCCAGATGAACAGCAGCACGCCGACGGCTGCGCCGGCGTACAGGGCGATCTGGCCGATGTTCGCCGGCAGCCCGGTCGAGTAGATCAGGATCGAGGTCGCCAGCGCCAGCACGATCATCAGCACCGCCCACACGCTGGACAGGTAGCCCAGGCTCATGCCCTCCAGGATCACCAGCGCCGGGCCGAAGCGCGACGCCGCCGAAATGTGCTGCACGCGCTTGGAGTTGGCGCTGGTGGCCAGCGCGGTCAGCGGGTTGAAGCCGACTGCCAGCGCCACGCCGGCGGCAACCAGCACGCCCATGCGGACATCGCCGGCATACAGCCACGACAGCAGCAGGGCCGAGGTGATGGTGATGACGCTCGACAGCTCGTAGCTCATGTACATAGCTTCTTCGGCGTCTTCGGTCTTCCACAGAGACACGGCGTAGGTGCCAATGATGGTGCTGATCACCCCCACGCCGCGGATCAGCAGCGGGACGATGATCCAGTGCAGGTTGTTGGTCAGGGCGGTCAGCGCCAGCCCCAGGATCAGGCTGGAGACGATGGTGACTTCGTAGCTTTCGAAGATGTCGGCGGCCATGCCGGCGCAGTCGCCGACGTTGTCGCCCACCAGGTCGGCGATGACGGCGGCGTTGCGGGGATCGTCCTCCTCCATGCCGGCCTCGACTTTGCCCACCAGGTCGGCGCCGACATCGGCGGCTTTGGTGAAGATGCCGCCGCCCACGCGCATAAACAGGGCCAGCAGCGTGCCGCCGAAGCCGAAGCCGAGCAGCACATCCGGGCTGGCCTTGCCGAAGATGATGAAGATCAGCGTCCCGCCCAGCAGGCCGAGGCCGTCGGTGAGCATGCCGGTGATCGTGCCGGAGCGGTAGGCGACCTTGATCGCCTCGCGGTAGCTGGTGTTGGCCGCCGCGGCCACGCGCACATTGCCTTCCACGGCCATATTCATGCCCAGCCGCCCGACCATCAGCGAGAAGCTGGCGCCCATCAGGAAGGCGGCGGCCCGCGCGACGGCGACCACGGTTCGGGCAGTGGCTGCGGTGCCTCCCCAGCCCTCGATCAGTTCGACGGCTTCCGGGGTAGGCCGCACGATGTACACGCTGAAGAACATGGCGATCGTCAGCAGGACGATCAGGACGATGATCGCGCGAAACTGGGTGTTCAGGTAGGCGTTAGCGCCCGCCTTGATGTCCCCCCAGATCTGCTGCATCTTCTCGTCACCCTTCGGGTAGGCGAGAATCTGCCGGGCCAGCAGACCGGCATAAACCAGGGCCACAATGGCGGTGCCCAGAACCGCCAGCACCATGGCCCATTCGAATGTGTTGACTCCCATTGCTTGCATGCAGTCGTTTCTCCTCACTCGATGTGGTGTAAGCAGTCAGCGCCAATGGGCGCAGCGGGTCAGCAGGAGCCGCTGACCGGCTGTCAGTAACCGGATCGTTTCCGCGCCACCGGCAGTCATCGGGCGGCAGCACATCCCCCATCGGCAGGGCAGACGGCCTGCCTGACGGTGGGCATAGACTGCAAGGCCTGAAAAGGCCGCGGCGTCCCAGGCGCCGCGAAACCCTACGGCTGCGGGGTGGCCGCCGG
>DAOTXW010000072.1:0-24688 GCA_034435035.1 Anaerolineae bacterium | reverse complement strand
CCCGCGCCGGCGCCGACCGCGCCGCTGGCGACCGCGCCGACCGCCGCGCCGACGCTTTCGCCCACGCCGCCCCCGGCCCTCGATCCAACGGCCATCTGGATCGCCGCCGACGGCCCCGCCGATGCGCTGCTGGAGGTCGTCCCCGGGTTCAGCGAGCGCCGCGTGGGCCTGCCGCTGAACGCGGGCCAGCAGGCCAGTGACGTGACCGCCGCCGCTGACGGGTCGGCGCTGGCCTATCTGGTGTGGGCCGATGCGGGACAGACGCAGCGCGGGGTTGCCGTCTGGCGCCTGCGTGACGGCGAGGCCCGGCTGGTGGCGCCGCCGGCGCCCGGCTACCGGATCATCGCCCTGCTGCTGGCCGGCGAGGCCGAGCGGGTGATCTTCGTCCAGGTGGAGGGCGGCCTGCCGGATGCCGCCGACTGGCAGCTGGAATCCGCGCCGGCGGGGGGCGGCGAGCCGATCCGGCTGGCCGACCGCGACTCGGCACCGGACATCCTGCCGCCGCAGCCGCTGGCCGTCACGCCGGACGGGACGGTGATCGCCGCCGCTGCCGCCCGCGACGGCTCCGGGCAGGGCCTGTACGCCATCGACCCGGCGGCGGGGACGGCGGCGCGGATCAGCCCCCCGGAGGATGCCGACCTCGCCGGGGGGGCGATCTCCCCGGACGGGACGCGCCTGCTGTACACGGCAGGCGGCGCGGCGCGGGTGCTCGACCTGGCCTCCGGCGAGGCCGCCAGCCTGCCGGCCCCGGCGGGCGGCGCGGTGGTCAGCGCCGTCTGGCTCGGTGGGCCGTATGTGCTGCTCGATCTGCTGGCCGAGGCCGCCAGCGGCCAGAGCCAGACCTTCAGCCGCGCCGAGATCGGGCGCGCCCCGCCGTGGCCAACTTCCCCGCCCGACCCGGCCCGCGCCCGGCTGTTCACCTACGCGCCCTACCGGGACGGCGCGATCTACACCCTCTACCCGGAGGCGGATGCCGACCCGTGGGCGCTCTACCTGCTGGCCGAGATCAGCCCGGACGTGAACGCGCAGGTCGCCCCGCTGGAGCGGCTGGCAGACGGCGCGCCGCGCATCGTCTGGGCGCCCCGCCCCGATCCGGCCCCTTAAACTTCTCTTAACAGCCAGCTAATCGGCTCTTAACTGGCCGGGGCTAGAGTTCTGCATGCTGGACACAATCCGTTGAGTCTCAAGAGGAGAAAAGGACATGCAGATGGTAAAGCGTTTTGTGCTGGCGGCGCTGCTGGGCCTGGCGATCTTCGCGCTGGCCGCCTGCGCCGGTGAAGCCCCGGCGACCGAGGCGCCCGCCGCCGAGGAACCCGCCGCCGAGGAGCCTGCCGCTGAGGAGCCCGCCGCTGAGGAGCCCGCCGCGACCGAGGAGCCTGCCGCGACCGAGGAGCCAACCGAAGAAATGATGATGTTTGAGGGTGATGTCGTGGTCGATGGGTCGAGCACGGTCTACCCGATCACCGTCGCGGTGGCTGAAGAGTTCGCGGCGATCTACCCCGATGTCCGCGTGTCGGTCGGCCTGTCCGGCACCGGCGGCGGCTTCGAGAAGTTCTGCAACGGCGAGACCGACATCAGCGATGCGTCGCGCCCGATCAAGGATGAAGAAGCCGCTATCTGCGCGCAGAACGGCATCGAGTACACCGAGCTGCAGGTGGCGGTAGACGGCCTGACCGTTGTCGTCAACCCGGAGAATGACTGGGTAGAGTGCCTGAGCATCGATCAGCTCGTGCAGCTCCTGGGCGTCAACAGCACGGCCACCAACTGGTCGGACATCGATCCCTCCTGGCCGGACGAGCCGATCCTGTTCTTCATCCCCGACCCCGACTCCGGCACCCGCGACTACATGATCGAGGTCCTGGAGAAGGCCGACGAGGCCACGACCGACCTCCGTCAGGATGACAACACCACGCCCAGCAGCGATGACAACGTGCTGGAGCAGGGTGTGAGCAATGAACTGTACTCCCTCGGGTTCTTCGGCTTCGCTTACTATGTGAACAACCAGGACGCGGTGCGCGCGGTTGCCATCCAGAACAAGGAAGGCGAGTGCGTCGTGCCGAGCGCCGAGACCGTCGAGGGTGGCAGCTACAACCCGCTGAGCCGCCCGCTGTTCATCTACCCCAACAACGCCAGCATGGCCGAGAAGCCGCAGGTGGCCGCCTTCGTGCAGTACTACCTGGAAGAAGGCGCTGAGCTGGTCATGAGCGATGTGGGCTACAGCCTGCCGCCCGCCGGCACGCTGGAAGCAGGCCTGGAGCTCGTGAGCGAGTATCTGCCGTAAGGCTGCGCTGACCGAATAAGTTCCCGGTTTCACCGAATTACAGGGGCACGGAGGCGCTCGTGCCCCTGTAGTTTTAACACCCGCTTAACAGCGCCCTGTTTACAATAGGTGGGGTAAGTCTGCCCATCACAGTTGAGGTTCTTATGACTGACCTCTCCCAGAGTGTGATCCCGGCCCGGGCGATGATCCCGGCCCTGCCGCTCCACAAGCGGTTCGACGAGCGTTTCTGGCGCAACCTGCGCGAAGGGACGATCCAGACGCTGCTGTACCTGTGCACGGCGATCTCCATCCTGACGACCCTGGGGATTATCGTGTCGCTGTTCAGCGAGGCGATCGGGTTCTTCCTGCATCCGGAAGTGAAGATGTGGCAGTTCCTGACCGGGGCAACCTGGCGGCCGCTGGCTGAGCCGGTCGTGGCCGAGAACTTCGGGGTGCTGCCGCTGATCACCGGAACCTTCCTGATCGCGGGCCTGTCGGCGCTGATCGCGCTGCCCAGTGGGCTGGGAGCCGCAATCTACCTGAGCGAGTATGCGCATCCGCGGGTGCGCAGCGTCATCAAGCCGCTCCTGGAGATCCTGGCCGGCGTGCCCAGCGTGGTCTACGGCTACTTCGCTATCACGCTGATCACGCCTTTGCTCCGGTCGCTGTTCGACTGGCTGAACGCGACGGCGGGCCGCGAGCTGGTGCGGGTAGACTTCTTCAATGCCACCAGCGCCTCAATTGTGCTGGGGGTGATGATCATCCCGCTGGTGGCCTCCGTCAGCGAGGACGCCATGCGGGCCGTACCGCAGTCGCTGCGGGAGGGAGCCTTCGGGCTGGGGGCCAACAAGTTCGAGGTTTCCACCCGGGTTGTCGTCCCGGCGGCGCTCAGCGGCATCCTGGCCGGCTTCATCCTGGCCATCTCCCGCGCCATCGGCGAGACGATGATCGTGGCGATCGCCGCCGGCTCGACGCCGCGCCTGACGCTGAACCCGTTTCGCAGCATCCAGACCATGACCGCTTTCATCGTGCAGGTATCCTTCGGCGACAACCCGGTCGGCTCCCTGAGCAGCCAGACCATCTTCGCCGTCGGGGGGACGCTGTTTGTGCTCACCTTCATCATGAACCTCGTCAGCAACTTCATCATGCGGCGCTTCCGTGAGGAGTATGAATGATGGCAGCGATCACCGAAGCCCCCTACGCCATGCCGTTAAGTGACTCCGGGCTGACCCGCCGCCAGCGCATCGGCGCGATCTTCCATGTGGTGCTGCTGATCTCGACCCTGATCGGGCTGGTGGTGCTGGTGGCCCTGCTGGTCGATGTGGTGGTTGAGGGCGGCGCGTGGATCACCCCCACGCTGTTCACCAACTACCACTCGCGCAACCCGGAGGAGGCCGGCATGAAGTCGGCCATCGTGGGCAGCGTGGTGATCCTGACGATGACCGCCCTGCTCAGCTTCCCGCTGGGCGTCGGGTCGGCTGTCTATCTGGAGGAGTACGCACCGCGCCACTGGATCACCAACCTGCTCCAGGTGAACATCTCCAATCTGGCCGGGGTGCCGTCGATCGTGTACGGCATGCTGGGGCTGGCGGTGTTCGCCCGCTTCTACGGGCTGCTACAGCCCAGCGGCTTCCTGATGAAGGTGCTGACCGGCCAGACCATCTACATCGGCGGCAACCCGTACTACCTGCCCTTTAACCTGGTGGACCGGCTGGGCTGGACGCTGGGCGAGCGCGGCGGCGTGCGCTTCGACATCTTCGGCCTGCCGGTACAGCTCCCCTTTGAAAAGACCCTGCTGGCCGGGGCGCTGACGATGACCCTGCTGATCCTGCCGATCGTGATCATCGCCTCCCGTGAGGCTATCCGCGCGGTGCCGCCCTCAATCCGCGAGGCGGCCTTCGGCCTGGGCGCGACGCGCTGGCAGGCGGTCTGGCATCAGGTGCTGCCGCCCGCCCTGCCCGGCATCCTGACCGGGATGATCCTGGCGCTGAGCCGCGCGATGGGCGAGGCCGCGCCGCTGATCATCCTGGGCGCTTATGTCTACGTGCCCTTCCTGCCCGAATCGGTCTGGGATCAGTTCACCGTCATGCCGATCCAGATCTTCAACTGGGTGCAGCTTCCACAGGAAGACTATCACGTGCATCTGGCCGGCGCGGCCATCCTGGTGCTGCTGATCATCCTGCTGTCCCTGAATGCCCTGGCCGTCTACCTCCGCAACAGGTTCCAGACAAAATGGTAAACCGGACAACCCATGAGACATCCATGAACATGACTGAAACGCCCGCCGACGAGCAGGACTATGTCTTCTCTGCACGCCAGTTGAGCACCTTCTACGGCTCCAAACTGGCGGTGCGAGATATCGACCTGGACATCCAGCGGAACCGGATCACGGCCATCATCGGGCCGTCGGGCTGCGGCAAGAGCACGCTGCTGCGCTGCTTCAACCGCATGAACGAGCTGATCCCCAACGCCCGGGTGGAAGGGCAGGTGCTGTTCGATGGGCATGACATCTATGCGCCGGGCGTCGATCCGGTGGCAGTGCGGCGGCGGGTGGGGATGGTCTTCCAGAAGCCCAACCCGTTCCCCAAGAGCATCTACGAAAACGTGGCCTTCGGCCCGCGCGTCAACGGCATCAAGGGCGACATGGATGAGATCGTGTTCACCGCCCTGCAGAAGGCCGCGCTGTGGGATGAGGTCAAGGACAAGCTCAAGGAAAGCGGGCTGGCGCTCTCCGGCGGACAGCAGCAGCGGCTGTGCATCGCGCGCGCGCTGGCCGTCGAGCCGGAAGTCATCCTGATGGATGAGCCGTGCTCGGCGCTCGACCCGATCGCCACCCTGCGCATCGAGGAGCTGATGGTCGAGCTGAAGGAAAACTACACGATCGTCATCGTCACCCACAATATGCAGCAGGCCGCTCGCGTCTCGGATATGACCGCCTTCATGTCGCTGGATCGGGACAACCCGGATGCGCGCATCGGCCTGCTGGTGGAGTACGGCCCCACCGAGCAGATCTTCACCACTCCATCCCTGCAGGAGACTGAGGACTACATCTCCGGGCGCTTTGGATGAGTTTGAGCTGATTCGTCAATAAATCGGGCTGTGTGCTATCATTGCGTCCAGGTCTTAACATGCCGGAGATGATCATGACGACACCCAACATTCGAAGCGTCTTTGACCGCGAACTGCTGACGATCCGTGACGATATTGTGCGGATGGGATCCCTGGTCGATCAGGCCATCGAGCGCGCCTTCACAGCGCTAAAAACGCACGATCTGTCGCTGGCCCAGTCGGTGGTCAATGACGATCAGGTGATCAATGACCTGCGCTACAAAGTCGAGCACAGCGTCACCTCCCAGCTGGCGCTCCAGCAGCCGATGGCTCACGACCTGCGCTCCCTGGTGGCCAGCCTGATCGTCTGCAACGAGCTGGAGCGCATGGGCGACCACGCCGAAGGGATCGCCCGCACCATCCTGCGCGATGAGACCAACGCCTCGGTCGCCATCCCGACGCCCCTGAGCGATCTGGCCGACCATGTCCGGCTGATGCTGCGCCGGTCGATGGATGACTTTCTGGCTGAGAACGCCGAACGCGCGGCTGAAACGGCGCGCATGGACGACCGGGCGGACAAACTGTACCGGATGCTGTTCGACACGGTAGCCGGCAAGATGTGCGAAACCGAGATGCCGGTGGAGCAGGGCATGTACCTGCTGTGGGCCGGCCACAACCTTGAGCGGATCGGCGACCGGGTCACCAACATCTGCGAACGGGTGATCTTCAAGAGCACCGGCCTCATCAGCCGCGGCATGAACCCCAAAGCCGAAGACCCGGCCGGCCCGGCCTGATTGGCCAGGGCAGCCAGCCTGAGCGCAGCAGGGGGCGCAGCGGTCCGCGCCCCCTGCTGATTCCTGCCGGCAGGCGGGCAGGGACGCGCCGCGTCAGGCGCCCCTGCCCGACGCCCGCGATCATTGACAGCCCCCGCGCCGCCCTACTATAATCAGAGCAGGTAAATACCTTCGGGGCGGGGTGCAAGTCCCCACCGGTGGTAGATGGCTCGCGGCCGCCCGGCCTGCCCGCCACAGCCCACGACCCGCGGTGCGTCAGCGCCCGGTGGACTCCGGTGCGATCCCGGGGCCGACGGTGACAGTCCGGATGCAAGAAGGTTATACGCTGAGCAGCAGGCGCATGGAGCCTTAACCCTGCGCGTGCCGGCCCTGCCTGCTGTGCTGCCGCGCCCCGAAGCCTGCGAGCGTTCATGCAACGCCCGCCTGCGCTTCGGGGTCACTCATGCCAGCAGCATGCCGCCCCTGCCCCGATCGCGTCCGCCGGAGTTCCGGGGGCAATCGACGATGCAGCTACCGCTGACCCAGCCTTCTGCTACCCTGTCAGCCGCCCGGCGCAGCGCGCGCCGTCTGCGTGCTCGCCACTGGCTGCCCGCCGGGGTGCTGGCGCTGTTCCTGCTGAGCTGGGAGGCGCTGGTGCTGCTGGGCGACTACCCGGCCTTCATCCTGCCGGGGCCGCGCCGCGTGGCGGCCCGTCTGCTGACCGTGCTGGCCGATGGCACGCTCCTGCGCCACAGCGCGGTGACGCTGATCGAGGTGCTGGGCGGGCTGACGCTGGGCGTGGTCGTCGCGACTGTGCTGGGCTACGCGCTGGCCCGGTCCGCCACGCTGGAACGCGCCCTTTCCCCGTATCTGGTGGCCTCACAGGCGGTGCCGATCATCGCCATCGCCCCGCTGCTGGTGATCTGGTTCGGGCAGGGGCTGCTGAGCAAGGTGCTGATCAGCGCCCTGATCGTGTTCTTCCCCATCCTGGTCAACACCATCGCCGGCGTGCGCAGCGTCCCCGCCGACCTGCGTGACCTGATGCGCTCGCTGCACGCCACCCGCTGGCAGATGTTCGCACTGCTGGAAGTGCCCGCCGCCCTGCCCGTCCTGCTGGCCGGCCTGAAGGTCGGGGCGACGCTGTCGGTGATCGGCGCGGTGGTGGGCGAGTTCGCCGGGGCCAACGCGGGGCTGGGGGTGATGATCAGCATCGCGGACGGCCAGTACGATACGGCCCGCATGTTCGTGGGCGTGCTGGCGCTGGTGGCGCTGGCGCTGTCCCTGTACGGGGCCGTCTCGCTGATCGAGCGCCGCGCCCTGCGCTGGCGGCGCCGCTGACCCGCGGCGGCAAGACCCGACACAACGAGGGGAGGGCATGGTGTCACGACGATCCGACCTGACTCTGATCCTGCTGGTGCCAGCAGCGCTCGCGCTGCTGGCGGCCTGCACCCGCCCCTCCCCGGCAGGGGAAGCGTATGCCCCGCGCATCGACCCGACGCGGTTCGTGACCATCATCGACAACCCGTACCTGCCGCTGACTCCGGGCACCACCTTCGTCTACGAGGGCCGCTCGGACGGCGAGCTGGAGCACATTGAGGTCACCGTCACCGGGGAGACGCGGCGCATCCTGGGCGTGGAATGTGTCGTCGTCCGGGATACTGTCTCCGTGGATGGGGAAGTGATCGAAGATACCTACGACTGGTACGCGCAGGATGTCGCTGGGGCTGTCTGGTACTTCGGCGAGGACTCCAGGACCTACGAAAACGGCGAGCTGGTCAGCACCGAAGGATCATGGGAAGCCGGCGTGGATGGCGCGCAGCCGGGCATCGTGATGCTGGCCGATCCGCAGGTGGGCGATACTTACCGGCAGGAATACTACGCCGGGGTGGCCGAGGACATGGGCGAAGTGCTCAGCCTGACGGAATCCGTGACCGTGCCGTATGGCTCGTATGAGGATGTGCTGCAAACCAGGGACTGGACGCCGCTGGAACCCGGTGTCGTCGAGCACAAGTACTACGCTCGCGGAGTCGGGTTCGTGCTCGAAGTGATGGCCGAGGGCGGCGAGGCGCGGATTGAATTGATCGACCTCCGCACCGACGGCTGATCGGCGCTGCGCCGCCTCGTTGATCCGCACTTTTCAGGGGAGATTGGCATGTCACCACGATCCGGCCTGATCCTGCTGGCGCTGGCAGCGCTGGCGCTGCTGGCGGCCTGCACCGCGGCGCCGGCGGCTTCCACACCGGAGCCGGCAGCCCTGCCGGTGGACCTGTACCTGGCCTTCCGGCCTGATGTGCAGTTTGCACCGTTCTATGTGGGCCTCGACAGGGGGTTTTTCAGCGCCCGTGGGCTGGACGTGACCCTCACGCACCAGCCCGAAAGCGACTCCATCCGGCTGGTGGGCGGCGCGCCCGCCCCCGGCCGGATGAGGGTAGCGGTGGTCAGCGGTGAGCAGGTGCTGCTGGCGCGCGCTCAGGATGTGCCGGTGCGCTATGTGTTCGCCTGGTATCAGCGCTTCCCGGTCGCGGTGGCTTCGCGGGCCGAGCTGGGCATCACCCGCCCCGCCGATCTGGCCGGGCACAGCGTTGGCGTGCCGATGCGGGAGGGCGCGAGCTACATCGGGCTGGCGGCGCTGCTGGCCGCCGGCGGCCTGACCGAGGCCGATATCGATCTGCAGGCCACCGGCTTCACTCAGGTGGAAACGCTGCTGGCCAACCGCGTCGATGCGGTGGTGGTCTATGCCAGCAACGAGCCGGTGCAGCTCGAAGCCGCCGGCGCCGCGGTGAACCTGATCTACGTGGCCGATGTGGTCGATCTGGTCAGCAACGGGCTGGCGGTCAGCGAGGCGGACCTGGCCGGGCGCCCGGATCAGGTGCGGGCCCTGGCAGCCGCCTTCAGCGAGGCGCTGACCTACACCCTCGACCACCCCGACGAGGCGTACACGATCAGCCAGAAGTACGTTGAAGGGCTGGCCGACCCGCAGATCGAGTCAACCCAGAAGGCTGTGCTGGCCCGCTCGATTGAGCTGTGGCGCGGCGATCCGCCCGGCCACAGCAGCGCCGCCGCGTGGCAGGCGATGCACGATACGCTGCTGGCGACCGGCCTGCTGGCGGCTCCGCTGGATGTGGAGGCAGCCTACACCAATGACTTTCTGCCGTAGGGCCGCGCCATGACCCCGCCCGCTGTGCTGGCCGCCGACCGGATCAGCCACCGCTATGCCACCAGCGAGGGGCCGCTGGTCGCGCTGGAGGAGGTCAGTCTGGCGCTGGGCCGTGACGAGTTCGTATGCCTGGTGGGGCCATCGGGCTGCGGCAAGAGCACGCTGCTGCACATCCTGGCCGGGCTGCTGATCCCCACCGGGGGGCGGGTGACCTTCGGCGGACAGCCCGTCGCCGGGCCGCAGCGCGGCATCGGGATCGTCTTTCAGAACGCCAATTTGATGCCGTGGCGGACGGTGCTGGAGAACGTCTGGCTGCCGCTGGAGCTGGCCGGCATGGGCCGCGCCGAACGCGAGGCGGCAGCCCGTGAGCAGCTGGCGGGGGTGGGCCTGGCCGGCTTCGAGGGCGCCCACCCGGCGGGTCTGTCGGGCGGGATGGCGCAGCGGGTGGCGCTGGCGCGCGCGCTGGTCGGCGAGCCGGCGGTCCTGCTGCTGGATGAGCCGTTCGGGGCGCTGGACGCCCTGACCCGCGAGCAGCTGGGCGAGGAGCTGCTGCAGATCTGGCAGGCCCGCTGCCGCACCGTGCTGATGGTCACCCACTCCATCGCTGAAGCCATCCTGCTGGCCGACCGCGTGCTGGTGCTCAGCCCGCGGCCAGGCCGCCTGGAAGCCGAGTTCCGGGTCGATCTGCCGCGCCCGCGGCGCCCGGAAGACGCTCACACCCCGGAGGCCGCCGGGCTGGCGCGGGCCATCCGCGCCGCCATCCATTGAGGGCGCCGCCCGAAGGGTGCTGCCGCCCGCTGAGGAAAATCCCCCGCCGCGCAACCGCCGCGCCCCCGGCGCGTACAGGGATTCCAGAATACACGCCAACCACCTGCAAAGGAGCCTTCTTATGGAATCCACACCCGGCCCGCGCAGCCTGAGCGCCCGCCCGGCAGCCATTGTCGGGGGACTTCTCATCCTCCTGGGCCTTTTCACCCTGCTGGACAACTTCGTGCCGTGGGTCAGCGGCCTGATGTGGGCCGCCGCGCTGGCGCTGGCCGGCGTGCTGGTCTACGGCGTCTTTCTGAGCGACCGGAATAACTGGTGGCTGCAGATCCCCGCCTATGTGCTGTGGGCGGTGGCCGGCCTGATCGTGATCGCCACCCTCAACCTGCTGCGCGGCGAGTGGATCGCCAGCTATGTGCTGTACGCGATCGGCCTGCCGTTTCTGGTCGTCTATGTGCGCAACACCGAGAACTGGTGGGCGCTCATCCCGGCCTATGTCATGGCCGCCATCGGCACGATGATCGGGCTGATCGGCCTGCGGGTGCTGAACGACCTGCTGATCCCGGCCTACATCATGTTCGCCATCGCCGCGCCGTTCCTGTTCGTCTACCTGCGCAACCCGCGCAACTGGTGGGCGCTGATCCCCGGCGGCATCATGTCGCTGATTGGCTTCGGCTTCTTCATGGGATCGGGGGTCTTTCAGGTGGTGGTGCCGGTGGTGCTGATCGCCGGCGGGCTGCTGCTGATCGCGCGGCAGTTCTTCGGCGGCGGGCCAGTGCGCCCTGAGCGCCCCCGCACCGGCCCGGAGGCCGACCGCCCGCCGGAGTAGACCCGCGCCGCACGGCAGGGAATCGACGGCCCGCAGGGGCGCGGCGGTGAGGCCCGGCGCATCGCGCCGCGCCCCTGCCGCGTCCGGCGCTGATTGCGGCCCCCCTGCCGGACGTGATAGACTGAAAAGAGAAGGAGGATGCGCCATGCAGCGAACCTTCATTTCCATGAGCTGGACGCCAGGCGTCTCAGAGGATGACGCTCAGGTGATGATCCGCGCCGTGGAGGACATCTACGCGCTGCTGCGGCGCCAGTTCGGGGAGCGCCCCGGCCAGTTCGACCCGCTGCCGGTGGTGCGCATCTTCGGCTCATGGGCGATCCCCAACCTGCCCGCGCAGGCGCCCTATGCCAATGTCACCTGGTACGTCCGGCAGAGCCTCGACCCCGGCACGGGCCAGCTGATCGGCTCCCGCTATCTGGAGACGGTCATCCAGGAGCCGTGGCAGGCCACCAGCCCGCACTTCGATCTGGCCATGACCGAGTTGACTCTGCTGGACGATGTCGGCGGCGGCGCGGGGCGCCCGGCGGCTACCCCCAACGCCCTGGGCATGACGCGCCGCGGCCTGCTGGCGCTGATCTCCACGCACGCTTTCGCCGGCATCGAAAGCCCGGAGCTGCGCCGGCTGGCGCTGCGCCACATGGTGGCCCATGTCTTCGGATCGCTGGTGGACGCGCCGCGCCGCGGGCGCCCCGGCACGCTGCTGCATCGGGGGCAGACGTACTGCCAGAACATCTGCGCCCTGCGCGTGACCGGCACGCCGGAGCAGGCGCTAATCTACGCGCAGGAGGAGCTGGCCAGCGGCGAACTGTACTGCGATCCGTGCCAGAAGGACCTGGCCAGCCAGATCGCCGGCCTGCACTTTGGCCTGAATTAGCCGCGGGGCCGATTTCACGCCTCCGGGCGGGCCGCCTTTCTGCCCCGGTGCGCTTTCCGGTTGAGCGCATCGGGGTTATGCTTCTGCCATGCTGACACGCATCGCCCGCATGAGCTGGCCCGAGCGGCTGGCCGCGCTCGCGCCGGTCCTGTTCCTGAGCCGCGCCCTGGCCGAGGCCGGAGGGCAGATCGCCTGGCCCGCCGGATCGCTGGCCGGCGGGATCGCCGGGCTGGCGCTGGGGGCCGCCATGATCGCCCGGGGGCCGGCCCTCCCGTGGCCCTCTCTGATCCTGTGGGGCTACATCCTGTACCCGTTTTACGATCCGCTGGCCGCCGTCTGGGTCGGCGCGGCGGCGGCGCTGGCGGAGGCCGGGCGGCGCTGGCCGTCCCCCCCGCCCCGGCTGGCCGACGGCGTGGTCTTTCTGGCCGCGCTGGCCCTGTACTGGGTCACCGGTGCGCCGGGTCTGCTGCCCGCCGACGCCGGCGAGTTCCAGCTGGCGGCGGCGCGGCTGGGCATCGCGCACCCGCCGGGCTACCCCCTGTACACGCTGCTCGGCTGGCTGTTCACTCACCTGACCCCCGCCGACCCGGCCCGCGGGGTCAACCGGTTCTCGGCGGTGGCGATGGCCCTGGCGGTGATGCTGGCCGGGCGAGCCGCGCGGCGGCTGGGCGGCGGCGGCTGGGGCGGGCTGGCGGCGGCAGCGTCTCTGGCGGCGGCGGCCAGCGTCTGGGCCACCGCCACGCAGGCGAGCATCCGCCCGCTGATGGCCCTGTTCACCGCGCTGTGCGTCGAGCGCCTGAGCCTGCGGGCCGCCCCGCCGGATCGCTCCCGGCGGGTGGAGCCGCGGCTGGCCGGGTTCGCGCTGGCCCTGGGGCTGGGCGCGGCGCACCATCCTTCGCTGGCGTTCGCCGCGCCGTTCTTCGGCCTGTACCTGCTGCTGACCGACCGGACGCTGATCGCCGCGCCGCGCCGCTGGCCGATCCCGCTGGCGGCGCTGGCGCTGGGCTTCCTGCCCTGGCTGTACCTGCCGCTGCGCGGCGCGATGGGCGCCCCGCTGGCCCCGGCCGACATCGCCACCTGGCGCGGCTTCTGGAATCACGTCCTGGCGCGGGGCTTCGCCGGCGACCTGCTCGCCTTCCGCACGCCGGTGGAGCTGGCCGACCGGGCGCGCACCTGGCTGGACATCCTGCGGCTGGAGTGGGGCCTGCCGATCCTGCTGGCGCTGGCGGCCGGGATCGCCGGGCTGGCTGGCCGGCGCGGCTGGCGGGCGCTGCTGATGCTGGCCGGCGCGGCCCTGCTGCACAGCGCCGTCACCATGACCTACCGTGCCCCGCAGACAGTCGAATACCTGATCCCGGCCTATGTCCTGCTGGCGATCGCCGCCGGCGCCGGGATCGGCGGGCTGCCGCGGCCCCTCCGGCTGACCCTGCCCGCCCTGCTGATCACCGCCGCGCTGGTCCACGGCGCGGCCCAGTGGCCGAGCTTCGTCTGGCTGGCCCGCGACGACTCGACGCGGGCTGAGGCGGAGGCGCTGCTGGGGGGCGCCCCGCCGGGCGCCGCCATCCTGGCCTCGTGGCACCGCGCCACCCCGCTGCTGGCGCTCCAGTGGATCGAAGGGCAGCGGCCCGATGTGGCCGTGATCTACGTCTACCCGGACGGCGCGGAGCCGCTGGCCCGCACCTGGCTGCGCCGGATCGGCGAGGCGCTGCCCCGGCGCCCGGTGCTGATCACCAGCTTCTACCCCGCCGAGTTTGAGTCCGCGCCCTACTTCTACGAACCGGTTGAGGGCGGCTGGCAAGTGGCGCAAAGGCCGCGGCGCGATCTGCCAGCGGGCTTCACCGCGCTGCCCGCCCCGTACCGCTTCGACCGCGGGCTGACGGTGCTGGGCTACCGGATCGTCGGGCAGCCCGCCGTGGGCGACGTGTTCGAGGTGCGCGTGGCCTGGCGGCTGGAGCAGCCTCTGCCGGAGGAGGTCGTCGGTTCGGTGCGGCTGATCAACCCCGCCCTGTCGATCTCCAATCAGGACGTGGCGCTGCCCACCGCCCGGATGCGGCCCGGCGAGGTCGTCATCACGCGGCACGTGATCGGGATGCCGCCTTACGGCTCGCCCAGCCCGGAGGACACGTACCGGGTGCTGGCCTCGGCTTACACCCGCGCCGCCGACGGCTCGCCGGAGCCGCTGAGCGCCGCCGGGCGCTTCGATTTCGCCGCGCTGAGTGAGGTGACCGTCGCGCCTGCCCGCTGGCCCGCGCCGACCGCTCACCCGCTGCGGGTCTTTCTGAGCGATGGATCGCGCATTACCGGGGCCGATACGGAGGCGGCGCGGCTGTCCTACGTGCACCGGATCGACGCGCAGGGGACGCCGCGCACCGACCGCCTGCCGATCACCGCGCCAGGGCCGCAGACGGCCGCCCTGAGCGCGCCCCGGCTGGGGCCGTGGGGCGTCCCGCTGGACGCATCGCTGCGCCTGCCGCCGCCCGATCCGGGGGAGCGGTATGTGGCGCTGGGCGGGCAGATGGCGCTGAGCCGCGCCGGGATCGATCCGGCGGGCCGCCCCGCCCCCGGCGGCGCGGTGCGCGTCGATCTGCGCCTGCTGGCCGCCCGCCCGCTGACCGCCGATACGATCATCAAGATCGATCTGATCGGCGAGGGATACGGCTGGCGGGTCGGGTCGGATCACGTCCCGGCAGCCGGGGCGCTGCCGACGCTCAAATGGCTGTGGGGCTGGCCGGTGGCGGATCGTCACCGGCTGGCGGCCCCGCCTGACGCCGCTGCGCCGGCTGCCCGCGCCGAGATGCTGGCCTACGATCACTTCACCGGGCAGGCCCTGACGATTCTGGATCACGAACTGGCGGCACAGGGCATCGCGGTGCCGATCGGGGCGTGGCCGGACGATTAGCGGCCTCCCCGGCCCCCCTATCGCCCTCCGGAGCGCCTTGCGTGCCCCCCGTTGACACTCCGGGGCGGATATGGTATGGTCTCTGCGCTGCAGGCGATCAAGGACCGGGAGCGTGCCGCAGGGCCGGACGGCTCTGCGCGCTTTGCTTCCTCCCCGATCCCCTGCCGTGCTGAGGAAAAGGAGGCGTCAAACAATGCAGGAAAGACTGACCGGGACTGTGAAGTGGTTCAGTCGCCGCAAGGGGTACGGGTTCATCGGGCCCGACGGCAGCGCCGAGAAGGATGTGTTCGTCCACTTTTCGGCCATCGTCGGCGAGGGATTCCGCAACCTCGATGAGGGGCAGCGGGTGGAGTTCGCCATCGAGGACTCGCCCAAAGGCCCGCAGGCGACCGCCGTCATCTGCCTGGATGGCGGGAACAGCCTGAACTGAACTGAATAGACTGGCCGTCCGGCGCAGCCCCTCGAAACGAGGGGCTGCGTGCTTTTTCAGGCTGCCCGCAGGGTGATCTCGGCCACTTCGGGCAGGACGTGGAAGCGGGGAATCGAGCCGTGGCCGATGCCGGTGTTGGTGAACAGCGACATCTGCCCCACCCGGTACAATCCACGCGGATACTTTCGCGCCATGCGCAGCAGACCGGGGAGGATCGGCGCGCTGTCGGGCAGGCGCACCAGCCCGCCGTGCGTATGCCCGGAGAGCTGGAGCGCCACCCGGCCGGTCGCCGCCACCTCATCGGCGAAGTCCGGCTCGTGGGCCAGCAGCACTGTCGTCGCGCCGTCGGGCACGCCGGCCAGCGCTGCCGTCAGATCATGCTGCTGCGCCAGAATATCATCCACCCCGGCCAGCCACAACGCCTGACCGCCGCGGTCGAGGCAGGCCGCTGTATTGCACAGTTCGCGGACCCCGTGCGCCTGAAGGATGCGCCGCAGGCCCGGCGCATCCGTTGCGTGATCGTGGTTGCCCAGCACCGCCCACACGCCGTCGCGGGCGCGCAGCCGGCGCAGCGCCCGGGGCAGCAGGTCCTGGTCCAGACGGCTGGTCACAAAGTCGCCGGTGATGACCATCAGGTCAGTGTGCAGCTCGTGGGCGATCTCCAGAGCGCGGCGGATATTGTTCAGGGCCAGCGCGGGGCCGAAGTGCAGATCGCTGAGATGGGCGATCCGGTATCCGTCAAACGCGCCGGGCAGCCCCGGCAGCCCGATCTCGATCCGGGTGAGCACCAGCCGGGACGCCCGCGGGCGGGCCAGCGGCCACGCCGGGGCCTCCAGGCCGGGGCGGGCCGGCAGCCGGATCATGCGCCGCATACTGGCCAGCGGACGGGACATATTCAGCATGCATGCAGTCCTTTCATGCCGCAGATCGCCTGAGCAGCCCGCTCAGGCGCACATGCTGAACATACCGGCCGCAGGTTAAGCGCGATGGGGGATCGGGTTAAGGGTGATAGGATATCCAGTTAAGGAAGGCTTAAGCGCCGATCAGGGTTCGGCCAGCCGGGAGACTTCGATCACGCGCCCGCCCTGCACATACACCCGCGGCAGGCGCGGCATCAGGCCCGTGACGATCTCGTAGTTGATCGTCCCCGCCGCCGCCGCGACTTCCTCGGCGGTCAGCCGGTCATCCCCCTGGGCGCCGATCACGACGACTTCGTCGCCTTCCGCGGCGCCGGGGATGCGGGTCACGTCCAGCACGGTCTGATCCATGGAGACGCGGCCCACCACCCGCGCCCGCTGTCCGCGCACCAGCATCTCGCCGGCATTGGAGAGCGCCCGCGGATAGCCGTCGCCGTAGCCCAGCGGGGTCAGCGCGGCGGCGATCGGGGCGCGGGCGACGTAGCTGCGCCCGTAGCCGATGCTGGCCCCGGCGGGCAGAGTCCGCAGGCGGGCGATGCGGGTGATCAGCGAGAGGGCGGGGCGCAGCGCCACCGCCGGGGGCACCTCCAGCGAGGGGCGCAGGCCGTACAGGGCGATGCCCACGCGCACCGCATCCAGGTGGGCGGCGGGCAGCTCCAGCGCGGCGGCGCTGTTGGCGGCATGGCGCAGGCGGATCGCGTGGCCGGCGCCGCGGAGAGCCGCCAGCACGTCCTCAAAGACGGCCAGCTGGCGGCGCGTGAACGCCGGATCCGCCGAGTCGGCGGCGGCGAAGTGGGTGAAGGCCCCCTCCAGGTCAAGGCCGGGCAGGCCGCGCAGCGCCTCCGCGAAGGCGGCGGCCTCGGCGGGCAGCAGACCCGCCCGCCCCATGCCGCTGTCGATCTTCAGGTGCACGGGCATCACCCGGCCCGCCGCCTGCGCCTGCGCCGAGAGGGCGGCGGCGCTCTCCGATGTGTAGATCGCAGCGGTCAGCCCGTAGCGGACGATGGCGCCGGCTTCGGCGGGGGCAGCGTAGCCCATCACCAGGATCGGGGCCTGGAGGCCGGCCTGCCGGAGCTGCACCCCCTCATCCACCCGCGCCACCGCCAGCCACGCCGCGCCCGCCGCCAGCGCCGTCCGGGCGACCGGCAGCGCCCCATGGCCGTAGGCATTGGCCTTGACGACCGCCATCATCGCGACGCCGGGACCGATGTGCTCCCGGATCGCGCTCACGTTGTGGGTCACGGCATCCAGATCGATCAGGGCGCAGGGGGTGAGCGACTCGGCGGGGTTCACCGGGCGGGCCTCCAGAGGGCAAGTCAAACACCCACCGGCAGGGGGTGTAGAGCGCAGGCCGGGCCGATCACGGCGTCTTGAGCTTGAGGATCGCCTGCACGCGCTCGCGCACCAGCCGGATGTCAAACGGTTTGGTGATATACTCGTCAGCGCCGGCGTGGAGGGCGCGGCTGCCATCTTCAACCTGCGTCCTGGCGCTGACCATGATGATGTAGACGCCGGCCAGATCGGGGCTGGCCTTGATCTTCTCGGCCACCTCATAGCCGGACATATCCGGCATCATGAGGTCCAGCAGCACCAGATCGGGCTTCTCCCGCATGCACAGGTCAAAGGCTTCCCGGCCGTTGGCGGCATTGAGGATTTCCAGCCCATAGGATGACTTGAAGCGCTCCAGGATGTCCTCGAGCAGCTCGCGGTTGGTGGCGTTATCGTCGGCGATGAGGACTTTACGGGTCACAGCGCGTTTCCTTACCGGCAGAATGTGGTAAGTGTATCACAGGGGGCGGCGGGCGGCTACGGCCCGGCAGGGGGCGGGTCGCCGCGGCGGATCACCGCGCCGAAGGGGCAGGCGGGGAGGCACTTCAGGCAGCCCCAGCAGCGGCTCATATCGACGAACGGGCTGTCGTCCCGATCCAGCACGCGGAAGGCGCTGCCCCGGCACACGTCATTGGCCAGGCAGCGGCGGCAGCGGCGGCACAGCGCGTCGTCAACGGTCAGGGTGATGGCGTGCGTCCCCGGGGCGGGCATTTGCGACTCAGCCTCCGGTCATTAGATGCAGCGGCTGGCGATCTGGTTTCATCAGCCCCCGGCGTCGCGCAGCGCCCGCGTCTGAGCGTGCAGGTTGGCGTGCGGCGTGCGATCGGGGATCTCGCAGCCCGCCGCGCTGAAGCTGCGCAGCCCCCCGGCCTGCAGGCAGCGGCGGGTGGCCGCGTACACCTGATCGGGGCTGCCCTGGAGCATCACCGCCACCGGGTCGAAGTTGCCGCACAGGGCGGCGCGATCGCCGCAGGCCGCCGCCGCAGCCTCCAGGTCAACCATCCAGTCCAGGTCGATGAGGTCCGCGCCGCTCTCGGCCATCGCGCCGACGATCGGCGTCGTGTTGCCGCAGATGTGCAGGCGGGCCAGCGCGCCCATCTCGTGGACGGCCTGGAAGATGCGCTGCTCGTAGGGCAGCGCGAAGCGCCGGTACATGGCCGGCGAGATCTGCGAGGCGATGGCGTCGCCCAGGCCGATGAGGTCCGCGCCGGCTGCCACCTGCGCCCGCGCGAAGGCGATCTCGACCTCGACGCAGACTTCCAGCAGCGCCTCGACCCACTCCGGGCGCACCGACAGGTCGATCATCATGTTCATGACGCCGCGCAGATCGGTGGCCTCGGCCAGCGCCCCCTCCACCCAGCCCATGATCGGCACCTGCCCGCCCACCTGTTCGCGCAGCAGCCGGATGGCCTCCAGCCGGTCGCTCATGCGCGGGCCGGAGGCCGGGTCAGGCGGCCGCAGCCGGTCCAGGTCGGACGGCTCGGCCAGCAGCGGCGTCCAGCTGATCGGCAGGTCGTCCTCCGGGAACTCGACCGCCAGCCCGAAGTCGGCGGCCTCGCGGTAGGGGTCGGAGATCGCCTGCACGATGTCCAGATCGAAGTCCTCCAGCACTGCCAGATTGGCGGCCACCAGGGCGCGGTAATCGCGGTAGTAGTGGGAGAGCTTCAGGCCGGCGTGGTGGGCAGCGAACGTCATGAAAATATCGAAGTTGGGAGGGCGGTCAACCGGCTCTCCCTTCAGCCGGCGCTGCATACGCTCCAGTGAGTTCACAGGGCCGCTCCGGTGGGGGATCAGGGAACGCGCAGCGCCTATTCTAGCCCCGGCGTGCCCGGCAGAGCAAAAGTTGCCGCGCCGCCCCGCCCGCGGGGATAATCCGCTGCATGGCCGCGCCCGAACCCGCCCCCACCCGCCGCGCCGACGCGCTGGCCGCCGTCTGCTACAGTCTGCTGGCCGTCGGAGCCACCTTCCCGCTGATCGCGCGGCTCGGATCGGCGGTGCCGGCCACCGCCAGCGACATGCTGCTGCAGATCTGGGCCATCTGGTGGCGCAAGATCAGCCTGCTGGGCGGGCTGGACTACCGGGTGCTGTCGCTCTCCCACTACCCCTTCGGCACGGACAACGTCAAGTGGTTCTTCCGGCTGGGCTACACCACCATCCTGGCCGTCGTGTCGATGCTCACCGGCGAAGTGGCCGCCTACAACCTGAGCATCCTGGGCGGGCTGGCGCTGACGGCCCTGCTGACCTACCGGCTGGCGGCGGCGATCAGCGGCAGCCGGGCCGCCGGGCTGGCCGCCGGGCTGATCGTCGGCTTCTCGCCTTACGCGCTCAGCCACGCCTTCGCCCACGGCGGCCTGACGCAGATGTGGGTGCTGCCGCTGTTCCTGCTGGCCCTGCGGAACCTGCGCCGCCGCCAGTCGCCCGGCCCGGCGATCCTGCTGGGCGGGGCGTTCGTGCTGGCGCTGGATGTCCACGGCTACTACGGCTACTTCGCGGCACTCAGCGCGCTGGTCTTCGCCGGCGTTCAGGCCGCCCGGCGCTCGCTGACCCGGCGGGCGCTGCTGCTGTACGCGCTGGCGGCGCTGGCGGCGATCATCCTTTACCTGCCCGTGCTGCTGCCGATGCTGCGGGCCTACTACGGCGGCGGAGTCGGCAGCCCGCTGCGCTCCCCGCTGACCCTGGAGCGCAGCGATGACTGGTTCTTCTGGCTGTCCAGCCGCCCCTGGAGCTTCGTGCTGCCGCCGGAGCAGCATCCCCTGCTGGGCGATCTGGCCCGCCGCATCAACGACGCCATCGCCGGGATCGGGCGGCTGGACTTCACGCCCGCGTCCATCGCCCGGCGCTTCCCGACGCTGGATATGCGCTGGCTGTGGCAGACCTCGCCGCAGACCCGCGCCGACTCGTACCTGGGGCTGACGACGCTGGCGCTGGCGGCGCGGGGGATCGTCCGCTGGCGGCGGGGGCGGATCGCCGGCGGCGAGGAGCCGGGCTTCTGGCTACCGTTCGCGCTGGCCCTGACCGTGACGGCGCTGCTGTTCAGCCTGCCGCCCTACCTGCCGGTCGGGGCGCCGCTGCGCCCGCTGAGCGCCGCGCTGGGCGATCTGACCATCCCCACCCCGGCGCTGCTCACCCTGACCGTGGCCCCGCCGCTGCGATCCGGCAGCTTCTTCGTGCTGCTGATGCTGATCGGGCTGTGCCTCCCCGCCGCCGTCGGGCTGGCCGACTGGCTGGCCGCGGCCCCGTCGCCGCGGAGGCGGGCCGCCCGGCTGGCCGCCGCGCTCGCCCTGATCGGCCTGGAGTTCGCCCGGCTGCCCGTCCTGCGCGATGTCACCCCCCCGCCGGAGGTTGCCTGGCTGGCCGCGCAGCCGCCCGGCACGCCGGTGGCCGTCTACCCCTTCGGCGACCGCCGCGCCGCCATCCACCAGCGCCTCCACGGGCAGCCCACGCTCGACAGCCCCAGCGAGGACCCGCTGAAGGACAACCTGTACTGGATCGAGCTGTGGACGCTGGGCGACCCCGCCGCGCCGGACCTGGCGCCCCGGCTGGCGGCACTGGGGATGCGCTATCTGCTGAACCTGGGCGAGCCGCTGGCGGCCCCGCCCGACGGGACGCGGCTCGTCAGCGAATCGGAGGCGGCGCAGCTGTACGCCGTCACCGCCGAGCCGGCTCCGCTGGCCGTGCTGGCCACGCTGCGCGGCGAGCTGTGGGTGAGCGAGGGCGGCTGGGCCTGGCCGGGCGATCCCCCGCCGCTGACGGTGTGGAACCCGCTCAACGAGCCGGCGGCGGCCCGGATCACGGTGCAGCCCGCCGGCCCGCTCCCCGACGGGCTGCGGCTGGAGGCCGCCCGGCGGCGCACCCCCCTGCCCGAAACGCTGATATGGTCGGGCATGACCATCCCCAACCCGCTGCGCGGCCCGGACTACCCGCCGGAGCCGGTCGCCGCGGTCCGCCGGGACGGGGCGCTGATCTTCGACCGGGTGGAGTTCGCGCCCGGCGAGACGATCCTGACGCTGACCTGGCGCGGCGGCGATCCGATCCCCGTGGCCGGGGTGACCTTCAGCCGGATCGCCGCGCCGTAAGCGCCGGCCTGTTTCCCCTCCTGCGCAGCGCGAACCATTCCGCAAATGATCTATTGACAATCCGGCCATTCCACCTAGAATGATCACTGTTACACTTTTTTAACACCTCGCTCGCCGCCGCACGGGGTTGTGCGGCAGTGCTTCTCAATCACTCTGTTGGGGGAGAGTCATTATGAAACGCAAGCTGATGATCGCTGTGCTGGTCGTCATGGCCATGCTGGCGGCAGCCCTGCCTGCCTTCGCCATCAACTACGGCGACCCCGATAACGGGGAGCATCCGTATGTGGGCCTGATGGTGGCCGATGATGCGGATGGCAACCCGCTGTGGCGCTGCTCAGGGACGCTGATTTCGCCGACGCTGTTCCTGACCGCCGGCCACTGCACCGAGTCGCCTGCCGCCCGCGCCACCATCTGGTTTGAGGAGGACGTACAGGCGGGCCAGCCGGCCAACGGCTACCCGTTCGGCGGCCCCACCAGCGTGGATGGCACCACCTACACCCACCCACAGTATGATCCGAACGCCTTCTATCTGCACGACCTGGGCGTGGTCATCCTCGACACCCCCGTGGTCATGGACGAATACGGCGAGCTTCCCTATGAAGGCATGCTCACCGAAGTAGCCAGCAAGAACGGCAAGAAGGACACCACCGTGGAGGCGGTTGGCTACGGCCTGCAGGACATCCAGCCTGAGGTGGTCGCCATCAAGGTGCGCCTGAAGGCGACCCTCAAAGTGGTCAACCTTAACGGCACGGTCGGCATCCCGGATGGCACCAGCGTGATGGTCTCCGGTGATGCGGCCCACGGCGGCACCTGCTTCGGCGACTCCGGCGGCCCGCAGTTCCTGAACGGCTCCCGGGTGGTCATCGCCGTGACCTCGTTTGGACTCAACAGCAACTGCGCGGGCGTCGGCGGCGGCTACCGCGTGGACGGCGCCGATGACCTGGAGTGGCTGTACGGTACCTTCGCCGATCATCTGCCATAAACCCCTTTCACACCGTACAGGGTGCAAACGCCCGGCCTCACAGCCGGGCGTTTCTTCTGCCGCGCCGGACAGGTGTGACAGATGTCAGGTGACAGCCCGCCGATTGGCCGCTATAATGTCTGCATAGTAGTTCATACTCTAACGACTAGTATCACGGGAGCGGTGGCATCATGGTGGACACAACACTCGTGTTCAAGGCGCGGACCGAGCCGCACCGGCTCGGCGCCCGGCTGGGCGAGATCATCCTGGGCGGGCAGGACGGGCTGGTGAACGTGCTGGGCGTGGTGCTGGGCATCGCCGCGGCCACGCCGGAGACGCGCATCATCATCGCGGGCGGGCTGGCGGCGACCTTCGCCGAATCGATCTCGATGGCGGCGGTGGCCTACACCTCGTCGCTGGCCGATCACGACTTCTACCGGGCGGAGCGCGCCCGCGAATACCGGGAGATCCAGGAGACGCCGCACCTGGAGCGCGAGGAGATCCGCACCATCTTCGCAGACTGGGGCTTCGAGGGGAAGCTGCTGGACGACATGGTGGATCACATCGCCCAGCATGAGGATCACTGGGTGGACATCATGATGGCGCACGAGCTCCAGCTGCAGCCCGTCGATGAGAAGGGGCTGATCAGCGGGGCGCTGCTGGTCGGGTTTTCGGCCATCGTCGGCTCGCTGATCCCGCTGGCGCCGTTCTTCTTCCTACCCAACCTGCCCGCGTCGCTGGCGGCGGTGACGCTGACGGCGCTGACGCTGTTCATCGTGGGGGCGTTCAAGGCCCGCATCACCGTGGGCCATCCGGTGCGCAGCGGCCTGCAGATGCTGGTCATCGGCACGCTGTCCGCGCTGGCCGGCTACGGGATCGGGGCGTTCTTCGGGGCGCAGGGCCAGTAGCGGGCAGCCCGGAAGGCGAAACGGGGCGGCCATGAGGTCGCCCCGTTGGATTCACCGCCGCTGCTACGGGTTGCAGGTGGCCCCGCAGTTGTCCAGGCATATCTGGACGCAGGTGGTCGAGTACTGGGGATTGCACTGGCAGGTGCACGGCCCGCAGCCGCCCTGATTCCCGCCCTGGTTGTTGCCGCCGTCGGTGTCCCCGCCGTCGGTGTCTCCGCCGTCATCGCCGTTGCCGCAGACGGCCGCGTTCCAGCAGACGCCGCCGGCGCAGGCGTAGCCGGGCGCGCACTGGGCATCGCTGGCGCACGGGGCGCCGCACTTGCCCGCGCCTTCGCCGCAGTCCAGGCAGACCGAGGTCTCGCCGGGCACGCAGACCCCATCATCCACGCACGGGCAGTCTCCCGGCGAATTGTCGTGATTTTCGCCCGCGCCGACGCAGCACAGACCGTCGCCGGGGCTGGCGACGCATTCGTTGGTTATGGGCGGGCAGTCCTTGGAGTTGCCGGCATTCTCCCCGGCGGCGTAGCAGCAGTAGCCGTCATCGGGGATGTTGGCGCACTCGGCGGTGCCGTCGGTGTTGCCGCCGGTATCCCGCCCGCCGTCGTCCGATCCGCCGGTCGTGCCGCCGCCGCTCGCCTGCGAGTAGCTCAGGCCGGGCGGGACGGTCAGCGCGAGCGGGTCGCAGGTCGTCGTCACCGCGCCTTCCAGCGAATACAGGAAGTAGGTCAGCCCGACCGGATCGCCGGCGTTAGAGGTGAGCATGACGATCACCGTTGAGCCGTCGCGGGCCAGGGCGGCGTAGGCATGGTTGGCCTGAAGCGGCACGCCGTTGCGCTCAAAGGTCACGCCGGGCGGCAGGTCCAGCTCATGCAGGCGGGTGTCGGTGGGCATCTCGCCCAGATCGATCACGCCCTGCATCCCCTCGCTGTCGGCCATCAGCATGAAGCCGCCGTCCGTCGTCACCGCCAGATACAGGTCGCCGGTCGCCTCGCCCACCTCGCCGGTGGCGAAGTTCAGCGCGTTCTGCGGGCCGGCAGCCAGGGAGATGGACTGCACCGTCGGGCACGGGGGCAGGGTGACCTCCCAGCATTCCTGCGCTGGCGATTCGCCGGCCACGTTGTAAGAGGCTACCAGGTAGCGGTAGGTCGCGCCGCACACCACCCCGGTATCCCGGTAGCCGGTGAGATTCTGCCCGGCCTCCCCGGCGAAGACCAGCCCCTCGCCGGTGTCCACCCGCACCCGGTAGATGCGGAAGCCATCCTCGTTATTGCTGTTGTCCTGCCAGCCGACCGGCACATCGTAGATCGGTTCAGCGCTGCCGGTCAGCGCGCTGGGCGCGGCTGGCGGACTCACGGGGCCCGGCCCCGCGCTCTGCTGGGGCCGCACGAACAGCCCCCAGGCCAGCACCACCGCCCCGATCAGCAGGATGCCCAGCAGCAGGGCGATCAGCCCGGCTGCGGCG
>DAOTXW010000071.1:0-17756 GCA_034435035.1 Anaerolineae bacterium | reverse complement strand
TGATTGCAGCGGCGGGGACACACCCGGTCCCATCTCGAACCCGGTCGTTAAGCCCGCCAGCGCCGATGATACTCCCGGGGTAGCCCGGCGGGAACGTAGGCCATCGCCAGAGGACCTTTCCCTTTTTCCCCCGCCGAGCAGAACCGCCTCTTCCAGCCCATCAGCGCTAACTACTCAATAACCCGGCTCAGGCTACGGGTGGTAGCAAATAGAATCACCGCCGTCAGAGCTGCCAGCGTCAGCACCTGAGGCCACACGACTCCCAGCCCGGCTCCTTTGAGCATCAACCCTCGCAAAATAGCCAGATAGTGCCGCAGTGGAACAAACCATGACACCCACTGCAGAAACGGTGGCAGCCGCGAAACCGGCACCAGATACCCGGAGAGCGTGATCGCAAACATCGCCCAGACGAAAACCATCGTCACGGCCTGCTGCTGGGATCGGGTAATGGTGGACAGCATCAGCGCATAGCCAATCTCACAAAACAGGTACAGCATCGTGACAGCCATCAACACTGGTAGCGATCCCCGCATCGGGATCGAGAAGACTGCCTGGGTCACATTGAACATCACAACAAAATCCAGCATCCCGATCAGGAATGGGGTGATAGCTTTGCCACCAATCAGCTCCAGTCTGCGCAGCGGTGTGATAGTGAGCATTTCGATCGTGCCAATCTCGCGCTCCCTCACAATACCCATGACGGCGACCATTGTGGTGATCTGAAAAGTGATCAGCGCCAGTTGAGCAGTGATGGTATGCGGACGTAAATCCAGTGTGCGGTTGAACAGCGCCTCAACCAGCACCTGCACGCCTCCACGAGTGGGCAGATTGCCGGTCACCTGAGCGTCCTCCACCAGCGACTGTACTGCACCCTGTGCTGCCCCCAGAGTGCGGGCTGCCATGAAAGAACTCGAACCACCGTCTAGCACTACCTGTATCTGGGCTACCTCAGCCGCCGATCGCGTGCCTTCCATGAAACCGTGCGAGATCACTACTACGGCCATTACATCACCGTTGTCGATCATCTCGCGGGCCTCGTCGAGGCTGGCAGGAAAGCGCAGAACCTGCAACTCATTCGTATTGTCCAGCGCCGTAATGATCTCCCGGCTCAGACTGGAGAGATCGTAATCCACTACCGCAACCGGGATATCCACGATATCCATGCTGATCGCCCTTCCCAGCATCATCAACTGAGCCGTTGGCCCGAACAGCGCGAAGAAGAGCAGCACCCGATCGCGGGTGATCTGGATCAGCTCCTTGGTGATCAGTGCCATCATTCGATGCAGCATGGAGGGCCTCAATGGATCTTCTTGGCAAACAGCAGCGTGCCGATGGTGATGCCCACCAGCGCCATCACCGCGAGCGTTACAGCCTCGGGCCACAGTGCGGAGACTGGCAGGCCCTTCAGCGCGATCCCCCGGGATATGATGATGAAGTGCGTACCTGGCAGGCTATAAGCCGCAATCTGCGTCATGATCGACGATCGGTCAACCGGGAAGCTAAGCCCTGTCTGGAAGAAACTGGGGATGAAGACCATCAACAGCACGATTGATGTGGCTGTCCGCTGGGTGGAAACAAAGTGCGCGACAATCAAACACAGGCCCATGGTCGCTGCCAGATAATCGGCCGTGAGCAACAGATAAAGCCCCAGATCGCCACGGAAAGGAACATGAAACCAGAATACAGCGACACCCAGCGCCAGCAGAGTGCCCACCAACCCCATCGCCAGATAGACAACCAGCTTGCCAATCAAATATTCCGTGCCACGGATAGGCGTCGTTGCCAGACTCTCAAATGTGCCCATTTCCTTTTCACGGGTGATCCCCAGTGCGACAGCCATGGCGGGCAAGATCAGCACAATCGCCATCAGCCCTGGCACCATGCTGTATTGACTCTCAAGATTGCCGTTGAACCATACCCGGATCCGGACATCAAACGGGGTGCGGCCCGGCCGCTGAATCGACTGCGAATAGGCAAGTGTGCGCTGTTCAATTGAATTGGATACCTGAGACGCCGTTGAAGGGTCCGTTCCATCCACGATCACGCTGATCGGCGTTGAGATACCCGCTACCAGGTCATCCCCGAAGCCAGGGGGAATGATGATGGCCGCATCAACCCGATTGCTGCGGATCAGGGTGACAACTTCATCATAACTGCTGGGCGTTTCAAGCAAAGTCAGATCGCCATCAGCTGTGAGCGCGCGGATATACTGGATAGATTGGGGTGATTGATCCTGGTTCAGGACGGCGAGATCAGCTTCCTGCACGCTGAATGAAAACACATAGGTCAGCAAGGTGAGCAGGACAGCCGGCGAGAAGGCGGTCAGAAATAGAAAACCGGGATCAAACCAGATGTGTTTGAATTCCTTGACCACAATGGCGGCGGCGCGCCGTAGTGCGTTCCACATGATAATGCAGCCGATCTCAGTCGATACCGCGGGGCAGGCGCATCACGCAAGGACTATAGCACGGAATCGGGAACGTGCTAGGGCGGTGACGACAGGCAGTCCCCCGGTCAGGCAGGCCCGGTGCCCGTGAGCCCGGATAAACGGCGTGCGCGGCTCTTGCCAACCGGTTGTGAGTGCGGCATAATTACTTTCGTCAGTCGGGCCCATAGCTCAGCTGGGAGAGCGCCACAATGGCATTGTGGAGGTCAAGGGTTCGAGCCCCTTTGGGTCCATCGAAATAATTCGCGTAAACTCCTCGACATTCTTGTCGAGGAGTTTCTACTTTACTGACTTTCCAACAACGGAGCAGACTGGCTGAGGACATGGCGATAAGAGCCGGATTGCCCTCAGTATTCCCTCCATAATAGAATGCCGGGTGATCATCTGGTTAGGCTAGAAAAAGTCAATTCTGAGAGGACTATGTCCCAACCCAGCGGAACCATTACATTTCTTTTCACTTACATTGAAGGGAGTACTCAGTTATGGGAGCACTTCCCCGATCACATGAAGACCTCCCTCGCCCGGACGATGAATGGTCTGTGTCCTGCTGACGCTCAGGGCGTTCATTGCCGCGCCTGGCCCCCCATGTTACACTGATTCTCATGCCCACTTCCATCGATATGCTCATTCACAGCGCCAGCCAGGTGTGCGCTGTGCCTGCCATCAACGGCGGTCCGCTCCGGGGCGGCCAGATGGGCGATCACACCGGCCTGCCCGATGGCGCAGTTGCCATCCACGAGGGGCGCATCGTGGCAGTGGGTCCCTCCCCGCGCCTGCGCGCCGAGTATCAGGCCGCTGAGGAGATCAATGTGTCTGGCTGTGCAGTTGTGCCCGGCCTGGTCGATCCTCATACCCATCTTGTGTGGATGGGCGACCGTGCTGCCGAGTTTGAGATGCGGATCGCCGGGGCCACCTACATGCAGATCATGAGCGCAGGCGGAGGCATCAACAGCACGGTCAGCCATGTACGAGCTGCGAGCCTCGATCAGCTTATCGCAGAGACACGCCGCCGGCTTGATCGCATGCTTGCGCTGGGAACGACCACGGTTGAGATCAAGACTGGCTATGGGCTGCAGACGGACGCTGAGTTGAGGCAGTTGGAGGCTATCTATGCGCTTGATGCCGATCACCCGATCGACATCATTGCTACTTTCATGGGAGCGCATGCCATCCCTCCCGAATATACAGGACGCTCGGATGCCTACGTCGATCTGCTGGTGGCAGAGATGATCCCTGCCGTGGCTGCCTTTGCACGCGAACGGGGCCAGCCGCTTCCTTTCATTGATGTCTTCTGCGAGCAGGGGGTATTTGACACGGCGCAGACTCGCCGCATCCTGGAGGCCGGCAAGGCGTGCGGTATGCCGCTCAAGGTGCATGCCGATGAGTTCGCCGGGATCGGCGGCACACGGCTCGCCGTCGAGCTGGGCGCAGTCTCCGCCGATCACCTGGTCAGGACCCCCCCGCAGGACATCGCCGCGCTGGGTGAGGGCCAGACCATCGCAGTGGGTCTGCCGGCGACCCCCTTTGGATTGGGTGAGCATGAATACACACCGGCCCGCGCCATCCTCGAGGCCGGAGGGGCGCTGGCGTTGGCTACAGACTGCAATCCCGGCACTGCCTGGTGCGAATCCATGCAGTTTGTGATGGCACTGGCCTGCCGATACATGCGGCTGACGCCGGCCGAGGCGCTGGCGGCAGCGACGATCAACGCAGCCTTTGCGATCGGCTGCGGCGGACGCGTCGGCAGCCTGGAAACCGGGAAACTGGCCGATGTGCTGGTCCTGGACACCCCGGATTACCGCCATCTGAGCTACCGCTTCGGCAGCAACCTGGCCAAGATAGTCATCAAGGCCGGGGTGGTACAGTACTGGCAGTAGGCGCAGAATCAGCAGATTCTGCGCCGATAACAATCCCCCGACCGGAGAATCCCTGCATGAACCTTACGGCGGGAATCCGGGCACCTGCCTGTAGAGCGGCTGTGCGCCCAGATGGGTTATGCACAATCACAGCGGCTGCTGTCCCTGCCGGGTCGATCTCCGCGCCATAGACCACCACCAGATGCCCTGATGACCGGGTCAGCGGACCATCCTCTCCCAGCTCGGATGTTACCGAGGCGATCACAACGCAGCGCTGCCGGAGATGCGAGACGACATCGGCCAGGGTAAGCCCGGCTGCCAGCCAGGCCCTGCAGCCACGGCTGACGGCCAGCGCCGCCAGTGCAGCGTGCTTCCAGCCTTTTTCCACAGGCCGATCCGGCCGATCGGGTCGAAGCTCCGTCAAGTAGCCATCGAGCGCCAGGCCGGCCATGATCCAGTCCATCACCGGCCGGGGGGATGCTCCGGTGATGCCTTCTACTGCCATCTTCACGCACACCACCCCGCAGGAGCGAACCGCCCAGTACGCATACTCCTGCGGGGAGTGCGCTCCATAGGATCGCCAGGCCGGGTCCCGCTCAATGGGGTGACCCTCGTACAGGAAAGCGTGCACCAGCCCCGGAGTGGCAAACTGACAGACATATGGGATCGGGTAGGGGGCGAGAAACTGGAGCATAACCCGAATTGTAGCGCGTTCAGCCTGGCACGCTTGAAAATATGGGCTGCGCTATACTGGAGCTGGCAGGTTGAGTAGGCAATAACGGTATGAGACCCACTGTGCTTCTGCTGTCGATTGCGCTGGCCCTCCTCGTGGGCTGCCGTCCGCCGGAAGATGCCGGCCAGCCGCATGAGACCGCCACGCCGCAACCCACCCGGGAGCCGACGCTCACCACTATCTTGCTACCAACGGTAGGCCCGTCGAGCACCAGCACGCTGCCACCCCCTTCTGCTGTGCCAACTACCTCGCCCGCAGCCATTCGGCTTGAAAATGCCGATCGGCTGCGGGTGGCGCTGGCGCTGGAAGGACATCGGTGGCCAGTATGGGGTGTGGCAGTCTCGCCTGACGGCGTGCGCGTAGCTACCGCCAGTACTGACCGGCGGGTCAGGCTGTTTGAAACGATCAGCGGGGAACTGCTGTATACCCTCGAGCACCATCGCGATTGGGTGTACAGTGTGGCTTTCTCCCCCGATGGGCAGCTGCTGGTTTCTGGCGGGCGCGACCGGACAGTGCAATTGTGGGATCCCTTTACCGGTGAGCGCATGGCAGGGGCGCGCACAGGCGGTGAGGTTTACCAGATCGCCTTTGCATCCGATGGATCGCGCTTCGTATCGGTGGGGTTCTACAGCGCGCTCGGAGAGGTATGGCAGGCTGATACCGGCGCGCTGCTCTACATGCTGGAGGGGCATCATACGCGCCTGCGCAGCGCAGCCTACGATCCGTCTGGCGCCTGGTTAGCCACGGGAGATGAGGAAGGGAACATTCTGCTGCGCGATGCACGGGACGGCCAAGCTCGCGCGGAATTGATCACGGGCCTGGAGACGCTGGCGCTGGCATTTTCCCCGGATGGCAGCACTCTGGCAGCGGGCAACAGCCGCGGCGAGATCATCCTGTTCAGCACACAGACCGCTACGGAGATACGGCGCTGGTATGGCCACTCGCGCCAGGTATGGCGGCTCCTATTCACACCCGATGGTCAGCTGCTGATTTCCTGTGGCGCGGACGGCGCGATCCGGCTGTGGGAGCCAGCCAGCGGCGAGCGCCTCGCCAGCCTGTCAGGGCAGCACAGTGCCGGTGTGCGAGCGATTGCGCTCTCAGCAGATGGCACGGTGCTGGCCTCGGCCGGAGAGGATGCAACGGTCTTGGTGTGGCGAATCGCATCACCTTGAGCAGCGCAATACTCTATCGCCAGCTATATCCCGGGTGGATGTAATAATAATCTTTGTAACCCAAATCGGCTATAATGCGGATAGTGCGTTGAGTTTTGCTCCCGGCCCAATCAAGAGGGTGTTACGGTGACCAAGAAACCGTTACTCTCTGATAATGGCTCAATGCACCGCCACCCTCCCCGGGTGGCTTCTCCTTTTTCGCCCTGCACTGGCGCGCTATACTTTCTGGTACTGCTTCCCCTACCCGCGAGGCAAGCATGTCATTCAGCCCCATCTCCATTCACGAAGTCAACACTGCACGCCGCCGCGAGGTCAACCGCTTCATCAGTTTGGCGTTTCGACTCTATCGAGATACGCCGCAGTGGGTGCCTCCGCTGCTGCCGGATGCACGCCTGCAACTAAACCGGCGCAAGAATCCCTTCTATCTGCGTAATGACGCAGCGTTCTTCATCGCTGAACGCGAGGGGGAGGACGTTGGCCGAATCTGCGTGATGGAGCCGCGCTACTACAACGAGTATAAAGGCACTGCCCACGCGCACTTTTACCTGTTTGAGTGCATTGATGACCCGGAGGTTGCCGATGCGCTGTTCAACCGGGCAGCAGACTGGGCCCGGGCGCGCGGACTCCAGGTCATCCGGGGCCCGCTGGGCTTCATGGCCGGGGATGGGTTTGGCATGCTGGCGCATGGATTTGAACACCGGCCCGCTGTGGGGTTGCCGTACAACTTCGCCTACTATCCCAGGCTGGCGGAAGGCTGGGGATTCAGGCTGGAGGAGCGCGTGTACTCAGGCTACCTCTCACTGGACGAAGTGCGCCACAGCTTCCCGCCCCGGATCATCGAAGTCGCAGAGAAGGTCAAGCAGCGCTACGGTTTCACAGCGCGGATGTTTGCCAGCAAACGCGAGCTGGTTCGCTGGGCCAAGCCCCGGCTGCGTGAGTTGTATAACCGCTCGCTGACTCATATCGCCGGCGACCCGCCGCTGACGCCCGAAGAGCTTGAGGTTGTAGCGAGCAATCTGATGCTGATCGCTGATCCCCGCCTGATCAAGGTCATCGTCAGGCAGGATGACCCGGACACTGCTGTTGGCTTTCTGTTCTGCTTCAATGACATCTCGGCTGGCATCCAGAAGGCCCGGGGGCGCATCTTCCCCCTGGGCTGGTGGCACATCCTCAGGGACTTCCGACGCACAGAATGGGTTAACCTGAATGGGATGGGCATGCTGCCAGAATATCAGGGGTTTGGCGGACCTGCGGTCCTCTATGCAGAGCTGTACGAGAATGTCCAGCGGATGACGCGCTTCAAGCATGCCGATGTCGTGCAGATCTCAGAGTTCAATGCCAAGAGCCTGAACGAGATGCGGAAGTTTGGAGTCGACTTCTACAAAACGCACCATATCTACCGCTGCTCTTTGAACGGCCAGGAGGCATGACCGCGCAGCTCATCCCGCAATTGATCTGCCGAATGTCTCACCCTATAATGCACGCCAACAGCATCCGGTGAAGGAGAGATAGCGCCATTTGAAGATACAGCTTCAACTCTATTCTGTGCTGCGGGATAAGCTCCCACCTGAGGCGCGCGGGCGCGCAGTGCTTGAGTTGACTGAAGGAGCCACGCTCGCTGACCTGCTGGATCGGCTGGACATCCGTCAGAAGATCGTCATCAGTGTCAACGGCGTCCATGAGCCTGATCACAACCGCCTGTTGTGTGATGGCGACGACGTTCGTATCTTTTCGTCCGTAAGTGGGGGCTGAAGCCACCGCCATCAACGAACGCCCATTTGCCAAGGAGTGACCGCCATGCCTTTCGGATATCACGGCAAGATCCTGCATGTGAACCTGACTACCGGCAACCTATCTGTTGAGCAGCCAGGCGAGGCATTCTATCGTCAGTATGGTGGGGGAAGCGCCCTCGCTATGTACTACCTGCTGCGCGATATGCCCGCCGGCGTCGATCCCCTGGGGCCCGATAACATCCTGGTGATGGCACTGAGCGTTATCACCGGGGCTGCCATATCCGGGCAGAGCCGCATGACCGCCGCAGCGAAATCCCCTCTGACCGGGGCAATCGGCGACTCTCAAGTAGGCGGCTTCTGGCCTGCTGAGCTCAAATTTGCTGGCTTTGACGCCATTGTCATCAAGGGTAAGTCTGAACACCCGGTTTACCTGTGGATCCACGATGGCCAGTTCGAACTGCGCGATGCCAGCCACCTGTGGGGAAAGATCACCGGCGAGGCCGAGGCGGCCATTAAACAGGAGCTGGGCGATGACAAGATCGAGGTGCTGCAGGTGGGCCCCGCCGGCGAAAAGGGCGTTCGATTCGCCGCTATGATGAACATGTCCAACCGGGCCAACGGACGCACCGGCCTCGGCGCTGTCATGGGATCGAAGAATCTGAAAGCAGTAGCGGTGCGCGGCAAGCAGCGCCCGCAGGTTGCAGATAAGAAAACTCTGAACGATCTGGCGAAATGGGGCGCCGAAAATCTTCCTCAGTCCAATATCGCCGGCCTGGCCAAGTACGGCACGGCGGAAACCACCGGCGTCAACAACACGCTGGGCACGCTGCCGACTTACAACTACAACAGCGGCGTCTTTGATGAATGGGAGAAGATTGACGGAACCACGATGTATGACACCATCCTCAAGGGAGCTGCCGAAGGTAAGCAGGACCGGGATGGGCGCGACACATGCTATGCCTGCACCGTGCGCTGTAAGCGTGTGGCTGAGATCACCGAGGGGCCGTACAAAGTCAATCCTTTCTATGGCGGCCCGGAGTATGAAACCACCTCAACCTTTGGCAACTACTGCGGGATCAGCGATCTGGCCGCCATCGCATATGCCAATCAGATCTGCAACATGTACGGGATGGATACCATCTCGTGCGGGGCGACAATCTCCTGGGCTTATGAATGCTGGGCAGAGGGCAAGCTGACCGCCGCTGACACCGGAGGACTCGACCTGTCGTGGGGAAATGCTGCCTCGATGGTGCGGCTGACCGAGATGATCGCACGCCGTGAAGGCATCGGCGATTTACTGGCGGAAGGCTCGGAGCGCGCCGCTCGTGAGCTGGGCCGCGGGACTGAGGCTTTCCTGCTGACCAGCAAGGGGCAGGAAGCGCCCGCGCATATGCCGCAGGTCAAGAAGTCTCTGGCACTGATCTATGCCGTCAATGCCTTTGGCGCCGACCACCAGTCCAGCGAGCATGACCCGGCGGTGGAAGGCGACTTCAGCCTGTTCACCGATCGTTTGGCCATGCTGGGCTTTCACGAACAGCAAGAGCAGTACGCGCTGGATGCTGAGAAGGTGCGCTTTGCGCTCGCCAGCCAGCGCATGTACAGTGCCATGGACAGCTTCAACCTGTGCCAGTTCGTCTATGGCCCCGCCTGGCAGCTCTACGGTCCCGATCATATGGTGCAGACGGTGCGCGCCGTCACCGGCTGGGAAGATATCACCTTCGAGGAGCTGCAGTTGATCGGCGAGCGCCGCCTTAATATGATGCGTGCCTTTAATGCCCGTGAAGGCATCGACCGTAAGAACGATACCCTGCCGGATAAATTCTTCAAAAGGGCGCTTAAAGGCGGGCCCAGCGATGGATTCAAGCTGGATCGCGCCGAGTTTGAGGCTGCACTCGACAGCTACTACGCTCAGAGCGGTTGGGATGTGCAAACCGGCGTGCCCACCCGGGCCAAGCTGACAGAGCTTGGCCTCGGCTGGGTAGCCGATCAGCTCGGTGTATGACGGTGTCTTCGTGCTCCCCGGCCGGGATGGGTTGCCCTGGCCGGGGAGCACTTTCTACGCGCGTTGCCACCCCCTGTCTGATATGTTATCTTGTCACGGCGATCGGGCCTGAACGGAGGCTTCTGCCGTGACTCTCTCGCGCTTTGTGGCGGCTGCCCTGCTGTCAATGATGTTCGCAGCCAGCTTCCTGATCCGTGCGCATCACCCGGTCTCACGCCCGGAGCAGTGGCTGATGCGCTCTTATACTTTCGATTCAGCACTGGCATTCAGCCAATGGGCAGATATGTACCAGTCGCGCCATCCAGGCTTCACGGTCATGGCCATTGGCGGGCTCTCGCTGCGTGCCTACAAAGCCCTGGCCGACACGCCGGCAGCGATCTTCTTCAACTGGGCCATCCCCTCATTTGCCACCGAGTATGGGCGGGACATGGCCGTAGGGGTGATCGGGCTGTCGCTGGTCATCTCGTCGCTGAATGTCCTCATCGTGCTGGCGCTACGCCGGCTGTCGGGCTGGACGCTGGCACTGGCAGGCGGCGGCATGCTCACCTTCGCCCCGTTCCTGCTGTCCCACACGCGTGTCTTTCACGTTGATGCACTGGTCAGCACACTGATGCTGCTGTCCGGCCTGCTGGCGCTGATCTATGGGCAGGAAGGCCAGCGCTGCTGGCTGCTGCTCTCAGGGTTGGTAGGGGGAACCGGTCTGCTCACCAAAGTACCCAGCCTCTTTCTGATACCTTTCACAGGCCTGGTGTTGCTGGTCTATACCGCACTGCGCGTCCGGGCTGCATGGCATGATCAGGCTGCCGCCGGGCGGCGCCGCTGGCTGCTGAATGAGCTATGGCGCGGGATCGTTCTGCCGCTGCTATTGTGGCTGCTGATGGCCGCCATCCCCTTTGCGTTCTGGCCAGCCATGTGGGTGATGCCACTAACAGCGTTACGCAGCATCATCCTGGGAACCGGTCAGCATGTCACTGAACCGCATATCCTTCGCTTCTTTGCCGGGCAGCTGTATACCCGGGTTCGCCCACCGATAACCTATTATCCGGTGACGTTAGCCTTCAACAGCAGCTTTGTCACACTGACCCTTGCACTGGCCGGAATAGCTATCTATGTGGTACCTCGTTGGCGGGCGCATGCGCCGCTGTCAGCGCCCGTGTTTGGGTTGATGTTGGCCTATGCCGGGTTCTTCATCCTGCAAATGACCATTGGCGCCAAAGAGGTGGACCGTTACATCCTGCCGGCCCATGCGATGGTCGAAGTGATCGCCGCCGCCGGGTTGGCTGCGCTGATCGGCCTGATCCAGGCAGGGCTGATGACTCCGGCGGCCAGAAGCCGCGTCGCGGCCAGCCTGCTGGTTCTCGCGACCGGCCTGCAGGCGGCAGCAGCCTTACCCTATGCTCCCGACTACGGCGCCCAGCACAATCATCTGCTGGGTGGCAACCTCACTGCCGTCCACATGATGGAGGTGATGCCCCAGAATGAGGGCGTCCTTTTCGCAGCCGCTTACCTGAACCGCCAGCCGCGGCCGGAAACCCTGCAGGTCGGGGTGCTTTACCCGGTAAAAAGCTCGCTGATTCAGTATTTTGCCGGGGAGATCCCGTATGGGATCAGGCTAGAGCAGGACTTCTATATCTACAATCTGGCTGCACTGCAGCGTGATAAGTTGACGGGAAAGTCGCTCGAGGTGTGGCAATCCGTCCAGGGCCGACAGCCCGATCTCATGGTCACCTATGACGGTGTGCCCCATCTGTGGGTCTATGCGCGCCAGCCGCAGGCAGGAGAAGCGTCGCTGGTGATGCGCCGGGGCTGGGCCGGCCTGATCGCCGTTGCCTGGCTGTGGGCGTTTGTCCTGATCGGGATGCTGTGGTGGGCCGCCCGCCGCCTCGCGCCGGGGCCGCTACTCCAGGAATCCGCGCACCCAGCCGATCGAAAAGTGGCCCGCGTAGGCGATCAGGATGGCCTGTAGCGTTTTGCCCAGCGCCGCTGCGATCAGAAACTGCCACCACCTGAGCCGCAGCGAGCCGGCTACCACGCCTGCCATATCGAAGGCCGGGTTGGGTATCGCAGCCAGCGCCGTGATCACAATCAGCCCATAGCGTTCCATCCAGCCCTTGATGCGCTGATACAGCTTCAGGTTGTCCACGAACGCGCTGCCGCCATACCCGGCAAAGTAACCGGTCATCTCGCCCAGAGCCGCTCCCGGCCCCGCGGCCAGCCCCAGCAACAGCGGATTCAGCGTCGCCCCCAGCACATAGACGATGATCAGCCCCGGGACGGGCAGGATCAACGTAGCGTTGCCCAGCAGCATGGCCAGAAAAGCGCCGCCATAGGCCAGATGCCGCAGATCCCCCAGCCGCTGGTAAGAAAGCAGAATAGCCGCCGTAATGCCTGCGGCTACCAGGAGTGCCAGCGCATGCCGCCAGCCAAACGGCTGGTGCAGGTTCTGGGTTTCAGGGTTGGATGCCGATTCGGGAGCAGTCATTGGCGCGCTCTCAAAGCTTCAATACGGGCGATCACCATTTCCATCGCAACGGCGTTGCGCCCGCCTTCGGGAATGACGATGTGAGCATAGCGTTTACTCGGCTCGACAAACTCGAGATGCATTGGGCGCACGGTATTTAGCCACTGGCTGATCACCGACTCCGGGGTGCGGCCACGCTCAGACACATCGCGCTGCAGCCGACGGATGAAGCGCACATCATCATCAGTATCCACAAAGATGCGCACATCGAACAACTCGCGCAGGCGCGCCTCAGCAAAGATCAGGATGCCTTCGACCAGAACAATACGGTGCGGCTGCACCACCTTAACCTGATCAGTGCGGGTATGTGTGGAAAAGTCATAAACCGGCATCTCGATCGGCTCGTATCGCTGTAGGCGCTGAATATGTTCAATAAACAGGTCGCCATCCAGCGAGTCCGGGTGGTCAAAGTTGATGGTGGCTCGCTGATCCCGGGGCAGATCGCTCAGGTCGCGGTAGTACGAATCGTGCGGGACATAGGCGATGTTGGCAGAGCCGATGCGATCGAGGATCACCCGGGCAACCGTCGTCTTACCGGAGCCGCTGCCGCCTGCCACCCCGATAGTAATCGGACGGGGCTGGCCCTCCGTGTCGTGCACAGGTGCCTCCCATCTAGCAGTCTGCCCCGGAACCAGACCGGGGCAGAGAAGCCACCCATGGGACTCGAACCCATAACCTAACGCTTACGAAGCGCTCGCTCTACCGATTGAGCTAGGGTGGCACGTTGGTTCATTATACCCACCGACCCTGCTCACTGACAAGGTAAGCCGGCACCGCGAGAATCTGGCCCGCGACCAGGATTCGGCTCCTTCGACACGGATGGGAACCTTTCAGCGGTCTGCCGCGTTCTATTAACGCATTGTGATAGCACAGTGATCGTGTTTGAGAAAGCGATGGTGCCAGGAGCCCGAAGATGCGGCGGGTTCTTTCACAGCGCCCAGGCAGCCTGGCAGCAGCGCCTTCACTAATAGCCCTCTGGAGGAGCTAGATCATGAAGTCGGTCATCAGCAGCAAGCGTATCGTACTGGTAGGTATTGGGCTGGTCGCCGCACTGGCGCTGGCGACGGGCTGTAGCCAGCTTGGTGCGGCTCCCGCAGCGGGCAGCCCCGCCATGGCAAACACCATCACCGTCAGCGGCAGCGGAGAGGCCAGCGGCGTACCGGACACAGCATATGTGATGCTGGGTGTCAGCGTGGTAGATAGCAATGTTGGCCAGGCGGTGGCCGACGCTAATGCCACCATGCAGCAGATCATGGATGCCATGAAGGAGATGGGTATCGCCGAGGCCGACATGCAGACGGTCGGCTACAGCGTATGGCCGGAAGACAAGTACGATCCTCAAACCGGGCAGCCAACCGGCGAGCGGATCTACCATGTAGATACCAATCTGCAGGTCAAAGTTCGCGATATGGCCCGCACAGGTGAGATCATCGATGCCGGGCTGAACGCAGGCGCCAACAGTGTTGGCGGCCTCAGCTTCGGGATCGAGGATACCGCCGAGCTCGAGGCGCAGGCGCGAACGAGCGCGATAGAAGATGCTCGTGCCCGCGCTCAGCAGCTGGCAGAGGCCATCGGTGTGCAGCTCGGCGAACCGATCGTGGTTGTTGAGGGTGTATCGTCAGACTACTACCCGTTCTATCCGGTTGAGCGCGCCGCGATGGAAGGCCTGGGCGGAGGCGGCGGAGCGCCGGCCATCAGCCCTGGTCAGCAGACCGTCAGCCTGCAGGTCACCGTCACCTTCAGCACCAAGTAGTCTCCGCAGAGCGATCTGCCTGCCTGTGAGAAAGAACGCGCCGGGTGCAGCTCTCAAGCTGACCCGGCGTCGTTTGTCTCCCTCCGAAACGGGGCTGCCGTGAGATTTGCACGGGTTTGCGGTAGACTCAGCAGCACGCCGGGCTCATAGATGCATAGGCTGCGGCGCTCATACTACTGGAATAACAACGGAAAGTCTCTGTGGAACCACAAAAGCCTGAATCTTCCCCCACCAGCCGGGGGCGCATTATCGTCCTGATCGTTCTGTTATTTGGGGCTTTGCTGTCCATACCCTACCTGCGTGCTGAGCTGACCCGCTCCGGCGAGCAGACCACTCTCTCTGAGGTGGCACAGCGTATCGAGGAGGGCGAGGTCCGAGCAATCACCGTCAGCGGCGATACGCTGACGGTGGAACTTGACGGCGATGAGATGCTCATCGCTCGCAAAGAACCCGGCACCAGCCTGTACGAGACGCTTGACCTGCTGGGCGTCACAGCTGACCGGCTGCAGGCTGTTGAGATCAGGATTGTTGGCCCCAACGCGATGTCAATCATCGGTCAGGTCGCTCTCACGTTGATTCCCCTGATCATTGTCGGCTGGTTTGCCCTTTACATCATGCGCTCAATGCGCAGCGGCCAGGATCAGGCCATGACGTTTGGCCGCAGCCGGGCGCGGATGATCCGCGTCGATCAGCCTGTGGTCACCTTTGATGATGTTGCCGGTGCGGAGGAATCCAAGCAGGAGCTTAAGGAAGTCGTCGAGTTCCTGCGTGATCCCGAAAAGTTTCTTCGGCTGGGCGCTCGCGTTCCCAGAGGCGTGCTGATGATCGGCCCGCCCGGCACAGGAAAGACCCTGCTGGCGCGGGCGGTTGCCGGCGAAGCCGGCGTGCCCTTCATGAGCATCTCCGGATCGGAGTTCGTCGAGATGTTCGTCGGCGTGGGCGCCAGCCGGGTAAGAGATCTATTCACCCGGGCCAAACAAATAGCGCCCTGCATCGTCTTCGTGGATGAGATCGATGCCGTGGGCCGCACGCGGGGCACCGGGCTGGGCGGGGGCCACGATGAGCGCGAACAGACGCTCAACCAGATACTGGTTGAGATGGATGGCTTTGACAACAGCACCAATATCATCGTGATCGCCGCTACTAACCGGGCTGATGTGCTGGACCCCGCACTCATGCGCCCCGGGCGTTTTGACCGCAAGGTGTATATCTCCCGGCCAGATGTGAAGGGCCGTGAGCAGATCCTCCAGGTTCATGCCAGGGGTAAGCCGCTGGCTACGGATGTGGACCTCCATACACTGGCAAAGCTGACTCCCGGCTTTTCCGGCGCGGATATTGAGAATCTGGTCAATGAGGCAGCCATCCTGGCTGCGCAGCGCAGCTTGGCCGCCATTGGCATGCAGGAGCTTCAGGATGCGATGGAGAAGATCATCGCCGGGCCGGAGCGCCGCTCGCGGGTGGTCAGCCCTGAGGAGAAAGAGGTGGTGGCTTACCATGAGGCGGGCCACGCCGTGGTTATGTATCACCTCAGATACAGCGATCCTGTCCACAAGATTACCATCATCCCGCGCGGGGCAGCGGGTGGCTACACCATGTCCCTGCCAGAGAGCATGGACAGCGGCCTGATGCTCCGGGAACAGCTCGAGGACATGATCGCCGGCCTGCTGGGCGGGCGCGCCGCCGAGGAGTTGCACTTTGGCCGCATCACGACCGGGGCCAGCAATGATCTGGAGCGGTGCACCGCCATCGCCCGCGCCATGGTCACGCGCTACGGGATGAGCCCGCGGGCCGGGCTGCGCGTCTACGGTGAAGAAGGCAGCGACCTGTTCTTTGGGCGCAGCCTGGGTATGGAACGGGACTACAGCGAAGAAGCGGCCCGCCTGATCGACGAGGAAGTCAGTCTGATCATCAACGGGGCGTATGACCGGGCGCGTGCGCTGCTGGACAGCAACCGGGATCGGCTGGAAGCCCTGGCCGCGACTCTGCTCGAAGAAGAAACGGTCGACCGCCAGCGGTTTGAACAGATCATGACGGCCTGATCGTCACAGCCGTCAGTGCCGCGGGGGGGTGAGCAAGAATCGCCCCCACATGTTGGGGGTCTATGAACGAACCCGGTATCTCCACACCGGATACCCCGGCGGATACGCTGTGGCAGCGGCTAGCCGATCCCGGCCACCGTCTGTTATGGATCGGCGCGATCACCGTGCTCATCGCCGGAGTCTTGTGGATGTCATTCACGCCGGCAGGGGTGCTGGGCAAAGCTGATGCTGTGGGCTATGCGGTCTGCCATCGCATCACGGTGCGCTCATTCCTGTTTCCGGATGGTCGCCAGCTGCCGATGTGCGCCCGTTGTTCAGGAACTTTTCTGGGCGTCCTGGTTGGCTTGCTGGGTCCTGGCCTGCTCCTTGGCCGCCGCCGCGCAGCTCTCTTTCCCCCCACCGGGATCGTGCTGGTAATGCTTGCCTTCAGCCTGTTCTGGGCCTTTGACGGTGCTAATTCGTTCACGTTTCTGCTGCCACCGGGCCTACCCCATCTCTACGAGCCATCCAACTTTCTACGTCTGTTCTCCGGGATGTTTCACGGCATCACTATGGGCAGCCTGCTGCTGCCGGTTGCTAGCGCCACCCTGTGGGCTGATGCAACGTCTGAGCGCACCCTGCTCACCCTGTGGCACTATCTCGCGCTGGTGGGGATTGGTGCGATCCTGATCGGGATGGTGCTGAGCGGGCTGGCTGTACTGCTCTACCCCCTGGCCGTGCTCAGTGCAGTTGGCGCGATAGCCGTGCTCTCCACTATCAACACGGTGATCATGGCCAGTGTGCTGGGGCAGGAAAACCGGGCGCATTCCTACCGGGAGGCACTGCCCCTGATCCTGTTTGGTATTGCCATGACGCTGACCCTGATCGGCCTGATCGATGTCGGTCGCTATGCGCTGTTCGGTACCTGGGATGGATTTACCATCCCGGGCGCCTGAGGCAGGAGGGCTGCCTGCCCGCCGCGCGACTCCCGTTGGCCATTGACTCGTGTTTGCGCTTGTCATCAAGCGGCACTACAATGCGGTTACGTGGATGCTTGGTTGCAGGACCGGCTGCGATCGCTCCTACACCGCAACGGCAGCCCCAATGTAAATCCAGGCACACCTTCTTTCTGACATCAACGCACAAGAAGAGGTGTGGGATGGATGTCATCAAAGTCTCTGCCCACTCACGCTCCACGGCGGTGGCGGGTGCAATTGCGGGGGTGATCAGGGAACATAAGCATGCAGAGGTACAGGCGATCGGGGCTGGAGCAGTAAACCAGGCGGTCAAAGCCACCGCTATCGCCCGCGGATATCTGGAGCTCGATGGGATCGCCATCTGCTGCATCCCATACTTCACCGAGATCCAGATTGATGACCAGGAGCGCACGGCTATTCGCCTGGTCATTGAACCCCGTTAGTGCGCCCTGCCTTAGTGTAACAGCCTGTTCAGGGGAGAGATAAATCGAGTTTGTCGGTCGATAACATCCCCGTATGGCCCGGTTGCCGGCTGCCCTGAGGGC
>DAOTXW010000070.1:0-11795 GCA_034435035.1 Anaerolineae bacterium | reverse complement strand
CCGCCCCCGCCATCGCCAGCACCTTCGTGATGGCCGCCGTCAGCGTCGTCTTCCCGTGGTCGATGTGCCCGATCGTCCCCACGTTCACATGCGGCTTCGTCCGCTCAAATACCTGCTTTGCCATTGCGGTTCTCCTATCTGTGCACTGCCCTGCAACGATAACTGAGGGGGAAGCGCTAGACGCTTTCGCCCCGGGCGATCTGCTCAACCAGTTTGTCAGGCAACCGAGCGTAGTGATGGAATTCCATTGTGAAGCTCGCCCGCCCCTGAGTCATGCTCCGCAGGTCAGTGGCGTAGCCAAACATCTCGGATAGCGGGACCATTGCCAGGATAGCCTGAACGGCGCCGGGGCGCGGCTGCATCGATTCGATCTGTCCGCGACGGGCCGAGATGTTCCCCTGGACAGCGCCCAGGTATTCTTCGGGCGTAACCACTTCTACCTTCATCAGCGGCTCCAGGAGGATCGGCTTGCCCTTGCGAGCGGCGTCCTTCAGAGCCATGCTGCCGGCGACCTTAAACGCCATCTCGGACGAGTCGACTTCGTGGGAGGCCCCATCCACCAGACGCACCTTCATATCCACCATAGGGTAGCCGGCCAGGACGCCGCCTTCCATGGCTTCGCGAATACCCGCCTCGGTGGGCTTGATGAATTCGCTCGGGATCGCACCGCCGCTGATGGCATTCTCAAACACAAACCCTGAGCCGGGTTCGCCGGGGATGGCCTCGATCTTCACACGAGCGAACTGCCCTTTGCCGCCCGTCTGCCGCTTGAAGGTCGTATCCGACACAGCCTCGGCTGTGATCGTCTCCCGGTAGGCGACCCGCGGCTTGCCCACGTTGGCCTGCACTTTGAACTCACGTTTCATGCGGTCAACGATGATGTCCAAATGCAGCTCGCCCATGCCAGAAATGATCGTCTGACCGGTCTGGTCATCCACATGCACGCGGAAGGTAGGATCTTCCTCAGCCAGCTTCTGCAGGGCATCCGCCATCTTATCCTGATCAGCCTTGGTCTTGGGTTCAACGGCAACCCGGATGACTGGCTCAGGGAACGAGATCGTTTCCAACAGGATCGGTCGGTTCTGGTCGCACAGAGTATCGCCGGTGAATGTGTTCTTGAGTCCCAGCGCCGCGGCAATGTCTCCAGCCCGGACTTCTTCCACATCCTCGCGGCGATCGGCAAACATACGAACGATGCGCCCCATGCGCTCGCGGGAGTCCTTGGAAGCGTTGACCACGGTGCTGCCCGCCTTGACCGTGCCTGAATAGACGCGGAAGTAGGCCAGGCGGCCCACAAACGGATCGGTGACAATTTTGAAAACCAGCGCCGCCAGTGGTTCGCTGTCGCTGGCCGGGCGAACTTCTTCTGTTTCCTTAGACGGATGTATGCCGCGAATGGCCTCAACGTCAAGCGGTGACGGAAGGTATTCGACTACTGCATCGAGGAGGGGCTGCACCCCCTTATTCTTGAGCGAAGACCCACACAGCACCGGCTGGGCGCGCCCTTCAAGCGTCGCCCGACGAAGAGCCGCTTTGGTTTCCTCGACGGTGATCTCCTCGCCGCTGATATACTTCTCGACCAGAATGTCGTCGGTCTCGACAATTCGCTCGAAAATGATCCCCCGTGCTTCCTGGGCCCAGTCCAGCTGGTCGGCAGGGATTTCAGAGTAGACCGGTTCGGCACCCAGTTGGTCAGCCCAGGTAATAGCCCGCATCTCCAGCAGATCGATCACGCCCTTGAAGCTGCTCTCCGATCCCCAGGGGATCTGGACTGCGATGGGGTTGGCGCCCAGCCGATCACGGATCATGCCGACGCAGCGAACAAAGTCCGCGCCCGTGCGATCCATCTTGTTGACAAAGCAGATGCGCGGGACTCGATAGCGATCTGCCTGCCGCCAGACTGTCTCGGACTGCGGCTCCACCCCCGCCACGCCGTCAAACACCACGACGCCGCCATCCAGGACGCGCAGGCTGCGCTGCACCTCGGCGGTGAAGTCAATGTGGCCAGGCGTATCGATCAGATTGATCTGGTAGCCATTCCACTCGGCGGTGATCGCCGCCGCCGTAATGGTGATACCGCGCTCGCGCTCCTGCTCCATCCAGTCGGTAGTCGCGGTGCCATCATGCACCTCGCCGATCCGGTGGATCATCCCTGTATAGTACAAAATGCGTTCCGTCGTCGTGGTCTTGCCCGCATCGATGTGGGCAATCACGCCGATATTGCGCACGTGATCAAGCGGCTTACGTTGATACATGGTCGTCTCGGGCTCCTCAGACTGCGCGCTGGTACCCGGTGTCGTGCGGATCCCTGCCCGCCAGTCGAGTGACACCCCAGGCAGCCGCGCCTACCAGCACGGGCTGCCTACCAGCGATAGTGCGCGAAGGTCTTATTGGCCTCCGCCATACGATGCGTATCTTCCTTCTTCTTGACAGCCCCACCCTGACCCTGCTGCGCATCCATCAGTTCGGCAGCCAGCTTCTCCACCATCCCGCGTCCCCCGCGGGCGCGGGCGCCGGCCAATATCCACCGCATCGCCAGGGTGACCCGGCGGTAGGGCTCTACCTCCACCGGAACCTGATAGGTCGAGCCGCCCACACGGCGCGGCTTCACCTCGACCATCGGTGACGCGTTCCGCAGCGCCTGCTCGAACACCTCTACCGGGTCGCGCTTGGTGCGCTCCTCGATCAGCTCAAGCGCTCGGTACATGATGGCGCGGGCCGTGCTCTTCTTGCCGCTGTGCATCATGCGGTTGACAAACATCGTGATATGCGCATTGTTGTAACGCGGATCCGGCTCAACTTTGCGTTTGGGCGGGCTGTACCGTCTAGGCATGGTAATCTCCCATCAGTCTGGCTGTCCGGGCAGCCAGCACACAGTCGAACTCCGACTCACTTACCCTTGGGCCGCTTGGTGCCGTACTTGCTCCGACCCTGGCTGCGCTTGTCCACCCCCGTGGCATCCAGCGTGCCTCGAACAATGTGATAGCGCACACCGGGCAGGTCTTTGACGCGGCCACCGCGCACCAGAACCACCGAGTGCTCCTGCAGAGAGTGCCCCTCACCGGGGATATAGGCAGTCACCTCGATCCCATTGCTCAAGCGCACTCTGGCAATTTTGCGCAGGGCGGAATTGGGCTTCTTGGGCGTCATCGTGCGCACCTGTGTGCAAACACCGCGCTTCTGTGGGGCGCCCTTCGGCTGCCGCACCCGCTGCTGAGAGAAGCTGTTGAACGTATACTGCAGGGCCGGGGCCTTACTTTTCTTGGACTTGTTCTTGCGGCCTTTGCGGACCAGCTGATTTATGGTTGGCACTATCACCCTCCCGGGCTCACCTGGCGGCGTCTTGCGCCGCGTCCTTCTATTGGGTTCGAGGCACGCGAAACGGGCACTTGCACTACGCCGAGCAGCCCGTTCGTCCCTTTAGCAATCAAGCAGGCCATCACCCGATGACCCCTTATGATTGGCATATCGTATTCAGCAGTCAGAGGCTTGCAGCCACACAAGCATGACGCCGATTGGTCGAGCGGAGGCGAGTTTACCGTGTTAGATGCAGATTGTCAACATCCCTGGCGTGCATTCCCTGGCAGGCCAGCGCCCCAGCGCAGCCGATTGCCACCCCAACTGCCGGCTGGTACAATGGCGTGGTACCGGCAAAACAGTCAGGCTAACCGCAGAGAAACGCACGTGCTGAAAGAGATGGTCGTGTCTCAAGAGCCCAGCCCCCTGGCGCACCTTAACGAAGCCGAGCTAGTGGCCCTGGCCAGAGCAGAGCCGGCGGCGTTTGGTGAGCTCTACGAGCGCTACGTGCGGCGGATCTATAACTACATTTTTTACCGCACCGGCAATCATCACGACGCTGAGGATCTGACCGCCCGTGTGTTCGCGCGCGCGCTTCAGCATATCCCCACATACAAAGACCGCGGTGTGCCGTTTTCAGCCTGGCTCTACCGGATCGCACACAACCTTGTGGTCAACTGGCACCGCGATCGCGGCAGACGACAGGTGGTACCGCTGGACGATCAGGCAGCGAATTCGCTGCGCACGGAAGCGCCCGAGCGGGCGACCGAACTGCGCGAGGAGCAGGAGCTGCTGCTGGCCGCGATTCGGGCCCTGCCCCAGGATCGCCAGCAGTTGGTAGTCCTCAAGTTCGTGGAGCGCCTCTCAAATGCAGAAATTGGGCAGATCATGGGCCGAAGCGAAGGCGCGATCAAGTCGCTGTATCACCGGACGCTGATCTCGCTGCGTGACGAATATGAGCGGCAGCAACGCGGCAGCAACCGGCGCCAGAGACACCCGGGCAGACGAGGAGCGCGGCGCTGAGTACTGCCGCAGCCGCGGAGCATGCCGTTCCGCCAAGCAGCCGTTCCTGTTTGCAACTTCACCTGCCAGCATGTGTTGTTACTGATGCAGGAGTTCCTTGATCGAGAACGGTTGGTGCAGTTGGGGGGATCATGCGGCGTAAGACACAGGCGGTGATCACCGAGGAATGGATCGCTGAGACGCTTCAGCAGGATGCAGCTCGCCGCCTGCAGAACGGAACTGGCGCCAGCAGCGCTGCCCCGCCAGCCAGTGATCGTGAGACGGCAATGGCGGAACGGCTCTACCAGGTTCTACGTCCGGTAGAGCCATCCGAACAGTTCGTCGCCGAACTCAAGGCCCGCCTGGCGGCGATTCAGCAGAATCCCGCGCTCTCGGCGACCCAGTGGAAGCTCCGGCAGGAGCGTGCACGGCAGCGAGGCCAGATTGTACGCGTGGTGGTGGCTGCGGTCGCCATCGGCGCTGTGCTGGCACGGCTGGCCGCATCGGCGCTGATCATCATCGGCTTCATCATTCGCCGGCGCCGGCGCACGGCCTCCGCGGCCTGAGCTACCGCCGGCGCTGAGTCGACAGACTGCGGGCGAGGGTCTATAATCTCGGTTGTAGGGGATGAAACGGCTTCGATCGGGAGGGGTGAGAGCCTGCTGCGAGTCGGGGAGCCTACCCCCGTTACCAATGGGCAAAACAAAAACTGCCAACGTGCAGACACCTGCTTTCGCTCTCGCTGCATAACCCAGCCTGAGCAAAGCTGATCTCCCGAGGGAGATCTGTCCGCCTGACCCAGCCGAAGTCGGGAGCAGATACGGGCATAAAAAAGGCTTCGGTGCGGTGCGGTCGCGACGTCGGGCCGCATCAAAGACCACAAACGACGACTCACCTGCGTTTAAGCCCGCCGGTCGGCGTTGGCGCAGGGAAATTAAAGGACTGGCTACACTCGTAGACGCGGGTAATCCAACTTTCGAGACGCGGGTTCGACTCCCGCCATCTCCACCTTACCGGGGGCCTCCGCCACAGGCGGGGGCCTTCTGCTTGTCAGGTGGGGGGCATTGCCCCCCGCGCCAGCTCTGAGATGAGCATAGAGTGCCATGGAGGTCTACAGTGTTCGACCCCGACGCAGTGACACTGCAAAATATCCGCGCCGCCCGCACGTACCGCGACCTTCCACCAGATGCGTACATGGTGCCCTACAACAGCCTGGGCGATCTCCTGGATCGCCGGGCTGCGGAGTCGGCGCATCGGATCTGGCTCATCCACTACGATGCAGAGGGAGTGCGGGAAGAATTCTCTTTCGCAGATTTCAACCAGCGTGTCAATCAGATTGCGGGATTCCTCAGCCACGGGCTGGGTGTCCGGCGCGGCGATCGCGTGGCCACGATCGCCTACAACCACGCTGATACGGTGCTGGTCATGTTTGCTTGCTGGAAGATAGGGGCAGCTATCGCCCCGCAGAACGTGACGGAGGACGACGACCGAATCGGGTATATCCTTCGCAACAGCGAGGCAGTGGCGCTGCTGGCAAGGCCCGAGCATCTGGAGCGTGCAGCGCGGCTTGTCGGAGGCCAGGACCCTGCAGCCCGTATCCGGGAGATCGTGCAGATGGGTGGCGAGCCTCAGGCAGGCTTTCGCCATCTCCAGCAGGCATCTGCGCAGTACCCCACAGCGTTTACACCTGCCGAGACAGTGTCTCTGGAGGACGATGCCCTGTTGGTTTACACCAGCGGAACCACCGGCAGCCCCAAGGGCGTGGTGCTCACGCACTACAATCTGCTGGTTGACGCCCTCGGCATTGCCGAATGGCACGGAATCGCTGCCGGCGACCGGCTGATGTGCGTCCTGCCGGTCCACCACGTGAATGGGATCGTCGTGACCTTGATAACACCCCTGCTCGCCGGCGCCAGTGTGGTCTTGAACCGCGCGTATTCTTCCAGCCACTTCTGGGAGCGGCTGGCACGGGAGCAGGTCCAGATCGTCAGTGTGGTCCCTACCCTGCTTCAGTTCAGCCTGGAGTATGCTGAGGTCGCGCAGGAGCGCGGAGGCAGCATCTGGGGGGAAGGTATCAGCCGCAGCGATCTGAGCGCATTCCGCCATCTGATCTGTGGTGCGGGGACACTGGCCGTTTCGCTGGCTACCGCTTTTGAAGAGCGGTTCGGATTTCCCGTTGTGCATGGCTATGGGCTGAGTGAAACCACCTGCTACTCGTGCTTTCTGCCAATCGATCTCACCCCGGCGGAGCATCGTCACTGGATGCAGGACTTCGGCTATCCGTCCATTGGAGTCCCGATCCGGCCCAATGAGATGGCGATTTTCGACTCATCAGGATCGGGAGTGCAGCTTGGGCCCGGCGAGCGTGGGGAGATCTGCATTCGCGGGCACAACGTCATGCGCTACTATTATCATCGGCCAGAGGCTAACGCGGAGACATTTCGGTTCGGATGGTTCCGCTCCGGAGACGAGGGATTCTTCGAGCTGGATGAACAGGGCCGGCCGTTCTTCTTCATCACCGGGCGGCTGAAGGAGCTGATTAACCGGGGCGGGGTGAAGTTCTCGCCATTTGATATAGAAGAAGTGCTGCTGGAAATCCCGGGGGTGAAGGTGGCGCTGGCCGTCGCGTTTGAGAACACCTACTATGGTGAGGAAATCGGCGCTTATGTCGTTCCGGCGCCGGGCGCCTCGCTCAGCGAGGAATCCGTGCTGGCTTACTGCCGCTCGCGTCTGACTTTCGAAAAGAGCCCCAAAGTGGTGATCTTCGGGACAGAGGTGCCGGTCACCGCAACTGGCAAGTACCAGCGGCTGCAGCTGCGCGATCGGTTCGCACCCTGGAAGCAGACGCAGTTCCGCCCACGCCAGGATGTTCCCCCACCTGCGCCGCCCGGTTAGCCGGCCAGCTTTGGGCAATGCCGTTTTCTTATGGAAATCTAATGAACGCGGGATATAATTGGCACTCAGCAGCAATGAGTGCTAACCCTTCTATGTTCATACGATGTCAGGAGGAATATCAGTATGGCAGATCTCAAGTTGCGTCCGCTGGGAGACCGGCTCATCGTAGAGCCTCTGGAGCAGGAACTGCGCACCGAGAGCGGCCTGTTCATCCCTGAGACAGCCAAGGAGAAACCTCAACAGGGTCACGTCCTGGCAGTAGGCCCGGGGAACTTCAAGGAAGGCTCCAGTGAGCGGATCCCGATGGATATCAAGGCAGGGGATCGCATTCTGTTCGCCAAGTATGCAGGGACAGATATCAAGCTCTCAGGTAAAGAACTGAAGATCCTGAGAGAAAACGATGTGCTGGCCATTCTGGAAGACTGAGCGCATCGCCCTACCCCGGGCGATTATCCATTATCAGCAGGGAGGACCAATCAGCTATGCCCAAGCAGCTCGTTTTCAGTGAGGATGCTCGTACCCGCCTGAAGAAAGGTGTTGACAAGGTCGCCAATGCAGTAGCGACCACGCTGGGGCCGAAGGGGCGGAATGTCGCCCTTGACAAGAAATGGGGCGCCCCGACGATTACTCATGACGGGGTAACTGTCGCCAAGGAGATCGAGCTGGAGGATCCGTATGAGAATATGGGTGCCCAGCTGTTGAAGGAAGCCGCCACTAAGACCAACGACATCGCCGGCGATGGGACGACCACTGCCACCGTCCTGGCTCACACGATCGTCACCGAGGGCCTGAAGGTTGTGGCAGCCGGCGCCAACCCGATGCTGGTTAAGCACGGGATCGAAGCTGCCGCCAGCAAGGTTGCGCAGGCAATCCTTGACATGTCGGTAGATATTGATACCCGTGAGGAGATCGCCAATGTCGCTTCGATCTCGGCGCAGGATCGCGAGATCGGCGAGTTGATTGCCGAGGTGATGGAGAAGGTCGGCAAAGATGGCGTGATCACCGTGGAAGAAGGCAAGGGCCTCGGCTTTGAGACCGAGTACGTCGATGGTATGCAGTTTGATCGTGGCTACATCAGCCCGTACTTCGTCACCAGCAACGAGTCGCTGGAAGCCGTGATCCAGGAACCGCACATCCTGATCTATGAGAAGAAGATTTCGTCGGCCCAGGACCTGGTGCCGGTGCTGGAACGCCTGCTCAACCGCGGCAAGCGCGAGCTGGTGATCATCGCCGAGGACGTTGATGGCGAGGCATTGGCCACGCTGGTCCTGAATAAGCTGCGCGGTATGCTGAATGTGCTGGCGGTGAAGGCCCCGGGCTTCGGGGATCGCCGCAAAGCGATGCTGCAGGATATCGCCGTGCTGACGGGCGCCACCGTGATCTCGGAGGAGATCGGCCGGTCGCTGGACAGCGTGTCGCTGGAAGACCTCGGTCGCGCAGACAAGGTGGTTTCCACCAAGAACGACACGACCATAATCGGCGGTCATGGCAAAGAAGACGCGATCAAGGGGCGCATGGAGGAGATTCGCGTCGAGATTGAGAAGAGCACGTCGGACTACGACAAAGAAAAACTGCAGGAGCGGCTGGCGAAGCTCAGCGGTGGCGTTGCTGTGATCAAGGTTGGCGCCGGCACCGAGGTTGAGCTCAAGGAAAAGAAGCACCGCGTTGAGGATGCCCTGAGCGCGACGCGCGCTGCTGTGGAGGAGGGCATCGTCCCCGGAGGCGGCGTCGCGCTGATCAACGCGATGGCAGTGCTCGACGGTGTGAAGATGGGCGATCCCGACGAGCAGGTCGGCGTCAACATCGTTCGCACCGCACTGGAAGCGCCGATGCGCAAACTGGCAGCCAACGCCGGCCTGGATGGCGCGGTCATCATCGACACGGTTCGCCGCAAGCATGGTACCAAGAGCGGCAGCAAGAATATCGGGTTTGATGTGCTGACCGGTGAGTACGTCGATATGATCAAGGCCGGGATCATCGATCCGGCAAAGGTCACTCGCGGAGCGCTGCTAAACGCAGCCAGCATCGCAGGGATGATTCTCACCACCGAGGCGCTGATCACCGATCTGCCTGAGAAGAAGCAGCCTGCGCCGACGCCGGGTGGCGGCGGCATGGGTGATATGGACTTCTAGCCCTGCCTACGCACCCAGAACTCTGATCAAAAAGAGGAGGTCGGGTTGTCCGACCTCCTCTTTCGCTGCGGGCACCCCGGTTCATGGGACAGGGGTGCACACTCCGCAGTCGGTGGGGCAGGTTGTGCAGTTTTCGCCACGGCCCGGCTGGCAGCGGCCGTTGCCGCAGCAGGCACCACAATCCCGGGAGCAGGTCCCGCAGTTTTCCCCACGGTCTTCCTCACACAGCCCATTGCCACAGCAGTTGCCGCAATCCGCCGGGCAGGATGCGCAGGTTTCTGCCAGGCCGGCTTCGCACAGGCCATTGCCACAGCACGAACCGCAGTCTTCCGCGCAGGTGGAGCAGGATTCGCCGCGCCCAGGCTCACAGGTCCGGTTGCCGCAGCAAGCGCCGCAATCTGCCTGACAGGTGCCACAGTCCTCGCCAAACTCCGGCTGGCAGGAACCATTGCCGCAGCATTCACCACAGTCGCCAGGGCAGGTGTTACAGTTCTCCGCCTGGTTGCAGACGCCATCTCCGCAGCCCTCGCAGCCCCGTGCATTGCCGATAGGTATCGTAGCCGTGTTTCCCTGAGGAGCCACCGATGATGCGTATATCCAGCCCGTGCGACCCGCATAATCCGTCTTGAGCCACCGGCGGTCAGCGCTGTACTCGAGCAGGTTAATGATGGTATTGGTCTCTACACCGCCCACGATCGAGCAATAAGGTCCCGCTCCGGAGCGGATATTGGCGTCGACCACCACGCGCCCGGTGACCTGCCCTTCGGGCCCCTGTGACGCCGGTGAGCTGGAGGGCTGTGCCGATTCGGCTGGAGTTTCAGCAGGGATCCCGTCAGGGGAAGGCATCGTCGAATCGGCAGTGAGGCCAATAATTTCTACGACGATAGTAGCGGCGGCACTGGGCGACCCGTCGGGTTGGTAGGCAGCCACCGTCAACGTCACTTCGCCTTCCTGCGAGGGCGTCCAAGTTAGTGTTGTGTCAAACACATCCAGCGGGCCGGTTGGCGACTCAAGGGCCCTCACCGATTCGCCGTTGGCAAACAGCTCGACTCGCGCGATCCCCGGCCCTGTCGAATCAGCTGCTACAGCAACCACGGCCACCGGCTGACCGACCGGAAGAGCGCTGCCGTTGGCTGGATTCTGAATGGAGACCGAAGGGCCATCAGACCCTGCAGGGAGATTACAGGCGAGACCAGCGGCAACCAGCAGCGCCAGGGACATGCGCACAGTCAGTCGCTTCTGCCAGAAAGTGCTCATTCTGACGGCCTCTCACAACTGGATTGTCATCAGCGGCACAGTGCTGAGGGGTGTGCGGCGCCGTGGCAGCACACGCCGCGTGAGGCGCTCGATCTCACGCTGAACATCTCGCCCGGCAGACTCTCCAGCCCTGATAGCTTCCGGGATGCGCTCCATGCTGAACAGGCCAATGCCATCCAGCGCGGGACGGATCAGGATATCCGGGGGAAATTGGCTGAGCTGACAGGCGGTGATGGCTTCATGTACCAGCATGGCCGACTGAACCCAGACATCAAACACAGGGCGTCTGTGAGACAGGCCAAGCAGCCAGTACAACGCTCTGGATATCTGCTTGCTCAGTGCCCCTACGTTCTGTAGCGCGAAATCGACGTTCCACTCACCTCCCCCTACATCAACTGCAATCAGACTTCGAGCCCCAAGCTGATAGGCCGCCTGAGTCGGCACATTGTCAAGGACGCCTCCATCGACCAGGAGGCAATCCTTCCATTCAACCGGAGGAAACAGACCGGGAACCGCTATGGATGCCAGAACCGCAGTCACCGCCGGGCCTCCATCAATGAGAATCCGCTGGTGCTTGCGCAGGTCGGTGGCCATCACGGCAATGCGAGGATTCAGATCTTGCAGTTCAGCGCTGCCCAGATGCCGTTCCAGCAGAGCACGAATGCGATCAGAGCCGATCAGTCCGCGGCCGGCTCGATCCGGGTAGATAACACGGGCCAGATCAGCACTGCATAGAATGTCTTCGATCTCTGTCAGGGAGACACCTGCGGCAGTCAGCACAGCGATCAGCGCGCCCATGCTGGTGCCAACGATGATATCGGGGGAGTAGCCCGCATCGCGCAGCACGCGAAGCACCCCGATATGCGCGCCGCCGCGGGCGCCACCGCCACCCAGCACGAGTCCCTGTTCAGCTGGCCAGAACCGATCGAATCTAAGCATAGTATGGAGCCCACCCGGCCGCAATGCCTTACCATGTTGTTATAGGAGATATTGTTGTCGGATCAGATAATCGACGCAACCGGGCATCCGACGGGCACATCGGGTTGGTGATCAGAGGCAAGCAAGGAGATTCGGCAGGCCGGGGGAAAAAGGGAAAGGTCCTCTGGCGATGGCCTACGTTCCCGCCGGGCTACCCCGGGAGTATCATCGGCGCTGGCGGGCTTAACGACCGGGTTCGAGATGGGACCGGGTGTGTCCCCGCCGCTGCAATCA
>DAOTXW010000069.1:0-1746 GCA_034435035.1 Anaerolineae bacterium | reverse complement strand
GCCTGCGGCCCCGCGCCCGGCGCCGATTCTGGCCCCCCTGCCCACGGCCACCGTCCTGCCGCCTGCCGCTGCCGATCCGACACCCGCCGGCCCGCCGCCCGATTACGCCGCGCTGACCCGCGACCTGGAACGGCTGCTGGCCCACCACGCCGAACCCGTCGGCACGCAGGTGGGGATCGCCTTCGTGGACGTGCAGACCGGGCAGACCGTCAGCGTGGGCGGCGACGAGCGCCTGCACGCCATGAGCACCTTCAAGGGGCCGCTGGCGGTCTATTACCTGTGGCTGGTGGAGCGCGGGCTGATCGCCGAGCGGCCCACCGACCGCGCCCACCTGATCCGCATGCTGGAGGTGAGCGCCAACACCGACACGGCCTGCATCTTCCAGCGGGTGGGCGGCATCGCGCCGTTCAACGACTGGCTGGCCGACGAGGCCGGCTTCACGCGCGACCACAGCTTCGTGCTCAAGTGGGATCAATGGGACTGCACCGACGAGGGCTTTTCCTATGTGCCGCCCATCGACTGGCGCTACAGCCGGGGCGATGCGGCGCTGGGGCTGCCGGGCGGCAGCGCGCTGCTGGCCTGCCCGCTGCCGCAGGTGCCGTGCGATAAGGCCTTCGCCCCCGCCGAGCTGGCCCGCTTCTACGCCCGGCTGTACCGCGGCCAGATCATCAGCCCGGCCTACACCGGCCTGCTGCTGAGCTGGATGGACGAGCCGGTGGGCGAAGCGGCCTTCCTGAATAACCTGCCGTCCGGGGCGCCGGCCCGCGCCTTCGTCAAGGGGGGATCGCAGAAGATGAACGAGGAGTACCGCGTCACCTTCGCCAGCGAGGCCGGGCTGGTGGATACGCCCTACGGCGCGTTTGCGCTGGCGGTCTTCACCCAGCAGTATGTCGAGGAATCCGGCACCTGGCTGATCTCGGAGGCGGCCCGCATCGCCTACGGGCACTTCCTGGACGCGCACCGCGTCGCCGCCGGGCCGGCGGAATGAGCATGAAGCGGCTCGCATTTCTGCGCTCGCTGCTGATCTACCGCGGCATCCCGCTGCGGGCCGGGCGGCTGCGCCGCTTCTACGCCCCGTTTGTCCGCCCCGGCGACCTGTGCTTCGACGTGGGGGCGCATCTGGGCAACCACACCGCCGCCTGGCTGGCGCTGGGCGCGCGCGTGGTGGCCGTCGAGCCGCACCCGCGCCTGATGGACGCGCTGCGCGGCTGGTACGGGGCCGACGACCGGGTGACGCTGCTGGAAGCCGCGCTGGGCGCCGAGCCGGGGCTGAAGACGCTGCGGATCAGCAGCCGCCACCCGACCGTGGCCACGCTCTCCGCCGAGTGGATCGCGGCGGTGCGCAGCGCGCGCTCGTTCGCGGGGGTGGAGTGGGACGCGGCGCGCCCGGTGCGCGTCCATACGCTGGATGCGCTGATCGAGCACCACGGGGAGCCGGCCTTCTGCAAGATCGACGTGGAGGGGGGCGAGCTGGACGTGCTGCGCGGGCTGTCCCGCCCGCTGCCGGCCCTCTCGATCGAGTACATCCCGGCGGCGCTGGACTTCACCCTGCGCTGCCTGGACCTGCTGGCGGCGCTGGGCGACTACGAGTACAACCGGACGGTGGGCGAACGGATGCGGCTGGAGTCGGCGCAGTGTCTCTCCCCGGCGGCGATGGCCGGGGCGCTGCGCGCGCTGCCGCCGGACGCGCGCTCCGGCGACCTGATCGCCCGGCGGCGGGGCGCGGTGGGGTGATCCGGTGGGCGC
>DAOTXW010000068.1:0-178689 GCA_034435035.1 Anaerolineae bacterium | reverse complement strand
CAGCATCGGCGTGTGAAACGCCGATGCTGCCTGGGCCGAGGTGATTCCAATGCCTGTGAAAACGCCGGCTGCAAAGACCAACCCCAGCAGTACGATGCCCAGTACGATCCGCGCAATATAGCGCCATTTGCTCGACAACTGTGTTTCACTCTCTACCGCCATACTCTTATTTCCTGTCCTAGTTGGTGTGACGGGCCGCTGCTCCGCTAGTTGTCGGCTGCCGCGGCCAGCTGGCCGGCAAGTACCTCAACGGCGGCCAGCAGTTCAGCGTCCCCGCCCTCGATCGGCTCAGTCACGACATCCGGTATCAGACCCTCGCCTTCAATTCGCTGGTGATTGGGCGTGAACCACTGCGCGTTCGTCACGTGGATGGATGAACCATCTCTCAGGGGCAGGATCAGCTGCACCGATCCTTTGCCAAAAGTCCTCTGCCCGATCAGAACAGCCCGCCCCCGGTCCCGAAGCGCGCCAGCTACGATTTCGGAAGCGCTGGCCGAATTCTGATTCACCAGCACGACCAGCGGCAGGTTCAGGCTAGACCCTCCCCGCGACGCGTTGTAGACCTGCTCGGCTTGCCCCTTGCGTTGCTCGTACAGGATGACACCCCCATCCAGAAACTCCCCGGCCACGTCAACCGCCGAATCTACCAGCCCTCCGCCGTTGTCGCGCAGGTCGAGCACAATCGCTTCGGCTCCTTGCCCGGCAAGCTCGCCCAGAGCCTGCCGGACCTCCTCAGCGGCCCGGTCGGTGAATCGCGCTATCTGGATGTAGCCAATCCGTGAATCCTCCTCCAGCATCCGCCAGAAGGTCGATGGTATCAGCACCTCCGCCCGCACCATCCGATAGTCACGGGTCTGGCCATTGCGGATGATGGTCAAAGTCAACTCCTCACCAATTTCCCCGCGAATCAGCGCGAGCACGGCATCGAGATCGTAGGTTCCATCATCGATCCGCTGCCCGTCTACTGCGACGATCTGATCGCCAGCTTGAAGGCCCGCCTGATAGGCCGGGTTGTCGCGGTAAACGTTCACGATCAGGAATCGCCCTTGCTCATCCTGGGTCAGTTCCGCGCCAATGCCACCAAATCGCCCCGCCAGATTGCCTGTGTCGATCTCAGCTCGCTGCGGCTCAACGAAGAAAGTGTACTGGTCATCAAATGATGCAACCAGGCCTCGAACCGCTCCGTGGACACGTGTTGTCTCATCGGGTGGCGCATAAAGGAAATACTGATCCATGAGGGCGTTGGCCTCTGAGACCAGCGCAAAGGACGTCTCCGACCGTTCGCTGGGTAAGAGCAGCTGGTTGGTCAGAAAGCCGCCTGCAAATCCTACGGAGATCAGGCCGCTGGCAAGTACCCCCTGAAGCAATACGCCTCTCTGCAAGTCTGTCCCGGTGCTTCTCAATACCCTACCCTCTCACGTTCGTCAGGCATTCTCAGGCCTTCCGTCCATCCAGCGGGCTCGTGTGCACTGGTGAGCGACCTGGCGCTCCTCAGCAAGAAGAATTCGGCGAGATTCTATCATACGGGGTGGGGGGAAGCGAGCGCCTTGCCAGCCGCCGCAGGTTGTGATACACTTCCTTCACGTTCGGGGCGTGGCGCAGTTTGGTAGCGCGCTACAATGGGGTTGTAGAGGTCGTGGGTTCGAATCCCGCCGCCCCGACAGAATCACCGAGGGCCCGCCAGAGCGGTATTGGCGGGCCCTCGGTCTTCCGGCGGGTGATGCGTATGGGTCTTCCTCCATCGCTCAACGCGCCAGCAGATTCTGCAGCTTCATGGCCAGCGACATATCCCCGTCGATTTTCACGCGCCCCTGCATAAATGCGCTGACCGCATTGAGCTGCCCATTGACGATCGCCAGCATATCTGTGCCGGACGTGGTCACTGTCATGTCAGCCCGGTCTACGGCGCCTTCATTCACTGTGAGCTGGCCGCTTCGTATTGTGGCTGTCCAACTACCCCCGTCATCTCCGGTGATGTTGAACTGGAGCACTGCATCCTGGGATCCCCAGGCTTCTGCGTTGAAATGGGCGGGTATTTCCTCAAAGACTTCACGAACCTTCTGGGCCATGCAGGCAATCTCCTTGGGGGCAGCAGGCATTGTGCTGTGTCATCGATGGGCAACAGGATACACTATTGCTTGTACGCTGACAATGGTATAATGCGGCACTCTGGAATCCGATATCCACAAGCTACCTGGGGGAGGCCCTCATGGACATCACCGTGACCGAGATGAATCGCGTTGATCTGTTCACCGTAATCGGTCGTATTGACAGCAGCAACGCTACCGAGCTGGGCGACAGGCTCAACGCACAGATCGAAGGCGGCTCGGTCAATCTGGTGGTCGATCTGGCTGGCGTTGAGTACATGAGCAGCGCCGGCCTCCGCGAGCTGGTTGCCGCGCTTAAGCGCGTGAAGAAAGATGGGGGTGATCTGCGTCTGTGTGCCCCATCAGCTCGCGTGCGTGAGGTCCTGGACCTTGCCGGGTTGACTACTATCTTCGAGATCTTTGACGATCAGGTCACAGCTGTCGGTAGCTTCTAAGGCTCCGTTCTGCGGGGTCGACCTCTATGGCCGAAGTACGTGAATTAAGCGTCGATGGGCGCTATGAGAGTATCCCAGCAGTTGTTGCATTCGTAGCGAAAGCGGCTGAGGCTGCGGGCCTGGATGGAGATGCTACTTTCCACTGTAGTATGGCAGTCGATGAGGCGTGCACCAATATCATAGAGCATGCCTATGGTGGGCAGGACGGCGGCGTCATTGAGATTACCTGCACCATCGAACCCGGGGTCTGCACCATCCGCATCGTTGATTATGGGCAGCCCTTTGATCCGGCCGCTGTGCCGATGCCGCAGGCCGGACAGAGTCTGGATCAGATCAGGCCGGGCGGAATTGGCCTGCACCTCATGCGAAAGATGATGGATCAGGTCGAGTTCCAATTTACTGAGGGCCGCAATATCCTCACCATGATCAAGAAACAGACGGTCCCGCCGCTGACCAAGCTGCCGCTGGATGTTCCTGTTGCCGAGATTGGCTCCCAGATCTGGCTGGTATCGCCCCAGGGGCGTCTCGATGCTGCCTCTGTTGGAGAGCTGGAGACCACTCTTGGCCAGTTGATGGATCAGGGGCGCCTGTGGCTGATCGTGGATATGAGTGAAGTTCCCTATATCTCCAGCCGCGGCCTCAAGACACTGGTCTCGGCCTGGCGGCGCGTCGGCGATTCGGGCGGCAACCTGTCCCTGTTCGGGCTGACTCCCCGTGTTTCTGAGGTATTTGATACAGTGGGCTTCACCCATATTTTCGACATCTACTCAACGCGCGAGGAGGCACTAGCCGCCGCGGCCGATCGCACAGGCTAGCCTGTGGAGCCCGTGTGAACAGTCACCACCTAAGCTCGCACTCTGCCGACGACAGTGACATGGCATGATCCCCACTCCGGATTCATGGCTCCTGGTTGCAGCGCTGGTCATTGTGCTGGTATTCGCCGCCGGGCTATCCCGCCGGCGGGCGGTGATCGTTCGTCTGCCGGCACGTCTGCCGAGTATTCGCGAGGCGATCGAGCTGGTCAGCAGTATGGCTGCGCAGGCTGAGCTGAGCGATCAGGCGATCTTTCAGTGTCGCCTTGCGCTCGACGAAGCGTGCATGAATATCATCCGACATGCCTACGCCGATAACCCCGACGGCGAATTTGAGATCATCATTGAGAGCCGTCGGGGACGATGCACTATTCAGCTGGTGGACTTCGGCGCCCCCTATGATCCGCAGCAGATCGCCGTTCCCGATTTTGGGAGCCCGCTTGAGGAAACGCGCCCCGGCGGGCTGGGCCTTTACCTGATGCGGGCGGTCATGGATGAGGTGCACTACACGCCTGGTCTGCGCAGCAACTGCCTTGTCATGGTCAAGCGGGAACGCCCGCGATAGCGCGCCGGTCTACCAAGCTTCTGGCCGCAGCTACCACACCGGGCGGCTGCCCGGCGGGGAGAGAACGTGGTTCCCGTCTATATTGCCCTGGCTGTCCTAGTTGTTGCGCTCGTTGCCTGGCAGGCTTACCGGCTGGGAGGGCGACGTGCGCGCCGGGCTGCTACAGAACTCACCAGCCTCAACGAGATCGGACGTCAGCTGCTGCGCTCGCAGCTCAGCGTCGATGGTCTGTGCGAGCTGGTGTACTGGCAGGCCGGCCAGATCATCCCCGCTAACCTGTTTCAGCTCGGGCTGTTTGATGAGGATGACTATGTCGTTAAAGTCTGGGTGCGCGACTCGGAGCGGCTGCCCGTCACGCGGTTTCCTGAGGCTGGGCGGCGTGGGATCGTAGGCTGGGTGCGTGAAACCGGGAAGCCGCTGCTGGTCAACGATTTCGAGGCTGAACGTGCGATTCTGCCGGCGTTTCCTGAGCATGAGACCCACGATCCGCCGCGCTCGGGTCTGTTTGTCCCCCTGATCGCAGGAGCATCAACCATTGGGGTCCTGGCTATCCAGAGCCATCAGCCCGGGCGCTTCTCCGAGGAGCATCTGAGGTTGCTGACGGCGCTGGCCAATCAGGCCGCTGGGGCAATCCGCAATGCCCAGCTGTACGAAGACGCACAGGCCCGTGCCGAGCAACTCCAGCTGCTTGCCCAGGTGACGGCACGCGTATCCGCTGTGCAGCCGCTGCCTGACCTGCTCCACCAGATAGTCACGCTGACCAAGGAAACCTTCGGCTACTACTGCGTCACTATCTTCCTGTATGACCCTGGCCGCGACATTCTGAATATGGGCGGCAGCACCAGCCGCGTGTTTACCGAGAGAGAGCCAAGCATTCGCGTCGGTGAGGGGATGATCGGCTGGGCGGCCCAGCATGGGGAAACGGCCCAGGCCAATGATGTGACGCAGGATGACCGCTACCGTGCCCTGAGCGTACTGCCGGAGACGCGAAGTGAAGTAGCGATTCCTTTGAAGGTGGAAGGCCGTGTGCTTGGCGTGATTGATGTGCAGAGCGATATCGTGGGCAAGTTCCGCCCTGATGATCTATTTGTACTGGAAACCCTGGCAGGGCAGATTGGTCTGGCCATTGAGCAGGCGACGACCTACCAAGCTGAGCACCGCCTGACGCAGCGCCTCGAGGCGCTCATGCAGGTCACTCGAGCGGTGGTATCCGTCCTTGACCTCAACGACCTGCTTGACGAAGTCGTGGACTTAATCTCCGATACTTTCGGTTATGAGCGTGTCCATATCTTTCTGCGGGCGGAGGATCGGCTGGTATTCCGTGCGGGAGCAGGCCCGCACAGCATTCGCTGGCTCGTTGAAGAATTGAGCTACGATCTCAGCGAACCGGGCCTCATCCCGAAGGCCGCCCGCAGCTGCGAACCGCAATGGGTCAATGATGTCGCCCTGTCTGCAGACTATCGCCCGGGCCCTGGCCTGGAGGATACCCGGTCCGAGATTGCGATCCCGATCCATATGAACCGCAATGTGCTGGGCGTCATCGATCTGCAGAGTGACCAGCCGCAGGCTTTCTCCCGCGAAGATGTCGTGCTGATGGAAGCTCTTGCCGATTCGGTGGCGGTGGCGATCCGCAATGCCATGCTCTATGTAAATGAGCGCCGGCGGCGTACCCTGGCCGACACCCTGCGCCAGATCAGCGCGATGCTGGTCTCTGACCTGGATCTTGAACGCGTGCTGGGGGATATCCTTGAGGCTCTGAGTCGCGTCATTCTGCTCGACTCGGCTGCGATCCTGCTGGTTGAACCGGGCGCAGATGTGTTGACTGTAGCTGCCACCACGGGGCCCCCTGATCTGGGAGAGATCGTGGGCCGGGAGCTGCCGCTCCGCGAGCTTGACTCATCGGATAAGATCAGCGCGCGGGATGCGGTAACACGGGTCTATCATGCTCTGCTGGATATTGGCGCAGAACATTCCTGCATCACCGTTCCGCTGACTGCTAGTGGAAGCCAGATCGGATACCTGATCGTGGATCACCACCGGCCGGATTTCTACACACCTGAGGATCAGAATATTGTTACCGCTTTCGCCAATCAGGCAGCCATAGCCCTGAACAATGCGCGGCTGTACACCGCTCAGCAGTCGGAAGCCTGGGTAACCACCGCGCTGCTTCAGGTAGCCGAGGCAGTCAATGCTCAAGTTGACGTTGTTGAGGCGCTCGAGACCATTGCGCATCTGACCACGCTGCTGGCTGGTGTCAGCCGCTGCCTCATCCTGCGGTGGGACGCCGAGGCCGGCGCTTACGCCCTGCGTGCGCAGTATGGCATTGCGCCCAACCTGGCAGAGGGGCTGGCCGAAAGCCTGCGCGCTGACCTTTACCCGTTCCTGGATCTGATGAGTGTAGCGGATCGCCCTCTCGGAGCCGGGCCCGGACACCAGCTGCCGATCCCGCAGCCCCTCGCCAATATTATGGGCGAGCAGTCTCTCCTGGGCTTTCCGCTTCGCGCCAAGCAGGAGCCAGTCGGGCTGCTGCTGGTCGACGATCCACGGCACGGTGAGACCCTCGATCCGCGGCTTCTGAACATCCTGACGGGGATCGCCCACCAGGCGGCTATCGCGCTGGAGAATGCAGCCCTCCAGCACAGCGTCGTCGAGCGTCAGCGCCTGGAGCAGGAGCTGGAAGTCGCCCGGAACATCCAGGCCAGTTTCATTCCCCGCAGTCCGCCCCAGCATCCCGGCTGGGAGATCGCTGCCTACTGGCGCGCAGCCCGTCAGGTCAGCGGTGACTTCTATGACTTTATCCCGCTGCGCGACGGCCTGTGGGGGCTCGTCGTTGCGGATGTGGCCGATAAGGGTATCCCGGCAGCGCTGTTCATGGCCATGTGCCGGACTCTACTCAGAGCAGCGGCTATCAGCCGTACCTCGCCTGCTGCCACCCTTCAGCGACTGAACCAGTTGTTGTTCAATGATTCCCGCAGCGATCTGTTCGTTACCGTTTTTTATGCGATCTGGGATCCGGTGACCGGAGAAGTTGTGTATGCCAACGCAGGGCATAATCCACCCCTTCTGGTTCGTGCCAACGAGCAGCAGGCGATTGAGCTGCACAGCAAGGGGATGGCGCTGAGTGTGATGCCTGATGTGCTGATTGAAGAAGGGCGCGTGAGTCTACACCCCGGCGACCTGCTGGTTGCCTATACTGATGGCGTCACCGAGGCAATGCAGTCCGATTATACTGAATGGGGGATGGCGCGCTTCAAGGAGAAGGTCGTGGAGATGCGCGATCGCCCGGCGGAAGAAATCCTCGCCGGGCTGATCAACTCGCTCGACTCGTTCGTCGGGGGCGCGGCACAGAGTGATGACGTGACAATGTGGCTTCTGATGCGGACTGGCCGGGCGAGTGAGCCCGCCTGACCTGATTTCCGACCGTGGGACGCGAAGCAGGCCGCTCCGGCTAGCCGCCACTGTCTGTGCCGAGCACATCGGCCTGCCCGCGCCGCGGAACGCTGACCAGATCCGGGTTGAAGTAGTTGAAGGTTGCGGTTGAAATCCCCTCCATCACCGGGAAGCTGAGCACAATAGGCATCCAGTCGGTATCAGCCCACAGGAACATCGTCAGCACATAATCCCCGCCGGGCGAGAATACGATGCCTGCGTCGCCGTGGGTGTCATAGGTCCAGCCGTGCTTGTGTGCAACCCGGGTATCGACAGGCACGCCGGCGCGAATGAGAGGCGCCTCCTCGTTTTGTGCCAGGAAGTCGATCATCATCCGGCATTCATCCGGGGTGATCTCATCAGGGTAGGCAGCCAACAGGGTGCCGCCGCTGTACTCGGCGCACTGGTAGATCATGTCCAGGATCAGCGCCAGATCCTTCACAGTGGTCTGAGCCGCCGGGTCCGGCCGGGTGTCCACGCACTGCCCGGCACGGGCGGCCTCGCGAGCTGGCGTGCTGATATAGGGGATCTCCCCTAGCTCTTCATTGGGGTCGACGATGAATGGGGCGGCCATAAAAGTATTGGTCATGCCCAGGTATTGCTCCATCTGCGTGATGGTTTCTGAACCCACCTGCGCATCCTCAAAGCCGATCTTGTATAGCATTGCGTTGGCCGACACGTTTCCCGAGAGCGTCATCGTTTCCAGCAGGTTCTTGTAATCATCCGAGCCGGGGGTTGGCTCCCAGTCCAGATAGCGGAAGAAGCCGACCATGATCGGGATCTTCATAGTGCTGGTACTGGCGTAGGCGACCTCGCAGTTCAGATAGCTGGGTGTGCCGCCACGGTTGTCGATATTCAGTTCCATCTCCTCACCGGTCTTGAGATCGATCACATAGACCGACACAACGCCCGTGAACTGCTCGGCGGCGACGTACTGCACCAGCAGTGACCGGAGGGTTTCCAGCCCAGGACGGCTGCCGCTGTCCTCTCGCACCACCAGATCTACGCGGCGACCGGCTGGCTTGCGGAGCGCTGCTGCCACCGCCTCTGCTGAGGCTTCCTGATCCAGCGTGTAGCCGGGCTGCCCTGAGACGAACGACAGCGTTTCCAGGGCTGGCTGCGCGGGGAGGGGCGGTCGATCGTAGCGAGCAGCGACATCGCTGAGCCAGGCGCGGAGCAACTCATCTGAATGCTCTGCGATCAGATCAACCTGAACCGTCTGTTCATCACGCAGCCATAGAAAGTCCCAGAAGCCTGACCAGAATGTGCCTTCAGTACGGCGCTCGTCAGCCTGAGCCAGCATAGCCTGCGAGTTCACGCGGAAGCCGACCTGCGCCGGGTCCAGCCGCAGCTCTTGATCTCGATACAGTACGGTAACCGGTGCGCCGTATACCTGCTCGATATATGCCTGCGCTTCAGCAGGAGACAGCCCGCTGACAGGTATGCCGGCCATGATCAGACTGGCGGGCATCTTCTGGCGCACGGCGCTGAAACGACCCAGCTGCGCGACCAGCAGAACGGTGGCTGCCAAGAGCATCAGCACCCCGGCTATTTCAAGGACTGGCACCTGAGAGCGGCGCTGAGCCGCCGGCATCATGGCCATTTTCAGTACTCCGAATCAGATTGGTGAGCCAGTGCCTGAGCAACCGATGCTGCATGGAATGGCAGCAAAGGCGGCAGGGCTGATGGCTCAAGCCAGCGATAATCCAGCAGCTCGGGGCTCAGGGATTGCACTTCCCCCAGCGCCCGGCATAGGAACGATAGGTCAAGATGGTGCCCGAGATAGTGGCGCGTCTCAACCAGCAGCGGCTGCAGGATACAAACCGGGAGGCCGGTCTCTTCGGCCAGCTCACGCTCCAGCGCCTCCGCTGGATTCTCGCTGCCCTGCATCCAGCCTCCTGGTAGCCCCCACCGGGCCATCGGATGAAAGGCGTGCTCAACAACCAGGATCTGCTGCTGCGCATTGAGCACTACCCCAACTACTCCGGCCGTATAATGCGTTTGCAAGGTGCGTAGTATACCATGGGCGATACGCGCCAGGCCCGGCGACTCCTGTGCCAGGCGCACAACTGCCTGCAAGGGAGCGCTCGACCGGCCGGGACTCATCCTCACTCCCCTGCCCAATGGCGGGCATATTCGTGAAGGATCTTCGCGGTGTCCGCGGCGGGCGTGTCAACGGGGGCTGGCGGTGGGTGATGCTTACGGTTCGTCATTCGTCGAACGAAAAGACGGCTAGCCGCCCCGGCGCAAGAGTAAGTGGAGCCTCATCCGGGCGCTGCGTATCGAGCAGCTGGATCATGCCACTGTCTTCGCCGGGAAGCTGTTCGGCATATACCAGATGGCGGCTATCCGGAGACCATAGGCGATGACTCTGGGCGTACTGATCAAAGAACTGAAGCATGTACAACTGCTCCGCTGTCGGGAAGAACTCGCTGAGGCGCACCATTGTGCCGGTCTGTGTATCAGCTACCCACCACGCCAGCACAAACTGTGGATCAGCCGTCTGTGCAATACGGCGACCCCGGCCAGTACTGGCCGCCGCTTCTGGCAGCGGCGCCCGGTAGGGTTCTACCGCCGCGATCGCGAGTTGTTTGCTGTCCGGCGACCAGAAAAATGCCACCACCTCGCCGACTTCGTCCAGCGTCAGTGGCTCGTCGCCGCTGGCTGGTACGATTGTAACGGGAGAAAGGGGAAACTCGCCCGATGCATAGGCGATTCGCCGGCCATCCGGTGACCATGAGAAAAATAACGGGCCGCGTACCGGCTGGCCGATCTCGTGTCGACCCTCTCCATTGACATCGACGACCAGCAACCTGCTGGAAGCGCGATCCATGCTGGCAAACAGGAGCCGTTGATCGATCGGGGACCAGGCGGGCGCCTGAAACAGGCCAGGACGTTCGGGTAGAGTGCGCAGCACCTCACCGGATGCGATGTCATAAACCCCCAGGCTGGTGCCGTTGCGGAACCACAGCATTGCCTCCCCATCCGGAGCCCAGGAATAATAGAAAGGCCGCGCTCTGGCCAGAACGTCCTCTTGAACCGCCGCCGCGCTGTCTCTGCTGACCTGAGCCAGGTGCAGCGCAATGGTGTCTTTTTCGTTCATCAGAAAGGCGAACCGGCCGCAGGCATCGCCGCTGGCACAGACAGCCGGCGACCAGTATCCGTAGAGGTAGTTGTCGCTCCCGGTTGTAAGAAGCGTGACGGGCTCTGTCTCCCCGGGACGCACCGCGAGGACATCAAGCCGTGGCGCTGCGCCTTCAAGATTCTCTGCCCGCACATAGGAGAGCCACCCGTCAGGCGACCAGGTGGGGTGGAGATAGACACGACCCTTAAACGTGCGGTCAAGCGGCAGGCCGTCCTCGGTAATCGCCAGCGGCGGAGCGGCGCGGAGCAGGACAGTCAGATTTGCGTTTTCATCAATGATAGCAAGACGGCCTGCCGCCGGCAGTCCACTATCAGGATTGGGTTCGGGGGTAGGCGATAGGTCCGGTGTTCCGGGTAGCACTGAAGTCACCGGCCAATCAGCTGCAATGCCGGTGCAGGCGATGGCGCTCATCAACACGGCTGCGGCTGCAATTCGCACCGGAATGATCATCGATAAGTGCGTCCGCATCAGCAGTTCAGTCTGTCTCCCTGGCCTGGCGCTGAATTATCTGATGATTGTATACAGTGTGGGGCGCCTCTTCAACGCCGTGCAATGCAACTCCGCCGCACTCACCGAAGCTCCGGGGCAGGGCGAGGAGGGTCGATTCGGGTGGCCGGAGGGTCCTGCTGAGCCAGACGTGCGGTAGCCAGCACAAGGCCGATAAACGTCCAGTAGATGGTGATCGCATGGTGGAACTCGAGGTTGAAGAAGTAGTGATCAAACACGCCCCCCACCAGCGCTCCGATCAGGCCAGCCAGCAGCCCAAGCCAGATCGCAGCCATCCCGGGGTACCTGTTCAGAAAAGGGCGCGCTCGCCAGGCGTAGGCGAAGATCGCTCCGGTCAGGATAACGAATGCTGCCAGCCCTAAGAGCCCCATGTTCTCGGCAATGGTGAGATAGACATTCGCAACACCCAGGTAGACATCGATATCCGGCGCCCCGGAGAACCCTACCCCCAGCAGGGGGTAGCGGCTGATGAGCGTGATTGCGTCTCCGTATTCGCCCAGGCGCATCTGGGTCGCCAGATCGGCGAGCTGGAAGCCTGCCACGAACCGATCAACGTAGGCCTGGCTCCAGGGAAGCAGGATGAGCGCTAAGCCGCCCAGGAGCCCGATGAGCAGGACTCGCCGGTAGCGCAGGGAGGCAATGAACACGACTGCCACAGCCAGAGCGAGCATCGAGCCCCGGGAAAAAGTCAGGATCAGACAGACGGTCAGAGCCAGGAGCACGGGAATGGCATGCCAGCGCCTGCCTGTCACGGGGAAGTGGGTCATGAGCTGCGGCGCTGCCAGGGCCGCCACCATGACGAGCAGCCCGCCGAGCGAGTTCGGGTTGACCGATGTCCCTATGGCCCGCTCCGGGAGTTCCGGATTCTGCTCGATGTACTGGATCACGCCGCCGTCGGGGTAACCGATCACTGCCAGCCGCGCCAGCCCCCGTTCGGCCAGCTGGTCTGGCATAAGCCAGAATGCGATTCCCAGCAACGCGGCAGCCGTGCCAGCCAGAATGATCACCATCACCAGCTGGCGCAGGGTGCGGTAGCTCCGTACAACATCCACCAGTACCAGGGCGAAGATCATGCTCAGCACCAGCTCAGCGAACTTGCGGAGCACGTTCGAGGTCAGACCGGCGTAACGCAGGCCCGCCGCGAAGCTGAACACGCTGAGCAGGATGAACAGCACGATCAGCGGGTGCACTGGCGTGATGGCCAGCCGCCGCCGCTCCCCGGTCATCCACTGCGACAGGTACAGAAAAAAGGCCGCGCCCATGGCAAGGTCCAGAAAGGTCGGGGTCAGAACGATCTTGAAAGGCAGGGTCGCAAAGGGCAGCACGGCTACCACCGCGATTACCGCCCACAGTGCGTATTCGAGCCGGCTGAGTGCCCAGACACCGCCGGCCAGTGCCACGAGCACGCCGATCGTATAGAGGGGGCCAATCACTGCCAGCAGCAGCCCGATCAGCGCGCCTACCAGGGCGATGAAGGCGCCTGCTGCCAGTGCCAGCGTGCGCGGGTCTGCACCGGAAACCCATGTCCGCAGGGGGTGCGATTGCATCATGCTTCTCCGTTGCTATGAGCAGCCGGGCGGCGGCGATACAGTGCTGCCGATACCAGTCCCACCAGGGCGATCAGGCTGAACGCCGCGCCCGCGGCGAAGCTGCGAGGCTGATATGTTAAGACGATGGCATGGTCGCCGGCCCTCAGCGGTAGAGCCCGCAGACCCGCGTCCGCCGTCCAGATCCGGACAGGGCTGCCATCCACCCGGGCTTCCCAGCCCGGGTAGATGAATTCGCTGATGACCAACACCCCGTCTGTTGGAGTGCTGACATCCAGCATGATACGCTCCGGGGCATAGGATACGATCTCGACGGTCGCTGAGACCGGTTCATCTGGCAGCGAGAGTCCGGGATCGTGGGTCAGAATCACTGTGGTGGCCGGGTCGAAGCCCGGATCGGCCAGCCAGCCCAGGGCCTGCGCGTCATCGGTGGTGATCATGACCCGGTACGCCATCCAGGCGCGAGGGTACGGCTGCTTGATCTCATGCACATAGACGGGGAGGGCGCCCACCTGCCCGCGGGCGCGAACGACGCTGGGCACTTCCAGCTCCTGCCAGTCGGTGAGCACGTAGCGAACAGAAAGAAGCTGGTGCAGGCGGTACTGCGGCAGCCTGTAGTAGCGCTCAAGCGCCTCGAGCCGGAGTGGGCTTGTCCCGCGGACATCTTGGATGCCCAGCAAGGTGCCGTAGTTTTCCCCTGGGCCGTGCTCGCTCAGCCCGATCTGGGCATCGATGCGATAAAGCTCGCCGGGTTGCGTTACGGCAGGCGCCAGGTCACTCAGGAGGGTTCGCCCTGAAGCTGCAGTCGGCTGCCAGTTGGTCCCCATTGTCACGGTGAACAGATCGGCCACCAGCAGCGCCACAAGAGCCACGGGCCATGCAGATCGCCGCGCCCGCCCCGCCTCGAAGCCTGCTATTATCAGCGTCCCGGTCGTGAGCAGCGCCAGCAGGAAAGTCGCTTTCAAGAAGGGAAACAGATTCGCTTGGACCCCGGTGCGCTCGACCAGTAGCGTGAGCAGGGCATACGCCCAGGCGGCGGCTGCCACCCACCTCAGAGTGCGGATGATCGGTTGGCGTGGCACGCTGCCGCGCCGCAGCGCAGCCACACCTGCTCCGGAGAGGATTGCCACCCCGTGCGCGATGACAAACGCGGCTCGCTCCTGACCCCGGAACAGGCTGAAACCCGGTGCGAGGAGGTAGGCGAGCCGGTAGAAAACGGCTGCTCCCCCGAAAGACACCGCCATGGCCACCAGCACCACGCCCGCCCAGAAGCGCGCAGACGGTACTCGCCGCCAGACGGCAATGCCGGCCAGCGCCAGCGGTGCGATGCCATTGTACAGCGGCGACCATTCTGTGAGCACGCCTGGAAAGAGTACTGTGGCCAGATCAGAGAATGGGAATCCACCGGACAGGGCATCGAATCCGTAGCCGGCCCGCGTGGTGAGGCGCAGATACTCCAGACCCGGCAGCATCTGCACGGCCGCCAGCGCAAACCCGGCCCCGATGGTGGCAGCGACCACAGGCAGAGTGCGTGTCAGGCGTTCCCCGCGGCGGTGAGCGCGGTGCAGCATATAGGCAGCCATGACATACAGGGTGAAGAGACTGGTCTGGGGATGCCCTGCCAGCAGGCTGATCCCCAGGGTGCCGGCGGCCAGCGCCAGCCAGCCTGGATGCCAACCGCAGCTGTCTTCGGATGCTTTGAGGATTCCCAGCAGGCCAAGCGGCAGCCAGATACCCGCTTCCAGGACCGCCAGCTGCAGCGGAGGATATCCTGTCAGATAGCCGCCAAAGGCAAAAACGATTCCACTTACGACACCAGCCAGCCGGGAGGTAGTGGCTGATCGCACGAATGAGAACATCAGTATGGCGGCAAGCCAGTAATGGGCGATGGCTTCGGCCTGCAGAGCGGCATAGCTCCACCCACCGAAGAAAAGGTGGCTGATGATGATGGTCACAAGGCGGGGCGGATAGAACACCGCCGCCTGCGTATCTGCCAGAAAAGGGTGTCCACCGTTGTTAAACGGATTCCACAGAGGGATCTCACCTGCCAGCAGACGGCGGGCCTGGTAAGCGCCAAAGGCGAAGAACTGGCCGGAGAAGTCGCCTTCTGGCAGCGAGACTTGATCCGGCCCGGGTGTCAGGACCCGCCAGAAATAGAACGCCCAGAGCAGCGTCAGCACCAGCATACTGGCCACATCCCCTCGCCAGCGTGTCTGCGCCAGCCAGCGCTCTACCGACTCCAGGCGACTGCTCACGGGATCACCTCGATGTATCCCAGCGGCACTGCTGCATTGGGGTAGGGGGATCCATCCGGCTTGAGCGCCGGCGCACGCCCATATGCCGGATCAGCCGGATCATACAGGCCGACCAGCAGCCTGTACCGGCCAGCGGGAAGCGCCGGCGGCAGCGCCAGCAGGTGGGTATCCTGCACAGCGCACGGGTGCTTCCAGAGCGAAGTAGGGTAGTCGCCCCCTAGCGGAGGGCCATCAGCCTGGGCTACAACAGTCCCCGAGGGATCGACAAGGTGCAGGAATACTGTCCAGTCAACCGTTGTCTCTGCCGTGCGATCCCAGATCAGATCAATCGGAATGACATCGTTGGGCCGGTAGCGCCTCGCCTGTGGCTCTGCCCAGAGCGCCGCAAATCCCCCCAGGCTGGCCAGCGGTGCGGACGATTGAAGGGGATGCAGGCATGCAGCGGCCTCCTCAGGATAGGCGACCCCAGCCTCCAGCAGCACACTCCCCGCCGTCTCGCCGGATGCGGAAAGCGGCTCAATGATCTGGTAGACTCCGTCCCCATTGTGCAACGCAATGCCCACCTGCACCCGGAGCCGGGTCGGGGCCTCAAACGTGGGATCGAGCTCCAGCGAATAGCGATCCTCGATGATCGTGCCCGGCTCCATTTGGGATGTGGGCAGGCTTCCACCGCCGGGATAGGTATCGATCTTGCCGATTTCCTGCGCCTCGCGGCCGAGAGCATGGAGGTAGATGCTGTAGTTCTGTGCCAGCCGCTCGTCTACTCGCCAGTAGAGGGTGACAGGAATTCGCCCGCCCGGCCCGGTCACCACTGACTCCACGCGTGCGGCCACCAGGTTCAGCCCCTGGAAGTCTGCCTCAACGGGGGTGGCATCATCCGGGGTGGTGGCAATCTCAGGCGGCCTGGCGTAGGCAGGAGCAATGTATCTGAAAGGGGCTGCAGCGGCCACAAGCGCCAGCAGCCCCGCCAGAATGGCCGCCGCGCCTGTGTGCCAGCGTGTGGGCAGAAGATGCAGCAGACCCAGCGCCGTGAGAGTGCTAAGCCCACCGATGACCGGGAACATCAGCCGACCCTGTGAGGCATAAGTGGTCATCGTCCAGCGGATAACGCCAGCCAGCACCATCAGGATCTGAAAAGCCAGCAGGCCCGGCATCAGGAGCGATGCGCGCGCCTGTTCGCGGAGCCGGCGCATGCCCCAGAGCACCAATCCGATCAGCGCAGCGGCTCCCAGCAGGGCGTAGAATGTGTATACAGCCTGATCGGCCAGGATGTTGACCGCTCCGAACAGCGCCCAGTAGCTGACCCAGAAGCCGTACCATTCATGGCGGAGCAGTGTTAACAGGTCGATCTCGCGCCCACCGGCAATTGCCACGTGAGTCTGCAGCCCCAGCAGCTCGCCGTATAGAATGAGATTCCGGGCATACCACCACCCGGCCACCGCCAGCCAGCACAGGATCAGGGCGCCCCCGGCGTAGAAGGTTTTACGCCAGTGGCCCCGGCGGGCTGCCGCGATCAGCAGTGTAATGCCCACAAGCGGCAGGAGCGTTAATCCACTGATCTTGGTCAGAGTCGCTGCTGCCGTCACCACTGCGAGCGCCAGGGCACGGCGGTCGGTGATTCCCTGGCTGGCCACCCGGAGGCAGAGCAGGATGCTCCACGAGCTCAGCAGAACGGTCAGATTATCGTTATTGACCGACCCTGTAATGAATAGGAACATCGGGTTGAAAGCAGTGAAAGCAGCTGCCAGCGGCGCCAGCCAGCGCCCTGCTGGCTGCACTTCTCGTGCTATCAGGTAAGTCAGCACCACTGTTCCTGCGCCAAGCCCCACACCGAAGATTCGAATCAGATGGATGGCCAGCACCGTTCCATGCCATGGGAATCGCTCCCCGGCTGTGTGAATCACCATATTCCGGTTGTCCGGGTCGAGGGGGATGCCGAGCTTGGCGTGGGGGTTGCGCCAGCGGACACTCTCTAGGTCAGAGGTGTCGATCCAGAAGGTCAGCCCGGCCGCGATCAGGTAATACAAAGGCGGCTGGCTTCCCTCCTGCTCCCATAGAGTCTCGACACCGGGCCGTTGAACCGGAAGCCTCCCTGTGGAGGCAATATGCTGGACGACCGGGTAGTGCGATATCTCATCCGATGCCTCAAATATCGGCGTCACCAGGCTGTATGTTATGCCCAGCAGTATGAACAGGATCGTGATCAGCACCAGCGGGCCGTGGTGGCGGAGACGTTCGGCCATCATGGCACCCGAACCTGTGTCAGAAGCACATAGTCATCCACGAGACGGCCATCGGGTGTCACCAGTTGGAGGCGCTCAATGTCGCCGGAATCGGTGAGGCGGTAAACTACGACCTGGATGCTGTATACGCCGGGAGGGATGTCCTGGCTCAGGGTCATCGGATAGCGATCTGGCGCGATCATCTCGCCGGGCAGCCAGCCCGAGGTTGGACGGGCGCCGTTGAGCGGCCAGTTGTCCCGCTGCGCGTAATTGCGGAGGTCAGGGCCGAGCATCTGGACGGATACTGTATAGTCGTGCGGGATGGGCGATTCGCCGCGCCAGTACAGTGACAGCGTAACGGTATCGCCGGGCCCGGCAAGCCGCCGATCGATCTGATAGCCTACAAGGCTCATCTGGCCCCCGAAGTTGAAGCTGACCGGGTTAGGAATCTGGCTTTGCGGATCGGCGGGTAGGAGCGCCAGCTCGCCGATGGCGGCTGCCGTCCCGCCATCTGAAACAGTCATGCGCTCGCAGCCCGTTGAGCAGGTTGTATAGTCGTACAGACCCACCCGGACTATTAATTCCTCGGGTGCGTAGGCTGATGCGCTGATTGGCACTATATAGCGATCCATCCAGCGCCGGCCCGGCTCCAGATCGCTGGTTGCCAGCAGACCCACTCCCGGATAGGTATCGCGCTGCCCGGCCAGGATACCTGCGCTGTCCTCCAGATGAACGAATACGCTCCAGTTACGGTCCATCTCGGAGAGCGCTTCCCAGTACAGCACAACTTCAACCGACTCGCCGGGAAGGGCAGCTTCAGTATTGATCCGGTAGCCCAGCAGCCGCATGGCTGGCCGGGCCGCACCAGCAGGGGAAAACTCATAGGAGGCCATCTCCGGCACCGCTTCCAACTGCGGAGGAGGCAGGTAGCGCGGGCGGATCCATGCCATCGGCGCAGCAGCGGTGAGCGTACCCATGAAGGCCAGTACGCCCACTGCCACCATCTTCGCCGGGCGCTCAGGGAGCAGTGCGGTCAGACCCGTCATGAACCAGAGGCTCAGGCAGCCTATGGCAGAGAACACCAGACGCCCCTGCGATGACCATGTGATGCGCGCCCAGCTCAGGATCAGTGGCAACACCACCCCGGCGATCCACAGCAGAGACAGAATCACCGGAAACCATTGATCAGGTGAGCGCTTCTCACGCAGTTTCATCTTCACGAGCGCAACCGGCACACCAGCTGCCGCCGCAATGGCAAGCCCGTTGAGGACATCATACAGCGCGAACGGCATAGGGATGTTGACCCCACCGAAGAGCCCCCAGTAGCTCTGCATGAAGCCAGCCCGTTCTCCCCACAGCTGCAAGAGCGAGGCCGGGCGCGCCCGGCGACCCAGAATCGCGATGAACGCGTTGAGTCCGAGGGGGTCGCCATACAGCTGGAGGTTGCGCAGATACCACCAGCCCGCAGTGGCCGCCGCCAAGGCCAAGATCAACGGGCCTTCTAGGAACAAGATCTGCCAGCGCCGCTGCTTCCAGGCAGAGTAGGCCATTGTGAGGCCGGCCAGCCCGAACAGACCGAGTGTGCTCGTCTTGGTGAGGGCGGCAGCCCCCAGCGTGATGCCCAGCGCTGCCGCAAGCGCTGTGGTCGGCGGGCCCTCGCTCGAGGATCGAGCAATTCGGGCCATCAGCCACAGTGCGGCGGCTGCCAGCATCGCGGCCAGGCTGTCATTGTTGACGGCCCCGCTGATGAAGACGAACATGGGGGTCAGCGCCATCGCCGCTGCCCCGGAGAGGGCCAGCCAGCGGCGCTCTGGAAAGATCTCGATTCCAAGCCGATAGGCGAAATACACAGCTCCGGCTCCAAAAGCTGTCGAAAGGAGCCGAGCCAGATGAACAGCCAGCACCGTGCCGCGCCACGGATATGCCTCCAGGTCCAGGCGGTGCACCACCAGATTGTTATTACCGTCCGGGGTAACCACCCCGTTGTCAACATGCGGATTCGGGCGCAGCACCTGATCGATGTCTGAGGTGTCGATCCAGAACGTCAGAGCTGCCGCCAGATAGTAATACAGCGGCGGCTGGCTCCCTTCCTGCTTCCACGGACCGGGATTGGTCGGGTCCTGCACCGGCAGGCCGTTTCCGTCAGCCAGCGTTTTGACCATCGGATAGTGCCACAGTTCGTCAGACATCTCGAACGGCGGCGTGGTCGCGTTGTAGAGAGAGGCCAGCGCCACAAAGCCCACCAGCAGAGCCGCGAGCAGCGTATCCTCATGAAGAAGCCGGGCTGGTCTGCTCATCGGTTGAGAAGGCTCCGGCAGAAGTCAATGGTGGACGCCGCAATGTTGTCCCAGGAGAAGTGCACAGACGCCGCGCGCGCTCCTGCTGCCAGTGAATCACGCAGCGCGGCATCTCGCCACAGCCGAAGGATGGCCTCAGCGAGAGGGTCGGGCGCAGCTGGCGGCACTGTCAGCACAGCTCCATCCAGCTCCGGCGCGCGGGTCCCCGGGTGCGTTGTGACGATCGGGCGCCCATGCGCCAGCGCAGCCATCAACGTTCCGCGCCGCAGCGAAACCCCATCGCGATAGGGAAGCACCACCATGTCCGCTGCGCAGAACGCTGCGCTGACTTCCGGATCGCTCACAAACCCGGTCCAGTGGATGTACTCTGTCAGCCCATGTGCCTCGATGCTGGCATCCACCTGTTTACCATAATCCAGATTCGTCACATCACTGGAGCCCGCGCGACCGCCGATCATAATAGCATGGGCGGCAACCCCATTGTGGTGCAGCCGGGCAAGCGCATCCATCAGATCAAGGCCGCCTTTGCTCTCGTTCAGGAAGCCAAAATAAGCAACCAGCAGGCTATCGGGCGGAATCCCTCGCTGCCGCCGCCATTCGCCAGCCGAGAATCCGCCGGGCAGGCTGACCGTGATGTTGCTGCCAATAGGGATCCACCTGACCGCTCTCACTCCCCACTGATCGCGCAGAATGCGCTCATCGGCGCGATCGGTGGCCACTGCACCGGCAGCGTGCCGGGCCAAGCGCCGCACGCTCCATGTGCGAACCGGGCCTGCCTTAGGAAACAGGTAGGGCACGCGCAGATCGTGGAACGTGACGACAACGGGGATCTCGCGCACAGCATCCGGCAGCCAGTGAACGCCGGGATGCATGTCATAGGCCGCTGTCTGAAACTGGAGGTTTATGACCTCCAGTTGGCGCGAGTGCGCCCATTGCCGGGCATCCATATTGTGCTGCCATCGCCAGCAGGTAGATGATACCGCAGTCACTTCAATCCCGGGCTCTGACATTCCTGCCGATTCCGGCCGCGTCAGGACATACACAGCGTGGCCCTGTGCTGCCATCGCCCGGGCGACCTCACGGGTGAAGGCTCCCACACCGCCCTGGCGCGGTGGATATTCACCGGTGACGAACCCCACTTTCATGCCGGCTAGCCCTTCAGTCCCGTGCGCAGCACCTGGCGGTAGGCGAGGACGCGGGCACGCCGCATCTCGCGTTTGTGGCCGAGCAGCCATTTAGCTGATTCCAAGAGCAACTGCCATGCATAGTTGGCGAGCAGCACCGCGCGGATCAGTGTCGCAGAGCCGGCTCCATGATGTTTGCGGAAGTAGCGAACCTTGCTGGTCTGGTAACGGATATGGCGCTCGGTGATAACCTGCTCGGATGCCTTGCCGCCGTAGTGAATGATGCGTGCCTGCGGGTAGTATATTACCTCCCAGCCACGTTCCCGGATGCGCTTCTGCCAGTCCAGCTCCTCTGAGTACATAAAGAATCCCTCGTCAAACCCGCCGGTCTGCTCGAAGACCTCTCGCCGGACAAGCATCGCCGCGCCCACTACCCAGTCTGCGCGGACGGGCTCCTGATCCGGGTGGTCGAGCATGTAGTAGCGGGTGAGAACGCCTGGCGGGGCAAACGGCTGCAGCCAGGTGCTCTCGAAGATGCCCGTCCACAGAGTAGGAAAGCGCCTGCGCGAGGACTGCACTGAGCCATCATCATTGAGGAGTTGGGGGCCAAGGACGCCCACTTCAGGATGGGCGTCCATATAGTTGATCATCAGCGAAAGCGCCGTCCCGATCAGGCGTGTATCCGGGTTGAGCAGGAAGAAATAGCGTCCTGATCCAGCCTGCATGCCCAGGTTGTTGCCTTTCGAAAACCCGACATTTTTGCCTGGCTCCACCAGCCTGACGGATGGAAAGTCCCGACGCACCATCGCCGGGGTGCCATCGGTCGATCCCGAATCCACCACGATGACCTCAATATCCCCGGAACTGCCCAGCGCCGGCTGGCCCTCCATGACCGACTCGAGGCACTCATGCAGCAGGTCGCACACGTTCCAGCTCACGATGATGATCGAAACGATGGGCATTTGTCCTCCATGTGAAGAGAGCGGCCTGCCAGCGCCGCTCTCAAGCCCTCGATCTGCCGGCCATTATAGCGTCACCCTGTGAGGTCGGCCATGTTCCACCCAAACAGCTTCGCAGCATTTCCTGAGGTCATCTCGATCAGCCGGGACACTGCAACACCCCGTACTGCGGCGAGCTTCTCTGCCGTCAGCGTCAGATAAGCCGGCTCGTTGCGCTGGCCCCGCAGAGGGTGGGGTGGCAGAAAGGGCGCATCGGTTTCGATCACGATGCGCTCATCGGGAGCGGCGGCGGCCACCCCCCGCATCGTCTCGGCCTTTGCGTATGTTAGCGGCCCGGTGAAGCCCAGGAAGAATCCCAGCGCCAGCGCTGTGCCGGCATCGCGCTCCGTGCCGGAGAACGAATGCAGCACGCCTGGCCGTCCCTGAAGCGATGCGGGAAGCCCCGCCCTGATCCACCCCGTCAGCAGCCTGAGAAGGTCGGAGCTGGCTTCGCGGTTGTGCAGAATAACAGGAAGCCCAACGTCAGCTGCCAGCGCCAGCTGGGCCAGCAGCCACTGCCGCTGTATGGCAGCCGGGGTCTTGTCCCAATAGTAATCTAGGCCGATCTCGCCGATTGCTACCACACGAGGATGTGCAGACCACTCCCGCAGCTGGGCCATGACTGCACCCATGTCCCGGTCGGCGGGGATGTCGTTGGGATGAATGCCTACCGCAGCCCAGACCAGGTCATAATGATCGGCCAATGCAAGCACCCGTGTGATGCCTTGCAGGTCCACTGCAGGTACAACGATACGCGAGATCCCCGCTGCCCTGGCCCGCTCCAGTACCGCCTCGCGGTCCTCGTCAAAGCGGTGAAAGTCGAGATGGCAGTGGGTGTCGACAAGCCCACCCATGATCAGGCTCGCTGGATGCCGGCGATCCTCATGCCATCTGACAGAATATCATCAACCCTGTCCTGATGCGTGGTCTCGCAGTAGACCCGGCTGAGCGGCTCCGTGCCAGAGAACCGGATCAGCAGCCACCCCCCATCTTCCAGGCTGAACTTGAATCCGTCCGTCGTATCGTGGCCGATCACCTTCAGACCCGCGATGTCGGTCGGCTGCCCCCCTTTGATCTGCGTCACAATGCGCTCGCGCATGCGCGTGCCCTCTTCGACGCTGGTGAGGTGTGTATCAATGCGTTTGTAGTAGTGAGCACCTACCTTGCTGTACAAATGGTCAATCAACTGCGATGGCTTCATCTGCATACGGACCATGAAGTCCAGCAGGTAGAGCCCTGCCAGAATCCCATCGCGCTCAGGCACGTTGCCGCGAAACGCAAATCCGCCGCTCTCTTCACCACCGATCAGGGCGTCCGTCTCGAGCATCTTGGGGGCCACATATTTGAAGCCAACCCCTGTCTCATAGACCGGCACGCCATAGATCTGGCCGAGCTTGTTGAGCATCGTGGTTGTTGAGAGCGTCTTCACGATCGCGCCGCGCTCGCCGCGCGCCTCCAGCAGGTACAGAGCCAGGAGCGCATACATCTGCAGCTGGTTAATGAAAAGGCCCGCTTCAGTGCCGGCGCCAACCCGATCAGCATCGCCGTCAAAGATGACCAGGACATCCGCTCCTATCGTGGGGGTCATCTGGAGCCCAACATCGACATTCGGCGGGATCGGCTCAGGGCGCGACATCTCCGGGAAGATGGGGTTGCGAACACTGTGGATCTCCGTCACGCGGGTACGGCCGCCTGCCAGCAGCCCTGGCAGCCAGCCTATTCCGTTGCCCCACATTGGATCCACCAGGATATGGAAGCCGGCGTCCTTGATGGGCTGGACATCGATGAGCTCGGTCAGATGCTCCCGGTAGGGGGTGGCGGCGTCAAACAGCGTAACCAGGCCCGCTGACTGCGCGCGATCCAGCGGCATTGACAACACCTCGTCAAGCGGCGGGATATAAGACTCGATCTGCTGCAGGCCCTCAGGGGCAATAGCGCCGCCGTTCGAATCCCTGACTTTGAAGCCATTATCAGTCGGCGGATTATGGCTTGCCGTGATGTTGATGGCGCCAGCTGCGTGGTTGTGCACCACCCCGTAGGAGATCACCGGGGTAGGGGTGGCTTCCCGCGTCAGCCAGACCGGGATCCCATTGGCCGCCAGGACCTCCGCGGCGGCGGCCGCGAAGTGTTCTGAACCGAAACGGCGATCATAGCCGATCACGGCGCCCCGCCTGGCGCCGTCTCGCTCCAGCAGGTAGCGGGCGAAGCCCTGCGCGCAGCGCCGCACATTGTCAAAGGTGTAGTCCCGGGCGATCTGCCCGCGCCATCCGTCGGTGCCGAATTTGATCACTGCCATCTGCATGCCGGTCACTTGTGGGCCTCCCCATGCTTGAGCCGCTCGAGGTCTGCTTCCACCATCATCTGCACCATCTGCCGGAACGTCATGGTTGGCTGCCAGCCCAGCCGGGCGTGCGCTTTGCTGGCATCTCCCACCAGCAGGTCAACTTCGGCGGGCCGCACATATCTTTCGTCCAGCACGACATAGGACTGCCAGTCAAGATCGACGTAGCCAAAGGCTATCTCACACAACTGGCGGACGGTGTGCGTCTCCCCGGTTGCTACCACGTAGTCATCTGGCTCGTCCATCTGGAGCATGAGCCACATGGCCCGCACGTAGTCCCCGGCAAAACCCCAATCGCGCTGGGCCTCCAGATTGCCCAGCGCCAGCCTGTCAGACAGGCCCAGCTTGATGCGGGCGACCGCATCGGTAACCTTGCGCGTCACAAACTCGAGCCCGCGTCGTGGGCTTTCATGATTGAACAGAATACCGCTGGTGGTGTGCATGCCGTAGCTCTCACGGTAGTTGACCGTGATCCAGTGTCCGTAGACCTTAGCCACGCCGTAGGGGCTGCGTGGATAGAAAGGAGTTGTCTCTCGCTGGGGCACTTCACGCACCTTGCCAAACTGCTCGGAGCTTGATGCCTGGTAAAACCGGATGCGTGGATTGATCGCTCTGATCGCATCCAACAGGCGGGTTACACCAATGGCTGTCACCTCGCCTGTAAAGACCGGCTGCGCCCAAGAAGTCTGAACAAAGCTCTGGGCGGCCAGATTGTAGACCTCGTCGGGCTGGTGCTCGGCAATGACGTGCATCAGCGAGGTCTGATCCAGCAGGTCGCCCGATACCAGCTTGACGCGATCTTGGATATGGCCGATGCGTGCGAAGTTGATCGTGCTGGTACGGCGCACCAGGCCTACAACCTGATATCCCCGTTCGAGCAGGAATTCGGCGAGATAGGATCCATCCTGGCCCGTGATGCCTGTGATCAATGCTGTTGGCACAAAGACACTCTCCCGGGCAGCCTGCCCTTCATCGGTATCTATCAGCCTATCTTAGCGGGTGGCCGGCAAACCCGTTCGCGTACGGGCCTCTTCCAGGATGTCGGCCAGTGTGTGCTCGAATGTATACCGGGTTGTCCAACCTGTTGCCATACGGATCTTTGTCGGATTGCAGGTGATCACCGGGACATCAGCGGGCCGTGCACGCGCTGGATCGAACCGAACCTCTATTGGCGCATCGGTCAGGTGCAGCAGGATATCCAGCAGCTCGCGGATGCTGTGATTCACACCGCTGCCGATGTTGTAAACCTCCCCAGGCTCGCCGTTCTCGACGATCAGCTGGTAGGCGCGAACCATGTCTCGTACGTCGGTGAAGTCACGGCGCGTATCGAGGTTTCCGACGTACATAACAGGCTCACTGCGCCCGGCCTCAATGGCTGCGATCTGTAACGCAAAGGCCGGGGCCACAAACTGTTTGCCCTGGCCAGGGCCAATATGGTTGAACGGGCGCACGCGGATCGCTGCGACATCGTGGCTGAGGAAGTACTGAAGGCCAAGGAGGTCCTGGGTGACCTTGCTGACGCTATAGGGGTTGGCGGGCCGAAGCGGATGGCTCTCGTCAATGGGATTGTGCTCCGGATCGACAGGGCCATATTCTTCGCTGGATCCTACTACCAGGATGCGTGCGCCCAGATCATGCTTGACGATGGCCTGCAGCAGGTTCACCTGAGCGTGGATATTGTTGCTCAGCGTCCCCCACGGGTCTTCGAACGACTCGGGGACATATGCCTGTGCAGCCAGGTGGTAAATGTAGTCCGGCCGCGTCTCATCCAGCAGGTTCAGTACAGCCTGCGGATCGGTCAGGTCGAGCTGGTGCAGCTGTATGCCAGTGTCCAGCAGCCGCTGGTGCTGCTGGATCGGCTCGATCACCGTGCCACTGATGCTGTAGTTTCCCAGCTGGAGAAGATGATGGGCAAGATGATAGCCTACAAACCCGCCGATGCCCGTGATCAGTGCCTTCACACATAGCCTCCTGGCTGGCCCGGTATCGGTTGGCAGGTGCCAGTATACTGCGCCGGCCTGGCAGCAGTAAAGTTGTGACAATGGGGGGATGCCCCGTCAATGTGTCCCCCCATGGCCTCAGAAACGCCTAAACCCTCGGCTCTGGCGCAGATGCGAGCGAGGCTAGAGTGGTAAAGTTAAGTGCCCTCCTGCCACTGCCGCAGGTAAGTTTCCTGCTCCGGCGTGAGGCGGTCTATCCGGATCCCCATCGCCTCCAGCTTGAGGCGGGCAATCTCGTTATCAACTTCCTCGGGTATGGTATACACGTTGTTCTGCAGGCTGCTGGCATTCTGCAGCATGTACTCGGCGCCCAGTGCCTGGTTGGCAAAACTCATGTCCATTACACTCGCCGGGTGGCCCTCCGCAGCCGCCAGATTGACGAGGCGGCCCTCACCCAGCAGGTAGACATGACGCCCATCCTGCAATGTGTACTGCTCCACAAAGGGGCGGATCAGCTCCGGCGCCCCGACAGCCAGCTCGCGCAGCCCCTTCAGATTGATCTCAACGTTGAAATGGCCGGAGTTGCAGACGATCGCGCCGTCCTTCATGACCGCCAGGTGGTGTGTATCGATGACATTGATATCGCCAGTCGCCGTGACGAAGATATCGCCGATCTCGGCGGCTTCCGCCATGGGCATGACGCGGAAACCGTCCATGACGGCCTCGAGCGCTTTGAGCGGATCAACTTCGGTGACGACCACATTGCCGCCCAGGCCCTTGGCGCGCATGGCAATTCCGCGGCTGCACCAGCCGTAGCCACCGACTACTACTGTCTTGCCGGCAATGAGGATATTCGTGGCCCGAATGATACCATCCAGGGTGCTCTGACCCGTCCCATAACGGTTATCGAACAGGTGCTTGGTCATTGAGTCATTCACGGCAATAACCGGGAACTTCAGCGCCCCATCTGCCGCCATAGCTTTAAGACGAATCACGCCCGTCGTCGTCTCTTCGGTGCCGCCGATGACGTGTTCCAGCAGATGGGTGTGCTTCATATGCAGCTGGCTGACCAGATCAGCGCCATCGTCCATCGTGATCTGCGGACGATGCGCGAGGGCAGCTTCGATGTGCTGGTAATAGGTCTTATCGTCCTCACCTTTGATCGCGTATACAGGGATCTCGTAGTGGGCGACCAGGCTGGCAGCGACATCATCCTGCGTGCTGAGAGGATTGGACGCTGTCAGGATGACATCGGCGCCGCCCAGCTGCAGGGTGTGGGCAAGGTTCGCGGTCTCCGCCGTGATGTGCAGACATGCCGACAGGCGCACACCCTCCAGCGGGCGCTCCTTGCGGAAGCGTTCTCGAATCAGCTTGAGGACTGGCATCTCCTTAGCCGCCCACTCGATCCGGTATCGTCCACCGTCGGCGAGGCTGAGGTCCTTGACATCATGATCAATCGTCATGTTTGCTCCTGCGAGGGTTCCGATGTGATACGAGACGGCGCGATTATACCGCACGAGCACTGGCTGTCGAGCGCCGCAATGCCAGGCCCTCAATGAAATCCCCGGCCTGCCGGTAGCCAAGACGGGTATAAGCCCGGATGGCCGGGATGTTGCCCTGGCGGACATTGAGCACGATCAGGTCGATGCCATCGCGCAGTAGGGCCTCTGTGACTGCCTGGGATACTCGGGTGCCCAGGCCCTGACGGCGGTGCGCCGGATGGACGACCACATTGCCCAGTGCGCCTATGCGGGCAGCGCGGCCCACCAGATGCGTACCGGCCGCGGCGATCAGCGTTCCGCCGCTCCAGATCCCGTAGTAGTAGCCAGCGTCAACCATCTCGGGCATAAAGGCGATCTCGTGCAGCGCACGCCCATCCGCGGCAGCCGCAGCATGCTGCAGCGCAAAAATCGCAGTCACGTCCGGGGGGCCCAGCGGCGATGGGGGAAGCAGGTCATTGTCGCAGTGCGGCAGCGGGTGAAATGTCGAACGGTCAACGCTCATCCGGTGCATGTGAAGTACTTCCACCGGATCGTAGTACGAGCGCAGGATCGTTTCCAACTCCGGGCGGGCGGTGTAGTAGACCCGGCTCCATCGGGCGCCGTCAGCCAGCAGGGCTTCGAGCGAATCAAGAGAGCCCATCAAGAAAAGCACCGGTGGGTCAAGGGCTGCATACTCAAGCGCTATGCCGGCGATGCCTCCTTCACCCACAGCTGTTGTCCAGGTCGCATGCTCAGCGTAAGGCGGCTCCAGGTCGCCGAGGGCATAGGCGGCATAATGGCGGTCGCCATTTAGGAACACACGGATGGCACCCGGGTCAGCGGTCGGGCGGATTATGTACTGTGCCATGATGGAGGATCAGCTGCCCAGCATAGAGTCCAGCAGGCCCTCATCGTCGAAGTGCTGGCGGAAGCGGGCCACGAAGGCGTCGCGGGTGAACTGATGGGACTGCGTCCCCCGGTGCTCGAGGGCATAGGTCGCCGCCAGGGCGCCTACGCGACCGCTGATCTCCCACGGCCAGCCGGCGGCAAGGCCCTTCAGCAGGCCGGCCCGGAAGGCATCACCGACGCCGGTCGGGTCCACCACCCGCCCGGGCGGGACAACCGGGATATGATGCGTTGCCCCCTGTTCATAGATATCCGCGCCGTTTTCGCCGCGCGTGACGATCAGCGTGCCCACATGATGCATCAGATCATCATGGCTCAGAGCAGTCTTGCGCATCAGAGCATAGTATTCCACATCATTCACGATCAGGATACTGGCGCCCCTCAAATCAGCGGCCAGCTCTACGCCTGCGATTCGAGCTACCTGCTGGCTCGGATCGTAGACGTAGCGCAAACCGAGAGCCCGGCACTCATCCGCGTAGTTATGCATGGCCTGCGGATCGTTTGGCGAGATCACGATGAGATCGGCCTGCGCCGCGCCAGAATCCTTCAAGGTCAGGTCGCGTGCACGTGCCATAGCGCCGGTATAAAAGGATGCGATCTGGTTGTTCACCCGGTCCGTGCTGACAAAAAAGGAGGCGGTAAACAGGTCATCATGGATGCGCGCGCCGCTAATGTCAACGCCAATTTCCCTGAGGAAAACGCCGTACTCCGGGAAGTCCAGGCCAGCAGAGCCAACCAGCAGCGGGCGCTCACCCAGGAGAGCCAGTGTATAGGCGATATTGGGCGCAACGCCACCGCGGTGGCGGGTCAGATCATCGACCAGGAAGCTGACACTGATCTTGTCCATCCCTTCAGTTCGGAGCATCTCGGCGAATTCGCCGGGATACGTCATGATGTAATCGAATGCAATGGATCCAGTTACGGCAATTCTCATGGCGGGATTCCCGGGGTGGAGGGCTGAACCGTACAGTCACCTACAGGCTGATCTCGGATGAAGGCTCTGTTACCAGAGGAGGCGGGCGATGTTCCCACACGCGCGACAGTCCCAGTCTGTCGCGCAGCATGATAGCGAAAGCCTTGAGCCCATCCAGGGTGGTGATCTTCTTACCGTCCTCGTAAGAACGCGGTTGGTAGCTGACCGGCACCTCGGCGATCGGGATACCAGCCAGCAGCAGCTTATCAGGCAGCTCGAAGTCGAGGTCGAATCCACGCCCTACCAGATGGAGGGCCTTTAAGATATCGGCCCGCACCATCTTGGTTGCCGTGGCGGCGTCGGTCAGGTGGCCGCCAAACAGCAGATTCATCATCGCGGTGATGGCACGCACGCCCCAGTAGGCATGGGCATACTCATAAATTGCCCGACCGCCTGCCGTCCTGCTGCCGAAAACTGCCGGAGCCCCCTTCTCTGCCTTCGCCAGCAGCAGGCGAAGGTCCTGGGGATCATATTCCAGGTCAGCATCCTGGATCACTGCGTAGTCACCCGTAAGGTGGGCGATGGCTGTGCGGATACTGGTTCCCTTGCCCATATTACGCGGCTGATAGATGATCCGCGTATCGGGTTTACTGACCGTCTGCAGAATCTCACGGGTGCCGTCTGTGGAGCAGTTATCAACCACGATCACTTCTCTGTCCCATTCTCCCAGATCAACCTGGTGAATGCGATCCAGCACAGTGAGGACGGTATCCTTTTCGTTATAAACGCAAACGATGATGGAGAGTTTCACGCGGCTCCACGCATGAGGTCAGAGTCCGGTCCCCCCGGCTGGCGAAAAGTATACCTTCCGGAACTGGCCCCTGCCACCTGCCTGCCGCCGGTCAGTCGCCGGCCAGGTGCTGGCTCTTGACGAAATCATAGAATATCTCCAGCATGTAGCTCAGCTGAGCCTGCCCGAGCCCGGGATAGACCCCCACAAAGAACGTGCTGCGCATCACATGATCGGCCACGGGCAGATTCCCTACTACCCGGCATGGTGCATGGCGATAGCCGGGCTGCTTGAGGATGTTGCCGGCGAACAACAGCCTGGTCTCGATCAGACGCTCCTCCAGGTAGCGCTGGAGTGGGCCGCGCTCGAATGGCGCTTCGGATCTTACCGTGATGGGGAAGGCAAACCAGCTCGGATCTGCCTTGGGGCTCCAGGTGGGCAGGATGAAGAACTGCTCCAGCGGCTTGAGGCCCTCGTACAGGACGCGGAAGTTCCGCTTACGGGCAGCCACGAAGTCTGGCAGCTTTTCCAACTGAGCGACTCCGACAGCAGCCTGGGGATCGGTGAGCTTGAGGTTGTACCCTATTTCCGTAAACAGGTAGCGGTGATCATAGCGGATGTCCTCTGCGCCATCGATGGCCCAGTCGAAGCGCTTGCCGCAGCGTCCGTTGGGAGGATTGATATAACCGCACCAGCAGTCGCGACCCCAATCCCGAATGGTGCGGGCAATCTTGGCCAGGCGCCGGCTGTTGGTGTAAACGGCGCCACCTTCTCCCAGGGTGATGTGATGGGCAGGGTAAAAGCTGCTGGTCCCCAGGTGGCCGATCGTCCCTGTCATCCGGCCGTCGTATCGGCTGCCGAGCGCGTCGCAATTGTCCTCAATCACGTAAAGGTCGTGCTGACGTGCAAACTCCATCAGTGCATCCATCTCGACCGGATTGCCCAGGGTATGAGCCGCGAAGATCGCGCGTGTCCGCGGTGACAGGGCTGCCTCAAGCTGGGAGACATCCAGGTTGTAGCTGCCCATCTGGCTGTCAACCAGCACGGGGACAAGCCGGTTCTGGATGATCGGTGCCAGGGTGGTCGGGAATGTCACCGCGGGCGTGATAACTTCGTCCCCGGGCTCAAGGGGACGGCTGTGGAGCTGGCGGGAGCACAGAGTCGTGATCGCGACCAGGTTGGCAGAGGAGCCGGAATTGACCGGGATAACCTCCCGAACGCCCAGATAGCGGCCGAGCTTTTCTTCGAAGGTTTCGGCATAGCGCCCCGCCGTGAGCCAGAACTCCAGGACAGAGTCGGCCATGTTTCGCATCTCGTGCTCGTCAAATACGCGGCCTGCGTACTGGACCCGCGTACGTCCGGGCTCCCACTCATGAGCCTCATGGGCCAGCCGGTAGTATTCCGTCACTCTGTCGAGGATCTCTGCTCTCAATGCCTCGGCCCCGGAGGCGGCGCTCGCCGACTCCTGCGGTGGTGCGGCTGGCACAGCAGCGGTCGTTTCCGGGTACCCGCGGATATGTGCTGCGATGGTGCGCCGTAGACCTTCGGCCAGCGGTGTCGTGGCCTCCCAGCCAAGTTTGGACTTAGCCGTCTCAGTCCGGGCGACCTGCGACCACACTTCGCCCGGACGGTACGGCAGTGCGCCAATATGAGGTCGCGCGTCTGCGAAGTGGCTGAAGATCAGCTCGACCACTTCCCTGACGCTGGTGCCAGTGCCGGTGCCGATGTCAATAGTCTCGCCATCCACTCCGTCCGCGAGCGCAGCACGAATGTATGCCTCGACAACGTCATCTACATAGACCCAGTCCCTTATTTGCTCGCCGGGCGTTGTCGGAAACACATGCCCATTGAGGCCTGCCTCAATAGCCGATGGAATTAGCGTCCCATGATGGCCAGGCCCGTACACCTGAAACAGCCGCAGACTGACGATAGGCCATCCCATGGTCCGGTGGTACATGTGAGAGAATGCCCAGGCAGCGACTTTGGATGCCGCGTAGGGCGAGATCGGGTCGAGCCGCCCTTCAGCTGCCAGGTCACCGTACTCATGGCTGGTTCCTGTCTGGATGATCCGCCGCGCTCCTGCTTTGGCAGCCGCGCGCACCGTGTTGATGGTGCCATCAAGGTTGGTGCGTAGTGCCAGGTGGTGAGAGAGATAAGGGTCGGTAACCCCTTCCGCGCCCAGGTGAAACACCACCTCAGGGTGTAGCCTGTCCATTTCGTTGCTGACCACGGAGAAGGTGCGGATGTCGACATCACGCAGGTCAATGGACTCCAGCACATCGCGGATGCGGCGCCGATCAGCGGTGTGCCGCGTGAACACGGTGACCCGTGCGCCCTCTGCCACCAGTCGGCGCACGAGGTGAGAGCCGATGAATCCAGTCCCGCCCGTCACCACCACGGGCATGCCTGCCAGGGATCTATCACTGCGAAAGCCGCTGTCCGCCATGATCTACAGGGTCTCCATAGAAACCTCCACACCCGCCACGTCAGTGACGCCGTGGAGGCTGGTGATGATGCTGACGATAAGCCGGGCCAGCGCCTCGGGGCCGGTGTTCAGCGGAAGCGCAATATCGACGAAGATGCCGGGCTCCCAGCTGATCACCCGCGCCCCGACAGGCAGATCAACGGCCGCAGCCGCCAAAGCTGTTGGAGCGGATTCGACCGGTGGCAAGCCAGCGACGAGTTTCCAGCAGGGAGAGCCGTTCCATTCACCGGATGGGTCTCGGGACAGATGCACCCATGAGTCGGCGTGACGCGCCAGATTGCAGATCAGCGCCAGCGGGGCCCCTTCAGAATCGGCCAGATGGGCGATCGTATCGGCCAGCTTACGCAGGTCCAGCCCGCTGCCCAGACGCACGCGTCGCCGAGAGCCGGCCATGCCTTATAGTCCATGCTGAATCTGGACGCTCAGATCGAGATCATCAGGCGCGCCGCCGACCTTCTGGTGCAGACTGCCAACCAGCAGTGCCAGCGCTGCCACCGGGATATCGCCCCGCACCCGGAGAGTGGCGTGGCTGCCATCTTCCCACGAAAGGCAACGTGTGCCCGGCGGCAGGCTCACGCCGAGATGGCGGAGCACCTCCAATGGATTCCCGAAGTGGCCGCGGAACGCGAAGTTTAGCAGGTAGCTGTCGAGCAGTTTGCCATCCTGGCCGGGCTCTGGGATAACCTGAACCCAGTTGAACTCATCGCCCTCCACTTCACAGGTAAGTCCCGGGCGCGAGTCCAGCATTTCCACTGTCTGCTGAATCAGATCGGCAAGCCAGCCGGCAAGTGCGAGATCGATCATCGGGCGCCGCCTTCCGCGTGACTCAGGTAATCGGCATACCATTGCATGGTCTGCGCAAGTCCCTGATCGAGCGTATGCGCGGCCTGCCAGCCCAGCAGCCGCTTTGCCTTCTCGCTGCTCAGGTATTGATCCTGGATCTCGTTGGGGGCGCTTCCTTTGACGATGGGGGTCAGTTCGGGGTAGGGGGAGAGGGCGATGATCCGTTCGACCATCTCCAGCGCGCTCATCGGTTGATCCAGCCCGAAATTGAACGCCTCGCCGCTCAGCGCGCCTTCCCGCATCGCCTCGGCCAGCGTCAGATATGCATCCACAATATCCAGCACAAAGATGTAGTCGCGGCGCGGGCTTCCGTCTGAGCGCACCACCGGACGTTCACCTCGCAGGACAGAGCGCATTGTACCCGGAACGATGCGGTTCCAGTTCAGGTCTCCACCCCCATACATGTTGCCGCAACGCGTGATTGCAACCGGCAGTTCATAGGTCTTCGCATAGGCCAGCGCAATCAAGTCGGCGCAGCTCTTGCTCACATCGTAGGGGTGCTGCCCCTGAAGCGGTGCAGTTTCGTCGTAGGGGAGGGTTTCGTGGTCGCCGTATGCCTTGTCTGATGAGGCCACGATGACCCGCCGGGTACCCGGCCAGATGCGGGCTGCTTCGAGGACGGTCCAGGTGCCCTTGATGTTTGTCTCAAAAGTGGAGAGGGGCATCTGGTTGGCGATACCGACGATGGTCTGAGCTGCCAGGTGAAAGCAGGTGTCGATCTCATACTCGGCAAACACCCGGCTCATCAGGCTGAAGTCGGCCACGTCGCCGCGGGCTATGCGCATGCGCTCAAGGGTTCCGCTGCGAACCAGTTCACTGTTGGGGATCCAATCGCGCACCAGTCCCACCACATCAGCGCCCAGATCGAGCAGGGCGCGGGTTAGCCAGGATCCCAGGATGCCCGTGCAGCCTGTTACCAGAACCGGGCGGTCCCGCCAGAACAGACGACGTTCTTCGGGTCTCTTCACGGCCATACCTTCCACGGTGCCCCGTCGTGCCACAGGCGATCCATTTCACGCGCCTCTTTGAACGTATCCATTGAGCGCCAGAACCCCTCGTGACGGTAAGCAACAAGCTGACGATCGCGGGCCAGCCGGACCAGCACTTCCTTCTCCAGGTCAAGCGACTGGCTATCATCAAGATAGTCCGCCACTCCTGGTTCAAAGACCATAAACCCGGCGTTGATCCAGTCGGTCAGATGGGGCTTTTCTTCAAAGCCCTCGACCAGCTCGCTCGCTCCAATCTGGACGATCCCGTACTGCGAGTAGGGTTGGACGGTTGTCAATGTGGCCAGGCGGCCGTGTGAGCGATGGAAAGCGGTGAGCGCCTGGATGTCCACATTGCCCAGGCCATCGCCGTAGGTCACATGGAACGCCTCGCCGTTTAAATAAGGCAGAACGCGCCGCAGCCGGGCTCCCTTGTTGGTGTCCAGACCGGTGTCTGCCATGGTCACACGCCAGCCATCCTCCTGGTGGCGTTGATGATAGGTGACCTCTGGATGCTCACCCAGGCAAAGGGTGAAATCATGCATCATCGGCTCGTAGTCAAGGAAGTAGCGCTTGATGGCGTCGGCCCCGTGGCCGAGCGTCAGCACGAAGTCCGTATAGTTGGACGCTGCGTAGATCTTCATGATATGCCACAGGATAGGCCGACCACCGATGGGGACCAGCGCTTTGGCATCCGTGTTGGCATCTGCCATGCGGGTCCCTTTGCCCCCGCACAGGATCACGACTTTCATTGTCAGCCTGCGCCCGATGTCTCAACCAGCCTGCGCAGGCTGGCTTCAAACGGCGGATACGCAATGCCGTTCTCGGTAACGATTCCGGTGATGTAGCGGTGGGGGGTCACATCGAAGGCGGGATTGCGGGCCGGGTAGTCATCAGGGACGATCGCATGGCCGAATGGGGTGCGTATTTCTGAGGGGTCACGCTCCTCAATAGGGATGTGATCGCCGTCGGGTAGTGACAGGTCGATGGTCGAAGTCGGCACAACCGGGTAGAAGGGCACCCCGTTCTCACGGGCGAGCACGCTGACCTGATAGGTCCCGATCTTGTTGGCTACATCTCCATTGGCTGCTGTGCGATCGGAGCCTACCAATACGAGGTCTACCTGCCCGGTGCGCATGAAGTGCCCTGCCGCATTGTCTGCGATGATGTCAAAGGAGATGCCCAGTTGCTTCAGTTCCCACGCGGACAGTCTTGCTCCCTGCAAGCGTGGTCGCGTCTCATCCAGCAGCACATGGATGCGCTTGCCCTGCTCGTGGGCCATCCGGATGACGCCCAGCGCCGTTCCCCAGTCCACTGCGGCCAGGGCGCCTGTGTTGCAGTGATGCAGGATGCGATAGCCGTCCTGAACAAGCCCCGCTCCGTGCCCTGCCATTCGCCGGTTGATCTCGACATCCTCATCGGCCAGCCTCTGGGCTTCAGCGAGTGCTGCCTGCCCGGCCTGATCTGGCGAAGAGATGGCAGATCCCTGCACCGCGCGCATGATGCGATCAACAGCCCATTTCAGATTGACCGCAGTCGGTCGTGCTGCCTTCATGGTGGCAGCGGCTTCGTCCATGAACTGTAAGAAGGCATCCATGCTGGCAGAAGGCGCCTGGGCAGTTGCCAGCGCCATGCCAAAAGCCGCCGCCGCCCCGATGGCCGGGGCTCCCCGGACAACCATATCCCGGATGGCGGCGGCTACCTCGCGGTAGTCGCTGTACTCCAGCAGGGTAAGTTCCCAGGGGAGCACACGCTGATCAATCAAGCGAACGCGTCCCTCATGCCAATCAACCGTGCGCATTTACTTCTCCGGGCATCTTGTTGCTGTGACAGGCATGCTGGCTGGGGTCATTCTTCTCTGCCAGCCCGATCCAGCCGCCCGAATTGTATGCTACAGCGTGGGGTTTTGCCACCTTTGCGGTGAAACGCAGCGCACCTGCGACAGCCGGCGATCGCAGGTGCGCCGGGAGAGTGTCGGCTACCGGTTTTCCGTCTCCAGCTCCACCATCCCTGTCGGGATGCACACCTTCCGATACACATCGGCTGGAGCATACCGCGTCCCATCCACCGTGAGCAGGTCATCCAGTGTGATCCCGAACTGCCGCTCATTCTCCTGCAGATAAGGGAGGATCAACCGCCAGTCCTGCTCCGAAAGACGGGCAAATGCGCCGCCGTTAAGCTGATCGGGCTGTACTTTACGGTTGGGGTCGCGGAGATAGATCGCCCCACCCGATGCCAGGGAGAACAGATTGCCACCGGGGTAGGGGGTGTCAAGCGGCATCAGCCGACCGCCATCATCGAAGGCCATCCCGTTGAGGATGACGAATCCCCCGCCGGCCAGCGGGTCGCCAGCCATGAAGGACTCAGCCAGGTAGTCCAGACATGTCCCGTTGATCACGACCCGCGGCTTGCCCACTGCGTTAATCAGCGGGCGGCCTGCCGCCGATCCGCGCACGTACACCTCGCCGCCCTTGGCCCCGTACAGGAAGGTCTGCCCTACATCACCATGCACAACGAGCTTCCCACTGCGGAGGATCTGCCCGAGCTGATCCTGTCCGTCGCCATGGAGTTGGATCTCGGCGCCGTCAAGCCCCGAACCGGCATAATCGCCGACATCGCCGTACAGATCAAGCCGGATGTCTGAACTGCCTGGACCAAGCCCACAGCCAGCGAAGCGGCCGCCGCGCCAGTTGTAAGTGATGATCTTTCGCCATCCCAGTGTGGCTGCAGTGACGATGAAGCGCGCTGCGGCCTCATCCCCCTCGGCGGGGAAGTCCGCTGCGTCCAGCACCAGTGTAGTTTCTCCGGCGTCCGGCGGGCGCAGCAGCAGACGAGTCGGCCAGGTGATGCGCAGAGCATGCCCCACCCCCAGATGGTCTTGTGCGCCCGGTTCCGGGACGCGCCCCAGATGCCGGGCTGTGCTTGCGTCAATCAGCGTCAGGATCGAGGATCGCTTCTTGCTGCCGGGGTCAAATGCCCGGTCGCGTATCCACGTGAGCGCATCCAGCGAGAATGCCCACTCGTCACTACCGCAGGCGCCGAACGCCTCCAGCCAGGTCAGCCCGCGTCGCAGTTCATCCCAGCTCGCTGTTCTGAGCGCGGGCCTGAGCCATCTCCAGAGTGTTGGCAAACCGCCGTCATCGAAGGCTAACAACGTGTGCGTGCGTAAATCCTCGACGAACACATCGGACGCATCGGGTGGGTGAGGCTCGGCTGCCGCACTGCTGTGTTGGCGGCCAACAGCTACCGTCACCGGGTCCCCGAACTTGTTGTGGCAGGTGAGGCCAGCATCCGGAGTCACGGTGAAGCGGAAGGCGCCCCCATCGGTATGGCTGCCTCCGCGGGCAACCCAGTAGCGATCCGCTATCGGACGGAAGCGATCGTCTTCGGATGACAGCGACCGCAGACAGGCATTGATAGCCTGCCGTTCCGAGGCGATCAGCCCGATTTGCACGGCCTGGCTGGCGGTGCTGTTTTCGTACAGCGCGAAGACCTGTGGGCGCAGCATACTGGTATCGGTGATGCCAAGCAGTTCCCAGCGCTCTACGTCCGGCAGCGAGCGCGCCACGATGAAGAACCACGGGCCGTCAGGCGAGCCGTGGATGTGCGCTGCCTGTATCACGCGGTAGAGCTCCTGGCGGTCAGGGGGCAGCAAGGTGAAGTCGTGGTCAGTGGTGGGTGCCATGGCCTCCAGAGTGGCTTCCAGGGGATAGGCATATACCCGATCCCACAGGTCGAATAGCTGAACCGCTACTTCGGTATCGGTCAGGAACAGCGGCGACATCCCGCGCTGCTGAAGGTACTCACTCACCGCATGGTAGTTGGCGAAGTCACCATTATGGACCAATGCCTCATTGAGTCCGATGAAGGGGTGGGCGCCTCCCGGGTGCCATACGCGCCCTTTGGTAGGATAGCGCTGATGGGCTATCCAGACATGCGCGTGTTGATTGTTGAGACAGTAGTACTCCACGACCTGCTCGGCATATCCCACGATCTTGAGCACGATCAGATCGCGGCCATGAGACAGCACGAAGGCTCTTTTCTCGCCCAGGCTGGCATAGAATGCCTGGTTGAGGCGAAAGGTGTTCTGATAAATGAACTCGTCTTCGATCTCGCGGGCGCTCAGAGAGATCAGCCCCTTCTCGGTGGCAAACCTGTCCAGCACATTCGGCCTGACCCGGACGAAGTACCGCATGACATCGGGGGGCCGCAGCTCAAGACCATCGACGGCGCGGAAGTGATCCAGGTGAGGCGCCTCATAGGCCTGCGTGATATCGAAATGCGGCGTGATATACTGCGCCTCGACCTCGGCCCGGGCTGAGGGATCCAGCAGTGCGATCTGGAGCAGTGTGTGGGATTGCAGAGTTGCACGATCCACACGCATCTCAGCGGGGTCAAGGCCTGCCATCGCGATGCCGCCCCCCTTGCCGTTGCCGCGGTTGTGCATCTGCTGCGAAGCCGACAGCACATGCCGGCCTGCAATTCGGGTATTGGCTGCAAGCCCCAGTACACCACAGCCGCCTTCCGCTGCATCGGGCCCACGCGCCGGGATGCCTGCACCGGCTGCCAGATCACGGCGGGCGGCCTGATAGCGTTCAGCTCTGGTCAGAGTCATGGTCTTCACTCCAGGTACATTAGTAGATCGCTGCGGCCGCGCAGATCATGGATGGACTGCATCCCGAGTCTCTGCAGGATGCCGGCAAGCTGCCACAGCCAGCCCGTGTATAGATTCACGATCCGCTGGAAGCCAACATCGGCATCAATCTTGCGTGCGTGTTCGGGATCGGTCGTCGTGATACCAAACGGACAGCCCAGACCTTTCTCACACTGGGCGATCCGAATGCATCCGATAGCAACCAGTTCTGCTGTGCCCAGGATCGCTCCATCGGCGCCGAGGGCGATGGCCTTGGCCACATCGAAGGCTGTGCGCAGCCCGCCGGAAGCCATCAGCGTCACTTGATCGCGAATGCCCTCTGCTTCCAGGAAACGATGCACCCGGGGTAGGGCGTACTCGATAGGCATCGCGATGTTCTTCTTGGCGATCTCAGGGGCGGCTCCTGTGCCGCCGTAGGCGCCGTCCAGATGGACGATGTGGGCACCGGCGTAGTAGGAGCCGACAGCCACCATATCCACATCGGTCGGGGTGGATACCTTGACACTGACTAACGCGTTCGGATTGACCTGCCTGAGCCAGTCGACATGCTTCTTGTGGTCTTCGACTGAGTAGACGCTGTGGAATGGAAACGGCGAGAACAGGGAGGTGCCCTGAACGGCTTCCCGGATACGGGCGACCGAATCGGTGTTCTTGCCCCCCAGCAGATGTCCACCCAACCCCGGCTTCGCCCCCTGCGCATACTTGATTTCGATGATCGGCGCCCTCAGCAGCGTTTCTTCGCGAACGCCGAACAACCCCGTGGCTACCTGCGTGATGAGATGATCTGCGTAAGGCGCCAGTTCATCCGGATAGCCGCCTTCACCGGTTGAAATGAATGTGCCGAGCTGGCGGGCTGCTCGAACACGGGCCAGCATGACCGGCATGCCGATGCTGCCGTACGACATCCCCGCTCCGTACCAGGGCAGCGGCAGGACAATGTCGGGGCGCGCGGGATCGCGCCGATTCAGCGGCAGCGAGAAGTCGAAGAGGGCGGGATCGGCGGAAGGGACATCACAGGGGTCAGCGTCCAGCTCGAAGGCGAACGCCAGGCGGTCGAATCCGCCGTCCGACTCACCGATGCGATATTCCAGCGTGCCGGATGGAGGGCGCCCGCTGCGCGCCTGCTCCTGTGAACTGAGCAGGAGCGACAGCGGCCAGCGGAAGTCACCTTCACCTCCCTCAGGGCGGGGCAGGGCGGGGTATCGGCTGATGGGGATGCTGCCCCCCAGAGTCTCGCGGAAATCGCTCTCCTCGCGCCGGTGCCAGATGGTTCGACCCACGTCGCCCCGCAGCCGGCGAACCTCGCGCATCCCCATCGCCCCGAGTGCTTCCAGCAGCTGATCGCGCCAGGCGTTCATCAGGTTGACGACTCGCTGGCTGCCCCAGGCCGGATCGATCTCCCGATGCTCAGCCGGGCACGACCCCCTGTCGGCCCACAGTGAGCATCCCCAGGCCACAATCAGAATGAAGTCAACAGCTACCAGATCGGCTCCGCACGCCACCGACTTGGCGACATGCTCTGCAGCGGCGATCCCTCCGCTGATGATCAGAGTCACACGATCGCGAATACCCTTGCTGACCAGGTGGGTATGTACCTCACGCAGCGATTCCGGCAGGGGGTGCCCGGCAGCATCCCGACCCTCGATCTCGTCTGCGTGCAGGTGCAGAACTCGAACACCCTGCTGGACGAGATCGGCTGCGCGGGCAGGTGCTTCCGGACCCAGCGGCAAACGCACGCCGATCACCGCTTCGGGCAGGCGCGATGCCGCCTCGTGAGCCAGAGACAGGGGAGATGGCTCGTGCTCGCTGATCTCCACATAGCGGGGTGCCCACCCCGGCGGCATCGCCGCAAGTTCCCGGGAAGTCAGGCGCACGGAGAGCGCGGCTGAGCAGGGCGCCAGATCGCCGTCGTAGGCCGCCGCGGGCAGCATCGCCAGCGTCCCGAGTGCATCGGCTGCCCGGGCCAGCGCCTGAACCGCTCCCCGCCCGGGTAGTTCCATGGGAAGCGGGTTGAAGATGACCGGGATTGGCAGGCTGATCCATGGCGCCGGCTGTGTCTCGAGGCGGCCATCCAAGCTGAACTCCAGTGAGATGGGCGCTGCACCGAGGTCCACACGGGTGGAGATTGCCTCGCGACCATGGATCCCGTCGCGCGTTGGCCGCACGATCTCGCTCATGTCAAGCCAGATGCCGTCAAAGCCTTCACCCGCAAATTTGCCGCCGTAACCGGCTCCGGAAATAGGGATATGCCCTGTCTCGGCCTGATACCAGGTCTGTGTGATGATCTCGGCGGTCCAGTAGGCGTCCCCGCGCTGCGTGGAGCCTGGAAAGACCGGGTGCCCGTACTTGACGTAGGCTGATCCATCCTCGTGAAGGAAGCGGGCTGGGTAGCCCGCTTCCGGTGCAGGAGCGGGTCGAATATCGAGGTGATAGCGTGAAGCTACTGTCATATTTGCGTCTCTCCATTCGCTAGCACTGGTTCAATGTGCGCCAGCGCGTATCTTGCGGATAGGAGAGGCGGCAGCAGGATGCTGGCAGCCCGCGGCGCAGGCCGCAGCGCAATGTGAATGGCACGCCGGAATGTGCCCGATCCTTTGACAGCGAGGCAGGTGGGGGCACCCCTCAACGCACCAACGCAGAGCAGCAGAACTGCTCTGCGACCACTGTGACGCTCTTTGTCGGCATGTTGCCATGCCGGTTTGTGCATCACTGAAGTGAGGGGTGTAAACGGGGCGTGGCAGCCCCGGGAGGCATCCGCCGATCTCTCGATTTTTGCTGGCTGGCGGCCAGCTTAGCGCTCACCGTGAGGTGAGGAACCTCCAACCTCGTCAACCCTGCCCGAGCAGGGCCCTGGCGCTCATTTCCCCTGATAGATTGTCATGGAATCGGCGCTATGCGTTCTTTTAGACCTCCAATTCTGTCGGAATCAGCATCCTGCAAGACGCCTCTGGCCGCATAATACACGGATTGGCGCGGCGTTGTCAAGAGAATAGTCGGAAACTGCTGTCAGCATCAAGAGGCAGCGGCGTCTGGCGAGGCTTCCCTGGCCCTCAACATCCGCATCCCGTTGAATGTGACGATCAGTGACGCTCCCATATCCGCGAACACAGCCATCCACAGGGTAGCCCAGCCGGGCAGTGTCAGCAGGAGGAATACCGCTTTGATTGCGAGGCTGAAGGCGATGTTCTGCCTGATGATTTGCAGGGCGCGCCGGCTCGTTTCCACAACGTCCGGCAGTTGAGTCAGGTTGTCCTGCATCAGGACCACGTCGGCAGTTTCCATCGCCTGTGCGGTTCCTTCGCCACCCATGGCAATCCCGACGGAGGCGGTGGCCAGCGCTGGCGCGTCATTGATGCCATCGCCGACCATTGCAACCACGCCATCGCGCTGCTTCAGCGCCTTGATGGCTTCTACTTTGTCCTCCGGTAGCAGGCCCGCACGGATTTCATCAGCCGTGCCGAGCTGCGCGGCCACTGCCCGGGCTGCGGTTTCATTATCGCCGGTGAGCATGACCGTGCGAATATCCGATCCCATGGCCTTCAGGGCGCCCAGCGCCGCTGCGCTGCCCGGACGTATGCGGTCCGCTGTGCTGACAAAGCCCAGCACCCGATCATCCCGGGCGACCAGCATCACGGTCTGTCCATCTGATTCGGCGTCCGCGAGGCTTGAATGAAGGTCGTGGCACTCGCGCCCCTGCCCGTGAAAGAAAGGATGGCTGCCAACGATCACCCGGGTGCCCGCGACGAACCCCTGCACGCCGTGGCCTGCCAGCGACTCGACAGCTTCGGCCGCTGCATAGCGATGTGTGAGTCCGCGGGCGGCCGCCGCGTCGATCACTGCTCGCCCCAGGGGATGTTCCGAACGGCGCTCCACGGCGGCTGCCAGGGCCAGCATGTCGTCGCATTCGCTGCATGGCTGGACATCTGGCACACACGTCGCGCCCCTCACCTGCACCACCGCAGGCTGCCCGACAGTCAGTGTGCCGGTCTTATCGAAGGCGAATGTGCGGACGCGGGCCAGCGTATCCAGGAATTCGCCGCCCTTGATCAGCACGCCGCGCCGTGCCAGCGCCGTCAGGGCGCTGACGATGGTCACCGGTGTGCTGATCACCAGCGCACACGGGCAGGCCACAATCAGGAGGGCCAGGGCGCGGTACAGCCACCCCCGCGTCCCGTCGGGCGCATCGAAGAAGGGGCCGCCAAAGATCAGCGGAGGTGCCACGGCGACCAGGATTGCGGTCACCACTACTGCAGGGGTGTACCAGCGGGCGAATCGATCGACGAGGCGCTCGGTCGGCGAACGCCTCTCCTGCGCCTGCGCAACCAGCCGGACTATGCGGCTGATCGTCGAGTCGGCGGCAGCCCGGGTCACAAGAATCTCGAGAGCGCTCCTGCCATTGATCGTGCCAGCAAACACCGTGTCGCCCACCTGCCTGAAGACCGAAGTGCTCTCGCCAGTGATGGGCGCCTGGTTCACCCATGAACTTCCTGCTGTAATCTGGCCATCAACGGGTATACGCTCGCCGGGCCGCACGATGGCAGTCTCTCCGGCCTTCACCTCGGCGATCGGCACGACGGTTTCGTGTGCCTCACAGAACGGGCACACGCCGCCTGTGTAGCCATTTTGCCCGAGATGCTCCGCGCAATCCATGCAGGATCGGAGGATTACCGCGCGGTCCGGCGCAAGCGCGATCAGGCTTCTCAAGGAGTCGCGTGCACGGTCTGCGGTATAGCCCTCCAATGCCTCACCGATTCCGAACAGCACCATTACCGTGGCAGCCTCGCCAGTTTCACCGATCAGCACGGCGCCCGCAGCAGCCAGGGTCATCAACAAGTCAATGGTGATCTGACGCCCCACAACCAGACCACGGAGTCCCCTCAATGCTATGGTGTATCCTGCAAACGCCAGTACCAGCAAATGCAGGATCGCAAAAGCCGCATCCGGCAGGGAGGTAAGCGTGTCAAGCAAGCCAGCTGAGGCCAGAATCACTGCGCCTCCCAGCGCGAGCGCAGCTGTCCGATTGGTCGCGACATAGGCGAGAACACCGCGCAGCCCGGTACGGGCATGTGGGGTGCCCAGAGGGGTCGGCATGATGTCAGGGTCTTCCAGCAACTGGTAGCCGAGGGCGGCCACGCGCTGGCGCAGTGCATCCCGGCTGACCGTTCCTGAGATCTGGAGCGAGGCTGTGGCGAAGTTCACCCGGACAGACTGCATCCCCTCCATGCCGGATAGACTGCGCTCGAGGGTAAGCGCGCAGCTGGCGCAGTCCATGCCAGCGACATGGTATTCTTGGGTCCAGGTTGGAGGTGATTTCTGTGTCATATAGCTGCCGTGATGCAGATAACTTGATCATATCGAGAATCAAGCACCCTGCAATCCTGCGCACGGTGGCCAAACAACAGCTACTCCGGCGTTAGCCTGGCGAACGTCCTGTCAGGCAGCTGGGGGATTCAGTAGACGAAGTCGCGGATGTCGTAGCGGCTGATCACCGGGCCGTCTGACCGCGAGCCTGCCCGCACCGCTTGCGCGATCTGCTCACCCTGCGCCATGCATTCGGCGTGCGTGAGCGGTATGAGATTAGCTTCAACTGCGGCCTGCGCGTAGGGCAGATCCGGGGTAAAGATGATCTCGGACAGATACAGGATGTCTCCTTTTCGGAGAGACATGGCGCGCAGCACGGCAATCGTCTCCTCTACATGCGCGGCGCTGAACTGGCGCCCCCCTGCGCCAAGCAGCACGATGATGCCGACTCCCAGTCCGGCCTGCTTCATCCTGCTCACCGAGGTAACAGCGTCGCCCGGCGTCCCTGGCTTGCGCAGGAAGTCCAGCAGGCCGCCGTGACCACTCTCCAGCCCGACGTAGACGCGCCGAAGGCCGAGCTGGTGCAGTGTCCGGTAATCGTCCACGCTCTTCTTTTCACCGCTGAAACCGTCGAGGAACGAGTACATGCCACCCAGGCTCTCTACGTCGAAGACGCCCCGGATCGTCTCCAGCAGCGGGATCAGCATCGCCATCGGCGTCGTCAGCGCATTGGCATCGGCCAGAAACAGCGTACGCCGCAGCGAGATCCCGGCTCCCAGGAAATCCTGCACGGCCTGGGCGTGCTCCCTGAGCTCAGCGGGCTTCTTGATGCGAAATGGCGTGTCGCGGTAGAAGCTGCAGAACGTGCAGGTGTTGAATGAGCAGCCCTCGGTGAGTTGCAGGACAATAGACAGATAACGATCGGGGGGCAGGATCCCTACCGGTCTGTAGATAGCAGCGTAGGCGTCAGCGTCGGCGCGGGATGCCGTGGAATCAAAAGAGGCCGCCGCCTTAAGAGCCAGCAGCACTGGCAGCCGGGGTGGGGGTTCCACGGCCAGGCAACCGGTTTCCAGCGCGGCTGCGATATCGCCGGCGATGGATCGTGCGGTTTCCTCAATCCGCGCGGCCTCAGCAGCAGACAGCCACCAGCGCAGACGCTGCTCGCCTGGCAGGCGCTGTCGGGCGAGGATGCGGCCATCAAGGCCCCGCCGGTAGGTCACGTTTGCGTGGTAGAGAGTCCAAAGTCGCCCCGCCAGGTCAAATGTGATCACCCGGCTGTCGCCCGGGTCTCCAATGCTCAGGATCAGGCAGCCGGGCCGGGATGTGATGATAAGGGGGACCCCGCCCCATAGGCCACGGTGGATCATGGGTGTGAGTGTGTACCCGGGTTCACATTCCGGCTGCGCATCCGGGTGGCGAGTTCATCCTGTGCGCGGCCTGCTGCTCGCCGGAGTGCGTCTTCGGCTACGCGCTCCCACGCGGCGGGTATATCCGTTGAGTTGGGAGGGAGGTGGAAAGGCGGCTCGGCGAAAACAACGCACAGTGCGCCAGGCAGTGGAACGATCACGTCGAAGAGCCCGCGCAGCTTCAGGGCAGGGCGGATTGCGACGCCCACAGGGATCAGCGGAAGCCGGGTCTGACGGGCTGCATTCAGGGCATCCCGCATTGGGTAGCGCCCTGCCAGTGGAACAATCAAGGATCCCGGCGCCTCTGATCTGTCTCTGAGCCAGGCATGGAGCAGGGGCGCATCGCGCTGCATGACGACAAAGGCTGAAGCCCGGCCGTCCCAGTCTATGGCCCCGGCGGAATGAAATGTAACCCACCGTCGGGCGACCGGCACCAGCCATGACCTGATCACTGCAGGATCAACCGGGCGTTTTATACGAACCATGTGCTGGCGATCCTCCCCCGCTGCGTGATTCCTGCTGGTGGTATACGCATCGAGGCAAACCGGGTTTCGGAGTTTACCGCTGCTATTCGTCTCCGAAGATCACATCATAGAATACTGGCAGCGGGCTGGCATGCGTCCCCCACCGGTGAGCGTCCAGAACGCGCTGAGAAGCCGCCTTCGCCTGCTCTTCAGTCTGTGCGTGCACGGTGAACAGCCGGTCGCCCTGCGCGATCCGGTCCCCGACCTTGTGATGGATCAGCAAGCCCACCGAGTGTTCGATGGGATCCCCCTTCTTTCGGCGACCCGCGCCCAGTTCCAGAGCGGCGAGGCCAACCTCGCGGGCATCGATTGCGGCCAGCACGCCGCTGTGCGGTGACGGCACCTCGACGATAACGGAGGCAGCAGGCAGCGTATCCGGGTTTTCGATCTGCGAAACGTCACCCCCCTGGGCTCGGACGAGCGTTACGAACTTCTCCCATGCCGCGCCGCTGGCCAGCTTCGACTCAACCAGAGGCCGGATATCACTCAGGTCTCTGGCACGCGACAGGCCGGCAAGCCGGAGCATATGGCCGGCCACGGTCAGGCAGTGCTCCACCAGGTCGGGTGGGCCATCGCCCCGCAGGGTAGCGATCGCCTCCCGCACCTCCAGGGCATTGCCCACTGCATAACCAAGCGGCTGATTCATGTCTGAGATCAGCGCGGTGACTTTCCGCCCGACCCCGCTGCCGATCTCCACCATCAGTTGGGCGAGCTCGCGGGCTGCTTCCAGTGTGGGCATAAACGCACCGCGCCCGACCTTCACGTCAAGGACGATAGCCTGCGCTCCAGCCGCGATCTTCTTGCTCATGATGGAGCTGGCAATCAGCGCCTTGCAGGGCACAGTGCCGGTTACATCACGGAGTGCGTACAGCTTGCCATCAGCGGGTGCGAGGTCTGCGCTCTGCCCGGCCAGCACAATCCCGTACCTGGCTGCCTGATCCAGAAACGCATCGCGGCTCAGATCAACTGTGAAGCCCCGGATGCTTTCAAGCTTATCCAGCGTGCCGCCCGAGAAATCAAGGCCCCGCCCCGACATCTTGGCAACCGGCACCCCGCATGCCGCCACCAGCGGCAGGACAACCAGCGTGGTCTTGTCGCCCACGCCGCCCGATGAGTGCTTATCCAGGGCCTTTCCCAGAATGGCGGACAGGTCGAGGACCTCGCCTGAGGAGGCCATTGCCAGGGTCAGCTCAATCGTCTCCGCCCGACTCATCCCCTGGAGATACACCGCCATCAGCCAGGCAGCAGCCTGATAGTCAGGGATTGTGCCGGTCGTATACCCTTCTATAAAGAAGCGGATCTCCTCCGGGGAGAGCTCGTATCCATCCCGCTTGCGGATGATGATCGAGACAGCGTCCATAGCCAACTCTTTCGCAGTATGAGGGAACGTCTATGCCACTAGGATACGACACGGACCGGGATTGCTCAAGACAGGCCAGCCGAATCAAGAGGGCCGCAGCCAAGTAGCTGCGGCCCTGCAACGGGCACGGCTCAACGTCAGCTGGTAGCCTCGTTCTCGAAGCGCTTCAGGAGATCGCCGATCCAGTCGTTCAGTGGGCCGAACGGAACCGCGCCAACGGTTCCTTCCACCGGTTCCCCGCCATTGAAGACCACCAGAGTGGGGATACTCATGATCCCGTAGCGCTGGGCAGTCACAGGATTCTCGTCGGTGTTGAGCTTGGCGACAGTGATCTGGCCGCTGCGCTTGGCGGCCAACTCTTCCAGCACAGGGGCGACCATAGTACATGGGCCGCACCACGGCGCCCAGAAGTCCACCAGCACCGGAGTGGAAGCTCCCAGAACCGCAGTTTCAAAATCCGCATCGGTCACATGAATCGGCTTGCTCATTCTTATCTGTCTCCCACAGTCTCATCAGCTTGGATTTTGCGTATGGCACGCTATACTCCTGATACGGCTGGCCGACCTGTTCTTACGCGATCGGCTGGCTTCTCGCATCAATAATCTTGGATGCATATCGCGGCGGAAGGATTCACCCCCGGAGCCGAAATGCGAGATCTACCTCTAAATGCATTGCTGAATGTACTGCTCATCGGCGGGGCATTTGGCGTGTTCGCGGTCATCCATAGCCTCACGGCCGGCAGCCGCTTCAAACGCTATCTGGCCCGGCATCTGGGGCACACCGCAGTGGCAGCCTGGTATCGCCTGGCCTATAACCTCTTCTCAGCAGTGTCCATCGCACCAGCACTGGCCCTGAGCGCTGCGCTTCCCGATAAGATGCTGTATCAGGTATCTTACCCCTGGAGTCTGGTGCTGGCAGTCGTGCAGGTCTGCGGGCTTGTGGGGGGCGGTGTGGCGCTGCTTTCCACCGATCTGTGGCGCTTCGCGGGCATAACACAGGTGATCGATCATCTGGCAGGCAAACCGGGCTCCGACAGCGACGTCCCGCTGCAAACAGGTGGGTTGTACCGCTTTGTGCGGCATCCGCTCTATCTGTTTAGCCTCATGATCATCTGGCCGCTGCCTGTAATGACCTGCAACACGCTGATCTTCAACATCGCGGCGACCCTGTATTTCGGGGTCGGATCGATCATCGAGGAGCGGCGGCTGGAGCGTCACTATGGCGACTCCTATCGTCAGTACCGCCAGCAGGTGCCATGGCTGCTCCCGCGGCTGTGGCGGTAGGCTGGCGCATCTCACACAAGAATGAGAAAAGGCACGCTTGTGGAACCTATACAACCTCAGGACGAGTCACAGACTCAATCATCACGGGTGATCTGGATTATCGCCGGCGCTGTCGTCATTGGCTTGCTGTTGTGCGTCGCTGCCGCGGTGGTGGCGCTGGTGGTGGGGAGCCTCGGTCTTACACAGCGGGCTGCGCCAATTGGGCCGCAAGCCGCGCCGTCTGAGGCGGCAGGCTTGCCGCCTGCTACCGCTGCCGCAGATGACCCTGTGCCCTCGGGCATCCCCTTCGATGAACTTCCTCAGTCGCTGGAAGTGATGAATGGGGCGGCCATGCTGGCGATTGGCAACCCGGCCGCCCCGGTCACCCTGGAAGAATACGCCGATTTCTCCTGCCCGCACTGCCGCGATCTGGCACCAGCCATCGAGCAGATCGTTAGCGAGTACGGCCCATCCGGGGAAGTGCGCCTGCTTTTGCATCCCATTGTCTTTGTGAACCCGCCCTACTCAGTCCCGGCAGGCGCCGCGGCGCTGTGCGCCGCCGAGCAGGGTCAGTTCTGGCAGGTCACGCAAGACATCTGGGTGCTCTTCGATCAGCAAGGGCCCTCAGCCTACGAGCACGCAACCCTCAGGGCGCTGGCGGCGGATGCGGGTCTTGAGCCCGATCGGTTTGGAGCTTGCCTCGAGTCGGAACGCACTCTGAATATGCTACAGGCCACGCTGGATCAAGCTGCTGCGCGCGGTGTTCAGGGGACGCCAACACTCTATCTGAATGGGATGGAGCTGGCGTATCGGGGGGCTGACGCTGCCTATGGGGACATCTCGGCAGCCATCGACAGGGCGCTCGACGACAGCCAGAATAATCGGTAAAATCTGCCCTCATTGGGAAGCAGATGGCCCCAATCTTCTCAGATCGATGAGGTACTCATGAATCAATCGTCACGTACGCGTCAGCGTGCCCAGGAGCGGCGCCAGCAGCGTCAGCGGCAGATGCAGATCCGGATCATGATCATTGTCGGCCTCGCGGCACTTCTGGGCGCGGTGCTGTTGATCCTGATCTCGCGCCCGCAGGCCAGCACTGCGGCGGCCTTCGATTATTCTGGCCTGGATCAGACTGTGGATACCTCACTGGGTGCACCCGGCTATGCGATTGGCCAGGCAGACGCACCCGTGACACTGGTGGAATACTCTGACTTCAGCTGTCCGCACTGCCGCGATCTGGCGCCCGCCATTGAGCGGTTGATCGATGAGTATGTCCGGGATGGCCGCCTGCGCATTGTGTACAAGCCTGTATCCTTTGTCAGTCCTCCGAACTCGACCTATGCAGCTCAGGCTGCCCACTGCGCGGCACAGCAGGGAAAGTTCTGGGAGATGCAGAGTCAGATATGGTCGATCTTTGACTCGAATGGCCCGGGCGCTTATACCAAGAGCATTCTGATGTCCCGCGCTGTGCAGCTTGGCATGGATCGGGATGCCTTCTCCACATGCTTTGACTCACCCGATACTTTCACCGCTGTATCGGATGTGCTTACTGAGACTCAGGGTAGGGGGATCAATGGAACCCCGGCGCTATTTGTGAATGACAGCCAGGTACCATTCACGGGCGCTGAGAATGCCTATGACTCGTTGAGAACGGCGATCGACGCAGCGCTTGGTGGATAACTGGGGCAGCAAGCGGTAAGGGGTAAGCGGGCAGGCATGGTGAATCACAGCCTGTCCGCCTGTTATTTCCGGGGCCTGATCCATTCGCTGACCGGCTGTGCCCGGCCTATCTGCGGCCCAGATGGAAGCTGAGGGTACGTATGACAGTGTTCAGGAACCATGTGGCCGAGGGCATCCTGTATACGGATCAATACCAACTGACAATGGCCCAGCTGTATTTCAGGCTGGGAATGCATGAGCGCGCGGCACAGTTTGACTACTACTTTCGAAGCTATCCAGATTACGGCCGGCACCAGGCGGGCTACTGCATCTCTGCCGGGCTGGAATGGCTGGTCGACTGGATGCATGCGGCGCGATTCGGCGATGCCGAGATCGAATATCTGAAAGGGCATCGGGGGCGTACCGGCGATCCTGTCTTTGATGCAGACTTCCTGAGCTGGCTTCACGGCAGGAGCGCGCTGGATGGTATCACTCTCTGGGCCATCCCTGAGGGCCGCGTCGTCCACCCGGTTGAGCCTCTGGTCATCGTGCAGGGACCTCTGGCCATTGCGCAGATTCTGGAGTCTCCGCTGCTGAACCAGCTCAACTACCAGACGCTGGTTGCCACCAAGGCATCGCGTCTGCTGGAGAGCACTCATGGGCGCCCGGTTCTGGAGTTCGGGCTGCGGCGTGCTCAGGATCGAGCGGCTATAGCGGGCGCCCGGGCAGCCATGATCGGGGGTGCAACTTTTACCTCAAACGTCGGCATCTCGCACCTGCTGGGGTATCCACCGCAGGGCACCCATGGGCACAGTATGGTTCAGGCGTTCATTGCACTTGGGATGAGCGAACTGGCGGCTTTCCGAGCTTATGCCGAGGTATACCCGGATGACTGTATCCTGCTGGTTGACACGATTGATACGCTCAACAGCGGAATCCCGAATGCCATCACAGTCTTTGAAGAGCTCCGGCGCAAAGGGCATCGACCGGTCGGAATCCGGCTGGACTCAGGTGATCTGGCCTACCTGAGCATTCGGGCGGCACGCATGCTGGATCAGGCGGGCTTCACCGATACGGCAATTGTCCTGTCGAACCAGCTGGACGAACTGGTTATCTGGCAGATTGTGACCCAGATAGCTGAGGAGGCTCCTCGCTACGGTGTTGATCCCGATCATCTGATCAAGCGGCTGATCTACGGGGTGGGCACGCGCCTGATCACCTCGGAGGGCGCCTCGGCTCTGGATGGGGTCTACAAACTGGTCGCGGTATCAGCCGATCAAAGTGGGCGATGGGCGCCGGTTCTCAAGGTCTCAGACTCTCCGGCAAAGACCCCGACGCCGGGAAGTAAACGGGTCTGGCGGCTGTACGATGATCGCGGGCAGGCGACGGCGGACCTTGTCGGTCTTAGCGACGAGGACCCCGGGCGCACGGAAGCGCTGACGCTGCGGCACCCATTTGACCATACAAAGCACCGGGTCCTGGACTCGGGTCAGCGCCTTGAGATTGAGCCCCTGCTGGTAGAGGTTTTGCTGGATGGGCGCACAGTCACTGAATTCCCACCTCTTGAGGCGCTACGCGGGCGCCGCAATGCGGACCTGGCCCGTCTTGATCCCGGCGTGAAGCGGCTGGTGAACCCGCACATCTACCATGTCTCGCTCACCCAGAAGTTGTGGGATCTGAAGCAGCAGCTCATTGACAGCGCCCTCGAACACAGCGTCTGAGTTGCCTGTGAACCATCCTGTGGTTTGACCATGAGCAGCCTGCGCCTGCCCTGCTCCCACCGGTAGAGATAGATCGGCGGGTCCATTTGGCGGCCATCCCGCCCGAAGCGCAGATCGCTGGCCGGGGTCGGGCCAGGCTCGATCCCTCGCGATCTCAGGATCTCCTCTATGGCGACCCAGGTCGCCTCGTAGGCGGCGCTTGCATACAGGCCCGGCGGGGCTCCCAGGCTGCCTTCCTCATAGCGGCTGGCGAAGCTTTCTGCGGCCTCGTGAGACCAGTAGCTGCCGATCTGATCGCCAGGCAGGGCGAGACCAGTTACAAACAAGGGGCCAGCCATAGCCTGCCTGCCTACCAGCAGCGGAAACTGCGAAAGGCCCCACAGGGGGCCGCCAATCACCTCGCTGCCCGCCGCATTGTGAGTCGCCTGGAACCCGGCGGCCGCCTGCTCGATCTCCTCTCCGGCGAAGCTGGCTGTGTCCAGACCTGCCCCGCTGGCAGCGCTCCACTCTCTTGCCGCAGCCAGCAGAGCTTGCTGAGAGGGGGCGAGGTTCAGCACACGGGCATCGGTGGGCTCCCCCAGATCGTCGGGGCTGTAGGTGATCAGAGGCAGCCCGGCATCGTGATAGACCGATAGGGCTTCACGAGTAGTGGCGGACCGCCAGTGGCCGATCACGATCGCAACGGCTGGATCGGCGGTGAGCCGCCGGGCCTGATCCGCCGCGAGGCGCATATCTCCGGCGTCATCGTAGGCGACAAGCTCGATAAGGGGGGCGCCGGAGTGCCCCCGCGCGGCCCAGTCGCGGATGGCCAGCCGGGCAGCCGGGATGACATCGACACCGATCTCACGATAGCGCCCCTCAAATGGCGCAACCAGGCCGATCTTCACGATCTCAGGTGATGGCCCGCTGCAGCCGGCGCATAGCGCGAGAGCAAGCCCCAGCAGGCCGGGCGCTATGCAGCCTGCCCGGTGGCTACGGGCAGGCATTGGCAACGTGCTCCTCATAGGTCACGGCAAATCGGTGGCGGCCGCTACCATCGCAGGCCGCGCGGAAGAACAGGAAGGGTGATTCTGCCGGGTAGATCACCGCTCGAATTGAATCGAGGCCGGGGCTGGCGATGGGGCCGGGCGGCATGCCAGGGTAGAGGTAAGTGTTGTAGGGTGAGTCAACCAGCAGATAGTCTTCCTGGGTGAGATCGAGATTCCACCACTGCCCGCTGTCTGCCTGATAGCCCATTCCATACTGAACTGTTGGATCTGCCTCCAGCTTGATCCCGGCCTGCAGACGATTCAGATAGACGCTGGCGATCAGTGGGCGCTCATCAGCGACAGCCGCTTCGCGCTCCACGATCGATGCCAGTGTGATCACCTCAAAGAGCGTCATCCCCCGGGCAGCGGCATCATTGCGCATCTCCGGGGTGACTCGCTGATCGAACGTCTGAAGCATTCGGCTGACCAGGTCGGCTGCTGAGGCATCGACGGCAAGGCGGTACGTGTCAGGAAACAGGAAGCCTTCCAGGGATGATCCGCCCGGGATCACTCCAGCCAGGCTCGATCCCGGGGGCAGGGGGGGGAGCGCCGCCGTGGCTGCCAGGAAGTCAGCCCCGCTGAAGGGGAGATCGGACTGCTGGTCAAGTGACTCGGCGATCTGTTCGCGGCGCCATCCCTCTGTCACCCGGACAACGACTTCCGGTGGAGTTGCCTGTGTCAGTGCCAGCGCGATCTCAGGGATGGTCATGGTCCGAAGGAGCTGGTAGGTCCCGGCTTCCATCTGACGATCCAGCCCGTAGTATCGAAGGTAGGTTCGAAAGAGAACGGGATCGCTGATCAACCCCTGTGCTGCCAGCATTTCGCTAATCTCAGCAGCGCTCTGCCCTGGCAATACTGTAAACGACACCGGCGTCGGATCGCTTCCCGGGGGTGTGTCCAACCCTTCGCGATTCATGGCCAAGTACGAGCCGAGCGCAGCGGCCTGCAGCGGGTTGAGTGACGGGTCCGCAGGTAAGTCGATGGGCAGGCTGCTGGGAGGGCTGTGCTGGTTCAGCCGGCTTGCCAGCAGGAATCCAGCAACCCCCAGCAGGCCCGCCACCAGCGCCAGCAGGGCCAGCCGAAGCAGCACGCTCGCCGGCGAAAGGCGGCGCGGCGAGCGTCTAGCTGATATCCGCGAAGGTCTCGAGCGGGAAGCCTGGCTCATCGAAAGCACCTCCAGCTTCCAGGTAGTCCTGCAGGATCGTTGCGGCTGCCACGGCATCGATCGAGGTAGCCTGACGGCGAGAACGCTGCCGCGACCCGGCTGTCAGCCGGGCTGCCTCCAGCGTCGAATGGCTCTCGTCCCACAGACTCAGCGGGATCGGCACAAGGGTTGCCAGCCTGCGCGCCCATCGAATGACCCGGGCGGCCTGCTGCCCGACCTCAGATGCCGGGTCAGTGGGCAGCCCTACCAGTATCTTTATCACCCCGTTTTCCCGGACGATTTTCTGGATAGCCGAGATATCTTCGGCTGCGCTGCGTCTCACCAGTACGCCGAAGGGGTGGGCGAACATTCGCAGAGGATCACTCAGAGCCAGCCCAATACGGGTTGTACCGTAGTCGATGCAAAGAATGCGGCCTTCATCCGTCATAGTTGACCGGTCACCTCCACCCGGATGCGGGCTGGCAGGCCGGGCATGAAGGGCCAGAATGGCGGCCAGACCTCAATGACGGGCGGCGCAGCCAGTGGGAAATCACGATCCAATATAGCGGCAGCCTGGCTGAGGCTGCGACCGCGGGTTAGCCGGATCACCTGCTGGGTGCTGATGGCTGCCGTCACATCGCCCGCTGCCTGCATGACAAAGGATACACGGCGCTGCTCGTCAATGGCTGTGATCTCTCCCCGGCGGAACACCAGTGTGCCGGCTGCGATCTGAAATCCTGCGCCTACGCGCTCGGCCAGCCGACCGTACACCACTTCGCGCGCCAGCCGCTCGTCTATCGCAACCCCCTGAACAGTCGCCCGCATGTCCAGGGTGAGCTCGGGCACTGGCTGGCCGACATAGGCATCATAGACTTCGGACTGCACCAGGACTACGCTCAGCGACTCCAATGGCACGAACTCGGTCTCCTGCAGGGCGATGAAGGGATCGGTCTGCATCTCCGCGTAGGCGCGCTGCTGCAGCTGCTGGAGGAGCAGAGCACGAATACGGTCGTAGTCCTGCTGCGAGACGGCCGGCACGACCGTGACGTCTCCGCCACGGGTTGGTCCCGAGTTAGCAACCGCCAGCCTGGAAGCCAGCGGCCCCTCGATCTGGTTGACGCGTGCCGTTGGCACGTTGCCTTCGAAGCCGGGTTTGATTGCTTCGATGGCGACTTCGACAGTCGCGCCAATCGTGCCGGGCAGGGTGGCGTCCTCCAGAGTCGTGAAGCGCACGGGCTGCGCTGCACTGGTGCGGACGACGGTCCCTGCCGGGATAGTGACCTGGTCCGGGATCAGATTCGTGAATAGCGCGACGCCGCGGGCCTTTTCGCTGGGCTGATCGGCTGTGCCAGTGGTATTGAGTGTTACGGTACCCTCAACCTCGACGCCAACCAGCCGGGCCGGAATGCTGCTGTCTGCAAGATCGTTGGCTGATGCAGAGGGATCAGCCACAACGACCGTTGTAACGGTCACCTGATTGGCGGCTGGTAAAAGATGGATGGTCGCCGCAGGTCCCGCGACTATCGCAGCTGCACAGGCTGCAATGGCAAGAATCAGGGCCATCACCCGGCGTGCCTGGGGTGACAGCTGGCTGGTGGTGGGTCGCAGCGGCGATCGGAACTGGCTGGCAGCCGCCATCAGTTCCGGATCAAGCGAGACGGGCTGTTCGGCTCGGGAAGGCGATAATCGGGCGCGGGCAGTGCGCCAGCGCCGCCGATGGCTGCTCTCGATGCTTGGAAAACAGGGGATTCCCAACTCCGCCGCGTGGTCAAGAACAAGAGGGTCGCGCGTGATCAGCGCCAGATGTGCCCGCAGGCGGGTGGCTTCGCGCTGAAGCAGGACCAGATCGAGACGGCGCTGGAGAATGGGCTGCCGCGGGTTGTCGGGAAATACCAGCAGCACGTGAGTGGCCCGAGCCCAGCCGAGTTTCTCACGCGTGGAGGTTACGTCGTCGTCGGATTCCAGGTGAATGATCTGTTCTTTCACCGTGCACCGCTGTCCACCCGGACCGGGCGCCCGTGATTCGAACTACTTCGCCATCTCGGCAACCATGCCCTCCACGGCGGCGATTGCGTCAGGCAGCCTATCCGGCTGCTTCCCGCCGGCGGTGGCGAAATCGGGGCGACCGCCCCCTCCACCGCCCACGAGCTTGGCAATCTGGCCTACCAACCGGCCGGCATGCAGTCCGCGCGCCTCCGCCTCCGGGGTAACTTTGGCGACCAACCGCGCGCTGCCATCAATCTCACTCCCCAGCACCACAACGCTGGTTCCCTGCAGGCGATCGCGGCACCAATCTGCCATCTCGGCCAGCAGGTCGGGGTCAGGTACATTCACCTGGGCCGCCACGATCTGGATGCCCTGGACCTCACGGCGCCGGCTCAGCAGCGAGTCCGTGGCATCGCGGGCGGAGCGGCGTTGAAGCTGATCGAGGGTGTGCTGTGCGCTGGCAAGCTCCTCAATCAGGCTGTCGATGCGGGCAGGGACCCCCTCCGGGTCGGTTCGCAGGGTTGCGGCGGCCATCCTCAGTAAGGCTGACTGACGCAGCAGGGTCTGCTGAGCCGCACGCCCGGTAATGGCCTCAATACGTCGGACGCCAGCGCTGCTGCTCTCCTCGCCTACGATCAGGAAGAGGCCGATCTCCGCTGTGGTGCGGACATGGGTTCCGCCGCACAGCTCATAGCTGAAGCGCTGATCCTGTGTGGGCCGGGGAACTGTCACCGTCCGGACAACCGTCCCGTATTTCTCGCCGAACAGCGCCATCGCGCCCTCGCGTCGGGCGTCGGTCAGCGGTTTCTGGATGATCTGCACCGGCTGGTTAGCAAGGATCATTGCATTGACCTCTGCGTTGATCCGGTCAATTTCGTCAGACGACAGTGCGGTGTTATGGGTGAAATCGAAGCGCAGCCGATCTGGCGCGACCAGCGAGCCCTTCTGGCGTACGTGCTCCCCGAGGGTTTGGCGCAGGCTGGCATGCAGCAGGTGGGTCGCTGTGTGGTTGCGCATGATGTCCCAGCGACGCGCTACATCCACACTGGCCGTGGCATGCATCCCTACCGCCGCTTCTCCGCTTTCGACTCTGCCGATGTGGACTATCAGCCCGCCCACTGGCGCTCTGACATCGTCTACCTGGATGCTCCAGCTGTCGGAATGGATGATCCCGCGATCGCTGACCTGTCCACCCGATTCGACGTAGAAGGGAGTCCGGGCCAGCACGACTTCGACTACCGCGCCGGTGGGTGCACGCTCCACGCGCTGCCCATCGACCAGCATTGCCACCACATGGGTGGTGATGCTCAGATGGTCGTAGTCATAAGGATCATATTCTACGCCCTCTGGGCCAAGCTGTCCGGTCTGTTGGAGATCATCCAGCACAGTCCGGTACAGGCCTACATCCTCGAACTCGCGGGTCTCGCTTTCGGAGCGCCGGGCATGCTCTTCCTGGGCAGACCGGAAGCTGCCCTCATCCACTGCCAGCCCGGATTCTTTCAGGACATCGCGGGTGATCTCGAGCGGCAATCCGTGCGTAGAAAAGAGAAAGAATGCGTCCTCTCCCTCCATCACCTCTTGGCCGCTTTCGCGCATATCGGCGATCATGCGATCAAGCACGCTCAGCGAGGAATCCAGGACGCGGCCGAAGCGCTCCTCCTCGGTCCTGATCTGATAATGAATCGCCTGGCGGAACTGGCGGAGCTCCGGGTACACGTCACCCATCTTCTCGATCAACGCATCCGCCACGCCGGTGAGGAAGGGCTGGTTGACACCCATGCCGTGCGCAAAGCGCCAGGCGCGGCGGATCAGCATCCGCACCACATATTCGCGACCGGTGGTGCCGGGGTTGACTCCATCCGCGATGAGGAACGCCGCAGCGCGGGTATGGTCGGCGATCACGCGGTAAGCAACCCGATGTTCGGCCCGGAACGCATCCTCATGCCCCAGGATCTCCTGAGTCGCATCCATCAGATCGGTGAAGAGATCGGTGTCGTAGTTGGCTTCAGCCTCCTGCATAACCGCTGCGATGCGCTCCAGACCCATACCCGTATCTACGCCAGGGGCAGGCAGGGGTTGGTCAAAGCGGCCCGAGTGAGAGGGATCGGGTTCGGTGCGGTTAAACTGCATGAAGACCAGATTCCACAGCTCCAGAAAGCGATCGTCTTCTGCCTCCAGGTCGGCCAGGATTGTGCCGGCGCCGCGTTCTGGCTGCAGGTCAAAATGGATCTCGCTGGTGGGTCCACACGGGCCTGTCTCGGCCATCTGCCAGAAGTTGGTCTTGGGGCCCATGCGGGCGACCCGACCCGGATCCACCCCGATGTCCTTCGTCCATAGATCGTAGGCTTCCTGATCATCTCTGTAGACAGTGAAGGCCAGTCGCTCCGGGGGGATCTGATAGACACGGGTCAGCAGTTCGTAAGCGTAGCGGATGGCATCCTGCTTGAAGTAGTCACCGAACGAGAAGTTCCCCAGCATCTCGAAGAACGTATGATGGCGGGGGGACGGCCCTACGTTCTCCAGATCGTTGTGCTTGCCGCTGATCCGCATGCACTTCTGCGATGTCGTAGCGCGGCGGTAGGGGCGTCTGTCGAGGCCAAGGAAGACATCCTTGAACTGCACCATGCCGGCGTTGGTGAACAGCAGAGTGGGATCGTTGCCGGGGACCAGCGACGAAGAAGCAACAACTTCATGCCCACGCTCAGCAAAGAAGTTCAAAAAAGTCCTGCGGATTTCGTCGCTGGTCATCTGCTTCATCGCGATCCGATACTCGCTTTCGCCCGCAGCCTGGGCCCCGGGAATCAATGTGGGCAGATTATAAACAATCGACTGTAGGCTGACAACGCGGCTCAGTACGCCCAGGCCAACGCTGTCCCCACCCCGCTCCCGATACGGTACAGCCCCATGACCAGGAGAGCGGCTGCTGCCACCGCCATCAGCGTGTGAGCGATGCGGGGGCCTGACTGGCGGGCCAGTGAGAACACTGCGATCAACCCGGCGAAGCACCCGATCAGCGCTGTGTAGAAGCCAATCAAGTAGGCAATCCCGATCAGCGGTGACTGCCGCCAGCCTGCCAGCAGTGTCTGTACCCCCACAGTGCCCCAGAAAATATACGGGTTGGGATTCAGCAGGTTGGTGGTTACAGCCTCCAGGAGGCTCCGGCCAGTCTCCTGCGTGGACGCTCCGCTGGTAGCCGCGCCCTCACGGAAGCTGCGGAAAGCCCCCAGCGCGAGGTAGAGGATGAACAGCCCGCCCGCAATCTGCAGGCCGATCTGGAACGGGGGTGAGGTTCGGCTCAGCACCAGCAGCATCAGGGCGATGATTGGCCCATCGCTTAGCAGGGGCGCGAAGGCCGCTGGCAGCGTCGACAGCCAGCCCCTGCGCATAACCCGGGACAGGAGGTACGCCTGGAAGGGTCCCGGCGTCGCCCCGGCTGAGAACCCCAGGACTACCCCCTGAATCCAGTAAAGCAGCATCGAATCTCTCCTCCGACAGGGTCTTCTGAGTATAACCGCGCCGGGCTGGCGGGCGAGTATTGACAAGCCTGCGTGGCCCGTCTACCATCTAGCATCGGCTGCGATTTGTCAGGCTCTACCTGAATGGGTGTATTCATGAGCGGCAGGCTGGCTGTTGATGATCAGGTGTCACTGCTGATGCAGGGGACGGATTACGGGGATGCCCACACGGCCCAGGTAATGACCCGGGAGCTGCGCGCCCGCCTTCTCGAGTCTGAGGCGACGGGACGCCCATTGAAAGTGTATTGCGGATACGATCCCCGCAAGCCGGACCTGCATCTGGGCCATACGATCACGATGCGGAAGCTGCGGCAGTTCCAGGAACTGGGGCATGAGGTGACCTTTCTGATCGGAACCTATACCAGCCTGATCGGCGATCCTTCCGACATCGACCGGGCCCGGGATCAGCTGGCCTTCAGCGAAGTAGAGGCTAATGCTCGCACCTATGCTGAACAGGCCTTCAAGATCCTGGATCCAGCAGTGACTCGGGTTCGTTACAACGCCGAATGGCTGTCGCCGCTGACATTTGCTGATGTGATCCGGATTGCCGCCAATTTCACTGTGCAGCAGTTCCTGGCCCGCGACAACTTTAGAAAGCGGCTGGATGCTGGCGAGCCGATTTTCTTGCACGAGACCTTCTATTCGCTGATGCAGGCTTATGACGCGGTGGCGCTGGAGACCGATGTTCAGGTCGGAGGCGCCGATCAGCTGTTCAATATCCTCGTGGCCGGTCGCAAGCTGCAGGAGGCGGTGGGGCAGCGCCCGATGGTGGCTATCATCATGGGCGAGAGCCTTCCGGGAACCGACGGCGAGGCGAAGATGAGCAAATCAGCCGGAAACCATATCCCGATCCTCACCACCCCGGAAGATATGTACGGCAAGATCATGAGTGTGCCAGACAAGGCCATGCCAGTCTATCACAAGCTTCTGCTGGGGTGGGGGGAGCCGCAGCTGGCGCAACTACAGCGTGATATGGAGAGCCGGCCCAAAGAGACCAAGATGGCGCTGGCCGCGCGGATCGTGGCCACCTTCCACGGCGAGGAGGCTGCCCAGCGCGCTGAGCGACACTTTAATACATTGTTCCGGGATAAGGGCACGCCAGATGACATGCCCGAAACGGTTTTGCTCGCTGCAGCATCGGTTGTCGATGTAATCACCGGTGCCGGGATTGTTCGCAGCAAGGCCGAAGTTCGCCGGCTCATCGAGCAGGGGGGTGTGCGCATCGATGGTCAGCGGGTGGACGACCCTGGCATGATTCTGATGCCCGGCGAAGGCGAGCGGGTTATCAAGGTGGGTAAGCGGCAGTTCCTGCGTGTTCGCGGATAGCGTGGCAAATGAGCGACGAATTGAGGTAGCATGATGGCTGAGGATACACCAGTCTCACCGGCACCCGCGGCAGGCAGCCGCCGAGATAGCAATCGGGTCTTTCTGTGGATACTTGGGCTGCTGATGGCGTTCCTCGTCGCTCCGACAGTGGGATGCATGGCGTTTGGCTTTGCGGTGACCGCATCATCCGGTGCAGGCGGTGCGGGTGGGCTGAGTCCGGCCGTCGCTGTGATCCGCATTAGCGGCCCCATCATGAGCGGGTCTTCTGGGAGCTTTGGCGGCGGCGTGGCCGGCGCAGAAACGATCATTGAGCTGATCCAGGATGCAGACGAAGACAGCAGTGTGCGTGCGATTGTGCTGCGCATCGACAGCCCCGGTGGCGGCGTGGTGGCTTCCGATGAGATTTATCATGCACTGCAGCAGGTCGAGAAGCCGGTCGTGGTGAGCATGGGGTCGATGGCAGCTTCCGGCGGCTACTATGTGGCGGCCTCCGCCGACTATATCTATGCCACGCCCCACACGCTGACCGGCAGCATCGGCGTGATCAGCGAGTTTGTTACCGCTGAGGAGCTGCTCGATGAGGTAGGGGTCGAAATCGTGGTCATCACGGCAGGGAGTATGAAGGATTTTGGCAGCCCTACCCGCACGATGAGCGAACAGGAGCGCGCCTACTGGCAGGCGCTGCTGGACGAGACGCACGAGGCCTTCATCGCGGTGGTGGCGGAGGGGCGTGCCATGGACCCGGCGGATGTGCGTGAGCTGGCTGACGGGCGCGTTTATACCGGGCGCCAGGCGCTTGAATTGGGCCTGGTGGATGCAATTGGCTACTTCGAAGATGCGGTGCGGAAGGCGGCAGATCTCGGGGGGATCACGGGGGAGCCCCGAGTGGTGGAGTTCGCCCCGGAGCCGGGCCTTCTTGACTTGCTGTCCGGGGCACAGACCGGGCCGGGTATGACCATACCGATCGAGGCGCTCCGGGAGCTGGGGTATCCCAGTCTGGAGTTCCGCTACCTGGGCCCCCAGGAGTAACTGCAGATTGCCTGGCGGGGAACCCGCTGTGGCATCATGGCGACAGCGGGTGACTTTGTTTCTGCGTGCTCTATCCTACTGGCCCGGCTTTTTCGACGAGCGGCGGGCTCGTTTCTCTTCGCGGATTTCTTCCCCGGTGGGTGATCCTCGAAGAATGGCCTCAAGAAATCGCCCTATCCGCCGCAGCAGCGATCGCAGCCTGGCCAGGATATACCACCCTTCACGCAGGACTTCGCGAGCATGCGAAACCGCGCCGGGTGTCACATCCCATTCCATCAGGACAGCGCCCCACGTCAACCCCCCGCCAAATCCAACCAGGACAATCCGGTCATTGGGCTTGATTTGACCGCCCTCTACTGCCTCGGCGATGGCGATGGGGATCGATGCCGTCGAGGTGTTGCCGTAGCGCTCGATGTTGACAACGAACTTCTCCATTGGCATGTGGAGTCCCCGGGCAGCGGCCTGAATGATGCGCAGGTTGGCCTGATGGGGTACAACTACATCGATATCTTCCATCCGCAGATTGGCGCGTTGCACCACCTCCTGCGTGGCCGTCACCATCACGCGGCTCGCAAAACGAAAGACCTCCCGGCCATTCATCTGCGTAATCACATTGGGCTGTGGGGAGCCGTTCCAGGTTGGCCGAACCCCGGATGGCGCACACAGCAGTTCGCCGCCTGAGCCATCCGAATGAAGTGCCACTTCCTGAATGCCTCCGGGCACCTCACTGCCTCTGAGCACGAAAGCTCCGGCCCCATCGGCGAACAGAATACAGGTGCCGCGATCCGTCCAGTCGACAATTCGACTGAGTGTCTCTGTGCCAATGATCAGGGCCGTCTCGATCATCCCGGCCCGTATCTGCGCCGAGGCCAGCCCGAGGGCATAGATGAATCCGGTGCAGGCCGCCAGGATGTCGAATGCGCCTGCATGCTCTGCGCCAAGCCGATCTTGAATGAGGCAGGCGGTGGCCGGGAAGAGATTCGTGGGCGAGGAGGTGGCCACAACGATCAGGTCGATTTCGGATGGGTTGATATTTGCGTGATTGAGCGCCTTGCGTGCAGCACGAACACCCAGCGTGACTGTCGTGTCACGGTCGTCGGCAATGCGACGCTCGGCAATGCCGGTGCGCTCTCTGATCCACTCATCGGATGTCTCCACGAGCTTCTCGATCTCATGGTTGGTCATTACCCGCTCAGGGATCTCGACACCCCACCCGATGACATGTGCATAGCGCCGATCGCCACCCGGTTTGAGGGTGCTCAGCCGCTTCAATTTCTGGTTAGCCATTGCTGTACTTTCCGAAGATTAAGCAGGCGTTGTGCCCGCCGAAGCCAAAAGAGTTGGACATGGCTATCGACACTTCAGCCTGACGGGCCTGATTTGGGGTGTAGTCAAGATCGCAGTTCGGATCGGGTGTTTCGTAGTTGATCGTCGGCGGGATCCACCCCGTGTCTATGGCTTTGATGGAGAAGATTGCCTCGATTGCGCCCGCCGCACCCAGCAGATGCCCGGTCATGCTCTTGGTGGAGCTGATGATCAGCCTGTAGGCGGCATCGCCAAATACCTGCTTCACCGCCAGCGTCTCAGCTTTGTCATTGAGCTGTGTGCTGGTGCCGTGCGCGTTGAGATAGGTGATCTGAGAAGGGGCTATGCCCGCATCGCTGATAGCCCTCTGCATGGCAAGGATCGCCCCGGCACCGTCCTCCAGCGGGGCGGTGATATGGTAGGCATCTGCTGATGCGCCGTAGCCCAGCAGTTCTGCGTAGACCCGTGCACCACGCTTCCGGGCATGCTCCTCGCTTTCCAGGATCAGTGCCCCGCCGCCTTCGCCTGCCACGAAACCATCGCGGTCGGCATCAAACGGGCGGCAGGCATGCTGAGGATCGTCATTACGTTCTGAGAGGGCGCCCATATTGGAGAAGCCGGCTACTGCCAGTTTGGCAATGCCTGCCTCCGAGCCGCCGGTGATCATGGCATCGACCACGCCGCGTCGGATCATCGCGGCTGCTTCGCCAATGGCATTGTTGGCAGAAGCGCAGGCTGTGGCAATGCTCATATTCGGGCCGCGCAGGCCCATTTCGATGGCGATCTTGCCCGGGGCTGTGTCTGGTAGCATCATGGGGACCAGGTGAGGGCTGACAAAATGCGCCCCTTGCCGCAGCATCTTGTCGGCCTCTTCAAGGAGTGTGGTGATGCCTCCGATACCTGTCCCCATGACCACACCCATGCGGGTGGTATCCACCTTCTGGAGGTCAAGCCCGCTGTCGGCGACGGCCTGCATGGCGCTGGCCATCGCGAAATGCGTGAAGCGGTCCATCCGGCGCGCCTCACGGGCGCCGAAAATCACCCTGGCGTCAAAGTCCTTAACCTCGGCTGCAAACCGGGTTTTCAGCTCGGACGCATCGAAGAGCGTGATGGGGCCAACGCCGGACCGGCCGGCTACCAGTGCCTGCCATGTCGTCTCAATATCATGCCCCAGTGGGCTGATGATACCCAGCCCGGTGACAACTACTCGCGTTCGAGTCATTCTTCTCCCTCGCTGACGAATACCCCAGAGTCTAAAACCCGCTCGATATAAGAAGATGCGATTGTGCCGCAAGGCTCAGTCTTTGGCCACAGCCTCGCCAGCGCTATAATGCACAGAGGGTGTATACGAACCTGGCAGCCATTTCTTTGCGTCTTGGGCGGTGGGGCCGGCAGCATCACGCGACATGATTCTGATCACTGGGGCTACCGGATTCATTGGGAGACGACTCGTGCAGCGCCTGGCGGGGGAGGGCGGCTTGCGGGTGCGGGCGCTGCTGCGCCCCGGCGGTCACACAGAGCGCCTTCCTGCCGGAGTGTCCATTCATGTAATGGTGGGCAGCCTGCTGGACCCGGATTCACTGCTGGCGGCGCTTGATGGCGTCCATACCGTGATCCACCTTGCGGGTACAGATGGCCGTGGGCGGCATGCCCGCCTGATGGAGGTCGATCTGGCGGCCACTCGCGCCCTGATCGATGCAGCCCTGACGGCGCGGGTGGGCCGTGTGATTGCCGTCAGCCGGGTAGGGGCGGAGCGGGCCTCGGCCTTTCCAACGCTGAGAGTCAAGGGTGAGATTGAGGAGGCTATCCGCACCAGTGGCCTTGCCTACACGATCTTCCGCTCCAGCGTCCTTTTCGGTGAAGGCGATCGCTTCAGCGAGCATATTGCCATGCTGGCACGGGCCTTTCCTGTCTACTTTGTGCCGGGTGACGGAGAGGCGACGTTTCAGCCGCTGTGGGTCGACGATCTGGTTACCTGTTTGGCGATGTCTCTGGAGAACCTGGACCTGCTGGACACGACTCTCAGCATCGGCGGACCAGAGATTCTTAGCTACCGGCGCATCGTCATGCGGGTGATGCATGCCATCGGCAGCTCACGGCCGATTGTTGGACTGCCTTTGCTGGCGCACCGGGCAGGAGCCTGGTTCCTTGATGGGCTGTTTGCCCGGTGGCCTTTCACCGAGCAATGGGTCGAGCTGATGTCTGCTAACCAGACCGCCGAGCTTGGCACGATTGAGAGACATTTCGGCTTCCGCCCTGCGGCACTGGATATCGGAGTCATTGACCGGTATATGGCCCGCAGGCGCTATGCACTCAGCCTGGCTCGCTATGTCTTCAGCCAGACCTGGTAGCTCAGGGCAGGGGGAGCGTTTCCGCTTCTGTCGGGGGCATGTTATACTGCTGGTCGCATAAAGAGGTGGTGACGTGTCCGTACTGGCAGGCAAGCGGATCAGCTTCATCGGGAGTGGTGTCATGGCAGAAGCCATGATCAAGGGACTCCTCCGTGAACGGCTTGTAGAACCGGGGCAGCTGGTTGCTGCCGGGCCGCGCCAGGAACGCTGCACAGATCTTGCTGCACGCTACCACGTTGAAACAACCGTATCCAACCGGGTGGCTGCCGAGGGGTCTGCTATTGTCGTCCTGTCGATTAAGCCGCAGGTCTTCGGCGCCGTTCTTGCTGAGTTGCATAACCGGATCGCGCCTGGGGGGTTGGTCCTCTCGATCGCGGCTGGCGTGCCTATCCCGGTCATTACGCAGGGACTCAACCATATGGCAGTGGTGCGCGCGATGCCTAACACCCCGGCTCAGATCGGCGAGGGGATCACTGTCTGGACAGCTACGGAGGCGGTAACGGAAAGCCAGCTTGAGTCCTCCATCGCGGTGTTGGGTGCACTGGGCGAGGTATTGCGTGTCGAACAAGAGATCTACCTGGATATGGCAACAGCGCTCAGCGGCACTGGCCCGGCCTACGTGCTGTTGTTCATGGAAGCCATGATCGATGCCGGTGTGCACATGGGTTTTCCACGGCGCATCGCCGAGCGGCTGGTGATGCAGACGATGCGAGGGACAGTGGAGTATGCGCGGCAGTCGCCGCGCCACCCAGATACGTTACGTAATGAGGTGACTTCCCCGGGTGGGACCAGCGCTGAGGCGCTGTATCAGCTTGAGAAGGGCGGCCTGCGGACGGTGGTTTCACGGGCGATCTGGGCCGCATATCAGCGATCCGTCTCGCTGGGCAAGGGGCAGATTGCCCTGCATCTCAAAGAACGCGTGATCGAAGACGATTGATTGCGATGAGACGACCCGGTATTCTGCTCTGATCCGGTTGTGATCCTGCCTCACCAAGGGGGAAGATTATGCGCCTTGCAAGAACTCGTCGAGGAGTAACCGTCGGACTGCTGGCGACCCTGGTTACGATGGCGCTTCTCAACCTTGTCGTGCCAACTTCCCGGGTGGCCGAGGCACAGGATGATCCTACGCCGACGCCAGAGGCTACCCAGGAGCCGACCGTCGTTGAGCCCACGCCCCTTCCCACCCTCGAACTCTCGCTGGCCAGAGAACTCCTCCCGGACGGCGACGTTGACGGCGATGGCCTTGTCGATCCCGGTGATACTGTCACGTTCACCATCAACCTGGCAAATGGCGGCGCTGTGGCCAGCGGCCCCATTGACGTAATCCTGGAGTATGACGCCGCGTTCGCAGGTGCCGTTACCGTTGTGACGCCGGGCGGTCAGCCGGACACCGGGAGAGTAACCTGGTCAATCGTGCGGCTCGGTCCGGGCGAGTCCACGGCTTTCAGCGCGGCGGTGGCGCTCAATCGGCGCTTTCCGCCGGGCCGCAGTCAAATCCAGGCCGCTGCCTCGGTGCAGGCTGGTAGCGCCCAGCTGGCTCGCGTTGCCGCCACCCCCATCGAAGTCATCGGGCCGGTGCTGCGAATCACCGACATTGCATTTGAACTCGTCACAGATGTTGGTATCACCGGGCGCATAGATCCGGGTGATACCGTGCGCTTCCTGATCGGGTATGCTAACTCGGGCGGTGGTCCATCGTCAGATGTGGCTATCGTGGCTGACTACCCTGACAATCTGACGGGTGCGCTGGTGAGCGTCCCGGAAGGTGCACAGGATCAAGAAGGGAAGCTCACCTGGCTGTTGGGATCGGTACCTGCCGATGGCGAAGTTAGAACGCTACAGTACACCACTGTCTTTGCTCCTGCCTTCCCTCCGGGTGTGACAACCTATGATCTGGTAGTCACGATCAGCGACGGTACGAGTGCAATCGATACGCGGACTGTATCCGTGCCCGTGGCCGGGCCGAGCCTCCTGGTCGAACCGACCTTCGAATTCCTCCTGGATGGCGATGCGGATGGGCTGATTGATGCGGGGGACCAGCTCAGGATCACACTGACTCTGCGGAATCTCGGAACCGAGGTGGCGCAGAACGTGAGCTTGCGTGTCAGCTACGATCCAACTGTGGCGGAGGTTATATCTTCTTCAGAAGGTGGTACTCTCGCAGATGATACGGCAGCACTGGAGTGGACGATCCCTGCTGTCGAGGCTGATGGCAGTGCCCTCGTCACCTTTGAAGTGAGGATACTGCCGATTCCTGCCAACACAAGCGGCCTGACGATCGCAGCACGAGCATCTGGCGGCCAGTTCAGCACCGTCGTGCGCGAGATGACTATCCCGGCCGATGCGCCGACGCCCACACCAGAACTGCAGCCTACAGGCACTCCCAGCATCTCTGAGTCCCGCCCGGCTCAGGGGCAGGGGATCCTTGGCCCCTACGCGATTGCCATGCTGATCGGGGGCTTCCTTCTGCTCAGCCTGCTGGCTATCATGTTTGTCGCTTCGCGTGTGCTGCCCGGCACTGCCGCAGAGCGTGAAGCTGCCGATACGCTGGAAGAGCGCGCCGATCATCGCCGCCTGGTGCGCGAGCTGCTTGAGGGGGTGATTCTGACCGCGATCCTGTTCAGTGTGATGATCCTGGGTTTGCAGAACGCCCTGGATCAGGATTCGGTCAACTCCATCATCGCCGGCATCGTTGGCTATGTGGCGGGCCGGGTTGCTAGCTCCCGGTAAGCGTATGGTCAACGCCGAGCTGGCAACAGCCTTCTGTGACGGTCTTGTGAAATAGTGGGCAAACCGGGGTGGTTTCGGTAGAATTCACTGGAGTAGGCTGTTGGACCGCACCGCACGCACAGCGACAGAGGCCGGACTGGCCGATGGGTATTGGCCTGTCCGGCTGAGAAATCCTTCAAAGCCAGGGAGACGATATGGCGACCGATATCTCCAAGGATCTCGCGCAGCAGCTCAAAGCTCAGATCGACCAGTTCAAGCCGGTAGTCACCGTTTCCGGCATTGGCGAAGTGCTGGAAGTTGGCGATGGCATTGCCCGGGTGGCCGGTCTGGCTCAGGTCCGCAGCCAGGAGCTGGTTGAGTTTGAAAACGGCGCCATTGGCATTGCCTTCAATCTGGCCGAGGACGAAGTCGGGGTCATCATCATCGGCGAATACACGGACATCCCCGAGGGCAGCCGTGTACGCGCCCTGGGGCGCCTGGCCTCAGTCCCGGTCGGTGATGCAATGGTTGGTCGCGTTGTCGATGCGCTGGGCCGCCCTGTTGATGGTAAGGGGCCCCTTGACCTCAAAGACTACTACCCAATCGAGAAGATCGCGCCAGGAGTGATTGATCGCGAGAACGTAAGCCGTGCCTTGCAGACCGGCATCAAAGCTATCGATGCAATGACTCCCATCGGGCGCGGGCAGCGTGAGCTGATCATCGGCGACCGACAGACCGGGAAGACTGTAGTCGCGCTTGACACGATCATCAACCAGCGCGGGGAAAATGTCATCTGTATCTACGTCGCCATCGGCCAGAAGCAGGCTCAGATCGCGCGCGTGGTATCCACGCTGGAACAGCATGGCGCCATGGATCACACCATTGTGGTGGTGGCCAGCGCTGCCGACCCTGCCGCCATGCAATACATTGCCCCGTATTCTGGCTGCGCGATGGGCGAATACTTCATGGATAACGGTAAAGACGCCCTCGTTGTCTATGATGATCTCTCCAAACATGCATGGGCCTATCGCCAGGTGTCGCTTCTGCTGCGCCGCCCGCCGGGCCGCGAAGCCTATCCGGGAGATGTCTTCTACCTTCACTCTCGCCTGCTGGAGCGTGCGGCGCAGCTTTCAGCAGCGCGTGGCGGCGGCAGCCTGACGGCGCTGCCCATCATTGAGACGCTACTGGGCGATGTTTCGGCCTACATCCCCACCAATGTCATCTCGATCACAGATGGTCAGATCTATCTTGAGGCTGATCTGTTCAACGGAGGTATCCGCCCGGCCATCAATACGGGCATCTCGGTCAGCCGCGTTGGCTCGGCTGCCCAGCGCAAGGCGATGTCGCAGGTGGCGGGTCGCCTCCGCCTGGACATGGCCCAGTTCCGGTCGCTGGCGGCGTTTGCACAGTTTGGCTCTGGACTCGACAAGACGACCCAGGATCAGCTGGATCGCGGTATGCGCCTGACCGAGCTGCTTAAGCAGCCGCAGTACCAGCCAGTTCCGCTGCCAGATGAAGTCATGGTCCTGTATGCTGGCACGCGCGGCCTGTTGGATGCCGTGCCGGTAGAGCGCATCCGTGCGTGGGAGGAAGCCTTCCGGCAGTACATGGCGGCTCAGCATCCTGATGTAGGTTCCAGGATCCGCGAAGTGGGCCGGCTGACAGAAGAGATCGAAGCGGATCTCAAGAAAGCCATCGAGGAATTCAACGCGGGTTGGAGCTAGGCAACCGATCAGGATAGACTGATATGGCCAATGCACGAGAGATCCTCAGACGCATCCGGAGTGTCAAGAATATCGCTAAGGTGACCGGGGCGCTGGAGACGGTGGCCGCGTCAAGGGTTCGCCGCGCTCAGGCGCAGACTCTGGCGACACGCGCTTATGCCCGCGCAGCCCAGGAGATCCTGAGCGATCTGGCAGAGCGCACCGGTGGGGAAGCTTCTCATCCCTTGCTGGACGAGCGAGAGACGGTTAGCAACATCTGCGTGGTGCTTATCACCAGCGACCGCGGACTTGCAGGACCCTATAATACCAATGTTGTGCGGGATGCTCTGGACTTTGAGAAGCTGCAGACGGCGCCGGTGAGCTATATCACGGTAGGCAAGAAAGGCCGTGATCTGATGCTGCGCCGCGGGGCGCAGATCATCGCTGAGTTCAGCGATTTGCCGGCTTCACCCACCATCCTGGATATCACGGCCATTACGCGCACCGTGGTTGATGACTTTCTAAAGGGCGTTGTGGATGAAGTCTTTATCATCTACACCGAGTTTCTTAACACGCTTCGGCAGGAGCCGCGTGTGCTGCGCCTCCTGCCCCTGAAGCCGGAAGTCACCGAACGCTCGGCAGGGGGGCCTCGCGCACAGGAACCTCAGGCGGTGTATGAGTTCGAGCCTAATGCGGAGGCAATCCTGGACGAAATTCTGCCGCGTTTCACCGAGCTAGTACTGTACCAGTGTCTGCTCGAGGCGCTGGCCAGCGAGCATTCGGCTCGCATGGTCGCGATGCGGAATGCGACAGAGAACGCGAACGTACTGGTCGAAGATCTGACGCTGAGTTACAACAAGGCGCGTCAGCTCGCCATCACCAGCGAGATGCTCGACATTGTCGGCGGTGCAGAGGCACTGTCTCAAACTGAGTAAGTCACGACTCTTTGAGGAGCTAGCATGGCTGCTGAGAATATGAAGGGCCGGATTGTTCAGGTACTGGGTGCGGTGGTTGATGTTGAGTTCCCTGCTGAGGGAATGCCCAATATCTACGATGCAATTCGGGTACCTCGTGATGGACAGGAAGACCTGGTCCTTGAGGTTCAAAACAACCTGGGCGGCAATCGTGTGCGCGCCCTGGCGATGGATACGACAGATGGCCTGTCGCGCGGGGTTGAGGCGATCAACACGGGCGCACCCATCAAAGTGCCCGTTGGGCCAGCGGCACTCGGGCGTGTCTTCAATGTGTTAGGCCGTACGATTGACGGAAAGGCCGAAGAAGTCAAGGCGGAGGCATACTATCCCATCCACCGGGATCCCCCCAGCTTCGCTGAGCAGTCGACGACGACTGAAGTCTTTGAGACGGGCCTCAAGGTGATCGACCTGATTGCTCCCTTCACCAAAGGCGGCAAGACGGGCATATTCGGTGGGGCCGGGGTTGGAAAGACCGTCATCATCATGGAGCTGATCCGGTCGATCGCGACGGAACATGGCGGTTATTCAGTATTCGCCGGGGTAGGAGAGCGCACGCGCGAAGGCACGCAGCTCTACCAGGAGATGATTGAGAGCGGGGTGATTGAGAAGACGGTGATGGTCTTTGGCCAGATGAACGAGCCCCCCGGCGTTCGTCTGCGTGTGGCGCTAACGGGCCTGGCAAATGCGGAATACTTCCGCGATGAAGGCCGCGATGTGTTGCTGTTCATCGACAATATCTTCCGCTTCTCGATGTCCGGCTCGGAAGTCTCGGCTCTGCTGGGGCGCATGCCTTCTGCAGTTGGCTACCAGCCCACGCTGGCCGGCGAGATGGGACAGCTTCAGGAGCGTATTACCAGCACCCGGAAGGGCTCCATCACGTCCATGCAGGCTGTCTACGTGCCTGCAGACGACTACTCCGACCCGGCGCCGGTGGCGACGTTCACTCACCTGGATGCGACGATCGCGCTGGAGCGGTCAATCTCCGAGCAGGGCATCTACCCGGCCGTTGATCCTCTGGCCAGCACCAGCCGGATCCTGCAGCCAGATATCGTCGGCGCAGAGCATTACAGCACGGCTCGCGAAGTTCAACGGGTGCTGCAGCGCTTCCGCGACCTCCAGGACATCATTGCCATCCTGGGCATCGATGAGCTGTCGGAAGATGACAAACTGATCGTGTCGCGGGCACGCAAGATACAGCGTTTCCTGTCCCAGCCGATGTTCGTAGCGGCTCAATTCACGGGTCGCGAGGGACGCTATGTCCCGATCGGGGACACGGTGCGCGGCTTCCGCATGATCCTCAATGGCGAGCTGGACGACGTGCCCGAGCAGTTCTTCTACATGGCAGGCCCGATTGAGGATGTTCTGGAGCGTAACAAGCGCGGCCAGATGGATTAACGGTCGGTGAACGAGCCCGGGTGGCAGCCCCGGATAAGGTGCGGAAATGCCCTTACGTGTAGAGATCATCACGCAGGAACGCAAAGTATATGATGAGGAAGTTGACATCGTCATCGCCCGCGGCGTGGAAGGCGAGATGGGCATCCTTCCCCGTCATGCGCCGCTGGTCACTGCGCTTGACTACGGCGAGGTTCGGGTGCGCAGGGGTGGATTGGAAGAGACTTTCGCGGTTGGCGGTGGTGTGCTGAGGGTTGCTCACGATCATGTGATTATTCTGGCCGACTCCGCCGAGTATGCTGAGGAAATCGACGTAGCGCGCGCCGAGGAAGCCCGCCGGCGAGCCCAGGCGATGATGGCTGAGGGCGGTGCACCTGACCCGGCTCAACAGGCTGCTCTGGAGGCAGCGATCCGCCGTGCTAACCTGCGAGTCAAGGTTGCCAGCCGGCGACGGCCTCGACGAGGACTGGGTGGGCCAACCGTGGAGTCGGGAAGCGGGAACCAGTAAGTCGCTGGATAGCCTGCCCTGAACGCGCTACAATGTAGCGCGATCGATCGCCCAGGCGATGGTCATGCCTGGGCGATATGCTTGCCCCCACAACTGGAGGCTGGATGTTTAATAAGAAGCTCGGGATCGATCTGGGCACCGTCAATGTCACTATCGCGGAACGCGAACAGATTCTTCTGCACGAGCCGGGCGCTGTGGCGATCACCCTTGATGAGGAGAAGATCGTCGCCATCGGTCAGGAAGCGCGCGAAATGTACGGGCGCACACCGGAGTCGATCGAAGTCATGCGTCCGATGCGTGATGGCGTGATCGCCGACTATGAGGTGACAGAGGCGATGCTGCGCTATTTCGTCGATAAAGTCATGGGTGGGCTGCGCCTCTTCAAGCCGATCATCATGATGACAGTGCCGTATGGGGTCACCAGCGTCGAGCGCCGGGCGGTCCATGAGGCAGCGGTGCAGGCCGGTGCGCGTGAGGCGCGCCTGATCCCTGAACCTCTGGCGGCGGCCATCGGGGCCGGCCTGCCGGTTGATACGCCAACAGGCAACATGATTGTCAACCTGGGCGGCGGCACCAGCGAAGCGGCTGTCGTGGCCATGAATGGGATTGTGGCAGCGGCCTCTGAAAGGGTGGGCGGAGTTCGCCTTGACGAGGCGATCATGACCTACGTGCGTAAAAAGTACAATCTGATCATTGGTGAGATGACCGCTGAACTGGTCAAGATCAATATCGGGGCGGCTCTGGGAGTGGGAGACGATCTGCGAATGGACATCCAGGGGCGCGACCAGGTGGACGGCCTGCCCAAGATGATTAGTATCAGTACCGCTGAAGTCGTTGAGGCACTTGCGGAGCCACTGGCGCTGATGGCTGGCGTTGTCCGTCGTGTCCTGGAGCGGACGCCGCCTGAGCTGGCGTCAGATATCATCGATCGTGGTATGGTCCTGACCGGTGGCAGCTCCCTGCTGCGCGGTATTGATCAGTATCTGACGCGTGAGACCAATGTCCCAGCTTTTCTCGCCGATGATCCCGTGGGGGCAACCGCTCTCGGGGCATGCCGTGCCCTTGAGCGTCTCGACGTCTTGCAGCGCACCGTACCGGATCTGTAAGTATTAGATCTGACGATCCCTACAACAGGCTCCTGAGTAGGAGCGCAGTGCCTGCGTATTTGGGGGCGATCTAAGCCCCATTGCACCCGTTCAGGTAAGAGTCGGCAGGTAGTAGGCCATTCGTTGCAGATGGATCACCGGGTCAATGTACTGGACACGGACTGATTCTGGCACGGAAATGACGATTGGCGCATAGTTGAGAATGGCGCGGACCTTTGCCTCCACCAGCCAATCGGCTACCTTTTGGGCCTCATCGGCCGGGGTGGCAACCATCGCGATCAGGATGCCGGCTTCACGCACCCGTGTGACCATTTCCTCCACATGAAGGATCGCAAGGTCGCCGATCTTCTGTCCGATCTTGGCCGGGTCGTTGTCGAATAGTTGCGTGATGCGAAAGCCACGGTGGGCGAAACCCCCATAGTGGGCAAGCGCCCGACCCAGATCGCCGACGCCGACCAGAACAACCTGCCACTCATGTTCAACATTGAGAATCCGCTGAAGTTCGGCAGCAAGCAGTTTGACGCTGTAACCGGTGCCCTGCTTGCCGAATTCGCCGAAATGAGACAGGTCCTTACGGATTTGAGCTGAGCTGATACCCAGCTGCTTGCCGAGCTCGTGAGATGAAGTAATGGTCTGCCCTTCTTGCTGAAGACGGGTCAGCGCCCTCAAATAGATCGGTAGTCTCCCAATGACAATGTCAGGGATGTCGGAGCGCATCATGCACTCGTTCTCCTTACCCAGGGCAGGCAGCAGATTGGGCCAGCATGGTTGTGAAAGCGCGAACGTATCTTACCATAAGGCAGATCGGGCGACAAGAACGGCAATGCTTGACAGCGCGCTACCATTCACGCTAAGATCACCGTAGTTGATTTTAGAAATTTCGGAAGTTTCCAATATGGACGAAAACTTACGGGCAGTGCGAGATAGCGTCATCCGGGGTTTAGGGCAGCTGACCGATTTCTTTGGTTTCAGCCCTGTCATGGGGCACCTCTATGGCGCGCTTCTTATGAGCCCTGTGCCTCTTTCCTTGGACGAACTGGAAGAGATCGTCGTCAAGTCGAAGGCGAGTGTGAGCATGAATATGCGCGCCCTCGAGCGGTGGAACATGGTACGGGAAGTATGGGTTAAGGGCGATCGCCGCAAGTTCTACGAGGCAGAGGCTGATTTGTGGAAGGTTGTGGCCTCGATCCTCGAGAGTCGCGAGCGCAAGGAAGTATCGACAGCGCTGACGGTGCTGCAGGAGAGCGCTGAGCGCCTGGAAGAGGCACAGCCCAACCTCGGTGAGGAGGAGCGCATTCTCGCCGATCACTACCTGGAGCGGGTGCGTCAGATGCAGGCGTTCTTCCGTTTCGCCCAGCTGGCTCTGGAACTGCTGCTGCGTGATGGGGAGCCACCCAGGCTGGGTGATATCGCATCCGTGTATATGTCCTCTGCCGAAGAAGAGCGCAGGTAATGTTGATACCGGTAGATCAATGCAGGGCGGTAACTATCATGTTTGTTTTATCTAATTCGTTCCGAAAGTTCTGAAAGCAACAAATATGCAACTGCTGGGGACTGCTATGGATCTGGAGCAAGCAGTGCGTGCGGCCGACCTCCTCATGGAGGAGATTGTCGGCAGTGACGTGGCCGTTCTGCAAGATGCCAGCCGGCATATCATTGGAGCCGGTGGAAAGCGTGTGCGGCCGCGATTGGTGTTTCTGTCCTATCAGGCTGCAGGCGGCGATAATCTGAACAGCGCTGTTCCGGTCGCGGCTGCTGTTGAGTTGGTCCATACGGCTACCCTGGTGCATGATGATATCAATGATCATGGACGCATGCGCCGGGGTAGGGTGACAGTCAACGAGCAATGGGGCCGGACCTTTGCTCTGCTGACGGGTGATTTCTTGTTCACCAAAGTCTACCAGTTAATGGCGCCCTATGGGGACCTCAATGTCACCCTGGCAGAAGCTACAGTTGCGCTGGTAGAGGGGGAGACGCTTCAGGCCGATGCGGCCAAGCATGATCGCCTCAATCGTGAGATCTACCAGAGGATTGTTGCTAAGAAGACTGCCTCGCTTTTCCGGGCAGCCACGATGCTGGGTGGGCAGCTGGCGGGCGCGGAGGCAGCGCATGTGGAAGCGCTGGGCGAGTACGGTTTCTACCTCGGGCTGGCCTTCCAGATCGTTGACGATCTACTCGATTTGACTGGCGATCCCCGGCTGATGGGTAAGGACGCCAATGTGGATGTCAGCCAGGGTAAGGGTGTTGCCGCTGCCTATGGACGTGCCGAGAATGGGCGTCAGGCAGTATCAGCCGCTACTCTGGTTGAAGATGCGCTTGAGCAGGATGAACAGGATCCCATACTGGCCATCAAGCAGCGGTTAGTCGCAAGCGGTGCCGTTGAAGAGGGACGCCAGATGGCGCGCCTGCTGGCAAGCCAGGCCGAGAATGCGCTCAGTGCGCTCCCGCCCGGCCCCGCCGTACAGGACCTTAAAGCCCTAATCCGGCAGGTTGTCGATCGCGATCATTAGGCCGGGAGCTCTGACGAAGGCGGTTGACCTTTCCCGGGCGGCGGGGTATTCTCTGCCCCCATGTTAATTGATGAAGCGCGGATATTCGTACGCAGCGGTGATGGGGGAGCCGGCATTGTCGCCTTCCGCCGCGAAAAGTACGTGCCGTTTGGTGGACCAGCCGGTGGGGATGGCGGGCATGGCGGCAGCGTCGTCCTCACGGTGAATCCACATCTCAATACCCTCTCAAAGTTTCGTCTCCAGAGTCATTTCCGGGCACAGAACGGCGGCAGCGGTGGACCGAACAACCGCACAGGGGCATCTGCGCCGGATCTGGAAGTCGAAGTACCCCCTGGCACTATTGCCCGTGATGCTCAAACTGGCCTGTTGATTGCGGATCTGACGCAGCCCGGTCAGCGGGTCATTGTCGCACGCGGCGGCCGTGGTGGCCGTGGCAATGCGCGTTTCAAGTCCCCCACGAACCAGGCCCCCCGACATGCGGAGAAGGGTGAACCCGGGGAGGAGCGTTGGCTGACCCTGGAGCTTAAGCTGATTGCCGATGTTGGAATCATCGGCGTCCCCAACGCGGGCAAGTCCACACTGCTTTCTGTACTAACTGCGGCGCATCCCAAGATCGCCGACTACCCGTTCACCACGCTGGCGCCGAATCTAGGCGTTGCTATTGTCGGCGATAGAGAAATCGTGCTGGCCGATATCCCCGGTCTGGTGGAAGGCGCGCATCGTGGTGTTGGGCTGGGGCACAGTTTCCTGCGGCATATTCAGCGCACGCGGCTGCTAGTGCACTTGCTTGATGGCGCGGGTCAGGATCCCATCAGCGATTTCCTGCAGATCAACACCGAGCTTGCTCTCTTCGACGAGGCGCTTGCTCAAAAGCCTCAGCTTGTAGCGCTGACGAAGTGTGAGCTTCCCCAGTCCCGGCAGGCGTGGCCCCGTGTTCGGAGCTTCCTGCAGGAAAGGGGCATCCCGGCGCTGACACTATCCGCGGTGACAAGGCAAGGACTGGATGAATTGATGGCAGAAATCGCCGCGCTGCTCGAAGCACTTCCGGAACCTCCAGCGCTGGAAGAGCTCCCTGTCTACGCACCAGAGAACCTGGCCGATACTTTTCTTGTTGTGAGAGAAGGCGAATCCTTTCGCGTGAGCGGCACCCGGATCGAACGCGCGGCTGCGATGACATACTGGGAGTACGACGAGTCACTGGTGCGCTTTCACCGGATTATGGAGGCCCTCGGGATTGCCGATCAGCTTCGGGCCCTGGGCGTCAAGAATGGAGATACTGTCCGGATCGGTGACTATGAGCTGGAGTGGGTTGACTGATGCGAATGGGCGTGCTCGGCGGGACTTTTGATCCGCCGCATTATGGGCACCTGGTTCTGGCTGAACAGGCGCGGCAGGAGCTGGCGCTGGGGCAGATCCTGTGGGTTCCTGCCGCCGATCCGCCGCACAAGCAGGGCCAGCGGATCACGCCCGTGCGCCACCGCCTGGCGATGCTGCAGCTGGCCATTGCAGATAACCCGGCATTCACCTGGTCGAATGTGGATATTGATCGGGCCGGGCCGCACTATACCGCTGATATGCTGGAACTGCTGATGGCGGCCTATTCTGGCTCATCGCTCATACTTCTGCTCGGGGAAGACTCACTGCGAGATCTACCCACCTGGCATCAGCCGAAGCGGGTGCTCAGTCTGGCGTCCCTGGCTGTCATGCGGCGGTGGGATAGTTCGCTCAACATGGATCTACTTGAAACGGCCCTGCCTGGAGTGAGCTCGCAGGTGCACTTTCTCCAGATCCCACGCCTGGATATTTCTGGCCAGTATATCCGGGCTAAGGCTAGCGCGGGTTGGAGCGTCCGCTACCTGCTGCCTGATTCAGTCGCTGGCTACATTGCCGAACATGATCTCTACCGCGATCTGCTGCTGGAGTCATAGGTCATGATCCAACGTTCACTGGCCCATGTTGTTATCGCATCCCTGCTGCTGACGGCTACCGTCTCGGCCTGCCGGCCATCGAGTGCCACGGTAGAGTCAGCTACAACCTCGCTGCCGCCCGCCACCCCAACCCGGCAGCCAGCAGGCGCGCCAGTGGTTGGCACGTCCGTACCGGACCCGGTGAGTGAATCAGCCATTGTGGGCATCCGTGACCGCGGGGAGGTACGCGTTGGCGTGCTGTACAACTATCCTCCGTTCAGTTTCCTGACCGATGACGGCAAGATTGAAGGCTACGAAGTCGCGTTGGCGCGAGCCATTGCCGACCAATGGGGCGTGACCCCTGTCTTTGTTCAGGTTACCCGGCAGACGCGGCTGCCCATGCTGGCCAGCGGAGAGATCGACCTGATCGCAGGTGCTATGCCGCACCGGCGCGAACTTGAGCAGCATGTGGAGTTCACTGACACGACGTTTCTGAGTGGGTATGTCGTCCTGGTGCAGAGCCCATCCGGCATTCAGGATGTCCAGCAAGCGCTCGCTGGCCCGGTCGCTGTTCTCGGTGAAGAAGCCGGCCAGGCGTTAGCGGCGTATGCTGCCGCGCAAGGCCTGGCACCCGATGTTCAGATCGTTGAGTCGTTGGATGCCGCTCGCGCCGCGATGGTTGATCAGGCTGCAGTCCGGGCAATAGTTGGTCGGCGCGAAGCGCTGATGCTTGCCGCATCGTCCATACCCGACAGCCAGATACTGGAAGACTTCATCAGTACAGAGCCTTATGCTTTTGCTGTACGTCGTGGCGACACTCCGCTGCGCGATCTGCTCAACCTGACTTTACAGCAGATTGCATCCGTAGGGCGATTTGGCGAGCTGTTCAGCGCCAATTTCTATGGCTATGCGGCAGATCCCTATCCTACTTTACCGGGCGAGCCCCGCTACAGCTTCGCGGACTTCCCAACAACTATTCCGCCAGGCCCCTCTGTGGTCGAGCGCCTGAACCGCGGGGAGCCTTTGCGCGTAGCAGGTCTTGATCTTGCGGCCGAGCCTCAGCCTTTTGATGGCCAGCCGATCGTCGATGGCTACAATCGGGCCGTGGTCAATGAGATGGCACGCCGGTGGGGTGTGCCCGTTCTGGAATCACCCGGCAGCGCCGGCGCCGCCGGCACTGCCCTGTTGGCCAGCAGCGCGGTAGATATGGTCGTCGGCATCCGCCCCGATCAATCCCAGATTGGCACCTTTGCTTTCAGCGAGGCGTACTACAGCCGCGCCATTCGCATGGTCTACATGCGTGATGTCTCTCTGTTCGGGGTAGGGGACCTCGAGTTCAAGCCGAGCTTGGCTGTGCCCCCACTCGATGTCAGTGAGGCCATCATCCGCGACAACAACGGGCACCCTGAGGTTACCCTAGAGGACTCGTTTGCCAAGGCTTTCGAAGCCCTCACCGGCCGAGGAGTCTATGCCATTGTCGGGGATGAATTCTCGTTGCTGCTGATGGTGCAGGCCGATGATGCCGTCGCGGTCATCGACCGACGGTACCGGCCGGTCAGCTACGTCATCGCGCTGCCTGTTCATGACCATGACTTCCTGACACTGGTGAATATCACCCTCCAGGATATGCTGGTGGATGGCACCCTGGACAGATTGCAGCAGCAGTACTTCGCTCCTTATTTCCCTCCGGGCGAGACTCTGGAGCCTTTTCAGATGGAGGTATGGCCGGGGGATGGCAGCTACCTCAAGCCGGGGACATAGTTGATCAGGTGAGCTTGAGGGTCACCACCTGATGCGGCTGAGCGATGAAGGCCAGCCGCCGCTTTCGATCCGGTCGGATGGTCTCACCAGTTGGCGTCTCGTCAAGGCGCACAATCTCAGCACGACGGAACGGCATGGCGACCTCCAACAGCACTGACTGAGGCCTGGACGACAGGTTATAGCCGCGGATGATAAACCCCTGATCAAAGGTCGCTTCTTTGACGGTAGTAACCTGAAACCAGTCGCAATCGCTGTGAACCAGGCTCGCGCTCAGAGGCATTCCGCCGCCCGGCGCTGCAGCAGCGATGGCACGGAGGGCGTGCTGGAATGCCCACGCCTGCTGCCACGCAGGCAGTGGGTCGCCCTGATGGGGGATGATCGCATAGGACATCTCCATCTGGCGAATACCCTGCGCGCGTGGAGCCGCCAGATGTGCATCTCTGCTGGAGCATGGCCACTGCGCCGTGATCCGTCCGACGCTGCGCAGTAGAGTCAGTGCGATCTCCGCGCCCCGTTGTGTTGGGATCACAGACACCTCGTGTAAGCCACACCCGGCTATGGTGAGGCCGGTTTCAGTTCCCATCACGGTTGTGAACGTGCGCTGCAGTGTCGAGTAGTGGGGCGGTCGTAGCGCTCGGCTGGCGATCTCGAAATGGCCGTCGACCAGTACATCGATCGGCATGAATCCCACAGGGAAGAGCGCACGCAGGCGGTGATCCAGGGCTGAGTTGTCGATCTGGACATGAATGTCCAGGCGCGGCACGCCTGGCACGAGGTTGATTCTGGTCCACATCGACAGCGGCACAAACTGGGCCGCCAGCGGCAGGCGTGCATCGCCCGCTGCGGTGAGAGAGCCGGGCAGTCTGAAGATCTGCAGGTATTCCAGGCTCTGGCCAGCGGGGCCAACGGTTCGTTCAGTATGAAATGGGGTATTGGTGGCAATACTGATCACTGTATCCCGCTCAGGGGTGCGATACTCGACGATATCTCCTCCGTCACCTCCATCCTCAAAGCGGTTGAGCCCTGCATACTCCTGGCCTGAACGCTTATCAAACAGACTCAGGGTGCCATCATGGATGTTGACGCTGACACTCAGATACTCGTTCGAAATGGTGCTCTCTTCATCGGAAACAGGTTTCTGTGCCGAGCGCCCGGGCTGCAGCAGGTAGGTGGCATATCCCAGTGGGGGAACGCGCGCCGCTACGAATTCAAGAGTCGTCTGGCGAGAGGCCGCGTGCTCCTCACTGTCAAGGCTGCGTAGCTGCGCAGGCAGAGGCTGGCCGTTGCTGTCAACGATCTCCCATGAGTCTGCATCTGAGACAGGTAAGGGAATGGCGGCCGTTCCGGTTTGCTCACATGGCGCTGCATTGAATACCACGACGCGAATCGCCTCCGGGGCTACTGTGCCTGGCAGCGCAACTTGACTGGCGATCGCTTTCAGGCTGGCGTCAGTCAGAGCTGAAGCGATCTGATCACTGTGATTGAATCGTATTTCGATCTCGGCCTGGCTTTCATCCAGGCAATTGCCGCTAAGCGCTGCCAGGCTGTGATTCTGAAGAAGCAGCTTCCAGGCATAAACGATCAGGGTACCTGGATCCCGGGGCAGGGCGGTCGCCGCAGCGGGAAGGCTGGTGCCTGCATGAACTGCCCAGAGGCTGAATGGCTCTGCCCATCGCTGAAGCAGAAGCTCCACCCGGGTATTGACCTGTTTCAGCCACACCCTGGCAGCCGCGCGAGCGCTGGAGCTGTCTTCACCCGGCGCGTCGAGCGGAGGCAGCTCGCCAGCGAGACTGGGGAGCGCAGGCAGCCTGGCCTGCACTGCCCCTGTCAGGTCTTCAATGCTGCTCCACCGAACAGAGGAGTTCTTCAGCGAAGCTGCCAGGATAGCCTGCCAGTGCTTGCCGCTGGCGGGAGCCGCCAGCAGAATCTCACTGGTCCCGGTGCGCGCCTGGGCAAGCGCCACCCACCGGGCAAGTGCCGGCGGGATATCTTCCGCCGGCAGGCTGACCATCGTGGAAGCATCTAGTACGCAGATCAGCAGAACGCGTGAACCATCTGCCGAGTACCACCATGACTCCAGCGGTTGGCTTGAGCTGTTTCCTGCAGCCACAACGGTTTCAATGCCAAACCCTCGCAGAATCTGTGGGAGCTGGCTGATGTGAGCATTCCCTGGCCCCAGGTAGACTGCGGCCCGCATGGAATCGCTGCCCAGTAACCGCCTGGCGATGAGAAGGTTGCGGATGAGTGCTTCGGGGCCAACAAGCTGCTCGTCGGGCGTCACATACCACGGACCCGCTTCAAGATGCCTGTTGGCAAGGGCCAGTTCGAGGCGATGCGTAAGTTCTGGCCGCAGCTCAAGGTAGTCCTCAATCGGGACTGTCTGGCCATCCAGCAGGAGGCTGCTTCCGCGGCCAGCCCGGGATTCATCCGCTGTGCCTGTGAGCGGGTCGAGGAGGCCGAGCAGCTGTATCCTTGCAAGCGGCAACGGAACAGCGCCCTCGCGATGCCAATCCGCGCAGGCTACCAGGTGGATGGTCAGACGGCGGCGGGCCATGCTGGCGATCTAGGACTCATCGTCGATGGTGGCAGTTCCTTCGCCCGCGGCGCGAGGAAGTGCATGCCTGAGCTGAGATGACGTGACCTTGTTCACACGGCGGCAGCGTGGGCACTCGATCGAATAATGATCTTCGCCTGGCTTGAGTGAATCTAGAGCTGCCTGTACCGCCTCATGGTTCAGTGACCAGCTCCAATGACATTTCAAGCACGTGACCTTTAGCATTTCCCTGTTCCTCTATGTACGATCAGAGCGGCGGGCAACGGCGGGCGCCTCAAGGCCAGCCGCCGGGTCGCGTGCCCTTGCCGTTGCAGCCGCGCCGATTCCTATCAGGATCACCACTGCGCCAACTATCTGCAGGCTGCTTGGCAGCTCACCCAGAATCGCCACCGCCAGCAGTGTCGATCCGATCGGCTCTCCCAGCACGGTGACTCCCACCACCGAAGCTGGCAGATGCCGCAGCGCATAGTTGGCAGCGCTATGGCCGATAAGCTGCGGCACCAGGCCCAGGGCGATCATGAGTGCAGCGGCCAGTCGGCTGTAGCCAGTGAGCGGCTGACGGGCCATCAGGGCAAAGAAGATCAGCACCGCGGCTGCGGTGCCATAGACCAGCCACAGATAGGCTGTCAGCCTTAGCTGGCTGCGCACCCGGCGCCCGATCAGCATATACCCGGCGGCGAAGAGAGCGCCAGCCAACGCCAACACATCACCAAGCAGAGGGATGCGCCCGGCGGCATGACTGTCATCTGCAAGGCCGATGATGATGCCTCCCGCCATCGCTATCCCCATCCCGATCCAGGTGCTGCCTGATGTCCGCTCACCCAGTACCAGAGGGCTGATCAGGCCAATCCACAGCGGTGTTGTGGTGACCAACACCACCGAGCTGATAACAGATGTGTGCTCCAGCGACGTGATCCAGGTGGCGAAATGCAGACCCAGCAGCAAACCGCTCAGCAGGAGCAGGCACATCTCTCGCCATCCAAGTGTAGCATACTCCCGCCATGCTTGCTGGCGCAAAGCCGGGAAGGTCAGGATGAGCGTGGCCACGGTCAATCGATAGGCTGCAATGACGAGGGAAGGCGCGCCTTCACCCTGGGCGGCCCGGATCATGATGGAGGCTGATGACATAGCCAGCACCCCGATCAGCAGGATTGGGCCCATGCCGAGCAGTCGTTTCAAGAGCAATCCCGGGTACCCGCTGTGATTACGCACGCAGTGCCATGGCCGCCTCACCGGGCTGGCCGCCTCCAATCGTTCTTGACTCGCTCTCTGAATACGGCTACAATCACATCGCATGGCTATAAGAGGCTGCACCATCTTAACATTCCCCGGATGGGTGGTCAATGTAGGTGCACCAAGCGGTCTATGCCGGCCCTCGCACGCTCTCCAAGCTGTTGCTACCGGAGGAAACCCTGATGGCTTATGAACTCCCGTCTCTCCCCTATGATTTCGATGCCCTCGAACCGCACATTGATGAGCAAACCATGCGCATTCATCATGGCAAGCATCATCAGGCCTATGTAACCAACCTCAATGCTGCCCTGGATAAGCATCCTGAACTGCATAACAAAGACCTTGAAGACCTGCTCAAGGATCTAAATGCTGTGCCCGAAGATATCCGTGCCGCGGTTCGCAATAATGGCGGCGGGCATGTTAATCACTCGATGTTCTGGGTGCTGATGAGCCCGAAGGGCGGGGGTGAGCCTACCGGCCCGCTGGCCGATGCGATCAAAACCGAGTTCGGATCCGTTGCCGAGCTCAAGGACCGGATGGCAAAGGCTGCGATGGGGCGCTTTGGCAGCGGCTGGGCATGGCTGGCGCTCGATGCAGGTGGCAAGCTCGTCGTGACCAGCACGGCTAACCAGGATAACCCGCTCTCGGAGGGAATGACGCCGCTGCTTGGGATCGATGTCTGGGAACACGCCTACTATCTCAAGTATCAGAATCGACGGGCGGACTACGTTGAGGCCTGGTGGAACGTAGTCAATTGGGACGAGGTTGCGCGGCGGTTCAGCGCCGCCCGATGAGCAGTAAGCAGTCCCTTATTCAAAGAAGCTCTCAGAGGAGAACAGACCTATGACGCACATAATCACCAGCCTCTGCCTCCGCGACGGTGCCTGCGTGGAAGTCTGCCCAGTGGAGTGCATCGTAGGAGGCCAGCCTGAAGCCGAATGGCCGTGGTTTTACATCGACCCGGACACCTGTATCGACTGTGGTGCGTGCATCCCGGAGTGCCCGTATGAGGCGATCTTCATGGAAGATGAAGTCCCCTCTGCCTACACCATGAAGGCGGGCCAGGAATTGATGCCACACGATACCAAGAAGCGCTTCAAGGCTACAGGCGGCGAAGTGGTGGATCTCACGCCGGACATCCGCTTCAACTATGACTTCTATCAGAAGGGGCCGGGCTACGATGCAGTTGCGTAGGCCCTGATCCTCGATCCGGACCTGGCAGGAGCAGCGCGCGCTGCTCCTGCCATTTTTGACCGCCGGGGACGTCAGGGAGAGGATCTGAAATGACAAACTATCGCGTTGAGAAAGACTCGCTGGGGGAGCTGTCCGTTCCCGCTGATGCGCTCTATGCTGCCCAGACTCAGCGGGCGGTCGAGAACTTCCCCATCTCGGGCCTTAAGCAGTACCGCGCGTTCATCTGGGCCATGGCTGCCATCAAGCGGGCCGCCGCCGAGGTCAACCTCAGCCTGGGTCTCTTCAAAGACAAGCAGGCAGGCGAAACGACGGTGACCGGCGACTCGATCGCTGCCGCCATCATGCAGGCGTCTGATGAAGTCCTGGAAGGCCGCTGGGACGATCAGTTTGTCGTTGATCCCTTCCAGGCCGGTGCGGGTACCTCGCACCATATGAACACCAACGAGGTGATTGCAGGGCGCGCTAACCAGATTCTCGGCTACCGGCTGGATGATCCCGTCAGGCCAGTTCACCCAAATGACCATGTCAACATGGCGCAGTCGACCAACGATACCGTTCCCACTGCGCTGCGTCTTGGCTGCTTGTGGCGGCTGGATGAGTTGACCGAGGCACTGGACGAACTGGCCGGCGCATTCCGTGAGAAAAGCGTCGAGTTCGACGACATCGTAAAATCAGGGCGCACCCATCTGCAGGATGCAGTCCCGGTACGGCTGGGGCAGGAATTTGGCGCGTACGCCAGGGCGATTGAGCGCAACACCGACAAGATCGTTGAGGCCGCGCAGAGCCTGCGCCGGCTTGGAATTGGCGGAACGGCGATCGGTAGCGGCCTGAACGCCCATGAAGAATATCACGGCCGTATGATTACTGTGTTGGAGCGCATCACCGGCCTCGAGCTCGAACCCTCCGATAATCTCTTTGAGTCCATGCAGTCGATGCAGGATCTGGTTCACTTCAGCGGCGCGCTGCGCACCCTGGCACAGGATGTGACGCGCATCGCTAACGACCTGCGCCTGCTGGCCAGTGGGCCGTCCACCGGCCTGGCGGAGATCACGATGCCTGCCGTGCAGCCTGGCTCCAGTATCATGCCGGGGAAGGTGAATCCCAGCATCGCTGAGATGGTGAACCAGGCGATGTATCATATCATGGGCAATGATCTGGCAGTCATGCTGTGCGGGCAAGCCGGGCAGCTCGAACTCAATGTGATGATGCCTGTCATGGGGTATAACCTGTTTCAGATGATGGATATCCTGATCAATGCTCTGCGGATCTTCCGCGTGAAAGCAGTTGCCGGGATCACGGCCAACCGTGAGAGAGCCCAGGGCTGGCTGGCGCGCAATGCCATCTTGGTCACGGCGCTCAACCCGATCATCGGATATCAAAAGGGCGCAGAGGTTGCCAGGGAGGCTATGGCCAGTGATCGCCCCATTCGCGAGATTGTGCTGGAGAAGGGCTATCTGACAGCTGAAGAGATTGATCGGTTGCTGGATGCCCGGCGTATGACTTCCGGTGGCCTGATGAGGTAGCGTCCAGGAGTGAGAAGAGCGTTGGCTTGCTAGCTATTCAGGTCTACGAAGATCTGCTCAGCGGCCTGGGTGCCCAGCAGGTGTTCAACTTCTTCTACCCGGAGGCGGATCGGCCCGCCGTACGGAGCGACACTGATGACAGTAACCGCTATGCCTGGCCGGATGCTCATCGATGCCAGATAGCGCAGGAGTCCGGGATCTGCATCATTAACGCGGGTAATCTGACCCTGCTGGCCCTCGCGCAGCTCGCTCAGGCGAGTGCCTTTGCCTGGCGCGACGCTACCATCCTGGGTAGGGATTGGCGATCCGTGGGGATCGATCTCGGGATATCCCAGTAGCGCATCAACACGCGCGATGAACAGCGGCGACACAGCATGCTCCAGACGTTCAGCCTCGTCATGGACCTCGTCCCAGCTGTATCCCAGCGCGGTAATCAGATAGAGCTCGATCAGACGATGGTGCCGAATCATCTCGAGTGCGACTTTTTCCCCGGTGCGGGTGAGCGTCACTCCATGATATGGCTGGTGTTCCAAATAATTGAGTTCAGCCAATCGCTTGATCACACCGGTCACCGACGCTGGCTCCACTCCGAGCGCGCGTGCTATGGATGTGGTGCGAACAGGAGACTCCTCCTGCTGAAGGTGGTAGATGGCTTTGAGGTAGTCTTCACGCTCTCTAGTGATCACACTGTCCTACCCGAGGTTTAGGGTATTCGAAATCATGTTTGATTATACCATACACCCGCAACTGAAGTAGCGAGAGCAACAGAGCTGTGACGGATCACTGTCTGGTCCTGACGCAAGAGCAGCTGGCCGCGATTCAATCTCACGTGATCGCGGACAGGTGGCGCGAGTCATGCGGACTCCTTGGTGGGGCAGGGGGGCGCGTCGAACGGATCTACCCGATACGCAACGTGTCTACATCACCGGATGCCAGCTTTGTGATGGATCCGGGGGAGCAGATCAGGGCGATGCTGGAAATCGATGCGCTGGGCTGGGAGATAGTAGGGATCTATCACTCGCACCCACCAGGCAGCCGGACGGATCCTTCTCTGTCCGATGTCGCTCTGGCGGCTTACCCGGAGGCGATCCACCTGATCATCGTGCCGGGTTATAATGGTCAGAACTGCAGCGCGCGGGCTTTCCGGATCTCGGGTGGCCTTGTTGCAGAGGTCGAATTGATGCTCGAAAACTCTGCTCCGATCTGAAGCACGCCAGAGGATAAGACAGTATGTCAGACATCCTGCTCTACGCAGGCACCGTCGCTGGTGCCTATCTCATCGGCAGTCTGCCGGTTGGCCTGTTCGTCGTCCGGCTGGTAAGCGGACGGGATATCAGATCGGTTGGCAGCGGCCGCACCGGGGGAACCAATGCCTTCCGCGCTGCCGGTGCGGCGGCTGGCATTCTGACCGGCCTTGGGGATATGGCTAAGGGCTTCGCGGCCGTCTGGCTGGCACATCAAGTGAGCGGGGGGGAACCCCTGCTCAAGGCGCTGTGTGCCACGGCCGCAGTAGCCGGACACAACTGGCCGATCTTTCTGCGCTTCAAGGGGGGCGCGGGGACAGGGCCCAATGCGGGCGCTGCTACAGCGCTCTGGCCCTGGACTGCCGCCATTCTCATCCCGATCGTGCCGGTGATCGTGTTTACGACCGGTTATGCATCTGTCGCCTCAACCGCCGCCTCATTGATCATTCTGGGAATCTTCGTGATCCGGACGGCCGTGCTGGGGCAACCTGGCGAATATATAGCCTATGCGGCGGTGACGATGATCCTGACGGCTGTAGCGCTGATCCCCAACTATCGGCGGCTGATCGCTGGAACAGAACATCGTGTGTCGCTGAGCCGGCGCCAGGAGCCTCAGCCACCGGTGGGCTGACGGTGCCCTGTGCATGTCGCCTTGTTACGGGATGTAGGCAGGTGCCCATGCCCCGGCGCGGAGTTCCAGAATGGCTGCGCTGCTCAGAGTGCACTCGCCAAGCGAGGTGCAGGTGATGCTGCTGGCAGCCCCGGGCAGCGCGGCAGTCCTGTACAGCGCCTGCCTCAATGCCAGCCGGCCAATAAGCAGGACGCGGTTGCTGCCAAGGGTTGATGCCTGGTCGATTGCCGCCAACAGCATCGATGTTGCATCGTAGCTGTGGGCGACCAGTGAGCTCCCGGGTGGAGTCTGAAAGGCTGCCTCATACTGCTGGCGTAACTCCTCCATCCGGCTGCCCTGTGGATTAGGGGCGCTTGCAAAGATGCGAGTCTCGCTGGTTACCTGGCTGGCAAACCACGCACTCGCAAAGTGTCGTCCCCCCAGAAGCGGGACTTCGGACAGCTCGGATACCCTCTGTGCCTGCGCCAGTCGAACCCCATCATCGGCGAGCAGGGGTGCGTAGATCAGGTCAACATCAGCCGCCAAGATGGCCCAGAGGATTGTTGACCAATCAGCGTTTCCCCGCTCGATAGTCAGCGTATCCGCGATATTTCCCCCGAGTGCCCCGAATGCCGCGGCAAAGGCAGACGCAAGGGGCTCTGTGTCCAGCGTCCCGTCATGGATGATCGCCGCGCGGCGGGCTCCCAACTCCAGATAGGCGAACTGCGCGGCTGTTTCTGCTTCCACAGTGTCGTTGTAGATGGTGCGCAAAAATGCATCATTGTGAGCAGCGGAATCTGTCAAAAGAGGGGCGCTGCAGGCCGGGGAAATCGCTGTCAGGCCGGCGTCATCCAACAGCGGCAGGCTGGCAGCACAGGCTTCAGAGCAGTGAGGGCCCAACACAGCAACAATACGGTTGTCGGCGGCTGCAATCAGCGCCATGGATCGGCCCCCTGCCTCTGAACACTGCACATTGATGCTCTCAATTTCTACGTCGAATGACTTGATACTGCCATAGGCTTCAACAGCCAGCTGTGCCCCCCTCAGCAATTCAATACCTTCAGAGCCGATTCCATCATCGCCACTGGCACTCACCAGCGCCACGCGTATGTCCTGAAAAGGCTGGATTTCTATCACCCCGTAAGGATCCTCAATAGTCGTTGGTGAGGCTGCTGGCGCTCGGCAGGCAGCAAGCACAGGCGCCAGCAGAGATACGGCAAGACAAATGGTTGCTGTAGGATAGCGCATCGATCGCTCCCCGGCGCAGTGAGTGATGGCAGCAGTGTAGCACTCCGTCTGAGAGCCGGCAATAAGCGCGTGTACGTGTGGTAGAATAGGTCTCTACGTCTTTGATCCTGTTTCGTCCGGCGAGGTCCTATGGCCACGATAGTTCTGGCTGCAGCAGCAGGCGTGATCCTTGCGATAGTCATCAACATCCTTGCCGATGTCCTGCCACGGCATCGGATGGACGATGCCAATGATCTTCAGGATCCGGAGTCTCAGCAGACGCCAGCGCCGGCGCCGGGGTTCTTCAGCAGGCTGGCATCTCCCCGATTTCTTATGGTCCTTGTCGCGCTCACAGCCGCATCTGTGGCAGCTGCCCGTGCAGACGGCGGCGCCCCTTCCTGGGCGATTATTCTCTATCTTGCGCTTTTCTTGCTGATCGCTGTGATCGACATAGAGCACCGTTTGATCTTAAATGTCATCATGCTGCCGGCCTTTGTGCTGGCGCTCGTCGAGATCGCAATAACGCGCCGCATCTCGCTGGCGGACGCCCTGGTTGGCTATGCTGTGGGGCAGATAGCCGTGATGGCGGTGTTCCTGCTGGGGGCGGTGTACCTGTCTCTAGTCAATGCGCGCAAGGCTGAGCCTGTGCGGGAGGTCGCCTTCGGGTTTGGAGATGTCACCCTGGCCACATTCTGCGGCCTTGTGGTAGGGTATCCGGCTGTTGTCTATATGCTCGTCCTGATGGTGCTGATCGGCGGAGCGATGGCATTCATCTATCTCATCGCCAGGCTGGTTGTTGTGCGTCGCCATGACCCGCATCTGGCGATTCCCTATGGCCCCGCTATAGTCGCGGCGGCAGCGCTGATGCTGCTATGGGGAGAACAAATCATCACCTGGATGCTGGGCGGCCGTTAGCGGCGCTGATGATCCCGCACCCGATGACTCGGTCACCGTCGTAGAAGACTGCGCCCTGACCCGGTGTAATATCAGAGATGGGGGCTTCTAGCCACACCTCAGCCTCCTGATCACCCACAGCCACGACATCTGCAGCGATGGGCTGGGCTTTGTATCGTGTCTTGACGGCCAGGCGGCAGCGCTCCCGCGGTGGGCGCCCGGAAATCCAGTTGATCTCCCCAGCCCGGAAGTAGTCAGCTCCCAGCTCATCCCGCACGCCGACGATCAGTGAATTCGTCAGCCCATCCTTACTCAGCACATACAACGGCTCAGGCGCGCTGATGCCGATCCCCTTGCGCTGGCCAATGGTGTAGTTGGCGAGGCCGGTATGCTGCCCAATCACGGTACCTTCACGTCGCCGAATCGGCCCGGGCTCGCTGGCCCGGGGCGCTCTCTCCCTGAGAAAGCGGCGGTAGTCTCCATCCATCACGAAGCACAGATCCTGGCTCTCCCGCTTGCCAGCTACAGGTAGACCAAAACTTTCGGCCAGGCCGCGCACTTCTGCTTTGGTGTAATCGCCAAGCGGGAACAGGGCATGTGCCAGCTGCTGCTGTGTCAATACACTGAGCACGTAACTCTGATCCTTGGCAGAATCCGCACCGCAGTACAGCTCGTATTCCCCCAATGCGCTTCGAGTGACCCGTGCATAGTGACCGGTGGCCAGATGGGTTGCGCCGCGCGACAGCGCCTCATTGAGTAGCAGGGTGAAGCGGATATGCCGGTTACACGCCAGGCACGGGTTGGGGGTATTGCCGGCGCTGTAGCTGGCAATGAAGCGATCCACCACCTCGGCCTTGAACACGTCGCGGGCATCAATGACCTCAAAGGGAATGCCCAGCCTCTGTGCGACAAAGTGCGCGTCCAGCATCTGGTCGCGGGTGCAGCATCGGTTGTCTCGTCTGCTGGCGGCAAGGCCGGGCTCTGACCACAGGCGCAGCATGATCCCAAACACATCGAAGCCCTGCTTCACCAGCAGGGCTGCTGCCACCGAACTGTCAACACCGCCGCTCATTGCCACGGCGACGCGCTGCTTGTCTGTGCTCATATGTCAACCCGCGCCCACTGCCAGGTCCGTCGAATCCCCTACCGCAGGGAATCGGATTTTAGCGTGCACGGCACCGCTGCGCCAACCACGGGGCAGGGGGAGGTGGAAGGGGCCGGGGACGGGTGGAACAGGGGCATGACTGCATGTCTCCATGGGCAAATGCGGAGCGTGTCACCGGTCACTTGACGGGCTGCCTGCTTTTGCCTCTGACCGCCGTGGTTCGGGCTGTCTGGATCACCCGGTCGTTACGGCCTCTCCAACGGATACACCCTTTTGGGATGAAGAATGTCATTACTGAGCCTTTTTCCTCTTGTTCGGCCAGCGTTGCTGTACTATGATCGGCTGTGGAGATATCCCCGCGGGTCGGGGAGTCTCCCGGCATCTCCTCTTGTCTGGATAATCCCTGAAAGGATGATGTGAGCATGGCCAAGATCACAGCGATCTATGGACGCGAGGTGCTTGACTCGCGTGGGAATCCCACTGTCGAAGTCGAGGTAGTGCTTGAGGATGGAGCATCGGGCAGCGCGATTGTGCCATCTGGTGCCTCAACCGGCGCCCATGAAGCCCTGGAGCTGCGCGATGGCGACAAGCAACGCTATGGTGGTAAGGGGGTAACCAAGGCTGTCAGCAATGTCAATGGCAAACTGGCCGAGGCCCTCGTGGGGCTGGAGTCGACAGACCAGGCTGGCATTGACCTCATGATGATTCAGGATCTGGATGGGACCCCCACCAAGGAACGGCTGGGCGCAAATGCGATCCTCGGGGTGTCGCTGGCGGTTGCGCGGGCGTCTGCTCGCAGCCTGGGCGTTCCGCTGTATCGCTATGTGGGCGGCGTCAATGCGCATGTGCTGCCCGTACCGATGATGAATATCCTCAACGGCGGCAAGCATGCTTCTAACAGCACCGACCTTCAGGAATTCATGATTATGCCGGTCGGTGCAACCAGCTTCGCCGAGGCGCTGCGCTGGGGGGCTGAAATCTATCACGCATTGGGCAAGGTACTGAAGGGGAAGGGGCACAGCACCAACGTGGGTGATGAAGGCGGCTTTGCGCCCAGCCTTGACAGCAATGAGGCTGCGGTAGAGGTGATTCTGGAAGCCATCCGGGCAGCCGGATATACCCCGGGCGAACAGATCATGATTGCCCTGGATCCCGCAGCCAGCGAGATCTATGAGGATGGCAGGTATCATCTGAAGAAAGAGGGGCGTGTCCTTACCGGGGCCGAGATGGTGGACTTCTATGTGCGCCTGGTAGATCAATACCCTATTATCTCCATTGAGGATGGCCTGGCGGAGGACGACTGGGATTCCTGGGTGCTGATGACGGAGCGACTGGCCAGCCGCATCCAGATCGTGGGGGATGATCTGCTGGTGACAAACACCGGGCGCATTCGCCAGGCGCTGGCGCTGGGGGCGTGCAATTCGCTGCTGATGAAAGTGAACCAGATTGGCACCCTGACCGAGTCCATTGCGGCGACCGATCTGGCACACCGGCATGGCTGGACCACTGTCATCTCGCACCGCAGCGGCGAGACCGAAGATTCAACCATCGCCGACCTGGCAGTAGCCCTTAATACCGGGCAGATTAAGACAGGATCACCGGCTCGCAGTGACCGTGTTGCAAAGTACAATCAGCTGCTTCGCATCGAGCAGGCGCTGGGGGCAGCAGCGGTTTATCCCGGGATGGCAGCGTTCACCAATCTGCGGCGTGGGTAAGGAATCGCACCGCGTGCCTGCGGGCCAGCGCCCCCTGCTGCATCGCTGGCCCGCAGCGATCTCAGGTGGGAAAGCCGCCCTCCGGCTGATCGTCCAGGTAGGAGGTCGATCCAACGCGCGGATCCGGCGCTGAGCCTGCGGCGCGCCGCGCGGAGGGAAGGTCGCTCTGCGGATGCTCGCAGTACGGGCACACGCTCCAGGGCAGTTCAAGGAGTTGGCCGCAGACCTGGCAGGGCTTGCGCAGCCGCGTGTGGCAGTACGGACATATAACCCAGCCTTCGCGGGTGGGGTGGCCGCAGCCTGTGCAAACCTTCTTTTCCTCGATTTCCTGAAGCAGCGCCTCTTCTTCCAGTGCGCGTTCGTACTGCTCGGCCAGAGTCTCGCGGGGGCGCAGAATCAGATAAACGAGCAGACCGGGCACGCTCAGCACCGCGACAACCGCTGCGGCCAGTATCTGGGCAAACACATCCCGCGAGCGCGATCGCATATCGCGATACGTCCAGATGATCATGGATATCCACAGGGCTGTTCCAACCGCAGCAGCCAGCGAAACCACGGCAACCAGAACGCCGCTCAACCGCTCGAAGTCGACCAGCAGATTGAAAGGCAAGCCAGACCTCCCGTTCCGGGCGTGCTCAGGCACGGGTCGCGATTATACAGGTACCGGGCTGGCCGGGCAACCGGCCTCTCCCGGCCAGCAGGGTGGTTGACGCTGATGCCCGGCTCTACTATCATAACCACTTGGGGCTGCCCGCTGATCGGGCACTCAACCTCAGGGTGGAACGATTGACCGCCTCAAGAAGGCTGCGCGATGTCTGATCACGAGACTCCCCATGTGCTGCTGCTGCCAGTGCAGAACTACTGGGCGTGGGTAGGAGCCGCCCGTGAATATGCACTGCAGTATGGCATTCTGGTGACGCCTTCGCCGGAGAATGCCGCCCAATACCATTACCCACGGCAGATCATCTCTGTGGTCATCGGAGGCGTGGAACCGTATGAAGGTTATGGGGACATCCGTGACTGGTTGCGCGCTGCAGCCCCTGCAGCGCAGATCGACCTGATCGATGCAGCCGAACCGGATGCCCTCCGCACGCTGCTGCTCCGGCGGATGGAGCAGGGAACTCGGCTGGCTGGCCCGCGCCTGTCGGCCGGTGCTTCACGCGGGCGGCTGGAGCTTCAGTGGCCAACGGACTATCGCGAGGTTACTCAGAGCTTCGGGGAAAGCCCCCAGATCTACCGGCGATGGGGGCTACCCGGCCACGAGGGAATCGATTTCCGCGCTCCCATCAACAGTCGAGTCTATGCCTGTGCAGCGGGAATCGTCTATCTGGTTCATGATGGCAGTAGTGGGCATCCCTACGGGATTCATGTTCGAATCCGCCATGAGGATGGCTATTCGACCACCTATGCCCACCTGAATCGGGCGCTGGTCACCGCAGGAACCCGCGTCCGGGCCGGCGATACGATCGGTCTGGCAAACAGCACAGGCAACGCGGTGGGAAGCCATGTGCATCTCACGCTCAAGCAGGAGGGTGCCACGGCGCAGGGGTGGACGCCATACCCGAACGATATCATTGATCCAACACCCTATCTCGTTCTGCCGCCCGAGAGGCGCCGACTCCCGGGTTCGGCAGACGACTGGGCATACCCGCACTGCCTGTTCGGGCTGCAGGCTCGCGTCGATGGCCCAATGGAAGACGCCGACTGGGAGGCAGCCCGGGTGGCCCGTATCGAAGCCCTCAAGCTGACCTCTTCATCTGCGCCCGTGGATGCTGCTCGCGCTCTCCAAATGAATCCGGAGTTATTTCTGCTCGTTCAGCTTAGCGCCGATTTTCGCAGCCGGCGTGTCACTCCGGCTGCGTTCGCCAGTCAGGTGATTGGAGACCTTGAGCGCTTCTATCAGCAAGGTGTGCGCTACTTCGAAGTGCATCATGAGCCGAATATCCGGCCCGAAGGCTACGGCCTGAGCTGGGATTCTGGCAGGGCATTCGCAGAATGGTTTCTGGAGGTCGTGGGACTGCTCCGGCTGCACTTCCCGGATGCCCGCTATGGCTGGCCAGGGCTGTCGCCAGGCGCAACGGCCGGAATGCGGGCCGATCATCGGGCATTTCTGGAGAGTGCAGGCCTCGTGGTGGATCAGGCAGACTGGATCGGCTGCCACTGCTACTGGCAGGATGAAGAGACTATGATGGCTGTTGACGGCGGACTTGGATATCAGTACTACCGTCAGCTCTGGCCCGGGAAACTGCTGCTCATCACGGAATTCTGCAATCCTTCTCCATCCGCTGATCCGGCAACCAAGGCCGGACAGTATATACGCTATATGTCCCATCTTCGTCAGCAAGAGAGGATCGGAGCGGCATTCTGTTCCACGCTGTCGGCCAGTGCAGGGTTCAGGAATGAGGTGTGGCGCACTGAGGAGGGGAAGCTGACGCCCATCCCGGGAATCATCGGTGAGCGGGCCTGATGCGTCTGACAAGGAACAAGGACCGGGTTCATGGCTAACCTGCTGAGGAATCCAAGCTTTGACCAGAGCTACTATGCCTGGCGGAATACCCCTGATGTGATGGTAGCCGAAGGCTGGGCGCCGTTCTGGCTGGCGCATGTTCAGAATGACCCTGATTGGCGCAACCGGCAGCCGTTCTTCAGGCCGGTACTGCGTACGGAAGATCCGAGGCGTGTGCGCAGCGGCCAGGCCGCGCAGGTGATCGGAACACACTGGGCCACCCATACGGCGGGGCTGATGCAGCGGGTTTCTGTGGGTACCGGCCAGGTACTCAGGCTGACAGCTTATGGCCATGCCTGGAGCTCCAACGGGGATACCCCAGAGCGAAGCCTGGACCCCGGCAACGTGCGGATGCGAGTCGGCATCGACCCGGCAGGCGGAGAGGATCCCTTTGCGCCGGGGGTTGTGTGGTCCGCCGAGCGGGCGGTCTACGACAGCTACGACACCGGGTTTGTGGTCGAAGCAACCTCGCGTCTGCCCGAGGTGACCGTGTTTCTCTACGCGGCCCCGGACTGGCCCAAGAAACACAATCTTGTTTTCTGGGATGATGCTGTCCTGGAAGTCATGCCTCAGGGAACGGGCGTCGCACCGATCTACCCGGAGGCCGGTGTAGCCCTCAGCAGCACCACCCAGCAGGTAGGCGAGCCTGTCCTCATTCAGGTCTCCTCTACGCACCTGCTCGCAGAGCCGGTGGTGATCGTCAATGGGCCAGGCGGCCCGGTCGATGCGATACAGCTCGGCGCAGGCGGGTCCGGTGGCGGGCAGGTCTGGCGGTGGGAATTTATGCCGCGCATGGATGGGCCACATACTGTCACCCTGCGCGCAGAGGGCATTCAGGCGACCAGTGCGACCATCAATATTCTGCCGCCGCAGCCAGTAAGCTCGCTGCCACACATCCTGGCCTCGACTGGCGAGGCAGACACCACCCGGGGGCCGGCGCCCGGGCGGGGAAGCCCGCGCGCCCAGTACCACCGGGTGTACGTGCTGCTTCCGCCCACGGCAGGCAGTGATCTACTGCGTGCGCTGGTGGAGAGTGGAGAGTGGGAACGTCGGCGGTGGACAGTCGGCTTCAGCGCCGATGATGCCGGTATCGGCGATCTGGCGCATCGCAGCGTGATAGTCGTCAACCCAACAGACTGGCCAATGCCAATTATGCCCTGGCTGGAGATGTGGTACCCCGGACTGGTCCTTTACCCGGTCACCGCCCTACAGCCAGATGACCTGCCTCAGCTGCTGAGCGAACTCGACCTGGAGAAACCACCGGAGCCCGACTAAACGCTTTCACCCCCGGCAGGATGGGTTGCGCCAATAACGGGCAGACTTCATTCTGACCAGACCAGCAGGTTCATCTCAGAGACGTATACTTTATAGGCATGGCCGGAAGCATAGAAGCTGATCTCGGAAAGGTGCACCGGCTTCTGAGAGATAGGAAACAGGCTGAGCAGATTCCCGGACTCGTAGGTGTACCAGCTGGAGCCATTGATCCGGTCATGATCACTGCGGCACGTGTTGCAGGCAAGCGGGTAACCCAGGCCGGGATCATGAGTCGCGTAGAACCCATGCCGAAAATCCTGCACCTGACCCTGGCTGTCGGTGTAGCGAATATGCACCATCATAGGGCATTCGCTCCCGGCGATTCCGCAGGTTGATAACGACTGCTCAGCAATATAGAAGGTGGCTCTCAGCTCGAGTGCATCAAAGGAGCGGAGGTCTACATCCAGCGGCTGGACCATGCCTGTTTCCCCATGCCCCAGGGCTGTGCCGGGAAAGCGCGATTGAGATCGATCGAGAACCAGCACGGGCCGCCCGTCGAAGAGCGCGCTGGAGGCCTCCCCCGGAGGTTCGCGGTCATTGTAAAACTGCCAGGCGACATCAAAGCTCTCTTCAAATGTGCCATTGGCCACGACGGTTCGTGCGGCCTGCACTGGTTCGAGCACGCTGTTTTCGGCGTGGACCGTCACCTGCTCATCGCGATCAAGGTTGACATGCCGCCCGCTGGTATGCTCGACGACCAGCGCCCCGCCGGTGCGAGTCGTCACACGGGTCAGGCGGGTGGAGACATCGACCAGATATTCCCCCTGCTCCTCCATTCGCGAAAACGTGTGCGGCGTGAGCACCTCGATGTGGGCGCGGCGTGAGCCGGCATCCAGAACCAGCACTTCAACACGGCCCGTGCTGACCTGTGCCTGCACCTGGTAGGGCGCCTTGTTCAACCCGAACCTTGGGGCACGGGCTGTGGTGAGTGTCAGCTGCGTGTCGCGGAACACCACAATAGAGGCGATCGGCCGCTCCGTGCGCTGGTCAAGGAATGTGAGCACGGCCTGAGTGTTAGGATCGGTGCGAACCGTTGCCCCCGGAACCAGATCGTCTCGCCGATCGGCTACAGCGATCGGTTCGCCTGTATTCGGCAGGGTGATCTGAGCGGTACCGCGTGCCACGGTCATTTCAACTGGCATATCCACCGTGGATTGAAAAATGAACCACTGGGCGGCATAGATAGTTGAACCGCATAGCAGCAGGAATACAGAGAAGGCACCGAGCAGGATACGCCACGCCAGAGTCTCCGGATTAGCTTGCATGGGGATGTATTACCGGCCTCCAGGGATGCTCAGAAGAACCGGATGGCGAAATCGGAGAACTCTCCGGACGGCTCAACCCAGGAAATGCGAACGTCCTCTACGCGGGCGGAAGGCGGGCCGGCGTGCAGGAACTCGACAAAAGCGTACAGGGAGTCCGCGTCACCTTCGGCCACCACTTCCACAGCGCCTGACGGCAGATTCCTGACCCAACCGGTGAGGCCGAGATCTCTCCCTCTCAACTGTGTATAGGCGCGGAAGCTCACTCCCTGCACACGCCCGGAGACGACTGCATGCAATCGCCTGACCGGGCTCTCAGACGGATCATCTGCCATGGCTTCCTCCAGAAGCTGTGTTGCCAGGCTGGGTCGGGCGAAGGCGGGGGCGCGTATCCGAGAACGGGCGCTCCTCGGAGTGCGTTGGCTGGGGTGCGGTGAACAGCAGCGCCAGCAGCAGGCTGAGCACCCAGATGGCAGCCCACGGTACGAGCGATCCGGCACGCCCCAGCCTGGATGACGGTTCCTGATGGGCCAGATCGGCCTGCCACTGCTGCTCAAGCTCCGTCAGACTAATCCCCAGCGCAAGCTGCACCCCATCATCACAACCGAGGCCACCTGCGTAGGCTGCGACCAGCGCCTGAGTCTGTGAGCTTCCATACCGTGAGTTAATGTATTGCACCAGGCTGTGACTCTGTGCATAGGCCAGCGCTGCATCACGGGGCGCCATGCCTGAAAAGGACCGGCCACACAATGTGCTGAGAGACAGCACTACGTTGTCACTGCGGGCGGCCTCCAGCACCTCGCTCAGATTGGTATCGGGTTCGGGCGCTGTTGAGAGCGCCAGCCCTTCCGCCAGCCAGGCCGGGGCAGAGCCGTTGCCTGCCTGATGGACTGCCAGGTGCATCATCTGGTGCGCGATGTCCCGCTGTAGGGCTGGCACAAGCCCGGGTCCCGCCTCTGCAGCCACCAGAACGACGCGCTGATCAGGCACGGCATAGGCGGCTACCCAGTCCGTGACCTGCAGGCCGTGCAGTCGCAGTGCATTCGCCAGCAGGCTGAGTGTCGGATAGACGTACACATGAACATCGCCATCAAGGCCCTGGCCGAGTGCACGTCGTGCATCCTCCAGCGCTTCTGCGGCGATAGTTTGTGCGGCCTCGCTCACCTCCGGGCTGCGCCCATCGGTGTGCACTATCACCGAGTCTGCCTGCACGGCAGCCCACGTCCATCCGACACTGGTGTCGTCATACCAGAGGAACCCGGGTGCGCTGCGGAGCTGGCGTCCAGAGGAATCCTGGACATCCCAGTAGTACGTGAGCCCAGCAACTGGCTCCAGGGCGAGATCCTCCCGGACGCTGATCGATGTCGTGACCTCGATGTCTGCTCCGTTCACGGGCACTGACTGAACGAACTGCTCTCCTCGCCCCTGCACTTGTACAGTCAGTCGCGCGCCTGTGAGTGGAACCGATGCGGTCGAACGCACGCGAAAGATGATACTTTCACCGTAAATGGATCGGGCGTTCTGTTCCAGGCCGGAAGCGTCCTGAGCAGCAACTGTGGGCGGCGCGGCCGCCGTGACGATCAGCATCGCCAGGCAGATGGCCAGGATTCGCTGATGCCGGGGTAGATGATTATCCATAGCAGCCGGGCGTTTTCAATCGTCTTCGTACAGATCGTCCAGATCGTCTTCTTCGGCGTCCAGATCGTCCATGCCGGCGAAGCTCTCGTTCAGCAGCATAAATGGCCCGGGTGACCCTTCGGCTAGAGCCGCCGAATGAAGGGCATCATCGATGGCCTCGAGCAGGTCCTCATCCGCTATTTGTCTGGAGAGGTCTACCAGTGCCCGCTGAGCCTGCGCTCCGCCGATCTCGCCCAGCGACCAGATGGCAGCGTGCTGCACCTCCCGATCAGGGCCTCCGCTCAGCTCAATCAGCCGGGAAACGGACTCGGCCATACCAAGCTCGCCGGCTGCCCTCGCTGCTTCATACTGAATCTCCGGTCTGTCATCGGCAAGAGCGCGCGCCACAATCGGCGTCCACCGCTCATCGGCGCTGCGGCCCATCGCAAACAGAGCGCTGGCCTGTGCGTCCAGTACAGGGCTGGCATAGGCTTTCTCAATCAGCTCTGGCAAATCCTGATGACCTGAAAAGGCCAGACTCTCCAGGGCGCGGCGGTGTAGTTCGTCACTGTAGTCGGTCCGGCTCAAGGCTTGCAGCAGTGCGCCTTCGACCTCGACGCGGGCCGCGGCACTGATCGTTCCCAGCTCGCCGGCGAGCACAAAAGGCGCCAGTGCTTCAGCCGCTGCTGCCTGAACCGATGAGTGTACATCGCCCGCCAGAATGGCGAGCAGTTCGCGCATCGTTGATTCTTCCTCATTCGTCCACAGGGCTGCAATGGCCTGGCGGCGTACTTCATCATCTTCATCCTGCAGGGCGAAAAGCGCAACCGTGCTGAAGTCCAGGTCGAAGCTGGTTTCACTGGTTTCTGCCAGACGCGCCAACAGCTGACGGCGGCGCTCTACCGGGAAGAACTGCCAGCGCAGCCGCAGGATCGAGAGGTCGGCTGGACTGAGGTCAGATAGACGGTAGATGAGCACCGCCTTCAGCGGGCCCTGTGCTTCAGCCAGAGTTTCCAGTAGGGCTTCAAACTCCTGATCCTGCTCCATCATCTGACCACCAGCGGATCGACAATATCCAGATAGACGAACACCAGCATAGCCGTTACCAGAATCGCAAAACCGATCAGGTGCACCATTGTCTCACGGTGGGGATCGACTCTGCGGCCTCTGAGCGCCTCAATCAGAACAAACAGGATACGGCCCCCATCGAGCGCTGGCAACGGCAGCAGATTGGTCACTGCCAGGGCAAGGCTAATGAAAGCTGTCAGCTGCAGGATGGGCCAGGCAGCGTTCTGATTGATCGATGTATCCAGCGCCTGGCCGCCCATCTGGCTGATCCCCACCACGCTGACAGGGCGGAGGTAGCGTGCTGGAATCTGCGCCTGGATGACTGCGACGGGGAACTCAACAAACGCCTTGGCGAAGGCCGCGACCTCGCGTGCGGCGCTGCTCAACGCCGGCCCGAGCGCATAGCGGCGTACTTCGATGATGGGCTGCACCTGGATTCCGGTAGGCCCCTGGCCTTCCGGCGGATTGACCCGTGGTGTAACCGACAGAGTCAGTTGATTGCCCGCCCGGTCGATGGTCAGGACAATGGTTTCGCCTGGTGCCTCCGCAACGCGGCTGTGGATGTAGCCAGTCAGCACTTCGTAATTGACGATGACGGTGTCGTCAGCCTTCAGGATGACATCGCCGACTACCAGACCGGCCTGTGCGGCTGGTGAGCCTGCCTCAACGGCAGCGATCCGGGCTCCTGGCAGTTCAGCCGGTGCGCCGATCAGGAACATTACGACCAGGAGGAGGAACGCGATCAGCACGTTGGCTCCCGGCCCTGCTGCCAGCACGGCCAGACGGTGCCGCTTGGCCGAGGAGGCGAAACCTCCCGGCACTGCCGGATCATCCTCTCCCCGGGGGCGCATGAAGCCGCCCAGCGGCAGCCAGTTCAACGTATAGCGAGTGCCGCCGCGTTCGAACAGGGTCAACATCCGCGGGGGATAGCCGATTCCGAATTCCTCCACCTGAATGCCGCTCAAGCGTGCGGCGAGGAAGTGCCCCAGCTCGTGAACAAAGATCAGGGGGCCAATCACTAAGAAGAAAGCCAGCACTGACAGAGCGGTTGCGCCCAGTTCCATATAACAGTAAGCCTTTCCACAATGCTGTTGCGGCGCTTTGGCACAGCCCAACGCAGAGAGGATTATACCTGCCGGCTGTGGGCATCACCACCGGAGCGGCATCAGCATACCCTGTCAATCAGATGGGCTGGCCCGCCAGCCGGGGCTGCCAGCACATCGCGGACACCATCCAGAGTCCTAAGCAGTTGATCAATCTCAGGGGCGTGTCTGGCGAGGGTCAACACATGCACATTGGGGCCTGCATCGATGGTGAAGCAGACTGGCAGGCCCTCCGAACGCCACCGCTTCACATGATGGATGATCGACAGGGTAGGGGGGAGCCAGTAGATCAGCGTGGGCATCGATGTCATCATCACGGCGTGCATCATCAGGGCGTCCTGCTCAACGACATCGGCGAGGGACAAGAAATCGCGCTCATGGATGGCCGACCTGCACCTGCCCAGCCGACGTGGAGCGTCCAGCAGGCGCGCATCCTGAAGCGGAGATGTCGGAGCCAGCGCATGCCCGCCGGTTGAACCCACCGCCTTGTGCTCTGCGCTGACAATTGCTACCAGGTCAACCAGATCCCAGTACTCAGCCGGGGCGATGCTTTCGGCGAACGACGTGCCATGATCCTCGCCCATATGCCACTCCACGAAACCACCCGGTACTGAACGGCTGGCTGATCCGGAGCCCAACCGCGCCAGGCAAGAGAGATGTGCTTCGGAGAGCTGCAAACCCAGCGCAGCTGCACCGGCGACAGTTAGAGCTGCAAAAGCCGACGCAGACGATGCGATCCCTGTGCCGGTGGGGAAGTTGTTGGCTGAGGTGACCTCGGCGCGCAGCGCGGTGCCCGCCAGCTGTCGGATGACATCCAGGTGCGCAGAAACCCGCTGTCGCGCTGGCTCAGATGCCGGCTCGCCGTTGATCCGGACGGCGTCTTCTGGGATGCCAGCCTCGAACCTCACCAGCGTCTCTGTTTGAAGACCCGCCAGGTTCATGGATATCGAGCCATTGGCAGGCAGCCGAAGCCGTTCGTCCCGATTGCCCCAGTACTTGATAAACGCGATGTTGCTATATGCCCGCGCGGCCGCACACCCGCTGCTCATGGTTTCAGCTCGATTCTCCGGAAATGCAGGTGCCGGGCTGACAAGAATTGTCAACCAGGGTGCGCTGAATTATGCCGCTCTCCACTCCCGAGAAAACCTGCACAGTGAGTCCTGGCACGGCCCTGCAGAGTGCTAGCATCGCGTCAACCTTGGCCGCCATGCCGCCCGTCACATCTGGGTGAGCCGACCCTGTAATGGCGCCCTCCAGCCTGCCGCGATCTGCGGATGTCAGCTTCGGCAGGATATTCCCTTCCGCGTCACGGACGCCATCATAGTCGCCGGCAAGCAGGAGGCGGGCCGGGGCCAGCCGCAGCGCTAGGTAGTCGAAGATCTGCTCGGTGCTGATGATCGTGCCGCCACGTATGAGGTCAAACGCGACATCGCCGTAGACAAGAGGAACCAGCCCTGCGGCCAGGGCGCTCTGGATGGGGTGTAACGCCAGTTCGGTCAGAGCGCCCTCACGGCAGAGTGCTGAGGCTGAGGGTTGAACGCGGAACACCGGAACACCGGCCGCGTCAAGCGCATCCAGTACCATCGCGTTCAGCCGCGCAGCCACCACGCTGACACGGGCAAAGCCGTACCATCCGTGTTGATCTACCACGCCGCGATGCGTGCCATATTGCTGTGCAGCGGAATGCCCGAAACTACCGCTGCCATGTCCGATCAGTAGCTGAAGATCAGAGCGCTGTGTAAGGGCCTCACGGATTTCCGCTGCGACACGCATGATTGTGTCTGAACGGGCCGATTCGCGCAGCCCTTTGTCTGTGATGAGGGATCCTCCCAGCTTAAGAAACACTAACATCAGGCCGCCTTATTCGATCCGGGTCTGCAGGACGTTGACCGCTCCACTGCTGCGAAGTGCTGCGGCGACGGCATCGGATCGCTCGGGAGCTACCAGCGCGATCATGTTGCCGCCGCGGCCACCGCCTGAGAGTTTAGCGCCGCTTGCTCCTGCACTCAGCGCCGCATCGACCAGCCGCTCAAGCTCCGGGGATGATACCCCCAGATCCCGAAGCAGTGCCTGATTCTGGTTCATGAGGCTGCCCAGCAGGCGCTGGTTGCCCTGTTCGATGGCTGTGCGGCCCTTCTCCGCGATTTGGCCAATCGCTGCGAAGCGGGCCGTGTACAGTTCTCGATCTTGCTCCCAGCCCTGCCTGACAGCGGCCACTGCTAGCCGAGTGGGGCTGGGTACCCCTGTGTCACCGATCAGAAGGACGAACGTGCCCTTTGGACGGAAGACAACAGGCGCCTGGCCGCGCAAAAAATACACCGGCAGATCGTAGCAAATGACGGTATTGTCGATCCCGCTGGGGCTACCGTGGTGGAGTTTCTCAACCTCATAGACCAGGTCAGACGTAGCCGGGTCGGTCAGCGGCTGTCCCAGATACGCTGCCAGGGCTCTGGCCAGAGCCGCCGAGACGGCTGCGCCGCTGCCCAGCCCGCTGGCTATCGGGATAGAGGACTGCACCACGATCCGCGCGTCAGGCTCTGCAGCGGCTGTCCGATCAAGTACCAGCCGGGCTGTCAGCGCCAGCGCTTCAGAGTCGGGGGACGCCAGCGAAAGATGTCGATTGAGATCGAGCGCCTCGATCGTCAGGCCGGTCCCCGGTGGCGCGGGGTAAATGGCTGCGCGGGCGCTTACCGACCGAACAGGTATTGCCAGCGCCGGGCGTCCATATACGACAGCATGCTCGCCCAGAAGGATGATCTTGCCCGGCGCAGTGGCGACAATCGGCTCACTCACGGGATCAGGTACAGCACGGCGACAACTGAAATCCCCCATAGTATGACTGTTAGCTGCAGGGGCCGATCGCGCAGGATCACTTCGTCCGGTGCACCGCCTTCCCCCCTCACGTGAATCAGATACAGGTAGCGGAAGATCCCATAGACGACGAACGGGATCGTCAGCATCATTGCGTGGTTTTCAGGCAGCCCTTCTGCGCTGAAGGTATAGAGCGCATAGGTGAGAATCGTGGTCGCTGTTACAATGACGATCATCTCGTCCAGCAGCCCAACAGTGTATTGATCCAGGATCGCCCGAGAGTTATTGGCATCTTTCTGGAGCAGCACCAGTTCCTGGCGCCGCTTTCCTACCCCCAGGAACAAAGCCAGCATGCCCGTGAAAATGTAGAGCCACGGAGAGAAGCGAGCCACATCAACCAGCTCTACGCCGGCGATCACACGCAGCAGATACGCTGAGGCAAGCGTCAAAACGTCGATCAGAACGATGTGTTTGAGCTTGAAGGAATAGGCCATCTGGCTGGCGAGGTAGATAGCAACGATCAGCGCAAAGGCGGGGTTGAGAAGATAGGCCAGTGGAATACTTGCCAGGGGGAGACCCACTGCGGCAGCGCGCGCCAGACTACGCGACAGCTGCCCGGATGGCAGGGGGCGAAAACGCTTGGTTGGGTGGGCCCGATCCGCTTCGATATCCGCGAGATCGTTGATCAGATAGATCGAGCTGCTTACCAGGCACATCAGCATAAACCCGGCCGCAGTCGCCAGCAGGTAAGTTACCTCGTCCAGCTTGCGGTCAAAGACCAGTGGCACAAAAATGAAGCCGTTCTTGAGCCACTGCTTGGGACGCATGCTGCGGAGCAGTCCGCGTATCTGACTCACAGTGTGCCTTCCGTATTCATTCCCGACCGCGCTATTATAGACTCTGAGGCGGGTCTGTCAACGAATTCGCATGCCTGTTCGATACAGGATACAGAATGAGGCGCACCCGGACATGAAGAAAGTGCGGGCTCGGCTGGATCAGATCCTGGTGGAACGAGGATTGGCCGAGTCGCGCGAGCAAGCGCAGCGGCTGATCATGGCTGGCTCGGTGCTGGTCAATGGTCAGCCTGCGATGAAGCCGGCGGCTCGCGCTGATGACCAAACGCTGATCGAAGTACGAGCGCGACCCCGGTTCGTCAGCCGCGGGGGGGAGAAACTCGCTGCGGCCTTGGATTCCTTTGCGGTCAATCCGCAGGGGTGGGTGTGTGCGGATGTGGGCGCCTCGACCGGGGGATTCACCGACTGCCTGCTGCAGCGCGGAGCGGCTCGTGTCTATGCAATCGATGTCGGGTATGGGCAGATAGCTTGGGGACTCCGGCAGGACTCGCGTGTGGTGCTGATGGAGCGCACGAATGCCCGGTATCTGACAGCTCTCGCCGAACCGGTGACTCTGGTCGCGGTTGATGTCTCCTTCATCTCTGTGCGGCATCTTTTACCCGTACTGACCAGGTGGCTGGACGCGCGGGGTCAGATAGTGATTCTGGTCAAGCCGCAGTTCGAGGCAGGGCGCAGCCAGGTCAGCAGGGGTGGTGTGGTGCGCGATCCCGCTGTGCATGCGTCCGTCCTGCATGCCGTCGTTGGGTATGCGCGCGAGGCTGGCCTTCATGCCGCCGGCCTTGTGCCCTCGCCGATTACTGGACCGGCGGGGAACCTCGAGTTCCTGCTATGGGCCACCGTTCAGGCTCCCTCATGGCCTTTTGACGCTGCGGAGGCCATCGAAGAAGCTGTGGAGGCAGCACAACGAAGAAAAAACCTGCCTGCGCCGGCAGATGATCCCGATCAGGGGCCCGCTTCGTAGACTCGCAGGCCGGTGAACACGACGGTGATGGGCTTGCGCCCTGCTGCCTCGACATACATTCCGATGTCACCGGCTGGCATCGAACTGGCGGCAGTGCGGGCGATTGGGATGTCGTCCACGAACAGATCCAGGCCGGAGTCGGTCGCGCGGACGCCCAGCCGGTGCTCTCCTGTGGACGGATCCAGCGTGGCAGGCATCATGCCCTCGGCCAACACAACGGTTCGGGCGGCCTCTGGCCTTTCCACCAGGGAATAGGCGCCGCTGCACCACACTATGAAGAAACGGAATCGGCCGGGATCGATGTAATGGAACAACAGCCCGTAGCCTGCATCCGGTGGGCAATCCTGCGGGCGAGCCGATACCTCGGCATAGAAGGTGCTGATAGCCAGGCGCGATGTATAAATCCATCCGGCAGGGGTGGCTGTCATCTGATATCCACCCGTGGGGAGGGGTTCCCCGGTAAGTGCATCCTGCTTGACTGCCGGCCAGCCTGCGCTCAGATCAGAGGCATATACCTCGCGGCCGCGGGTGGCCGGTGCGGCTTCTGAAATGGGCTGCAAGGTGGGCGCCGGCGTTTCATCGACAGGCTGTGATTCTGCCATGCCCGGGAATCCGCCTCGCGCAATGACCAGGCCGCTGAAGTAGGGCCTGCCATCCTCCTGCAGAGAGATGAGAACAAGGGCCTGATCGGCTCCGGAGCTCCCCCAGTTGCTGCTCCACAGAACGCGTGTGATCACCAGTCCAGGGGGTGGTGGATACAGGGTGAGAAGAGCGCTGCCGTCAAGGCTCTCGTCAACTATCGGGGGGTTCGGGCTGGTCAGGAGGTCCTGCTGCAGCAGGGTCACTGCATCCGCAACCGCGATCAGGCCGCCCGGGCCATCGACATATTGAACCGCAAAGGCCCCTGACATGAGCACTCCTAGTGCAGCCGCATCGCGTGACCTCAGGGCTTGCTCAAGCGCATCCTGAAACGCATCTATGTCCGGCGGAGCTGGGGTAGGGGGGGATAGCACGGGCGAGGGCGCTGTAGCAGTGGGCAGTGGGGTGCGGGAGGGTTGGATACCCTCGGAGGCTTCTGACGCAACTGCACCACACGCCAGTGCGCTGATCATACTGGCCATTATGGCTGCTGCCGCCCAGGTTGTTGCTGCTTTCACCGGCTTCCCCCACGATGCAGTGCGTGTGCCCAATGAAGGGTAGCCTCCGATGAAGCGGCAGTCAAGGTGTGCGGGTGTGCGCATCGGCTCCGGGCTGGTACAATCGGGCCTGTTTGGAGTTGGGTCTTGGCAATCGTGTCTGGACGGGTGTCTATGGATCTGTCGCACATCCGGAACTTCTGTATTATCGCCCACATCGATCACGGTAAGAGCACGCTGGCGGATCGCCTGCTGGAGCTCACCGCTACCATCTCCGATCGGGATATGACCAATCAAGTGCTGGATTCGATGGATCTTGAGCGCGAGCGCGGAGTTACCATCAAAGCCAGCGCAGTTCGCATGACCTATGAAGCCCAGGACGGAGAACGCTACGAGATTAACCTGATTGATACACCGGGACATGTTGACTTCTCGTATGAAGTGTCGAGGGCTCTGCAGGCATGCGAGGGCGCCGTCCTGGTTGTCGATGCCACTCAGGGTATTGAGGCGCAGACGCTGGCCAATCTCTTCCTTGCGCTGGATGCCGATCTTGAGATTGTGCCGGTGGTTAACAAGATCGATCTGCCCGCGGCACGCCCGGACGAGATCGCTGAGGAGATCGAGTCTCTGCTGGGGGTAGATGCAGCGGATGTTTGCCAGATCTCCGCCAAGGCTGGCACCCATATCGTCGATGTCCTGGAGGCAGTGATTGCGCGTGTGCCGCCACCGCGCGGACAGCGCGATGCTCCGCTTCGCGCGCTGATTTTTGACAGTCACTATGATCCATACAAGGGGGTCGTGGCATACGTCCGGATCGTCGATGGCGCGCTCAGAAAACGTGATGTGCTTCAGATGATGGCGACCAGGGCGCTGATCGAGCCGGTTGAGATCGGGATCTTCGCGCCGACAATGCAGCCCACTGATGAACTGGTCGCTGGTGAGGTTGGCTATATCGCCACAGGCCTTAAGACGATCCGGGAAGCCCGGGTGGGTGATACGGTGACGCTGCGCGATCGGCCGGCTGCCGAGCCTCTGCCCGGCTATCAGGCCGCTAAGCCAATGGTATTTGCCGGCTTCTATCCTGTTGAGGGGGAAGACTACCCTCTGCTGCGGGATGCGCTGGAGAAGCTGCAGTTGAATGACGCATCGCTGACATTTGAGCCAGAAACTTCGCAGGCGCTCAATTTCGGGTTCCGCTGTGGCTTTCTGGGGTTGTTCCACATGGAGATCGTTCAGGAGCGGTTGGAACGAGAATATGATCTCGACCTGATCGCCACCGCCCCCAGCGTTGAGTACCTGGCCGTCAGGCGCAACACCGGCGAACAGATTGTTGTGGACAGCCCGGCCGATCTGCCAGATGAAAGCGAGATCTCCGATGTGCAGGAACCCTGGGTGCGCATTCAGGTCTATACACCTACCGAGTTCATCGGGCCGATTATGGACTTGGTGACCCGTAAGCGCGGAGAGTACATTGCGACAGAATATCTGGACAAGCAGCGGGTGATGCTGAACTACGACATTCCACTGGCCGAGCTGATCGTAGATTTCTACGACCGCCTGAAATCCATCACCAGGGGCTATGCGTCACTGGACTATCATCTGCAGGGCTACCGCAGCGGCGACCTGGTCAAGCTCGAGGTTCTGGTGAATGGTGAGCCTGTAGACGCGCTGGCGATGATTGTCCATCGTGAAAGTGCCTACCATAAGGGACAGGCGCTGATCAGCAAACTCAAGGATCTGATCCCTCCTCAACTGTTTGTGGTACCCATTCAGGCTGCGGTGGGCAAACGCGTGATCAGCCGGGCCAATGTCAAGGCGTTGCGCAAGGATGTGCTGGCCAAGTGTTACGGTGGCGACATCACGCGCAAAAAGAAGCTGCTGGAGAAGCAGAAGAAGGGCAAGAAACGCATGAAGATGGTGGGCCAGGTTGAGATTCCGCAGGAGGCCTTCATGGCCGTACTGCGGCTTGGCGACGAATGATCGTTTTTCTGTCAGCCAGCCCGCCCGGATTGCGTCAGGGCTGTGGCTCCTCAGCACCCTGGATCAGGCGCAGCAGGAGCGCCATCGCATGGGTTGTAGCCCAGATCGGGCTGTCGGTCCGATCGCGCCCCCAACCGAACTGCCGGCTGCGGGACCCACTGGATGAGACCACCGACATCGACGTGCCCGGCCCCCCCCCGGGAAGTCCTCCCTCACCGTAGATCAGAATGCTAAGCCCATAAGTAGCACCCTGCTCCGTGCGCACATGCGCCGCCAGGCGATGTGCAGTTCCCTCACGCTCATCCTCCGCATGGCCCGGGATATCGACGACATCGACCGGGTAGAGAAGCTTGGACTGCTGATCAGAGGCAGCGGACAAGAGCCGCTCACGAAGTAGTTCCCCGGTGCCCGCCTCGACAAATGCCAGGCTGGCGCCACGCTCTGTAAGAAACTCCAGCAGCGTGGACTCGATGGATCGGTCACCGGACCCGTAAATCCAGGTTCCGAGCCGGCGCCGGATCTCTTCCTCAACAGGCGCCATGAGCGCTTCAGCCGCTGCCTGAGAAGATGCCTTGGCTGTGATCCGGATATCCGTCTGGCCGGCGTGCGCTGCCAGCCCGACGGTCGGATTGGCCGCGGTCATCAGATCGGCGATGCGCGCATCCACCTGGCTCTCGCCGATGCCTGCGGTCCGTAGGATGCGGCTGGTGATCACGGCCGGGGCGCCTAGATAGTCCTTTAACCATGGCAGAAGCGCGTGCTCCATCAGATGCTTCATCTCACGAGGGACTCCGGGCAGGGTCATGATCACCCCGCGCTCCGTCTCCAGGATGAAGATCGGGGCCGTGCCTACCGGATTCTCGATTGCGAGGGCGCCCTGCGGCATCATGGCCTGCCGGCGATTATTCTCGCTCATGCGGACACCGAAGCGGCGAAAACGCTCAGCAATCTGATCCAGCATCTCCTGCCGCAGTTCCAGAGGGCGTCCGGTTGCGCGGGCGATCGCTTCCCGGGTAACGTCGTCCACCGTAGGGCCCAAGCCGCCAGTCGTGATGACGATATCTACGCGGTCCAGGGCTGCATCGATGACCGCAGCGATTCGCTGCTCATTGTCGCCGACTGTGGTCTTGTAGATCAGGTCAAGGCCAATAGATTGCAGCTGCTGGGCGATGTAAGTGGCGTTCGTATCTGTTATCGCGCCAAGCAGCAGTTCGGTGCCAATTGATACCAATTCGCAGCGCATTGGACAATCCGTTCGTAGAGATGGGAAATTGAGAGGGAACCGACCTGGCCAGTCTGTGCGCCCGTGTCAGGTTGTGCCTGGGCTATGGGACGCCGCCTGCCCGTGACCATGTGAGCCATTCACGCATTTGCAGGCCGCTGGCCCTGATCTTGGCTGCCATATCGATCGCCAGGTTGCGCATCAGATGAAAGCCAAGGCCGGGCTGCTCATAGCAGAGATTCATGAGGGCCTCACGGGGGATTACCACCGCCCAGGTCTCATTCTGTGCGCAGGACGCGGATGCCGACCGCAGATTGGAGTCGACCAGCGCCATCTCGCCGAAGGACTGACCGCGCCTGAAGGTCGCAATGGTAACCGGACCTCTCTCATCGTGCTCAGGCAGCAGCCCCGGGTCAATCTGGATGTCAATCTCGCCATCAGCGATCACGTACAGCTCGCTGCCATCCGAGTTCTGTTCAAAGACTATATCGCCCGCATTGAATTGGGCCATATAGCAAAGCGAGGCGATCATCTCAAGGTGATCGTCGGACAACCCTGCGAAGATGTCAGCCTGCTTGAGCACGTGTGGGATCGACAGCTGATCGTACATTGCTCGTGACCCTGTGCTATCATAAACGTGCGTGGCTTCACCTGCATTCTAGCATAGTTCATGAGCACCCGGCAATTTGACTGACGGCGATCCTTCAACCCCGTTGGTGCCTGAGATGACCCCGGCGGAGCGGGGCTCTCGCGGTGAGGACCTGGCGGCTCAGGCCCTCACCGCACACGGGTATTCCGTGATCGAGCGCAACTGGCGCTGCGCTCAGGGCGAGATCGACATGGTTGCACAGGAACGAGGGGAGTGGGTCTTCGTGGAAGTTCGGCTGCGCCGGTCGCGGGGGCAGGTGTCGGCGGAAGAATCGGTGACGCCCGCGAAGCGGCGCCGTCTGTGGCTGTCAGCTCAGGCTTACCTGGAAGCTCGCGGGATTGAGGGCGCAGGCTGGCGGATTGATGTGGTGGCGCTGGAGATGGCGGAATCCGGGCTGGTTCGCCGGCTGAACTTGTATCGGGATGCAGTCCGGGATGATCGATGATGGTTATCCTCCGCTGGTGGTCATTGTCGGCCCCACCGGCGTCGGCAAGACGGCCTTGGCGGTGGAGGTGGCGAGCTCGCTGGGAGGCGAGATTGTCTCTGCTGATTCCCGGCAGATCTACCGCTACATGGATATTGGCACAGCCAAACCTACTGCGGGTGAGCTCAGCCGCGTACGCCATCATCTGGTTGACATCCTGGAGCCCGATCAGGTGCTGACGGTGGCGGAGTTCAAGGAAATGGCCTGCCGGGCGATCGACGAGGTTCATCGCTTGCGGAAGTTGCCGTTTCTTGTTGGCGGCACCGGTCAGTACATCCGGGCCGTGGTGCAGGGCTGGAGCATCCCCCCGATCCCACCGCAGCATGACATGCGGGCGGACCTCGAGGGCTTCAGTGAAGTGTACGGAGCCGGTGCGCTTCATGGCTGGCTGTCCGCGCAGGATCCGGTCGGTGCCGAACGCATCGACCCCCGAAATGTGCGCCGTGTGGTGCGGGCCCTGGAAGTTCACCTTCTAACTGGTACGCAGATCTCCCGCCTGCAGACCCGACAGCCTCCACCCTATCGTGTGCTGCAGATCGGACTGACCCGCCCGCGCCATATTCTGTATCGGCGCGTTGACAGCCGTCTGGAGGCGATGCTCGAGGCGGGCATGGTGGAAGAGGTGCGCAGGTTGAGACGTGCCGGTTACGGCCCAGCACTGCCTTCAATGAGCAGTCTTGGCTATCCGCAGATCTCCGCCTACCTGGAGGGCGAGATTGACCTTGATACAGCGACTGCCCTCATCAGGCAAGCGACGCGGCGTTTCATCCGTCACCAGTATACCTGGTTCCGGCCCGGCGATCCTGGCATCCGGTGGTTTGACCTGGAGCAGTCCGGCGCCCGGGAAGTGCTGGAGGCTATCCAGAACTGGTTGGGGTAGCCAGTATCAGGGTCTGGCCATTTCGATGGTGATATCCGCCGGGGATGGCTGGTTGCGCAGGATGACGAAATTGTCTTCCAACACAGTGATGTAGCCATCAGCAAAGACGAACACGGTATAGAAGTTACCACGCGGCAGGCCGCGCGGGAGTGTGAAGCGGCCTCGTTCGTCCGTGATTGCCTGCGTGTGGATCTCGGCCTCATTCCAGGTGAACTGCGGCGATTCGAGTGTGACATCCAGCACGATGACCAGGGCGCCAGGAATGCCTTTTGCGGTCATCGCGTCCAGTACGGTGCCGCTGATCAACACCTCGTCGCCCGCAACCTCAATGCCCGTGATGGGCTGAGTGCCGCTGCCGATCGACACGTTGACCGAGAACATGGGTAGATCCTCGACAAGCACCTCCACTGCATAACTGCCCTCCGGCAGTGGGCTATCGCTGACCAGGCTGACCCAGAAATCTTCCCCGACACTGCCCGCACCCCATGGCTGTGTGCTGCTGGCAACCAACCGACCGTCCAGGTACCAGCGATATGTCCAGAGCAGATCGGCTGGCATAAGGTCGAAGTCGACGAACGTATAAAGCGTGCGGGTGCCAAGCGGTAGTGTCGGCCCCGCCTGCCCATCGGGAAGGCCGTCGCGGGAGATTCCACTGGTCACCCGCGCATTCGAGAAAACGGCAGGAAGCGACTGGGCGCCTGTATTCCCGGCCAGGGTTACATCCCCGGTAGCTGCCAGCCTGTTACCAATTAACAGATCCAATCGATATGTTCCCAGGGGCAGCCCCGAATAGTTGATGGCGCTTACCCGGGTCTGCCCCGCCGCTTCCAGATCCCAGGTGCGTTCGGCACGCGATACCTCACTGCCGTCCAGATACCAGATCTCTGTCCAAAGCTGACCGGGGCTGAGTCCCGAATAGTCGAACTGGGCATCGATCTGGGTTATCTGCGTGGGCAGCAGCGTGCCGCTGGCGGCAAATCCACCTGCTGCATCCGGGATGCCAAAGCGAAGGTTGCTAAAGGTGGGCTCGGCCGGTGCGCCCCCAATGACAATCGCCCCGGTTGCTGCAGGCTCCCCATTGATCAGCACGGTAAACTCATAGTTTCCGTCTGGCCAGGTGAGATTCTCCGTCCCTATGTACCATGTCCCGCTGCGGTCGCCGCTCCAGGCCAGTGGGCCCAGGCTAAACTGGGGCATCTTCAGGCCATTGTTGGTGACCACAAGCTCATAGGGAGTGCCAGGCCGCATCTCGGCGTAGTCGAAGAACACATACAGACTGCTTGTTCCTGTTGGTGCTGCGCTGATGATCTGCGAGGGCAGCCATGCCTCTGTAATACCTGTCGAGAAGAACAGCCGGCTAATAGTGGGCTGGGCCGCGGGTATAGATTGTATCAGGGGGGAGCGATGAGCGAGGCGAAACCCACTGCGAGCCGCCTCAATTAGCGGGGCGGCGAAGCTGACCGGGCGGATCTGGGTGATGGGCGCTCCGATCGGTACGCAGGGATCCAGCGCATCAATCTCAAGATCGCCATTGCTATCCTGTATGCTGAGGCAGGTGGGCCCGGCAGCGCTGCCATCTGTTCCCGGTGAGCTTGTGGGAATGCCGACAAGGAACCCTGATGGGTCGTAGGCCCCGCCCCCGCTCATTGTCCCGCCCAGATCGGCATCGGTGCGAAACCAGGAAGCCCGGCCCCCGCCGCGCTCGGCGGTGATCCCCGTGACCATCCCGCTGATGGCAGCGATACTGGCTCCCCCGGCATCCGGGTATCCCACTAAGGTCAACGTATTGCCGGGCAGGATAGTGGATGGATCGCCAATCTGCACAAACGGGAGATTGAGCAGGGATGGTTCCACGCGGCTGCCGTCCAGAGCGCTTGTGATCTGCAGGACGGCCACATCCCGATACAGGTCAGCCTGGACTACCCGGGCGAGGTAGATAGGGATCGGGGGCTCATTGAGACGTACTGGAAGAGCCACTACGAGGCTATCGCCCCGGCAGGCCCCGATGGGCAGCGCCAGATGCGCATTGGTGAGGATCAGCCCATCGGCACTGATCAGGGTTCCTGTACCCACGCAGGAGCGAATCTGAGTGCCACCCTCCGTATACGTTTGCATCAGGAACACGGTGGCGCGTTCCAGACGGGCCGTCAGGTCTTCTACCCCGGTTTGCGCTGGAGCCTGCCCCGTCGTGAGTAAGCCAGCCAGAAGGCTGACCAGCACGGCCAGCATCCGGCCTCTCACTGGAGGATGCACCGGTTGAGCCGGGAGGGTGTCGCCCTGCCGGCTAGTACTGGAAGGAAGCAAAGAAGCGCTCAAAGTCGGGAAGATTCTCCGCAAAACTGGCCTCAGCCGCCAGATAGGTGACCACGATCGCCCGGCCTCCGTCAAGCACCACACGATCCAACCCCCGTACAACAATGGGCAGCCGCTGGATGAAGGGGTTGGGGTCCGTGTCGACGAAGGCGAACTCCATCTGTGTGACGGAGCGGTCTGCAAGCACGAGTTCCTGGACGCTCAGGACCCGATAGGCGGGCAGCTCTACGGAGCGCTGAAGGGTCAGGCTGTCCAGCGCACTGCGTACGGATGCGGGTGAGCCCACCGGCACCACTGTGATCAGGTACTGCGTCTTGTAGGGTCGCGCACTGGCGTCGCGCAGCCTCGCAATGTAACTGCCTCGCTCATCGACCAGCCAGCCAGCTGGGTAGGATGCTTCAATACCTGCCTCGCGATTCACATACCGCCAGGTGCTGAACAGCGTGGTCTGGCGCAACAGCAGACCTGAGACAATCCCGATCGTGGCTAAAGCCATCACGAGCAGGGATGAAAAACGGTCATTCCGCGTCAGATCGGAGCCAGCTTCTTCGAGCTGTTCCTGCCAATTCGGGGCGGTGGTCATGAGTCCTTGCTCCTCAGGCGCGCCCGGGTTAGCGCGTTGTGGCGTCGGAGCAGCCCAAAGACCGCCGCATAAGTGATCACGAGGAGCGCCAGGCTGAAGATCAGTCCGGGCCAGGGGCTGAAGCCGTCCTGGGAAATACTCAGCCGGGTGCTGTTCAGTTCATGCCCCGCATACAGCATGAGTCCACACTCGCCGGCTGCGAGCGCCAGACCTGCGGGCATGAAATAAGCGGGCAGATCTTCAAAGCGATTGCGACCAAGAAAGTACCCCAGAGTGAGCGCGGGGGCCAGATATGCGCAGATCTGGCTTATGATGCCAAGCCCGCCGTTCAACGGGGTTACACTCCCATCTTCAAGCATGACCAGAAGGCTCAGCATGGCGCCGTACCCCAGCCCGGCTCCAAGCGCGAACAGCGGGCCGTCAACGCGGTGGGCGAAGGCGGGTGTTCTCCAGACCGTGTAGCGGATCAGCGTATACAGGGCGGTGGTGTGAACGAATCCGTTCAGCGTGATGTTGGCAGCGAACCGACCTGACGGTGACAGCCCGGCCAGCCAGTATCGCATGTCCAGGAGGTCGAACAGGATAGGGCGCACGACTGCCGCCGCCAGCAGGCCGGCGAAGATCGTGATGGTTGGGAGCAGGGGAGACACCTCCGGGCCGGATCGTGCGGCCGAGCGGAACAGAAACCCGAACCAGGCCGCTACAGGGATAGACGCCACAGCTGTGCTCAGCGCGAGGCGGCCCACCTCGGTCTCCGAGCCAATACCGAACTGGGAGATGATCACCAGGGCCAGCACCAGCAGCGCCAGGACCCCGAAGGTGAGTGTGCTGGCACGCCACAATGGCGGCATATCCTGCACGAATGTAGCGTAATGCAGATCGCAGTAGTGGCGGCCGCCGTGGGTCTGCTGTTTGCTCAACACCTGACCGCACACCGTGCAGCGTCCGTAGATCTGGGTGGCCATGTGGCACATTGTACAACACTGGCCCGCACGGTTTCAATTGCCCCTGCCACCCCCGAGTTTTCCGGTTCTTGGCGGGTCGGGCGGCGATCCCGTATACTCGATGCGACCCTCACAGATGCCTGGCAAGAATCGGAGGTAGCGATGAGGCATAAACTGCCCACGACGGCCATCAGTATTGTGCTGATGACCGCAGTCGGCCTGCTGGGGGCCGCCTGCGACAGTGACCAGGCTGTATCCCAGGGGCCGGAATTAGTATATGGCCTCACACTGGTGCCGTCCGGAATTGATCCTCACATAAACGCTTCAGCGGAGCTTGGCATTCCACTGCGAAGCGTGTACGACACACTCGTCTACAGAGATGCGGAAACCGGTGACTTTGTGCCCGGCCTAGCTACTTCCTGGGAAGTTAGCCCGGATGGCCTGCGCTATACCTTCACGCTGCGATCAGATGTCCTGTTCCATGACGGCACACCTTTCAATGCCGACGCGGTGCGCGTGAACATCGAGCGCATCCTTGATCCAGCTACCGGCTCGCTCAAGGCCGCGCAGCTGCTCGGCCCGGTTACCGGTGTTGAGGTGATCGACGCAACCCGGGTGGCACTGGTGCTCTCAGAACCCTTTGCGCCGCTGCTGGATGGCCTCAGCCAGCCTTACCTGGGCATGGCTTCGCCAACTGCCCTCGCGGCGTGGGATCTGGCTACTTATCAGTTCCATCAAGTCGGAACCGGCCCATTCCGGTTTGTTGAGTACGTGGTCAACGATCGGCTTGTCCTGGAGCGCAATCCTGACTATGCGTGGGGGCCGCCAGTAGTTGCTAATGCGGGGCCACCGGCTGTGCAGCGGCTCGTCTTCCGCTTCTATGAGGACCCGGCTGCCCGGTTGCTGGCACTCCAGGGCGGAGAAGCGCAGATCATGGGGGAGCTACTGCCGGTGGATGCCAAGAGCCTTGCAGAGGACAGCCCGCTTCAACTGCTGCCCACACCGGTGCCGGGGCAGCCCCTGCAGTTCTTCTTCAATACAGGGCGCATGCCGACTTCCAACCTGGCAGTGCGTCAGGCTCTGATACTGGGGACTGATCGCCAGGCCATCGTGCAGGCTATCTATCAGGGGTACATGCCGATTGCCTATGGCCCGCTCAACTCGTCGAGCCTCTACTATGATAGCGCAGTCGAAGGGCGATACGCGTATGACCCCGCGCAGGCTGTGGCACTTTTCAATAGCACAGGATGGGTAGATACCGATGGTGACGGCTGGCGCGATGCGGATGGAGCGCCGCTGGAACTGGAAGTGGTCGTGCCTCCGTGGAGCCTGACCCCGGAGGTGGCGCAGCTTCTCGAGGCGCAGTGGGAGTCCACTCTTGCTGTTCAGGTAGCTCTTCGCCAGGTGGCCTCATTTCCTATGCTCAGCGAGGAGGCTGCCAGCGGAGCCTACCATCTTATCGCGTTGAATTTCTCTGGGCTGGATCCTGTCGTGCTGAATTCATTTTATCAATCTGGCGGGCGCAATAACTGGTCGCGGGTGGCAGATCCTGAGCTTGATGCGCTGCTGCTTAGCGCCCAGCAGGCGCAAGATCCGGGCGAGCGTGCGCGGCTCTATGCTCAGGTTCAGCAGCGGATCATGGATCAGGCCCTGGTGCTGCCCATTCGTGAGACCGTCAATCTTAATGCCGCAGTGTCTGCCGTCCAGGGGCTGCATTATGACGCGCAAGGATGGTTTCCCTACTTAACGGATATTGGGCTGGGCTACTGAACTATGGCAGCATCGCTTCTGCGGCGGCTGGCCGCGTCGCTTGTAACGGCCTGGGCTGCGGCAACGCTGGTGTTCCTCGCCATCCATGTACTGCCGGGCGATCCCGCGGTGGCAGCGCTTCAGCAAAGCACTGCCACAGAGCGCGTCCTGGAGCAGCGCCGCGCAGCTCTCGGGCTGGATCGTCCACTGGCTGTACAGTATCTGGAGTACTGGGAGTCCCTGGCTCGGGGCGATACGGGTGTGTCATGGGCGACTGGCCAGCCCGTCTCAGTCATGCTCGCCCATCAGCTTCCAGCCACTGTTTCACTGGCCGGCGGTGGACTGATAGTAGCCACGATCATCGGTCTCTTTCTGGGAATCACCTCAGCGGCGGCAAGCCGGGGTGCTGAAAAGCTCGCTGCTCGCCTCATGGCCGGCCTGCTATTGGCGGTCCCGGTCACCGTCACCGGAACGCTGGTCATTCTTGTCTTTGGCGTGATCCTGGGTGGATCGTCGGACGGGGGGAACCATGCTACCACCGGCCTGCTGCTTCCGAGTCTGGTCGTGGGCCTGAGCACGGCGGGTAGCATCGCCCGGGCGGCTGATGCGGGCCTGTCCCAGGCTCTGCACGAGCCATTCTTCCGTGCAGCGCTGGCGCGCGGACTGCCGCGGTCGCGGGCAGTTCGGCGGCATGGCCTGCGAATCGGCCTCCTGCCGCTGCTCGACCTGCTGGCGCTTCAATTTGGCTACCTTCTCAGCGGGGCGGTGGTCACGGAGGTATTGTTTGCGCGCCAGGGGGTGGGACGCCTTCTGCTGGCGGCGGTCCTTGCCCGTGATCTGCCGGTCGTGGCGGCGATTGTTCTGCTGGCTGCACTGGCCTACAGTTTGCTCAATCTCCTGGCCGATACCCTGCGGGTCTTGCTCGATCCCCGCCTCCTGTCTGCGCCATGAAGCGACAACGTGTGCTCGCTGGCATATGGGCTGGCGCGCTGGCTGCCATTGTCGGGCTGGCGGCGCTGGCTCCGCTGACCGCCCCCTTGGATCCGCAGGCGGCTTCTCCGCAGAATCAGTTCCGGCCACCTGGGGCTGATCATCCTGCTGGGACGGATCATTTTGGGCGTGATGTATGGAGCCGCACTGTCTGGGGAGGGCGCACTACCCTGGCTGGCGCGGCGCTCGCATCTGCCGTGGCATTCGGCCTGGGCGCGAGTCTCGGCGCTGTGTCCGGTGGGGTAGGGGGAGTCGCGGATCGATTCCTCAGCCGGATCATCGACATCTGGCTTGCCCTGCCCGGGCTGTTGATGGCGCTGCTGATTGTCGCGCTGGCAGGTACCGGGACACTCACAGCTGCCATTGGCGTGGGGATGGCTCTTGTCCCAACCTGTGCACGCCTGGTGCGCGGTGCAGTCCTTTCGGTGCGAGCAAGTCTGTTTGTCGAGGCCTCGCGTGCTTTGGGGGCAGACTGGTGGCGCATTGTGGCTCGGCATCTGCTGCCTAATGTCGGCATGCAGGCTGCTGCTTTTGCCCCCGTCATCTATGCGTGGGCGCTTATGAATCTGGCTGCCCTTGAGTTTCTTGGGTTGGCCGGCTCGCCTTCTGTACCGAGCTGGGGGCGTCTGATCAGCGAAGGGCGCACCTATCTCCGGGCCGCGCCATGGATCGCCGTTGCGCCTGGCTGCCTGCTCACCCTCTCCGTCCTGGCTGTGACCGGGCTGAGCGATGCTCGTCGTGACCGCGAATATGGCAACAAATGAAAAATGCCGCCAGAGGATGGCGACATCTTTCATTGAGGAGGAGAAGAAGGCGTCCGCATCTCTACAATAGCATACTCCCTGCGGCAGGTATCAACGTGCATGCGCCGATTACCCTACGTGCAGTCGATGGTAGCGGCTTTGGTGGCAGAGGCAGCCCCGCGTTATACTTCATCTCATCACCTGACCTGAAATGGCCCCGTTTAGACCGATGCGCCGGATACTCGATATTCTGCTGATCTGCCTGAGCCTCAATCTCCAGAGCGCGCTGCTGCAGCCTCCTGCGCAGACGGAGCTCGATCCGGAGGTGGAAGCGATTCTGGCGCAGATGAGCGTTGAGGATCGTGTTGGGCAGCTGTTCCTGGTTACCTTCTATGGCAGCGATGTTGGCCCTGAGTCGTCCATCTACCGGCTGATCACGCGCTATCGGGTAGGTGGGGTCATTCTGGTTGCAGCGAACGACAACTTCACAGGCACCGGCGGCCTCGTCGAAGATACCTACCAGCTGACCGTTGCGCTGCAGACGGTGGCAGCCGAGCGGCGGCAGTTCCCGCCGACCGATATCCCGGGCCCTCCGATTAGCCCTGGGCCCTACGTGCCGCTTCTGATCGGGGTCGAGCCGGAGGGCCTTGCAGGGACTTACCTGCCTTCGGAGTCGGGTTTGACCCCGATGCCGACCAATATGGCCATCGGCGCTACATGGGATCCTGCGTTTGCTGAGGCGACGGGCACGGTCGTTGGCCAAGAACTGGCGGCGCTGGGAGTCAATCTCCTGCTGGGCCCTGCCGCCGACGTCGTCGAGAATCCGCAGCCCTTCACCACCGGCGATCTGGGCACCCGGGAGTTCGGAGGTGAGCCTTTCTGGGTGTCGCGCATGGTCACTTCCTATGTCCGGGGCGTTCATGAGGGGAGCCAGGGGCGCATGCTGGTGATCCCTCGCTATTTCCCCGGGCACGGCGGCGCGGATCGCCTGGCCACAGTTGAAATCCCAACCATTCGGCGTTCTCTGGATCAGCTCATTCAATCCGATCTGAAGCCCTTCTTCGCTGTGACAGCCAATCTGTCAGATCCGCCGGTAGTGGCAGATGGCCTCATGACCGGGCACATCAAGTACCGCGGTTTTCAGGGGGATAATCCTCGCCTTGATACACGGCCTATCAGCCTTGATCCGCAGGCACTTCAGGTTCTGCTGCGCCTTGAGCCAGTTGCTTCATGGCGGGCGTCGGGAGGGCTGCTGATGACCGATGCGCTGGGCCTGAGAGGCGTGAGGCGCTTCTACGATCCTCAGGAGACAACTTTCTATAATCGCCGTATTGCGCAGGAAGCCTTTATGGCCGGTAATGACCTGCTCTATCTGGGCGCCTTCGGCAATAACCCTCCGGTCGATCAGACTGAAGCTGTGATAGATACCATTTTGTTCTTCGTTCAGCAGTATGAAGAGGATCCAGCCTTCCAGACGCGCGTTGACGAGTCCGTACGGCGAATCCTTAGGAAGAAACTCGATCTCTACGGCACGTTTGAGCTTGAGAATGTCCTGCCCGCGTCTAGCGACCTTGCCAGCCTCGGGCAGCAGGAAGGCGTTACGCTGAGCATTGCCCAGAATGCTCTGACCCTGCTGTCACCAGACCAGGCCGAACTTCTGGTATCACCGGGTCCCGACGACCGGATTGTGATCATCACGGACAACCGGACAGAACGGCGATGCAGCACCTGTGTTGAGCATCCTCTGGTACCGGTCGACGCGTTGCAATCTGCGATTCTGCGCCAGTATGGGCCAGAGGCAACCGGACTGGTGAGCCTGGCGACCATTCAGAGCTTCAGCTTCGCGCAGCTGGTTGACTACTTGACCTTTGGCTTGCAGCCGGCATCTGCTGATGCGACGCCGGAGCCGAATGAGCTGGCCATCGCTCTGGAGCAGGCTGACTGGATCGTGTTTGTCATGCTGGACGTGACCCCCGAGCTGCCATCGTCCGATGCTGTGAAGCGTTTCCTGGCCAGCACACCAGTTGCCAACGACCCACAGATTGTGGTTATGGCGCTGGGCGCGCCGTATTATCTGGACGCCACCGAGGTGAGTAAGCTGACGGCATACTACGCACTGTATGGCTACAGCCAGCCTTTCATCGATGTAGCTGCCCGGGCGCTCTTTCAGGGGGTGCCGTTGCCAGGAGCCGCGCCGGTATCCGTTGCTGCGGCGAACTATCAGATACTTGAAGCTACTGCGCCCGATCCCGCGCAGATCATCGCCCTTACTTACCAAATCCAGCGGGCTGGCCAGCCGGATGCCGGGGAGGATGCTCAACTGGCCCCGCGCCAGGGCGATACGATCCAGCTCAGCGCTGGTGTGATTGTCGATCGCAATGGGAATGCGGTTCCCGATGGTACGCCTGTTGAGTTTGTTGTCAACTATGTCAACCAGGGCCTGCGCAATAGCGAGCCGCTGACCACGACCGGGGGGGTCGCACAGCTCAATCTTCTACTCGATCGCCCGGGTGAGCTACAGATATCCGCAGTCAGCCCACCCGCCCGCAACTCCGAAACCATCCAACTGGTGATCACCGAGACAGGCGAAGGAACCATTGTTGTGCGCACGCCGGCAGTCCCCACCAGCACCCCGCCACCCACGGAGACACCCACTGCGCCGATTGAGGGCAGCGGCGTGGCGACCCCGGTTCCTGCGCTGCCCACCGAACTGCCCCCGACCAGCCCGAGTGTGGACTTTGCAGATCTGTATCTGGCGCTTGGCGGTCTTGTCGCGCTGGCTCTGGGAGTCTATGTCTTCGGCCTGCGAACGCACGATCTTAACTATGGGCTGCTGCTCGCGCTGCCAGTGCTGGTGCTGGGCCTGTTCGGGTACAACTATTATGCGCTGATGCTGCCCGGCGCAGCGGCCTGGCATGCGCTGATGGGAGATGCCTGGGGGCCGGCAACGGCTACCTGGATTGGAGGGCTGCTGGGCCTTGGCGGGGTGCTGGTGATAATGCGTGTTCGAAGCGAGCGCCTGAACCAGAGCTTACGGCGTCCATGATGGCGCGAACAGCGTGACCAGAAGGGCGATTAACAGCAGAACCACGGTAGCAGCACCCAGCGCTCGATTCACCGGCGCTACCTGCTGAAGACGCTGCTGACCAACCAGCGCTGGCCACAGGTTCAGCGGCCCGGTCGAAAGCAGGAGATCGCGAAGCGTTCCGACATCCGATGGGCGATCGTCAGGGTGCATCGACATAGCCCAGAGGATAGCCTGTTCGGTGCGCAGACTGAGGGCCGGATTGACCGTCCGCGGGGGGATGAGGGCAGATGGCTGCAGAAACCTGACCTTAGCTTCTGCCGGCGTCTGGTTGGTCAGCAGATGGTAAAGTGTTGCCCCCAGCGAGTAAATATCGGACCGTGGGTCTGTATGCCCCATGTCTCCGCCATATTGCTCCAGAGGTGTATAAGCGGCGGTGCCGCGCCCCTGTACAATGGTGATGGTGCGGATGTCATCGGGCACCATGAGTTTGACGAGCCCGAAATCAACCAGCTTGATCAGCCCATCTGGAGTTAACTTGATGTTGGCTGGCTTGATGTCCCGGTGGAGGACCGGTGGATCCTGGCTGTGGAGGTAGGCGAGAGCATCACACAGCTGGGACGCCCAGTCCATAACCTGCCGCTCACTCAAAAAGCTGCCGCTGCTGCTGGCCTCCTCAATTTTCTGGCGTAGATCCGTTCCTGGCACGAAGTCCATCACCAGGAAATCGCGCCCCCCCTCATCGAAGAAGTCCGATACCTTGGGCAGGTTGGGATGGTCCAGGCGTGCTAAGACGGTCGCTTCGCGGTAGAACTGCTCGCGGGCCTGCTCCTGCTCGGCAGAGGCCAGGCGTGCATCGACCTGGACTTCCTTGATCGCGCAGAAACGACCTGCCAGACGGGTATCCTCAGCCCGGTAGATTGAGCCCATCCCCCCCTGGCCAACAATCCCATCGATGCGATAACGCGATCGCAGGATACTGTCCGGCTTCAACGGCGGCAGCATAAGGCTTGTTCCTCTATCACGCAGGCAGGTGCGTGGCGCTTGGCGTTAGCGGACGCCAGCGGTAAAGTATGGGCAGACATTAACCGCTGGTAAAAGGTTTGTCAAGGAGCCGAGTGTGAGCAATCACCTGAGCGATACAGATAAACCGGTTCTGATCATCACCGAAGGGCCCATGCGAGGGCAGCAGTGGGTCATGCATACCGATCAATTCTTGATAGGGCGCGGTGGGCACTGTGACATAGTAATACCCGAGCGACGGGTATCCCGGGAACACGTGCGGATAGTCAAACAGGGCGGGGTCTGCTACGTGGAGGATCTGGGCAGCAAGAACGGAACGCATGTCAACGCGGCACGCCTGGAGGGTATCCGAGCACTGGAAGAGGGTGATGAGATCCAGATTGCGCTGAGCGTCAAGCTCAAATTCGTGGGCTCTGAGTCAACCGTCCCGTTATCGCTTGAACAGGCTGAAGCCGGGGATGTCGGACTCAGGTTGGATAGACATCGGCGCCAGGTCTTTGTCAATGGCGTGGCGCTAGATCCCCAGCTTTCGCTTTATCAGTACCGCCTCCTGGAACTCCTGGTGGACGCCAACGGCGGCGTCTGCGCTCGCGAGGATGTAGTGCAGGCCGTGTGGCCAGAGGCCGTCGAAGAGGGCATCAGCGAGCAGGCCATTGATGCGCTGGTGAGACGCCTGCGGGATCGCCTGGCTGAGGTGGATCCAGAGCAGAACTACATTGTCACAGTGAGAGGGCATGGCTTCCGGCTTGAGCAGCCGGGTTAGCGATGCCGATCGTCTTATTCCACCAGAGAAAGATACTCATCTCGTACCAGTGCGCTCCTGATAATTCCGGCGTAGGTCAGCAGATCGGAGAGCGCCCGCGCCTTTTCCTCAGCATCGCGCTTGGACCAGGTTCTGCTCTTGATCTCCAAATAGTGCCCATCAACTGCTGGCTCCGTAAGTTCATCAACATTCACGTACAACCGCAGCCCCCGATAGTCGATGTGCCAGCGGCTGCGTTCCTTGACCACGGTGCGCTCCCGGCTGGCATGAAAGTACTCGCGGTAGAAGCGCAGGGGCCGCGTCGCGGCGGATATGTACCGTGACCGCGATAGCAATACTGCATTGTCAAATTCCAACTCCTTCCCGACAGTGGTCAGTGTGAGCCGGGATCGCACCGTGGTGACGGCGCCATCGGGGCCCAGAAAGTCATCTTCCCGATAGCGCAAGCGGTAGTCCTGCTCCAGGAATTCAAAGTAGGTGTCGTACTGCCGGTACCTGGACGACTTGACAATGCGAACTTCCGGATGCTGAAGGATGCGGTCTACCAGAGACAGGTCTTCAAGGCGCGCCTTGACCTGCACCTCGAAGCTCTCTTCTTGCTGCAACTCTCCGATGGCCAGCAGCTTGCTCAGAACATCGCCTTCACGGGCGACCAGGAACGTGTCGATCTGCCTGGCCATCTCGCTGGCCTGTGCCAGCAGCCCCGGAAGGTCGATGGTAGTCAGCTGCCGGTCGCGCATCAGCCAGCGTCCATTGCTGAGGACGTCAGTGACATCGGTGCTCTTGGCTGAGTACACCAGGCGGGAGTACACTGCTTCCGCGCTGCGCTCGAAGTGTGGCCAGTTATGTAAGCCGTCCATCTCAACCATGATCAGGTCAGCACGCTTACCGACCTCAAGCGACCCCGTGAGGTGGTCGATGTGCAGAGCGCGCGCTCCCATGCTCGTAGCCATTGCCAGGGCTTGCCGTGCTGGTAGTGTGGTGGGGTCGTCCGTCGCGACCTTGGCGATCAGCGCGGCAAGGCGAGTCTCCTCAAACATATCCAGATCGTTGTTGCTGGCAGCGCCATCGGTGCCAATTCCCACATTAAGCCCCAGCGCCAGCATCTGGTGGATCGGTGCGATCCCACTGGCCAGCTTCAGGTTGCTGGTCGGGTTGTGAGCGACGCCTGCCCGATGATGTTCCAGCGTGCGGATCTCCCCCTCATCGACATGCACACAGTGTGCGGCGATCACCTTGGCGTCAAACAAACCCTGTTTCTTGACCCAGGGAATCACGGGCATGCCATGATGCCGGCGGCTTTCAATGACCTCCAGAGCGGTCTCGCTGAGATGAATATGCAGCGGGACGTCAAATTCTGCTGCCATCTGCGCGCAGGCGGAGAGAATCTCTGGCGTGGTAGTGTAGGGGGCATGAGGAGATACGGCGGGGATGACCAGCGGGTGATCCTTCCAGCGCAAGATAAACTCGCGGCATGCGTTCAGGCTGACTTCGTAGCTCTCCGCGTCCGGGGCTGGGAACTTGAGTACAGTCTGCCCGAGAATGGCTCTCATGCCGGCCTCAACGGTTGCCTCTGCGACATGATCTTCGAAGTAATACATGTCGCAGAAGGTGGTGACGCCGGATCGAATCATTTCTGCGCAGCCCAGCAGTGTGCCCAGCCGGACAAACTCCGGGCTGACGAACTCCCGCTCGGTGGGCATCATATAGCCCATCAGCCATACATCCAGCCGGAGGTCATCGGCCAAACCCCGCAGCAGAGTCATGGCAGCATGCGTATGGGCATTGATCAGCCCGGGCATGATGACTCTGTTGCCGCAATTCACGATCTGGGGCGCACTGACAGTCTCGAGCACTTCGGTTGTTTTGCCAATGGCGATCAGTGAATCTCCAGCGATCGCTACTGCGCCATCGGATATGATACGAAACCCGGCATCCATGGTCACCACGAGGCCGTGTGTCAGGATCAGATCGGCGCTGGCCATGTGCAGCTCCTGGGGTAGGGGGACTTTCGAGAACGATGACGGCAATTATATAATCGCCGTGCTACATACCCAAACAGGGAGCTGCTGCCATGACCTCCGGGCGTCTGTTCAGACTGTTAGAAGCGACCATGGTGACGCTTTTTACGTTGCAGGCGACCCGATCTGCACTGGCGATGGCGCTCAGCATGGTTCATCGGACACTGGACGGGAACCCTGTAGAGTCTCGCCTGGCGTACGCACATCTGGCGCTTCTGGCTGCACTGGCCGCTCCATGGTTAGTTCCCCGTGCACGCACTCACCTGCCACGTGTATTGCTTCTGAGCGCCATTGGGGTGGCCGCCGCTCGTGCTGCTATAGCGGTCCCGCATCTGGATGTGCAGCTCTATGCCAGTCTGGTTCTGGTTGGGCTTGGAGCGATCTATCTGACTTCCCTTATACGGGCGAGGGCAGGAGCTGTGGCACCTGCGTTGTCAGCGGCTGTGGCGATGGAACAGCTGCTGCGAGCGCCAGATACTTTTGACCCGCTGCTCCGACCACTGACTGACATCCCCATAGGTGACCTCCGGCTTCGTATGCCGATGCTGGTGGTTCTGTGTGCCATCAGTGCATGCCTGGCTGGGGTTGCCGTGGCTGCCCGGCGGGCAGCTCGATACGAACCATACGAACCCGCAAACCTGACAGCCGTCGGCGGGCTGGCTGTGGGCGGCTGGCTGGTGCTTGAGCTGATGGTGCTGGGCAATCCGGGCGTTGCTGCCCGTTGGGCTGCCGTGCCGAGGGGATCCCTGGTTGCATGGATGCTGGCGGCCACCGCGTTGCCACTCCTGCCCGGCGTACGTCGGGCAGTGGGCGAGGCACTGGATCTTTTTGACGACCGTCTGCGGGGGTGGGTCTGGCTGTTTCTGATGCTGACGATGCTGGTGCTCGGAAATCGCCTGGATGGGTTTGGCGCAGCGGGCGCGCTGGTTGTTGCGCAGTTCATGTGTGTGATGCTGGCCTGGTGGTTCGTGGAACCGCCTGATGCCTCAGAGACGGAGCAGGTTGGTCCCTCGATGATGGTCGCGGTGGCGGCTATGGTAGGGCTGACCTATCTGTATGGCTCTACATTTGTGTACGGACGGGTCGCTGGCGTGCTGCGTGGACAGGGTCTCGTGGTGATTCTGGTGGCTGCCGCTCTGGCAGCACTGCCGCGCTTGCGGTGGCGTGAAGACGATCCCTGGCTGGCCTCGCCGGCGCTGCTCTCGTCGCTTGCCCCTGCGTTTGTAGCGCCTGCAGTCGTCCTCGGCCTGCTGCTGAGCGGGGCTGTCCAACCTACGGAGACGCCTGCGGCGTCAGCAAGTTTGCGTGTCGCTACCTACAATCTTAACCACGGATATGATGAGACGGGAAGATATCAACTGGCGCTGATTGCTCGCTCGGTTGAGGTCAGCCAGGCTGATATTGTGATTCTGCAGGAAGTCGATGCGGGCAGCCCGATCAGCTATGGGATTGATCAGGTTGAGTATCTGGCCCGCCACCTGGGTATGTTTCAAATCTACCAACCAGCCGTCGAGCACCTGCACGGCGTTGCTGTTCTGTCGCGCTGGCCCATCCTGCAGGGGAGGGGGCAGGTTCTTCCGGGATCCCCCGAACAGACATCCGCTGTCTATGGCCGCATCGAGCCTGTGCAGGGGCGCGCCGTGGCTGTGATTGCCGCCCACATGCGCCCCTCCGATGAGGCCCAGCGTCTCCAGCAGGTCGCGCTGGTGTTCGGTCTGGTGGAGGAGGCGCTGCCCCTCATCGTTGGCGTTGATCTGGGTTCGCCGCCGGGCGATTCCGCTTACCAGCAGTTCCTCGCCGCGGATTTCCTGGATCCAGATACTGTGCTGGGGATCGATCGCGGATTCACATACCCGGCTTCTAACCCTGGCATCCGGCACGACTATGTGTTTGTTCGGGGCCTAATTCCGGCAGACTCCAGCCAGGTTGCCAGCACAGCGACTGATCACCGCCTTGTTGTCGTTGAAGTTATCTGGCCTTAGCCTGTCATGCGCTGCTGAGCTTTGGCGCGGGCAAGTGCGGCTGGGAGTGACAGCAATGGAGTGGCCAGCAGAGTCTGTGCCCGGCTCAGGTCCTGTCTGAGATCGCGCGGACGGTCCGGCGCTCTATCGGCGGCGTAGACGGGTTCCACCACCTGGGCCGGATCGTATCCCAGTGCCCAGAGCAGGGCGCAGCCATACTTGAAACGCGAAAGCGGCTCTGGCCCGGCGACGTGCAGTATTCCGGTCACGGGCAGGTGACAGAGCTCCAGCAGCGCCTCTGCCAGATTCCACGACCAGATCGGGTGGCGCACTTCATCTACGAACAGGGGAATCCGACCGCCCGATGCCAGCCTGTCAAGCATCCAGCCCACCTGCCGGTTGGACGGATGGAAGTCGTAGATCAGGCTTGTCCGTACCACCAGACACGCTGGCAGATTGCTGAGGAGGTGCTGTTCGCATGCCAGCTTGACGCGCCCATAGTCGGAGCGGGGAGCAGGGCGAGAATCCTCATGATAAGGGCCGCCGCTGCCATCAAATATCATGTCGGTTGACAGGAAGATGATCCGGCAGCCAACCGCGGCGGCCGCATCGCTGAGATTCTGGGCCGCTGTCAGCGCTGCGGTATCCATTCCGGGTGAGCGATCCGAGATGGCGGCATGGATGATCACAGCCGGATTCCATGCACTGACAGCGCGTCGCACATCGTCCCGGTTGCGAAGATCCAACTGCACGGGGAAGCCCCCGCCGACATGGGCGCGCTCAAGATAGGTCGCACACACGGTGTGCCGGTCTGCTGCCAGCTGACTCAATGGGCGGCCGAGGTCTCCGCTGGCACCTGTGATGAACAGGCGCATCAGCCGCCCCCGTGCTCGGCTTGCAGCATAGCCAGAGCACGGCGTGCCGCATCCTGAGCCGCGAGCTGTTTACGCGAGCCTGTACCCCGCGCGTAGGGCTGACCACCCAGCAGGACCTCCACTGTGAAGAGCCTCGCATGGTCCGGACCCTGAGTGTCAACTGTCACGTACTCAGGCGTCAGGCCAAGATGTCGCTGGACCCATTCTTGCAGCAGACTCTTTGGATCCCGATCGGCTCCTGCCTGATGAATCACGGCGAGCGCCTGCTCCAGCAGGGGGAGACTGAATGCACGGGCCGCTTCGATCCCCTGGTCAAGATAGAGAGCCCCCACCAGTGCCTCAAAAGCGTCGCAGAGCGCTGTGGGGCGCTGGCGGCCTCCGGTGCTCTCTTCGCCGTGGCCCATCCGGAGTGCCTCGCCGATCTGGCATTGCTCAGCCAGCGCGGCCAGCGTGTCGCTGCGGACCAGGGCCGACCGCAGCCTTGTAAGCTGGCCTTCCGGCGCGCCGGGAAGATGTTCGTACAGCCAATCACTGCTGATCAATGTCAGAACTGCGTCGCCCAGGAACTCAAGCCTTTGATTGTCCTCGACGCCCTGCCCGGGATGCTCATTGGCAAAGGACGGGTGAGTCAGGGCAGTCCGCAGCAGCCTGATGTCAGTGAATTGCAGCCCGTTATGCTGCTGGAAGGCATCCAGATCAAGCAGAGACTTCACTGCTGCTGTCACTCATCAAACGCCCGGAAGACAAGCACTGAGTTGTGCCCGCCAAAGCCAAATGCATGGCTCATTGCCACCTTCACCGGGATCTCTCGTGCCTGGTTAGGGACGTAATCCAGATCGCAGTCCGGATCCTGTTCATGGAAGTTGATCGTGGGTGGCACAACTCCATCACGCAGAGCCTGCAGACAAAACACAGCCTCCAGGGCCGCTGTGGCGCCCATCATATGACCGGTCATGCTTTTGGTGGAGCTGATCGGGATGTTATAGGCATGCTCACCCAGGGCTCGCTTGATGGCCAGAGTCTCAGAGGCGTCGTTCAGCGGAGTGCCCGTTCCATGCGCATTGATATAGTCGATATCCTGAGGCTGCACCCGGGCATCCTCCATCGCACGCTGGATCGCCAGCGCGCTGCCCGATCCATCCTCAGTCGGCGCAGTCAAGTGAAACGCATCAGCGGATGCTCCATAGCCGGCAATCTCACCATGGATGGTTGCTCCGCGTGCGCGTGCGTGCTCCAGCGTCTCCAGCACCAGTACTGCAGCGCCTTCTCCCATGACGAGACCGTCGCGGTCACGGCTGAAGGGAGAGGGTGTATCGCTAGAGCGTGAAGTGTAGCCGCCGATCCGATAGAAAGAACCGACTCCCAGTGGCGAGATCGCTGCCTCCGAGCCGCCAGCAAGCGCCACATCGACGATTCCGGCTCTCAACAGCTGAAGGGCCATGCCGATTCCGTCAGAGGCGGACGCGCAGGCGGAACCAACTGAGAACGACGGCCCGCGCAACCCATGCGCGATACTGACCGTCCCGGCTGCGCCATTGCTCATGATGCGGGGAATCGCAAAAGGACTCAAGCGCCGCGGCCCCTCGTTAACAACCGTGGTCACCTGCTCCATGATGGCGTCCATGCCGCCCACGCCGCTGCTGATAATGACTGCTATCCGATCGCGATTCTGATCGGTGATCTCCAGTCCGCTGTGCTTGAGCGCCTCAAGGGCCACGACATTGCCAAACTGTTCGAAGCGATCCTGACGGCGAGCCTCGCGCCGATCCAGGTAGGCCTCAGGATCAAAACCCTTCACCTCAGCGGCTACCTGCACCGGGAAGTCGCTGACATCAAACAGGGTGATTGGGCCCAGACCCGACCTGCCGGCAAGGGCACTCTGCCAGCATTCTTCGGCGGTCAGACCCAGTGAACTGAGCGCTCCGTAGCCGGTGACGACGATGCGTTGCATGGGGCTGCTCCTCTCTGCTCAAACTTCCGGGATCGCTTCAAGTGATTGCTGCACAATGGCAGGTGGGGTCTTCAGGCCAGAGCCACTGATCGAGACGACTACGGTGCTTGCGGGGGGAAGCTGATCGCGAATCTGCTTCAGCGCTGGCCAGATTACTGCGCTGGTCGGCTCCACGCCGATTCCCAGGCGTCCCATCTCTCGCAGTCCGTCCAGAATGTCGGTCTCCGATACTGCCACAACCGTGCCGCCGCTGCCGCGAATCGCGCGCAGGACGGCCTTCCAGCGGACGGGCTGCGCGATGCGTATCCCCTCCGCAATCGTTTCGGACTCTTCCGGCGGTTCGGCGTCCCGGCTCTCTGCGTGCATCAGCTGCCAGAGTGGAGCGCACCGGCTTGCCTGCACTGCGATGAGGCGGGGTATTCGTGCGATAAGTCCAGCCTGATGCAGGTCGCCGAATCCCCACCAGAGCCCTAGAATCTGGGACCCATGCCCTGCCGGAGAGACCACAGCATCTGGTGCGTGATGGTCGAGCTGTTCCCACACCTCGTAGGCCAGAGACTTGTAGGCGGCAACAGAGAATGGGTGAAGGATATGGCTCGCGTAGACGGAATCTCCACGATCTGCCGCCGCTCTGGCAGCGTCGGCGGCTGCACTGCGAGGCCCTTCAACGCGGACCAGCCGTGCGCCATACATCTGGATCTGGGCCAGCTTAGCCGGGGCGGCGCTGGCTGGAACATAGAGACACGCATCGATCCCTGCTCGCGCGGCATAGGCAGCGAGGGCGGCGCCAGCATTACCAGACGAGTCATCATGGATAGTGCGTATCCCCGCGGCATGCAGCATACTCACCAGCAGGGCTGCCCCCCGATCCTTAAAAGATCCTGTTGGGTTGAGTCCCTCCATCTTCAGGAAGAGCCGATGCCCCGGCAGCGCAGTCTCGATGAGAGGGGTTCCCGCCTCTCCCAGCGACAGAGGATCAACTTCGGGCGGCGCCAGCAACGCGCGGTAGCGCCACAGGTCATGCCGGTCTGCAGCAATCAGCTCAGTGGCAAAACGTGGAAACCCCTGGACCTCTAGCGGCTCGCCGCACTGGCAGGTGCCCACTGCGGCGCTCAGCGGATAGCTGGCACCGCACTCCGGGCAGAAGAATCCCCACCGCGGTTCAAGATCATCTACCGGAATCGAACGACGTGTGGTCGGAGTAGGGCGGTGATCGCCCTCAATCCACTGGGTCCCGCCCGGGCCGATCTCCTGCTTCCAGACAGGCACGATCTCTTTCAACCGGTTGATCCCGTACAGCGCGGCCTCGAAGATACCATCATGGCGATGACCAGCGGAGCAGGCCACTACCACCGTCGGAGTCCCCACCTCCAACCGGCCGAGGCGTTGAATGATGGCGATTCCCTGCACACGAGCAAACCGCTGCCTGATCTCGGCAGCAACCTGTTGCAGCGTCTTGTGGGCCATCGGGGCGTAGGCTTCGTACAGCAGCTCACTGGTGTGCCGCGCTTCACCTTCCGTGCTGGAGGTCACGGCGCGGACGATGCCGCTGAAGATGGCGACTGCTCCCGTCTCGGGTTGGGTGATCGCTGCCGCTATCTCATTGAGGTCAAGTTGATCTTCGGTGACCGCCAGCAGTTCGGGCCATTTCTCAGGCGCTCCTCCGCTTACTGGCGGAAAGAATGCCACCTCATCGCCATCGGCAATCACATCATCGAGGGAAGCATATTCTTGATTGACGGCAGCCAGCGCTGATGGCAGCGCATCAGCCAGCAAGGGATATCTGGCTGCCAGCGCTGCCATCAGGTCGCTCACTGTACAGGGTTCCGCCACATCCAGCGTGGCCAATCCCGTCTGCGCTCTGTCCCGCAGCGTGGCAAACAGACGTACCGTGATACGCATTGCTACTCCAGTATCATATCTCCTGACTGGCCACCATGCTTTTCGACCAGGCGAATGGCTTCGATGCGCATGCCACGGTCGACAGACTTGGTCATATCGTACACGGTCAGGGCCGCTATGGCGACGGCTGTGAGGGCCTCCATTTCGACCCCGGTCCGGGCTGTGGTACGCGTTCTTGCTTCGATTAGCACGGCGGAAAGCGCATCATCTACGCGCAGGCTAACCTCCACATGTGTTAGCGGAAGCGGATGACACAGGGGGATCAGTGCTGCTGTCTGCTTGGCTGCCATGATTCCGGCCAGTTGCGCAGCAGCCAGGACGTCGCCCTTCTCCCCGCTGTTGTCGCGAATCAGGCCCAGTGTGGCAGGCTTCATCGTCACCATACCCCGGGCGATTGCCGAGCGCGCCGTCTCCGGTTTGGGGGACACATCGACCATCGAGATGCGTCCCTCGTTATCAACATGGCTGAGTGTTGACAAGTCTGGCTCCATCCTATTCAGTGTGGGGGGATTATAGCCCTGAGCGAAAGCAGACGGCAATTCTGGCCATGCGGCTAAGGCTGGCGATGTGGTATACTCCCGCGGTCGCAGCCTGATTCTACTGAGTGCCCGCGTATGTTGAAAGATGCCCTGCTCCGCACACGCCAGTCTGTCTTCGGACGAATCGCCGCCCTGCTGGGCACCTCCGAGATTGGTGAATCTACCTGGGACGAACTTGAGGCGCTGCTGCTGCAGGCTGATCTGGGGGTGGAAGCGGCTACCGAAGTTGTGCAGGCGCTTCAACAGCGGGTGCGAGCCATGGGATTGAGCACCCGCGCTCAGCTTCAGCAGGCATTGCGTGAAGCGCTGCTGCAGTCGCTGCCGCCGGTTCGGCCACTCAATCTGCTGCGCGAACGCCAGCTCAACGTGGTCTTAATCGTAGGCGTGAATGGGTCGGGAAAGACCACGACGATCGCCAAGCTGGCGCATCGCCTGAGCAGCGAGGGCTGGTCCGTTCTGCTGGCCGCAGCAGATACCTATCGAGCAGCCGCTATCGAACAGCTCCAGACGTGGGGCCGGAGGCTAAACATCCCGGTTGTCGCGGGGCAGATGGGTGGCGATCCTGGCGCTGCGACCTATGACGCTATCCGCGCAGCGAGGGCGCGCGAGCACAATCTGGTTCTGGTGGATACAGCAGGGCGTTTGCATACCAAGCATAACCTGATGGAAGAACTGCAGAAGGTGCGGCGAGTGGCTGCCAAGAGCGTTCACGAAGCCCCTCATGAGGTGTGGCTGGTGGTTGATGGTACAACGGGACAGAACGCCCTCGCGCAGGCCGCGCATTTCCAGGAGGCGGTGGGCGTGACCGGAATCATCATCACCAAACTCGACAGCACGGCGCGCGGCGGGATGGCATTTGGCATCGCGCGCCAGCTTGGCCTTCCGATCCGTTTTGTGGGAACCGGTGAAAACGTCGAAAGCCTTACCGCATTCGACGCTGAAGCCTTTGTTGACGGGCTGTTTGAGTGACGGCTTGTCCAAGTACTGGACATGTTATCCCTGCCAGGAGGCAATACGTATGGACGACCTGATCGATGTCTTGAATGACCTTAACAATCGAACCCAGGCACTCATGGTGCGTCTTTGACCTGGCTAACAAACGCCAGCAGCTCAGCGAGATCGATCAGACAGCCGGAGAGAGCGGATTCTGGGACAATGCTCAGGCCGCTCAGCAGCTCATGCAGAAGGCAGCCCGGCTGCGGGCAGAACTTGACCGGTGGGAGTCCCTGAACCAGCGCATTGCGGATGCCGCTGAGCTGGCTGCGCTGGACGACGAGTCCCTGCGCAAGGATCTGGAACAGGAACTGGCCGATCTGAGTCAGACCATCGAGAATCTTGAATTCACCACTATGCTCTCGGGCGAATATGATCGCGAGGATGCCCTGTTGGCGATCCACGCGGGCACAGGTGGCGTCGATGCGATGGATTGGGCTGCAATGCTTGAGCGGATGTACATCCGCTGGGCAGAGGCGCAGGGCTATCGCGTCGATGTGTTGGATCGCAGCCTTGGTGAAGAAACGGGCATCAAGAGCGCAACCCTGGCTATCAGCGGCGAATGGTGCTATGGATATCTTCGCTCGGAGCGGGGTGTACATCGTCTGGTCAGACTCTCCCCGTTTGACTCCGCTCATCGGCGGCACACGTCGTTTGCGCTGGTTGAAGTCTGGCCTGATGTGCATGGTGACATCGAGATTGAATTGAATCCGAACGATCTGATCGTCGAGACTTTCAAGGCCGGTGGGGCAGGGGGGCAGCATGTTCAGAAGAACGAAACTGCCGTCAGGATCACTCATAAGCCCACAGGCATCGTGGTAAGCTGCCAGAACGAGCGATCCCTGACCCAGAACCGCGAGAATGCAGTCCGAGTGCTGCGTGCTCGCCTGCTTGAGCTGGAACAAGCCCGGCAGGATCAGGAGTTGGCGGCTCTTAAAGGGGACTACATCAACGCGAATTTCGGTAACCAGATTCGATCGTATGTGCTGCATCCCTACCAGATGGTGAAGGATCACCGGACGGATTTTGAGACGGCTAATACCACAGCCGTGCTGGATGGGCAGCTGCTCGGGTTCATGCAGGCGTACTTGCAGCAGGCCCCCTGATCCACGGCCAGGGTGTAAGGGGAGAATCTGAAGGCCTGCCTCCCCAGAGCTGGAATGTCTGGCTGGTACGGCCGGCCACAGCGGGCGGCGGCCGTACCCGTGGTTTGTTTTGCCCATTCACCAGAACCACGAGTCTGCCAGCTGCGAAATGATGCTTGCCGGTTCTTGACATCACTGGTATAATTAGGTTTCGCAGACAAGCAGGGTGCTCGGCGATACCAATAAATGGCTTTGACGACTGATGGATGGGTGCGCTGGGGAGAAGCTCCCCTAGCGCCGTTTCTGCTTGACAAGTTGCGCGGCTGCAAGATTGCAGATCGTTAGCAGAAGGGGGCTTCTTTGGTGTACAACCGCATGCAGGAGACCGGCCTGGAGGCCAAGGATTTCCGGGCTCTTCGCGTGAGCCTGGCATCACCGGAGCAAATCAAGTCGTGGTCCTACGGTGAAGTTACAAAGCCTGAGACAATCAACTACCGCAGGCTCCGCCCCGAGAAGGATGGCCTCTTTTGTGAGGCGATCTTTGGGCCTACACGAGACTGGCAGTGCTACTGCGGCAAGTATAAGAATATCCGCTACAAGGGCCTGACCTGCGATAAATGTGGCGTCGAGATCACCCGTGCCGCAGTTCGCCGCGAGCGCATGGGGCATATTGAGCTGGCGGCGCCGGTCGCGCACGTGTGGTACACACGGCGCGTGCCCAGCTACCTGGGTCTTCTGCTCGATGTCTCACGCCGGAACCTGGATCGGGTTCTGTATTTTGCCCAGTATGTGATCACCTCTGTGGATGAGGATGCCCGTCAGAAGGCGCTTAAGCGGCTGGAGGAGGAGCTTCGGACCGAAGAGATGGCCCTCCGCGGCGAGGCGGCTGAGCAAAGCGGCAGTATCATGAATAGCCGCAACGCGACGCTGAGCGAAATACAGTCTCGGATCGACGCGATCGAGGCGCGCTTCGAGGAGGAGATGTCGACCCGCACGGACGATCTGATGCGCGCAGCTCAGAGCTTCCAGCGGTTGCTGGAGGCTAAGGATGGGGTGGTTGCACGCAAGCCGATGGTGTTCGAACCAACCGAGTCGGTTATCGTCGCGGCGGGTGAGACTATCGGACCTGAGCATATTCGTCTGGTCCAGGAGGCTGCGGGCAGCCTGCTCAATCAAATACAGGCTGAGATCGAAGAGGAGCGCCGGTTGGCAGTCCAGCGCGCTTCTGGGGTGCCTGACGATGTGAATGCGGAGGCTGCGGAACAGGTCGGCGAAATCGAGGCGACTCTGCGGACACGTATCAACAGTCTGCACCAGATGTATGCGGATCAGCGCCGCGAACTGGAGTCTCTAGCGGTCATGCAGTTTTTGAGCGAAGCGCGCTATCGCGAGCTCAAGCAGCGCTATGGACAGGTTTTCAAGGCCAATATGGGAGCCGGCGCCTTTCACGAGATCCTCAAGTCCATGGATCTGGATCGGCTGGCCAAGGAACTGTGGCACGAGGTACGGACCACTCGCTCGAAGCAGCGCAAGAAGAAGGCAACCAAGCGGCTGCGTGTCGTGGAGGCGCTGCGCACCAGCGCCAACCGGCCCGAGTGGATGGTGCTGACGATTCTGCCAGTTATCCCGCCGGATCTGCGTCCGATGGTGCAGCTGGATGGCGGACGCTTCGCGACCTCTGATCTCAATGACCTGTACCGGCGGGTGATCAATCGTAACAATCGCCTCAAACGTCTGCTCGAGCTTGGCGCACCCGATGTGATCGTGCGCAATGAAAAGCGGATGCTCCAGGAGGCTGTTGACAGTCTCATCGATAACAGCCAGCGCGGTCGAGCACTCAGCCGTCGCGGAAGGCGCGAGCTCAAGTCGTTGAGCGATATGCTCAAGGGCAAGAAGGGGCGCTTCCGTCGGAACCTGCTGGGCAAGCGCGTGGACTACTCTGGGCGTTCAGTCATTGTGATTGGCCCGAAGCTCAAGCTGCATCAGTGTGGGCTTCCGCGCACTATGGCGCTCGAGCTGTATCGACCCTTCGTGATCAGCCGGTTGGTTCAGTACAACTACGTGTCTAACGTCAAGAGCGCCAAGCGCTTCATTGAGCGCGAGAAGCAGGAAGTGTGGGAAGTGCTGGAAGAGGTGATCCAGGAGCGACCGGTTCTGCTGAATCGAGCGCCGACCCTGCACCGCCTGGGTATTCAGGCCTTTGAGCCTCAGCTGGTCGAGGGCAAAGCTATCCAGATCCATCCGCTGGTCTGCACAGCTTTTAATGCGGACTTCGATGGTGACCAGATGGCAGTTCATGTCCCGCTTTCCGATAAGGCTGTCCAGGAGGCTCGCGAGCTGATGCTCAGCACAAAGAACCTCCTTAAGCCGGCGGATGGTGCGCCAGTGGTAGGTCCCAGTAAAGACATGGTTCTGGGTGTCTTCTACCTTACGATGGAACAGCCCGGCCAGGAAATCGACAGGGTCGATCCTGCCAGCCTGCGCCTGTTCTACGACATGGATGAAGTGGAGATGGCGTTTGCCCTTGGCCAGTTGAAGGTGCATACGCCCATCCGCCTTCAGAAGATTCATGAGGATGGCCCGGCGCTGCCTGAACCCATCGTGACAACGGTGGGCCGCGCGATCTTCAATCGCATCCTTCCCGATGATGCGCGTTGGGTGAATACGACGCTGGACAAGAAGGAAGTCAACAAACTGGTGGGCCGAATCTACACGCGCTCCGGCCCGGACATCACCACCGAAGTTGTGGACCAGATCAAGAATCTGGGCTTCAAATATGCAACACTGTCAGGCGCGACAATCGCCATCAGCGATCTGACTGTGCCGGAAGAACGTCAGTCTATCATCGAAGATGCCACCCGTGTGGTCAACGAGATCGAGCGCGAGTACCGTCGCGGCCTCCTCACGGAAGAAGAGCGCTACCAGCGCACCATCGATGAATGGAACCGGGCCAAAGCCAATGTATCGCGCGCTGTATCGAACTCGCTGGATCCGTACAGCAGCATCGCGATTATGGCCAAGTCCGGCTCAACGAAGGGCGGCATGGGCCCGATCGCTCAGCTGGCAGGGATGCGCGGCCTGATGGCCGACCCCTCAGGCAGGATCATCGATCTGCCCATCCGCAGCAACTTCCGCGAGGGCCTGAGCGCGCTGGAGTATTTCATCAGCACCCACGGAGCGCGCAAGGGCTTGGCGGATACTGCCCTCCGCACTGCTGATGCCGGCTACCTGACCCGGCGTCTGGTGGATGTGGCCCAGGATGTGATCATCAATGTCATGGACTGCGGCACCGAAGCCGGGCAGTGGATACGTGCATCCGAGCCTATCGCTGACCAATCACTGTTTGAGCGCCTGGTTGGCCGGGTGGCTGCTGCACCGGTAGTGAACCCGGAAACTGGCGAAATCCTTGTGGCGCGCAATGAGATCATCGATGAGGCGGCCGCTGAGCTTATCGAGCGCCTCCGAATTGATGATGTCTATGTACGGTCGCCCATGACCTGTGAGTTAGTGTCCGGGCTGTGTGCGATGTGCTATGGCCGCGACCTCGGCCGGGGGGAGCTGGTTGAGATCGGATCAGCGGTTGGCATCGTTGCGGCTCAGTCAATCGGCGAACCAGGGACCCAGCTCACGCTGCGCACCTTCCATACGGGCGGTATCGCCGAGGAGCGTGACATCACCCACGGTCTGCCGCGCGTGGAAGAGATTTTCGAGGCACGCAAGAAACCCCGCGGTGAGGCTGTTATCAGCGATATCGACGGAGTGGTCCGTATTGAGCAGCGTGAAGGCGTCCGTTATATCATCGTTGTCGATAGCGAGGCGATGCGCGATACCTACGACGTTCACGGCTGGGATTTGCTGGTAGCAGATGGGGACGAGGTCGGACTGGGGCAGGAACTGGCGCGGCGGGGCAACGAGACCTTTGTGGCCGATCATATGGGGCGGGTGGCGGTGGAGGGGGATCATCTGACCCTGATCTGGGAGCGCCGCGAGGAACGTGAGTACGAGATCCCTAGCGCGGCGCGCCTGGTTGAGGTTGACTCGGGCAGCGGCCGGCACCGCCTGGAAGACGGCGATCGGGTGAAGGCCGGCGATCAGCTGACTGAGGGTGCAGCCAATCCGCACCGCATCCTCCGCATCCTGGGCATTGAAGCGACTCAGCGCTACCTCATGCGTGAAGTGCAGGAGGTTTACCGGTCACAGGGCGTTAACATCAATGACAAGCACTTTGAGGTCATGATCCGCAAGATGCTGTCGAAGGTTCAGGTGACGCGCAGCGGGGACACTGACCTGCTGCCGGGAGAACTGATCGATCGGCTGGCGCTGCGTCAAATCAACGAAAAAGTACTTGCTGCCGGCGGCACTCCTGCCAGCGCCCAGAATGTCCTCCTTGGTGTGACGAAGGCCGCGCTGAATACGGACAGCTTCCTGTCTGCCTCGTCATTCCAGCACACGATCAAGGTACTGGCCGGAGCGGCCATCGCAGGAAAGAAAGACCCACTGATCGGCCTGAAGGAGAATGTGATCATCGGTAAGCTCATCCCGGCAGGAACCGGATTCCATCACTACCAGAATCTGGCTGCCGAGATGGCGGGCTCAGAGCCCGGGGAGTCCGTTGCGCTGAGCAACGACGACGAGTAAGGTCTGGCGAGTACGGGCCAATCGAACAGGAAAGAGTGGATCAGGGTGGGCCTGGCACAGACGGCCCACCCTTCCCGTTTGTTTTATTTCCTCAGGCGTCACTGATCGCTCTTGGGGATGTCCCGGAGCATCCGATAGGCCTCGCGTGGCCGGTCGACTTCAATCATGATGCTATAGCCTGCCTGGTTCGGATCGATATGCCCTTCCAGCGTGGCGACGTTCAGGTTCCAGAGGAACATGGGTCCCATGAAATCCCACTGCTGCGCCATTCGATAGGCCTCGATGATATAAGTGCCTTGCTGGCTCTGGCTCAGGTAGGCAAAGAAGGGCTGCTCAGCCGGGATGGGCAGATCCAGGCCATCTACCGTGCCCCACCCAAATTCAGTAGCCCATAGCTGTCGGCTGTCCCCGAACTCTACCTGGATGGCGCGGTAGTCCTCGATCGTGTTCAGAAAGAAGAAACTTGGATCATTGTTATGACTGGGTACACCGCCTGAGTCGCCGCAGCAGCGCGCCCATGGGGGATTGGCCCACCCATATGGGTGGATGCCGATCGCGTCTGCGTAGGAAGCCACCCCTGCCTGGTACATGTCCCGCAGGTACAAGCGATCATTGACCGCGATCTCGCTGTTGACGCCGGTCGGGGCAAGTCCGGCACTGATGACCAGAATATTCCCATCCTCCTGTTTGATGGTGCTGTACGCGCCTGAAAGGAGCCGGACATATTCAGCGCCAGAGAGCGCAGCGCCGTTCCACTCCCGGCGCAGATTCGGTTCATTCCATACTTCGATTGCGGCGATCTTGCCGCGGTACCGCTGTGTGATCGTCCGGAGGAAGTTGTAGTAGGCTGTATAGTCAACCGGCGGCCCATCTTCTTCTGTGGTAGAACGGGCCCAGTCAGGGGCTTTGACTACGCTCAGCAGGACGCGGAGGTTGCGATCGAACGCCTCTTCAACAAAAGCATCCAGTTTGTCCAGTTCGACCGAATACTGCCCGGGTGCGTATTCGGTCAGGCTCCAGTCAACCTGCACTTTGACCCATGTGAATTCTAGCTGGTAAGCGACCTTATCAAGCAGGCGCTGACGATCCTCGTCAGGGATCGAGAAATGGCCCTGAATGCCCAGGCGCGAGCGCTGCAGGGCATCGCTGGATGTTGGGGCCGGGGTGGGCAGCGGCGCCGGGGTAGGGGGAGGCGTCGGTGGACTGGAAGCGACGGCTTGCGGTCGATGGTCTGGCGCGGCAACCATCTGCCGCGCCGCGCCGGTCATGCTGCCGATCGCGTTAATGGTGAGCAGCGTGGAAAGCTGGTTGCCAGTGAGCACTGCGGCGCGGATAAGCGATGGCTGCTCGGTGAGGTTATAGGTAACTACTGCGTTTGCCTGTGAAGTGCCGCCTGGAATTAGCAGGCGCTGGCCAGAGCGCAGCAGGTTCGGGTTAACAACGCCATTTGACTGCCAGACCGATCGCAGCGGGACGACATAGGCTGCAGCTATGCCGGGCCATGTGTCGCCGGGCTGTACAACGTGATAGGTGAGTTCGGCCGCCCGGGTGCTTACATGTGGGGTATGGCTCCACACCAGCAGCGCAGTCAAAGTGGCCAGGATGACGCGGCTTGTAGCCCGTACAGCGTCCCTGGCCCGCACGGCATGAATAGGGGAGATGACCGATCGCATGCTCAGATTGTAACAGCTTGGTGCAGTGCGTCAACGCTTTCGGGTGTTTGCGAGCCGTCGCCAGGCAGTCTACAATCAGGCACAATAGAACATATGAGCATCCGGGATCGACCATTGACAGGCTGTCTCTTTGCCCCTATTATCGCAGGGACTTCGGCCCGGGTGTCCTCTGCGCAAATGACAGGTGATTGACTCATGGAAGTAGGTATGGTGCATCAGGTTGATATTGATCAGGAGATGCGCGCGGCGTATCTGGACTATGCGATGAGCGTCATCGTCAGCCGTGCCCTGCCGGATGCGCGAGACGGGCTTAAGCCCGTGCACCGGCGCATTCTCTATGCCATGTACGACATGGGCCTTCGCCCGGAAAGCCCCTACCGCAAGAGCGCCAGGATCGTGGGCGAGGTACTGGGAAAGTACCATCCGCATGGCGACGCGGCAGTCTACGAGGCGATGGTGCGCATGGCGCAGGACTTTTCGATGCGCTACCCGCTCGTAGATGGACAGGGAAATTTCGGTTCGATAGACGGAGACGCAGCGGCAGCCATGCGCTACACCGAGGCTCGCATAGACAGGGTAGGCCTCGATCTGTTGAGCGACATAGGTAAGAACACAGTCGAGTTTACGGATAACTTTGACGGTAGCCTGCGAGAGCCCTCAGTTCTGCCATCAAGCGTGCCGAACCTGATCGTGAACGGTTCTTCTGGCATCGCGGTGGGGATGAGCACCAGCATTCCGCCTCATAATATGGGCGAGGTCTGCGACGCGCTGATTTACCTCCTGGCCAACTGGGAGCGCCTTGACAGTGTGGGCCTCGGGGAACTGATGCAGTTCATCAAAGGCCCGGATTTTCCCACAGGCGGGATGGTGTTCCGCTACGAAGAAGGATCCCCCACACGGCTGATGGCTCAGGTGGTGGAGCAGCCGGACGGCAGATCCCATATACGTCTGCCCGAACTACCAGGAACCGTCGATCGTGAGGTGCTCGAGAAGCAGCTACTGGCCGCGGCTCAGGAGATGCCTGGTGGAGAAATCCTCGGGATTGCGCGCCACGACGAAAACGGTGAGCCTGGCCTGGCCATCGAGCTTCACCCTGGCGCTAACCCGGATCAGGTCCTGGCGACTCTATATGATCGGGTTCCGGCGATGCACACGCGGCTTACTGACAGCCTGGCTCACGCCTACGCGACGGGACGTGGCAAGGTTGTGGTTCAGGCTAAAGCGCATATTGAGGCGTTAGATCGCAACCGCAACCGCATTATCATAACCGAGCTGCCTTATCAGGTGAATAAAACCAGCCTGATCGAGCGCATCGCTGAGCTGGCCCGTGATGCACGCCTTGAAGGTCTGACGGATCTGCGTGACGAGAGCGATCGCCAGGGCATGCGGATTGTGATCGACCTCACACGCACGGTCGATCCGTATGATGTCCTGTCGCTTCTATACAAGCTGACGCCTATGCGCCAGACTTTCAGCATCATCATGCTGGCGCTGGTAGACAATGAACCGCGTCTGCTGTCCCTGAAGCAGGCCCTGAGGGTCTACCTGGAACATCGTTTTGTCATAGTACATCGTCGGAGTGAACACGATCTGGCGCGTGCCCGCGAGCGTGCTCACATTCTGGAGGGGTACCTGATTGCCCTCGATCACCTGGATGAAGTGATCCGTCTGATACGACAGTCGGCTACAGCCGAGGCTGCACATGGCGCTCTGCAGGAGCGCTATGCACTCAGCGATGAACAGGCGCAGGCAATCCTGGATATGCCCTTGAGGCGGCTGGCCGCGCTTGAGCGTCAGCGCATCGAGGAGGAGCATCGGGAAAAGCTGGAGCTAATTGACTACCTTCAGAGGCTGTTGGCCGACCCCCGGCTGATGCGCGACGTGATCAGCGATGAGCTCGTGGAGGTGAAACGGGTGTATGCCGATCCGCGCCGCACGCTGATCGTCAACACCGCCCCGGGCGATGCGATGACAGCTGCCGAGCTCGTTCCTGATGAGCAGGCCTGGGTGGTGCTGACCGAGAGCGGCCTGCTTTCCCGCACATTCGACGACCAGCCGCCCCGGGTGACGCAGGAGATCAAGGATCCGCCACGCGCTATGCTGTTAGCCGGTGCCAGCGAAATCCTGTACCTGTTCACCAGGGATGGCCATGCTGCGACCATCCCGATGCACCAGATACCGCAGGCTCAGGGCTTCGGCGGTGGCCCACACTTCGCGAGCCTGGCGCCGCTGGGCTCAGAGCAGCAGATCGCGGCGTTGCTGGCGCGCGCCCCCGCGCAGCAGGAGGGATTCCTGACACTGGCGACGGTGAAGGGTATGGTCAAACGGGTGGCGCTTGAAGATGTTCCCGGGCTGAGCGCAAAGCCTTTCCGGGTGATCGGGTTGGTTGACGATGAACTCGGCTGGGCGATGTGGACCGGCGGCGATGATGAGCTGGTGATGATTAGCGCCGAGGGCAAAGGCATCCGTTTTCGCGAGGAAGAGGTGCGCCCGATGGGCTTGCCGGCAGCAGGGGTGAACGGGATCAAGCTCGGCAGCAGCGAGGATCGGGTGGTTGGTGCCATGATCGTCCGCCCGGGCATGTCTGTCTGGACGGTGACGGCTAACGGGTTCGCCAAATCAAGCCCGATTGAGGAGTATCCAGTGCAGGGGCGCTACGGTCAGGGTGTCATCGCGATGAAGCTTCCTGACAGGGAGGCCAAGCTGGCGGCAAGCCTGCTGGGCACGAGCGACGACACCCTCGTTGTGATCACTTCGCGGCGCAAACCGAAGGCTATGCGGCTGGGATTTGCTCCTGAAACGGGTCGGAACACTGTCGGTTCGTCCGTCATTGCCCTGGGGCCGGGCGAGATCGTTGTGCGCGCGCTTCTGATCAGCCGGTCGTCGCCAGCCCGGGCGCAGGACGAGCCGGAATCGCCCGAAGCCGCGCCTCCTGCCATGTTGTTCTAATGGGCGTCGTTACGGCGGTATACCGCTGCGGGATGCTCGAAAGGCGCCGTGGTTCATGCATCTGAATGTCATCGGAGCCGGGTTGGCAGGCAGTGAGGCCGCCTGGCAGGCTGCTGAGCGAGGGATCGACGTCACTCTCTGGGAGATGCGCCCCGGGCGCCAGACACCGGCCCATGTAACGGACAGGTTCGCCGAACTGGTGTGCAGCAATTCTCTGGGATCTGATTTACCTGACAGGGCAGGAGGGCTTCTCAAGGCCGAACTCAGACGTCTGGACTCCCTGATACTTCAATGCGCAGACGAGGCCCGTGTGCCGGGCGGAGGTGCGCTTGCAGTAGGGCGCGAAGCGTTCTCTGAGCTGGTCACCAGCCGGTTGATGGCACATCCAAAGATTACGGTCCGACGCGACGAGGCGACCTCGATACCGGATGGGCCTGTCATTGTCGCGACGGGCCCACTCACATCACCCGCTCTTGCACAGGCGATCGCGGCACTGGTCGGCCTGGATTATCTCTACTTCTATGACGCGCTGGCTCCCATCGTCGCTGCCGAGTCGATTGACATGAGCATCGCATTCCGTGCCTCCCGTTATGGGCGAGGCGCAGATGCCAGCGGTGATTACCTTAACTGCCCGCTGGATAGAACTGAGTATGAGGCCTTTGTTGACGCACTTCTTGCAGCGGAACGAATAGAGCTTCGCTCATTCGAAGCGGAAGATCCCCACTTCTTTGAGGGATGCCTGCCTGTTGAGATTCTGGCTTCACGCGGGCGCGATACTCTTGCGTTTGGGCCATTGCGCCCGGCGGGCCTCATCGACCCTCGAACCGGACGCCGCCCCTATGCGGTTGTGCAGCTCAGACAGGATGATGCTGCGGGAGCGCTTTTTAACCTGGTTGGCTTCCAGACAAATTTGAAATGGCCGGAGCAGAAACGTGTGTTCAGGCTGATTCCGGGCTTACAGGCGGCTGAGTTTGTGCGTTTCGGCCAGATGCATCGCAACACGTTCCTCAATGCGCCGCAGGTGCTCACCACGACTCTGCAATACCGCTGGCGCGGGGACCTATTCTTCGCAGGGCAGATCACCGGCGTGGAGGGATACGTGGGCAACGCAGGCACCGGGCTGCTGGCAGGGATCAATGCGGCTCGTATCCTGCGGGGCCAGATGCCCTGGCAGCTTCCTGCAGAGACGATGCTGGGTGCGCTGATTCGCTATGTGTGCCATGCGGACGCTCGCCACTTTCAGCCCATGAAGGCCAACTTTGGGCTCCTGCCTGAATTAGAGCCGGCGGTGCCTGGCAAAAAGCAGCGAGCGCAACAGTATTGTGCAAGGGCGCTTGAGTCGCTGGAGGCATTCCTTCAGATGCAGGGTACCTCCGGCGCCCAACCTGGTGGTGCGAAGCAGGCTGAACAGGCTAAGGGAAAATGAGTGGCACAGTCGTATACACGGGTACAGAGCTTCGTGTAGTCATTAAGGGGTGTGGCCGGTGACGCACAATCAATTTTCCCCTGACACTGCAACGGCCAGACGGGCCTTCCTGGTGGGGATAGACCTGCCTGCCCAAAGGGGTGTGCTGGATATTGAAGCCTCGCTTGAGGAGCTCGGGCTGCTGGCCGATACTGCCGGCCTCGAGGTTGTGGGTCAGGTCTACCAGAGGCTCAGGCATCCCGATCCGGCCACCTTCATTGGCCCGGGTAAGGTCGAGGAAGTATGTCGGTGGGTAGAGGAGCTTGACGCAGGGGTCGTATTGTTCGATGACGAGCTTTCTCCGAGGCACCAACGGGAGCTTGAACGTGCGTTGGGTGAGCAAGTGCGCGTGCTCGATCGAACTGCTTTGATCCTGGATATCTTTGCCCAGCATGCACGGACGCGTGAAGGTTCTCTTCAGGTCACGCTGGCTCAGTACGAATATCGGCTGCCCCGGCTGACACGACAGTGGACACACCTCGCCCGTCAGGCTGGAGGTGGCTCCGCCCGTGGCGGCGTTGCAGGTGTGGGCCTGCGCGGGCCTGGCGAGACTCAGCTTGAGACCGACCGTCGTGAAATACGGCGTATCATCCGTCAGCTGCGGCATGAGTTAGAAAAGGTCCGTGCCCATAGAGAGCGGCACCGGGCGCGGCGGCGCAAAGAAGGACTCCGGATCGCCTCATTGGTGGGCTATACTAATGCTGGCAAGTCAACTCTGCTGAATCAACTGGCATCTGCAGATGTATGGGTGGCCGATCAGCTGTTTGCGACACTGGATCCAACGACGCGACGGATCGATCTCGGGGTAGGGGGGGATGTCCTGCTTACCGATACCGTCGGATTTATTCAGAAGCTGCCCCATGCGCTGGTCGCCGCGTTCCGCGCAACGCTGGAGGAGCTGAGCGAGGCAGACCTCTTGCTACATGTGGTCGATGTAACGCATCCGAATGTCATGGACCAGATCGCGGTTGTAGAACGCACTCTGCGCGAGGAACTTCAGGTTGGGGCTGTGCCCATGCTTATGGTGCTGAATAAAATTGATCGGGCTCGACAGGAATCTGAATACACAGCGTTAGAGCAACTCCAGGCTTCAGGCATCGATTCAGTGGCCGTATCTGCGTTGACCGGTGAAGGCATGGATGAGCTTCGCAGCCGTGTCAGAGCCCTGTTGTCTGCGCAACGCAGGTTTGTGACTGTGCATCTGCCGTATTCACGAGGCGATCTGATTGCACTCTTCCGTAAAGCAGCCAGGGTGGAAAGCGAAGAGCCTGCCAGCAGCGGAACGACCCTGGCCGGGTGGCTGGAAGCCAAGGACTATCATCTATTTGAGCAGTACAAGCACACCGGCTAGAGTGGTTCTTCGTGTAGACATAGACTGCGTAGCAAAGCGTCCGGGTCCTCCAAGTCATTTCCGAGACAATTTACTTCGTATAGCGAACAAGAGAGATGTTACGATGGCGGATGCCGGGCGAATCTTTAACAATCCGTCAGTAGGCTACACGAAAACATTCCCGCTCCCAGCGAGCCTCTCCAGCCAATTTGCCACCGTTACTACCATCTCACTACAATATTCGCAGTGATACCGGAACTCGGTCCGACGCTAATGGCTACCATCAACGAACTCTACTTCCGATACCACCAGCAGCAGGCATCGATCCAGGCACCAGCCACTGCTGCTGCTCACATGCAGGCTTACCGTGCATTTGCCCATCACTGTGCTACTGCGCACGCACTCTTCTTCGGCCGCGCAACCATCGCCGCACTCACAGAGGATCATCTGAAAAGCTTCCAGCACGAACTTCAGGCAACCCGCGCATCGGAAACCGAGCATCTATATACCCGTGCCATCCTGCAGTTCCTGCTAGCCGTTGCCGAAACTCATCCCCTCGGTTTTGACCCTATCCACCTCGCGGCAGTGATCACTAATGCCCGCAGGCCAAAGCCCCATAACCCGGCGCTTCCGCCTTTCGCAGCCACTGCCGAGCTCCTCATATATGTTGAGGCCTACAACCCACCCATACCCACTCACCTGGCAGACCGCAGTTATCTGCGTGACCTTCGCGACCGGGCGCTCATACTGCTTCTAGCAGACTGCGGACTCCGTGTTGCCGAAGTCTGTACGCTCCGCGTCGCAGCATTCAACCCGGCAGCCCAAACACTTCACGTCATCACTGGGCAGTTCGGTCTCCCGCTCACTACAAGAGTCACTGCTGCGCTTCAGCAGTATCTCCAGGGACGGACCCGCGCCACCACCCTTCCACCACCATCCCTCGCAACCCCAAACCCGCCCCTCTTTGCGCGCCACGACAAACGTGCCGGTAAACGCTCTTTGCCCATCAGCCGCTGGACCATTACCAACATCCTGGACGACTGGACAAGCCGCGCCCTCCCACCCGCCACACGCGCTGATCTCCACCGCGCCGGCCAGTCGATCACTGCCACCGCACTCCGCGCCTACTTCATCTACCATGCGCTCGCGGCCACACCGAATCTTCACGAAGCACAACTCATGGCGCGGCATGCCGACCCCGGAACCACCCGCCGCTACCAGCGCGCCAAGCCTGCCGACTCTATCCGCCCTGATCACACCTAGCCCTGACAACATCGTATGCGAATCTATACAAACATCCGCAAACTCCAGCAGTATCGCTTCCTTGCAACCACAACCAGCGTCGCCGGGCTGCTTATGCTGGTCACTGCTACCATCACCAGCTTCATGCCTCAGCTCGGTGCGTCCTCTGTGCCGCTGCTGCTCATTGGCACTCTTTTTGCGACCATCGGGTTGCGAATCACAAATCGCTGGACGCGTTCGCCACAGGGACACCTTGCCCTTGCAGCAAGCCTCAAAGGTCTGCCCAAGACAACAACCTTGCTCAACTACTACAAGCCCATACCCTACATTCTCCTGACACAAACAACCCTCTACGCCATCATCACCCGCAACCAGCCCATCCACGCCACGGTCGAAAATACTCGCATCATCACTCACGAACCCTTCTTCCGCCGCCTCCGCCGCTTCCTCGCTCAGGACACCATTGGCACACCGGTACTGGACGCGCTAGCAGCAGCAAGCAGACTGGCAGACTGGCTCACCACACAGGGAATCCCCGCCGCGGAGCTGTCCATCCAGCCCCTCGTAGTTTTTACCCATCCTGAAGCCGTTCTCACGATCTCCACGCCCGGTCCTGTCCCCATCGTATATGCTGATAAACGCTCTCCATCGCTAAAAAGCCAGGTGCGCACACAACCGGGCACCGCACCATCGCTACCAGTCGATGCTATCCTCAGCGTTATTATTGGTCAGCCCCCCGCACAATGAACCGCAAATACCAACACCTCCCAGCCGCCACTGCGCTCCTGCTCGCAGCCTTCTTCCTCCGCGCCTGGCACGTAGATACACAATCTCTCTCCGGAGACGAGGCCTTCAGCATCATCAATTGGACCCGCGTGTCGCTTCCCTATGTCTTCGGCACAATCGCCCTTATCGACCCGCAACCACCCTTCGCCCTCGGCAGCCTTTACACATGGGTGCGCCTTGTAGGTGATACCCCTCTAGCTGCCCGCATGCTCTCAGTACTTGCCAGCCTTGTCACCACCGCTTCAGGCTACAGCATCGCACGCGCTCTTGCAGATAACCGCACTGCAGCCCTCACAATCCTCCTCCTCGCCATCAACCCCTTTCAGATCTGGTACGCACAGGATATACGGAGCTACAGCCTCTGGATCGCCACCAGCGCGGTTGCATTCCGCGCACTTCTGGCAGCGAACACAGGCAAGCCCCGTGCCTCACGCTGGATACGATATGCGCTTTCAGCCGCCATCAGCGCCTATACCTTCTATCTTCAGATCCCGGTCCTGCTGGCTTCCGCCATATCCAGCATGCCCTCATTTACCCCGGGAGCCTCACAGCGATGGCGCCACTGGCTCGGCGCGCACCTTCTCATCCTCCTTATCCTGAGCCCTTGGTACTTCCAGCCCAGCCTCCGAAACAGCGGCTACCGGCCAACTGGAGCCATGCCCGACATACCCACCGCGCTGGCTGTGCTGCTCTTTGGAGCCACTCAGCCCAGCGCATTAACTCGCCCGCTCCTCTGGCCTGATCTATCCGCCGTAGAGCTCTCCACACTTACACTGTTGATCCTCCTCGGCAGCATCGCCGCTGCTCAGCCGCGCTTCCGCCAGGCAACTACGATACTCGTCCTGCATGCCGCACTCCCTCTTGTTACGCTCAGTCTCCTCGCCCTTCTAACACACCAGGGCTACTTCCATCCCCGCTATCTTGCAGCCACCTCCCTGCCACTTATGCTGCTTCTCAGCATCCCCATGAGTCAGCATTCGCAGCAGCGGCGATATACAGGCTTGCTCAGCATCGCCGCGCTCGCCATCATCATCACCTTCTCGCTGCTCGGCACGGCAACTTACCGATACATCCCTGCCTATGCCAAGGCGCCGCCATGGCCCGCCATCATGCAAACACTCAACAAGCAAATCGCCCCGGATGATCTCGTGATCCGGAACTTCCCGGATCCCGCCTTCGACTATTACTACACTGCTCCAGCTACTACCATCACCCAGCCTGCGAACGCCGATACGTCAGCCGCCGACACTTACACTACCCTTGCGCAGGCGACCCAGCGCCATTCTTATATCTGGTTCCTGCCGATCGACAGCGCCGCTTACGACCGCGACCAGATCGTCCTCACCTGGCTCGACTCGCATCTGCAAATCATATCCGACCAGTGGATTGGACCAACACGCCTGCGACAGTACGGCCACTGGAATCAACTTCCCACGCCACTGCCAAACCCACAGAACATCACCTTCGAGCAGGTAGCTATCCTGACAGGCTATCGGCTAACTCCACCGGGAACAACCGTCCAGGCCGGCATGTCGATATATCTTGAGACCTTCTGGACCCCTATCCAGCCCACGCGCGAGCCGCTAACACTCTTTGTTCATCTCATACCATCGCCTGTTGCCGGCACACCCATCGCCTCACAGGACGACCACCCACCTCAACATGGCCGGCTAACTACCACCACCTGGATACCCGGACGCCCTTTCCGCGACGTGGCTATTCTCACAATACCCACCACTCAGTCTGCTACAAGCTACCACATCTCCATCGGGTTTTACGATCCCGTCACTGGAAAGCGCGTCCCCATCTACCCAACCGGGGCAGACAGCGCTACTCTTCAAACTCTCTATCTCAACACCCCCTGATCCATCCCCCCCACCAATGAACAAAAACGGGGAGAGCCGCGGCCCTCCCCGTTCTGGTTGTTGCTTGCACTCCTGTCACTTCATGGCATCTAAGCGAGCCTGCCACTTTGCAACCAGGCGCTCATACGTCGCTTGATCGATCTCGCCGCGAGCCAGCCGATTGTCCAGATTATCCAGCATAGCCTCCACCTCGGCCCGGGTCTGCGGCGCCTCGTCGCTATCACCCGCCCCCGGGCTCTTTTGACCAAAAGCACCAGCCAGCATCTGGCCCAGGCCAATCCCGGCACCCAAACCTACACCGGTCCCAGCCTCGCCACCCGGATTCCGGGCTGCATCCCGCAAAGCGTCCGCCGCCTGAAGCGCCTGATATGTCGCAACATCAAGAAGCCCCATGGCCCGCAAGTCCTCCGCAGTTGTCGTCGCAGCCGACAGGGGTTTCATCTCGAAGCTCTTCAGCTGCAAACCAACTGCCTCAAACTTCGGGCGCAGCTGCGCAAGCGCCCCGGCCTCGATCTCATTCAGCATCCGATTCAGGCCCGTCAAATCACCCGGTGCGTGCGCTGCTATCAACTCCTGCAACTCACCGAGCACCAACGTCACCAGGCGCTCCTTAACATCCGCCATCCGCACAATCGGCTTCCCGATAGCATACTGATTAGCAAAACGCTGAGCTTCATCCACCCGGATTCCCATCACGCCATGCCCCTGCAGCAGCAGCCACCCAAGACCTTTCCCCGGAGTCTCCAGTGCAAGAGGCTGCGATGTCCCCCACCCAACCTGAGGAAAATCCGCCTGATTGATGAAGTAGACCTCTGCCTTAAACGGGGTCTCATTATTGAAGGCCCGTCCAATCAAATCCACCAGCAGCGGAATATTGGCCGTGGTGATCGTATGCGTCCCCGCGCCAAACACATCCAGGCTCCGGCCCCCCCGCACAAACACCGCAGCCTGATTTTCACGCACGATCACCTGCGAGCCTATCCGAAAATCACCACTCCCACTCTGAGGCTCCCGATAGGCGAGCTCATCACTTGCCACATTCGGATGTTCAATGATATCAAAGATCCTGGCCATCATCTCCGCTCCTTACCTTAAATGAAAAAGCCGCCATCATTCGGCAGATGTGCCCTCAGACAGCCCACGCAGGGCTTCCCCCCGCTGCCCCAGCAATGTCTCCAGGTCTGTCACCGCGTCCGCCACCTTTTCCACAAAGCCCGCCCTTAATTCACCGCCGCTCGCATCACTCACACGAGCCAACTCAGCTTCCAGCTGCTCAACCGCCACCAACAATTCCCCATCAACCCTGTAAGCCTCCGCCAGACCTTCCACAGAAACTTTAGCAGCATCAAAAACGCCCGCATAGCCATCCGCTGCGCTTCGAATTCGATCGATGAGCAGCTGCAAAGCAGCATCCACCTCGCCCCAGCGTCCAGCTTCACTCAGACCCCTTTCAGTCATGCTCCTGCGCTGCACATCTCCCATTGTCCGCTGGATCACCTCGAGCCTGCGCACGATCTCCGCTCGCAGCAATCGATCCGCTGCACGCCGATCCTCGCGCTCAAAGTAACCACGAAACCCCGGCAGCTTACGTGCCAGGTCCTCTACAACCCCCTGCATCGCGGCAATCCGCTGATAATAGTCATCCATCACATCTAGCCCTTTCGTTCAGAATCCCCTGTGGCCGGCCCCATAAAATACTCCGTCCCACAGAACGGGCACTTGACAACCCCTTTACCGGCCAGCTTCAGGTCCCCACCACAATGTCGGCACTTCTCCGCCCCGCGCAGTAGAGATGCTTCCTCTGAGTACAGAACACCTTCATCCCAGTTGACATAACCCGTAAAGACTCCCAGACCCACAAGTCTGTACACCATCTTCTGCAAACGAGGCAGGTCTGAATTTAACTCAATCGACGCATCCGACACATTCAGGCGCCCACGCGTCTTCACCATATCCAGCAACTGGCGCAGGTCTTCCGCCTCCGCAGTCTCTGTGGCTTCCTGTCTGGCGCGTACCAGGCTGATAACGCCCACAGCAGCCAGCGGGCCAATAATAAACACAACCAGCAATGAAAAGCCGAGCAACGCTCCATCAAGCCGAAGGTCGGCAGCGCCCACCATGCCAGCCAGTATAGCACCCCCCAGAACACAAATAGCCGACGCAGCGCACAGCAGAATTACGCCAACTGTCCGACCCATACGCATGCCCCTCTCAGCTTCCTATCCAAAACCGGCACCGCCACCACCGCCACCGCCACCGCCGCTAAAGCCGCCTCCACTGAAACCGCCTCCACTGAAACCGCCTCCGCCAGACGATCCGGAAGACTGAGGCACACTGGTGAACGTTGTGGCCGTTGCATTCAGCATCGCAACCAGCCCGGCTGACATCGCATTCAACCCGGCCGACATCCGACCGCTAAGGTTATCCAATGATGGAGCCGGCCTGACCGCTTCATCGCGCAGGTCACGCGCAGCGCCCTCAACAGCCTTCCCCATGACACCACTTCCTGCGTCACCACTCCAACCCCACCGATGCCCGCCAACCGGTACATACCAACCAGGCTGAGGAGTGGCAGGGATACGTGCAAACTTTCCGATCCATGTCTTTTCAAGGCCAAAAGCGATGGCATACGGCAAATAGCGATCAAACTGATCGGTTGCCTCCGCCAGATCGATATACCGTTCTGCCTCCCGCAAATAAGTTCGGAAGGCTCTCCACTTTGCTGCCTCCTCGGCTCCGAGCCTTGTCTTTGCCGGCATTGCCTGGCCAGCAATCAGCGTCGCCACCGACACTATACCCAGCGAGAGAAACGGGCACAGTACCGCATCCACCGTCGTGGCGAACGCCCCAACCGCGCACATCCCAGCACCCAGACTCAGAACAAGGCCCGCAACACCCATCGCGGTGTACCGTCCCCGCACGACCTTCGGACTGGCAGGGAAAAGTCCACGCCGTACCGCCTCCGCATACATCTCGCGCTGCAGTCCGGGGATAGCGCTGTAAAACTTCTCCTGCAGGTCCTCAAGCCCAACCTCCTCCCGCCCGCCAAACAGAGCATCCAGGAGCTTGCCTTCATACTTCAGCAGAACCACATCCGGGGCCTGCTTCTTACGAAAGACAAATCCCCGTCCCAGACGAATACCTAACACCTGGCTCTCGGTTTCTTCCATTTCGATGACGCCACGGCGTGCCAGATCCACCACCGTTGCAATGATGTCCTGCAGGTCCACTTTCTCGTCAACCAGCGTCCCAACCACACCGGGCGGCAGGTCAGAGGGAGGCTCCGTCAGGAAGTCGGGCACCGGACCAACCGCCGGATCACGTCCCCTGGTAAGCCACAGGAGATAAACGCCTCCCGCGCCACCAACCAGCAGCGTCATGCTCAGCAACCCAAGCCCGAGATTCAGCAGCGGCCGGCCCCGGTCGTTCCAGGTCTGCTCCCTCTCATACTCGGCTTGCCACGGGGGGATGTCGTCTGGCACAAATCCGTGAGGGAACCGCACACCGACTTCGAATGCCTGTCCCGGTGCGATATTCTGGCCTACGAACGTCACCGCCGTCAAATCCGACGCGAGTTCATAACTGGCCTGCGGGCCAAAAGTCGCGGGCGTAATGTTTGTGTCAACCACAGCGCCCGGTGGCATCCGGACGACCACAGTTGAAGATTCAATTGGAAAATCATGATCCGGCCCCACCGCCTTCCAGAAGAAACGATCACCAAGACTTTCGTTGATGATAATCCCCTGAACGACAGTGTATTCCACAGTGAAGATACGCGTCGCATCGGATGTTGGTGGATAAAACCAGTTCACCACATACTCACCAGAACTCCGGTCGACATAGAACGTGTTCGGAGCCCGGTTACGCGCTTCTGCGTAGGCAACGCCGCCTTCGCCCACGCGAAAGTCGCGCAATTCCACAAACTGATCAATGGGGATATTCCGGAAACCAAACGTGAAGATGCCGCCAATGAATTCAATCTCATACTCTTCACGCACCCGGAACGTGCTGACTTCCCCACCGCCATTGATCTGTATATCGGCATCCCACCGATGCCAGCGCAGCGTCTTCGTCTGAGCAGCAGCGAGCTGTGTACCAGGTTCGAACAGCGCTATTGCCACTAGCAACAGGACTCCGAACCCGCTCCTTATGCCACATCGAAACATCGTTTTCACATCGGGCTCTCCCTGCACAGATCACTCTTAAAAGGAGCCAACTCATCATAATGGGGGTAAGCCTACATCGCAAGGCCCAATTGTCAGGGGGGCTGGAGGTTAATATAATCGCATCACCAGCCCTGTGCAACCGGAGTCGGCATCTTGGGATCTGCAGATCAGGGGATCAGGCAGGACAGCCCACGCTACCAGTTGGTCCCCAGAACCCTGATATTCCTGACTCAGGGTGATTCCGTCCTGTTTCTCAGGCGCAGCCCTCATAAAACTCTGTGGCCCAATCGCTACAACGGGCTGGGGGGTCATGTTGAGCAAGGAGAGACACTCCTCGCTGCCGCCTGCCGGGAAGTGCATGAAGAAGCCGGGCTCGACAGCATCCCCGCCCTCCATCTACGCGCACTGATCACCGTTGATACCCTGCAAAACCCGGGAATTCTTCTCGCCGTCTTTGTGGGCGATGCTCCCAGTGAACCTGTTCAAGCCTCTGGCCCGGAGGGCACGCTGCACTGGTTGCCCTGGCGATCCCTTCCGAAAAGCAGCCTGGTAGAAGACCTTCCCCAGCTTCTTCCCCGGCTCTTCGCTGCGTCGAGCGTCAACCGCGTGCTATATGGCCACTACACCTACGATCCCGAAGGCCATCTGCAGACCAGTTTTATAGAACCATGAGTACGCGCATGTCCCGATTAGCCAGTCGAACGGTTCGCCTGCGGCATATGGAAATGCTCCTTCTGCGCAGCGCTCAGGGTCTGCGCGCCGTAGACCTGGCCACCGCCTGTAATGTCACCCGCCGCACGATCTACCGTGACCTGGAAGCACTTGCAGACTCTGGAGTACCCATCTGGCAGCAGGGGTCACGCTTCGGCATCGTACGAAGCCAGTACCTTGCCACGATACGGCTCCACTTTCATGAAGCCATTGCGCTGTATATTGCCGCGCGCCTTCTGGCGCGTCATGCCGACGAGAGCAACCCGCATATCGTATCGGGCCTGGCCAAGCTTGCGGCAGCATTCCCCGACACGCTGTCCGAATACGTGGCTCGCACCGCCGAGCTGGTGCGCCAGCGACCGGCCAATCCCCGTTTCGTCGCTGTGCTGGAGACGCTGTCCCTGTGCTGGGCAGAGCAGCACAAAGCCAGGATATGGTATCGCTCACCCCGCTCCGGAGCGACGCGCCCCCGTGACATCTCTCCTTACCTGCTCGAGCCGACCGCTACCGGCGGCCTCTATGTGATTGGCTATGATGACTGGGCGCAGGCCATCCGAACCTTCAAGCTGGAACGCGTTGAGCAGGCGCATCGGCTTGAGGTTCTATACGCGATCCCGGCAGACTTCGATCCACGCGCCCACCTTGCGGATGCATGGGGAATCATGGGAGGGGGTCCGCCAACAGAAGTCAGCCTTCACTTCAGCCCAGACGCTGCGCCCTTAATCCGCGAGCGTCTCTGGCATCCTTCGCAAAGGCTTGAAGAGCAGCCAGATGGCTCGCTCAGACTGCTTGTTGAAGTGGCCGAACCACTCGAGATGAGGCCATGGATCCGGAGCTGGGGCCCTGACGTCACAGTCCTGGCACCCCCCCTGTTGCGGCAGCAGCTGGCAGACGATGCTCGACGAACAGCCGGCCTCTACCTCTATCAGGATTCGGAAACCGCGTAAATCCCAGCTACAGGACGTTCCATGACCCAGCCTTTGACCTCCGAGACGCTGAGCCCGCCCGATCTGCGTATTGTTCCCCTCGATGCTATTGTTCCGCATGAAGTCGAAGATCCCCAGCGCGCAGGGCCCCTGATCCGTGCTTTGCCCGTAGATGGTGTGCTGCACAATCCCCCGGTAGTTACTGAACTGCGGCAGTCCCCGGGCAGGTTGGTCGTCCTGGATGGAACCAATCGGCTGACTGCGCTGAAGGAACTTGGCTACGCCTGCGCACTGGTGCAGGTGGTCCCCTATGAGCTGCCTCATGTGGAGCTGCACACATGGAACCATGTCCTGGATGGGCTGCCGGCAGATGAACTCCCACGCCGGTTCTCAGCCATTCACGGCCTGAGCGTGATCCCGCAGGACCCTTTCCATGCCCGGGCTGAGCTGGCCCGCCGCGCCATCCTGGCTTATTGCCTCCTCGGAGATGGTAGAATCCTGTCACTGGCCGGCGGCGGCACCGTGCTGCGCGAACGCACCCGGCTGCTGCAGGATATCGTGCAGATCTACCTGGCAGGCGCACGGCTTCACCGCACCAATCTCAGCGATTTTGACTCGATTCATACCCTGTACCCTGAAATGTCCGCCGCTATCATTTTCCCGAAGTATGAACCGGTGGAAATACTGGAACTAGCAGAAGAGGGTCTGCCTGTGCCGCCCGGCATCACTCGCCATGTGATCCACGGGCGCGCCCTGCGTCTGGGCTATCCGCTCAGTGAGCTCTCCGCCGACATCACTCTTCAGCAGAAGAACGACCGGTTGGCAGCCTGGGTGCGGGAACGCTTTGCCCGGAAAGGGGTTCGCTACTATGCCGAATCTACATATCTGTTCGACGAGTAGAGATGAGAGCGGTATGGTGAGTATCAGGTGTATCGGGAGGAGCAATGCCCTATTCAGAGTCTGATCTGCTTTACAACCGTGCTGGCAGTCTATCCCCGGGACAAAAAGACCGCCTTACCCGCAGCACGCGCACTGTTTCACGGATTGGCGGTGCTCTGATCCTGGGAATGCTGGGGTTAGGCGTGTTTTTCCTGAGTAGAAACGAGCTGGCGGGTTTAATCGGAACCTGGAGTTTTTCAGCAGTCGTCGCCTTTGCGTTGTGGTGGATACATGTCAAAGCAAGGGACATCTCGCGCGAAGGGGCTGTCTCGATGATAAGGGGACCTGTACAGCGCGAGATTGAGGATGATGAAGGCAGCAGATATTATTACCTGCACGTTGGGAAATTGCGTCTGGCGATGGAAGAAAGCGATCATCACAACTTTGAGGATGGCCACGTATATTCTGTGTATTACACGCCCGCAACGCACTATGTGGTAAGTGCAGAGGCCGGTTGAGTTCATCGGTATTGGCTTGTGCGTGATCTCGGCAGGTTCGGCTGAATCTCAGGGCCGTCTCAATGGGACAGGCGCCCATATTGCAACAGTGCGGGTGCCTGGCGCTGTACGGTACCCGGCTCGCCGGTTCGGTGGCCGCCCGTAGCGGCTCCCCAGTGTTTGGTCAACTGCACCTGATCCCTTATAATCCTGCCCATGGATCTTAACTTCTTCGCCGACCCCGGTCTGGCTCCCAGGCCGCGGAGCGAGATTCGCATCGAGCAGGTCACACTGGAGCCCTATCCCGACAGGCAGCGTGTAAGGATCTCAGTGGAGCTCACCCCCTTCGCGCCAGCCGACCGACCCAGCCTGGAGATAACAGCCATCAGCGCGGAAGGTGCGGTGCTCGGGTCTACAACTGTCATTGAGAGCGTGCAGCGCACTTTCAGCCTGACGCTGCACCTGCGCGAGATGCAGCCTGTCAACTCCACCTGCACATTCCGTCTTGAGTTGTATTATCGAGAGGACGCACCTCAGCATGTAATCCATGAAACCCTTGTGTTGAGCTCAGCCTCCTCTGCGTAAGGGGTCACCGTGCTGTAAGTGAGGTACCACGTGTCTGAAGATTTGGGCGGCAAGACTCTAGGAAAATACGAACTGCTGGAGCGAATAGGCCGCGGCGGCATGGCGGAAGTCTACAAAGGTTACCACGCCGCGCTGGACCGCCACGTTGCTATCAAGATTCTTCACCCCTTCCTGGGAGAAGATCCGCAGTTCAAGGATCGCTTCAGCAACGAGGCGCGCAATGTGGCGCAGCTGCGGCACCCGAATATCGTTCAGGTGTATGACTTCGATTTTGACCCCCAGCGCGAGCTCTACTACATGGTGATGGAGCACATCGACGGGCCGACCCTGCGCGCCCGGCTGATGCAGCTCAGTTTTCAGGGAGAGGTCTTTGATATCCCGGAGGCTGTGCGAATCACGCTCGATCTGGCGCGCGCCCTGGCCTATGCCCATTCCCATGGGATGATCCATCGCGATCTTAAGCCTGGCAACATCATGTTCGATTCAGATGGCCGTGTCGTGCTAACGGACTTTGGCATTGCCCGCATCATCAGCGGACCCAACATGACGGCCAGCGGCTCGATGATTGGCACGCCCGCCTACATGGCGCCCGAGCAGGGGCTCGGGCAGTCCGGCGACCACCGTTCCGATATCTACTCGCTGGGAATCGTCCTTTACCAGCTTGTCACGGGTGTGACACCGTTCAATGCCGACACCGCTATTGCAGTGGTCCTGAAGCACGTTAACGATCCGCTTCCACCGCCAACCTCAATCAATCCGGCTATTCCCGACAGCCTCGAGCGCATTATCTATAAAGCGCTGGCCAAGTCGCCCGACGAGCGCTATCAGTTCGTCGAAGAGATGGCTGCCCATCTGGATGACCTCGATTCAGCCTCACAGCTGGTCATCCCCGCCAGTTCACGCGAAGGCGCTGTTTATGCGGCTCCCTCCCCGGTAACACCGATTTCCCAGGCTCTTCTGCCCAGCCCGGGGGAGCAGCGTTTACGCAAAGGGTGCGCTGGGTGGCTGTTGCTGCTGGCCGCTCTGCTGTCGATGGCTGGTGGGATTTACCTTTCTTTCAGTGGGTTACTCAATGACTATCTGCCTTTCCTGCCAGAACCCCCACCCGTACAGGCAGCGCCTTCACTGGCACCCGCTCTGCCAACACCTACCCTGATGCAGCTGCCCACGAGCAGCCCAACGCCAGATCTTCAGGCCACCGACATCCGTCTGACGGTTGAGGCGCTGGCCACTCTGGTGGTCTCACCGGCACCGGGCCAACTGCCCGATCTCACTGCCACAGTGCGCGCCTGCGACTACGATTACGAGATCCTCTCGCAGACTCCAGAAAACGGGTCGCCGTATCCAGAGCTGACCTCGCTGACAAAGCGCATCACAATAGTGAATGACAGCCTCTGCCCGCTAGACGATGATGTACGCCTGGTTTTTGTTGAGGGGGATCGGCTGCAGGGGCCAGAGTTTTTCGAATTCAACCGCGCACTTGAGCCCGGCGACTCCTACGAAATCGTATTGAATCTCCGAACCCCTGCGCATGATCCGGCGCGGCCAAGTACCCTGAGCATCTGGAGGCTCGTGCTTCCGGATGGGACCCAGGTAGGGCCGACCCTGACATTCGAGCTTCTTGTCTACGACACAAACTGAACGATCTCTTAGGAACAGCCTGCACTATGCGTCTGACAAATAATCTGCTGCACCGTATATCGATTGCGCTGGCCGTTGCGGGTTTACTGGTAGCCGCGTATCTTACCTACTCAGGGTTATCTGACAGCGATGCTCTCTGCCGACCCGGTGGGGGATGCGACAGGGTCAGGCAGAGCGCCTACGCAGAGGTGCTCGGTGTGCCCGTAGCGCTGATTGGCGTACTCGGCTATCTGGGGATTCTGGCGGTGCTGCTGTTCGAGAAGTCTGTGCAGTTCTTTACCAGCCAGGGTCCGATGATAATCTTTGGACTCAGCCTGATTGGCTTTCTCTATTCTCTCTACCTGACCTATCTTGAATTGTTTGTCCTCTTCGCGATCTGCCCGTACTGCGTAGCATCCGCAGTCATCATGACCCTGATTTTCGCTCTGGCCACCTATCGTGTTGTCGGGAGTGTACGGGCCTGACCGGCGTTGCGGCACAGCCTGTACGGCTCATGTGCCGCGCTGGCGTGGACACAAAGAAGATATACCTGGGTCGTGGCGAGGTAGGGGCTCGAGAGATTGGCGGCGCAGGCTGCTGATGGACCCGTCCTTCTTGCGCGGGGGCCTCTGCTACTGGTTCTCAAGCCGGTGGAGCGTTCGCCGCAGGATATCTTCCTGGCGATCATCTTTCTCTGAGCGGCGGCGCCCAGAACCACGATCTTTTTCGGCAGGAGCCTCTTTGCCCAGGGCGCGCTGCATGGCCAGAGCCATCGCTGTGGGGAGATCCTCAGTCTCGGCCTCTTCCTTTTCAACCGACCGGGCGGCTGGAGCAGCCAGCTGCTTGATGCTGAGATCGATCTGGTTTTTGCGACGGTTCAAACCAATGACTTTGACCTCAACCTCAGCGCCCGTCTCCACAACATCGGATGGATTGGACACATACCCGGCCGCCAGTTCGCTAACATGTACCAGGCCCGGCTTCTCTGCGCCGATATCTACAAAAACCCCAAACTTCTCAATGCGCACAACCTTGCCAACATGAACCTGTCCAACCGCCAGCTCAGCCCAACCGACAGCCGGCGGCTTGATCAGGGTGACATTGAGCTGGCCGCGGGAGGCGTCCACGTTGCGAACCCACACCGTGACTTCCTGGCCCTCCTGGAGGTGATCGCCGACGTTCTTTACATGGCCAGCCTGGATCTGCGAGATGTGCAGCAGCGCATCCGCTTCAGCGCCAACGTCGATCACCGCGCCCGCCAGTTCGATGCGCTTCACAACGCCCTTCAACTCCATCTTCGGTCGAATTTCTGCCAGCGTGAGGGAGGTCCTGTCGCTCACGGGGGTGCTCCTTCCTGAGATAAACGCGTCGGGATTATACGTCTCACGAGAGTGACTGTCAACGCCTGCTGACCCTGTTTCCGTCATCCCTGGAGCCGATCTCTACAGAGATCGGGCACCTGTTGGTTATGATATTGCGAGTCGAACGTATGCCCGATAATCGATAGACATATATCCACTATTTATCGAATATATCCATTGGTATCACCGCCCTAGCGACAAACTTCCGAACTCCACCAAGTTTGTAACGATTATCTTCCTTCTCTTCAGCACCGATAAACAAAATACCAGACAAACCCGCAAGGTGATCGACAAGCAATCGCACAACCCTATCTGAACCTACAATCTCAATCACGACAGATTCGGCACAACGCACTCTACCAAGAAACACACCGAGGGGGTCATTATTATCACTCATTGAAACCCTAACCCAACACCGACCAAATAAGCCTAAACGCCGTACTGTCGAAAAGCGAAGACCAGCCATCAAAGGTAAGGTCACCAAGACCAAACGCAGAAAAACCCCGATATGGTGGAAGGCGCTTAATCGTCCGACTGTACCGCACCCCACGGGACTTAAGAAGATGCGCTACCAGCCGCTTAAGATCAACTGCCTGTTTAGAAGTTATCTTTACCCTAAGCACAGGCCGCATCGGTAGATCGCCGAAAATCCCCCACCAACGCCCAACATGCAAAAGTTCACCTGTTTGAGGGTCTACAGGAACAGACGAGACTTTTGCAGCATACTTACTAATGTACCTACCCGCATAACGACGATTAGCTACAAGGTCAACTTGCGTGCCCGCCATCAAATGCCGAACATCCTGACTACCGACAACCTCATACCACGCATCACGAACCCAAGAACGGAGAAGCACCTGATCAATCCTCAAACCCCAGACAATCAGATGATAATGTGGTGCGCCGCGCTGCTGGAACTCAAGACGCCACATGCCAGATGCAGCAACAAACCTACGAGACAGACGCTTAAGAAAGGTATCAAGATGCCTCTTCCAGACCCCAGGATCAAGAGGATAGACACCAGGATAAGTAAGCGTCATAAAATAGCAGCCAATGAAAGGCAAACGCACCATAGCTACACGTTCCATCAAGCGCTTACGAGATTGCTCACTAAAACGAGTAACCGTACCGCGGATACCCCCACCCCTAGCAGGAAGCCCGGAAACTGTTAGCTTAGTGACATCAGCACCAACAAGCACAACGAAATCGGGCTGAATGTCCTGAAAGGAAGGAGTAGGAGGGATCATTGGGCAGAGCTCTCCACAAGAAACGGTGAGCTCTCCACATACAACGGTGAGATATGTGATATAGACAAGCCCAACGAAGAAAGGCCGACTGCCGCAGCGCCCCTTAGCGTATGCGCCACCCCGCCTGCGTCAAGGGTCAAGACCGCTACGCGGCGGCTACGCCGCCCTTGACGCGGCGGGGGCCCCGCCGCATCCGCTGTGGCTGCCTGCGGCAGTCTGAGCCTCTTCCGCCAGCTAGTCAGAAGCATCATCCGAAACATCATGAAGAGTTGGACCAAAGAAGAAGCCAAGAGTACCATCAGGAGACTGAATAAGTTCTATCTCATCCGCAGCCTGAAGAAGTCGTTCCTCATCCGCATCAGAAATAGCAGAAGCCTCTACCTCATCCAGTAGCCGCGAAAGTTCACTATCAACAGGATGTCTGTCAAAACGAAGAACAATCGACAGGTAGCGCCTGACAAAGCCCGCACGAGTCCGATTAGGGTAGTTCCGACTTTCATCAAGAACCCACCAGATACGCCGCAACTGGCGAGAAACATGCATCACGTCATCCGGCTTTCCTTCCAGACGAACCTTGACATCATAATCAGCCATTGTTAAACCTCACTTTCGAGTTGCCATTGACACGATCAACGCTAGGTAAAGTAAGTTGACCATCCAAAGCGGCGGGCGCAGCGCGCCCGCGCCCGCGCCCGCGCCCGCGAACACCGCCCCTGACACCCTGACGACGCAAGGCATCCGCAAGAGAAGAAACCTCACTTATCAGCATACGCACATCAGACGAAGCGTCAGAAGGTAACGACGAGTCAAAACCCCAGTTAGCAATGAAAGGCATCGAGAGACCGACCAGCACCACAAACGACGGTGAAAGGTAGCTCATCACCCAACGAAGCAAAGGAGTCATCACCACCACATCGCCGCGCAGCAACGCAGCATGAAGTATCTGACCCGCCACTTCAGCCAGACCGAAAACGAAAATGCCGCTAGCCGCTATCCAGTTAGGACGAAGAAGAAAGGCTTCTACTGAGAGGTAAAGAGAAACCGAAAGAGATAATGCCGCGAGATACCCGACCCATGCCCGACCGGATGGCTGGAACTGTGCCAGAACAGTAGCCGAATTAAGGTAGGCACCAGCAACAGCCAGAAGAACCGGGACACGCGCAAGAACCTTGAGCTTGTTTGACATCATCCACCACCCGCGCTACACGCTTGCACCCTATTCAGGGTAGGATAGAATGGAATCAATACACACCCAATGACGGGTGTACTGACATAACCATTGTAGTATGCGTCTATTCTTTTGTCAAGATAGAAGGTGATCCTATGCGAAAAGGCAGACCAACCGACGAGAGGGAAAACAAGTTCGCTATCTGGATAGGGGATAGGGTCAGACAAGCGCGGATGGAAGCAAATATAACCCAAGAGCAGCTAGCCAAAATCACCTATAGCCACCTAAACACAATAGGGAAAATCGAGAATGGAAGAGTAGAGCCAACCATAACGACCTTGATACTTATCGCCACAGCGCTAGACAAGCCAATTACGTACTTCTTACCCTTGCCGTACGAACATCGAGTAACCGAGGGTAATCTTCCCGACTGGATGCGCGAAGCAGTAATCCACATGAAACGAATCCTGAAGCACGAAAACCAGCTTCTAGCAATAGGCCTGACAAGGACTATCGCCGATATAGAAGAAAAGTTAGATAAGGAAGAAGAGCTAAGAGAAATCGAAGAACTGAAGAAGGCGAATAAGTTATGATATTGCGAGATATCGCGACCTGTCAGTTGATGACCAACACGGGGGTCTCAATGGGCGCCCATTCGTACAGCCACTCCGCCTCGGCGGTTCGTAAATTAACGCATCCGTGGCTCATCGGGGCGCCAAAGTTATTGTGCCAGTAGGTGCCATGTAGTGCATAGCCGCGATAGAAATACATCACCCACGGTACGCCGGGGAGGTCGTAGCCAGGCCCGGTCATGCGCTGCGACGTCAGTTTCTGGTAGATGGCGAAGCTTCCTGTGACGGTGGGTGTGGCCGGCAGACCGGTGGATGCCACAAACTGCCGGAGCAGGATCCCGTCTTCAAATGCGTAGACGCGCTGCTGGGACAGCACCACCACAATCTGCTTGCCTTCCGACACAGTCGGCGCCGGGGCGTCGCCGGTATTTGAGGTAACAGTGGGCGCATAATCACTGTCCGGCAGGGCGAGCACCTGGCCGGCAAAAATCCGGTCCGGTGCGGCGATTCCGTTGAACTCGACCAGCGCGGCGGTCGTCAACCCAAACCGCGTTGCGATTCGAAACAGCGTGTCTCCGCGCTGCACCGTGTACGAGTCCGGCCTGGGTGGTGTCTCCCCCACCTCCTCCACACTAGTCTCATCGTCGGAGGCCCCCGGGACTTGCAGGGCATCTCCTGCACCGGGCGGCCGCAGTGCAGCATCCGGATTCAGCGCTGCCAGTTCAACAGCGGGGATACCGTAAAAGAGCCCCAAAGCCAGGAGAGTGTCGCCGGGCTGCACGACGTAGGTCGAACCCGTTTGGGCCGGCGGTGCGGCCAGAAGCACGGAGCTGCGTGACGCGAGCGCGAGGATCAGGATGACAACCCCTCTACCGATTGTCGCCATCGCCGGAGCGCGCCCTCCAATAAAATGCGGCTCCTTTTCGGAGCCGCCCCTTTGGTGGCGATGACTGGATTCGAACCAGTAACCTGCGGCTTATGAGTCCGTTGCTCTGCCATTGAGCTACATCGCCACAGCTATTGATCTTGTACCTATTATAACAGTACTCACAACAAGCGGCAAGCGAGTTTTCCGCTGTTCAGGTGGTGGCTGAAACCGCCATTGCCCACCACAGGCCGATGTGTTACACTCTGGCCCTGGTTACCAGAATACGGTGCCTTTCCGCTCTGCGCTGCTCATCTCCGGGCTGTCGCGGGGCAATCCCATGGAAAGGAGGCATACAGTCATGCGGAATTATGAACTGGCGATCGTGGCCCGCGGCGATCTGACGGATGAAGATCGCGGTGCCCTCTTCGAGGCGATACAGGGCTGGATCACCACGAATGGCGGCAGCGTTTCCAAGATCGATCACTGGGGACGCCGGCGCCTAGCCTATCAGATCGGCAGCCAGCGCGACGGCTATTACGCGGTAATCTACGCACAGTTGCCCACGCAGGCCCCGATGGAGATCGAACACAATCTGCGCATCAGCGAGAATGTGCTCCGATTTCTGATTGTTCGTGAAGACGAGTAGAGTTTTTTCAGTACGATGCGACAACTCCTGAGCAAAGTGGCACGGACACTGGTAAGCGAGGCGTAACGAAGATGAGCAGGGGGCTTAACAAAGTCATGGTGATCGGCCATCTGGGGCGTGATCCGGAAATGCGCTATACCCCCAGCGGCCGGCCGGTAACCTCCTTCAGCGTCGTGACGACACGAACATGGACTTCGGCCGAAGGCGAACGCCACGAAGAATCCGAGTGGTTCAATGTAGTCGCCTGGGGTAATCTGGCCGAGATATGTCATCAGTATCTGAATAAAGGTCAGCAGGTCTATATCGAAGGGCGCCTGCAGACGCGTGGATGGGAAGACGACGAGGGCAAGAAGCACTACCGTACCGAGTTGGTTGCCAGCGAGATGATCGTCCTGGGTGAGCGCCGGATCCACACAAGCCCCGGCCCGGTCTCAGACGAGGCACCCGGTCCGGCCGATTCATTTGCCTTCTGACCCAGCAAACAGGACAAGGAGCAGGAACTTGACCGACATAGTAACACCCGGCGAATATGACGATGAGCGCGAGGAGAGAGACTCCGTAGAGGCTGCGCCACGCGAAGCCGCGCCGGCCCGGGCAGCCTATCCGCCGCGCCGTGAAGGCCGTGGGGATCGCGAAGAACCGGATGAACGTGACGATGACCGCGGCGGCCGCCGCGGTGGACCGCGCGGTCGGATGGGACGTGCCAAGGTATGCGCCTTCTGCACCGACAAAGTCAGTAAGATCGACTACAAACAGCACGATATGCTTCGGCGCTACCTGACTGACCGCGGCAAGATACGCCCGCGCCGCCAGACCGGGACCTGCGCCAAACATCAGCGGGCGCTTGCCCGTGCCGTGAAGCGCGCACGCCACCTGGCGCTGGCGCCTTTCACGGGCGAGCAGATGCGCGGCTGAGGCGGGAGTTCTGGCGACATCGGGAGGGCGTAGGCCGCCGGGTCTATGCCCTTTCGTTTGCCGGGCAGTCCCCGCCCCCAGTGTCACCCGATCGGGAGAAGCGAGCGACTTTATGGCCAAGCGTTCAACCCCTGCCGCGCCAGCGGCCCTGACGCGCAAGCAAATCTCGCGTGCTAGGCGCGAAGCGCGCATTCAGCGTTACATCGTTATTGGCACCGCTATTGTGGTCTTGACTGTAGTAGCGCTGCTGGCTTACGCCATTGTGAACGAGATGGTGCTCAAGCCGAAACGAGTGGTCGCCACTGTGGGCGAAGATCAGATCACTGCTCAGGAGCTGGAGGATCGGGTACTTTTCGAGTACTTTCGCTATACCCTTCAGCCCTTCGCATTTGAGGCTTTCAACCCCTACGGCGTCATCGATCAGATGGTTGACGAGCTGGTGATTGCTCAGCGCGCCGCTGAGATGGGTATCGAAGTCAGCGACGCGGAAGTCCAGGAACGCATGGAGCTGCTGAGCGGATACGATGCCGGCGAGCCGGAGCCGACTTCGACGCCGGTCCCCACTGAGCCCATTTCGGAAGCATCGCCAACGGCCACGTCAACCTTTGTCTACACGCCAACCCCGCGGCCAACTGCTACCCTCGCTCCGGGTATCACCCCCACGATCACCCCCACCAGCGCGCCAACAGAGACGCCCGGGCCTTCGCCGACGCCGGCGATCACGGAGACGCCCGCGCCAACGGCGACTCCGTTGACGGAGGAAGCCTTCAATGAGCGGTGGAATGAGTTCCTGCAAACGGGGGCAGATTTCACCGGGCTGTCTGTCGAGCGCATTCGTGAGCTCTGGCTGGCACGTGTACGCGACAGCATGCTGCGCGAGCGGCTGGCCGAAGTGTTGGACTACACGCTGGCCGAGACGAAGATCCAGGCGCATATTGGGCAGATCCAGGTTGTCACTCAGGAAGATGCCGATGCGGCGCTCGCGCGGATTGCCGGTGGCGAGGATTTCGCTCTTGTGGCGGCGGAAGTTTCCACCGATGCCGCTACATCTTACAAGGGCGGGGACCTCGGCTGGATCGAGGCGGGGGATGTGGATCCGGCTGTCGAAGCAGCCGCTTTCGATACTCCAATCGGCGAAGTCAGCGCTCCGATCCAGACCCCGCTGGGGTGGGTCATTGTCAAGGTCTATGATCGGGCCGAAGTGCCAACAACTGAATCCGATCGCGAGCGCCAGAGGAGGGAGCAGTTCAGTGACTATCTGGCGACCTGGCGCGATGAGGCTGGTGTGGAGATCGATGAGGCTTTCATCGAGTTCATACCGGAGCTGCCGCAGCTTCCGGGTCAGTGACCGGCCTGAGATGTCTATTCGGGGCCTGCAGGGCTTGATGCAGGCCCCGATGCCTATCCGGGGTCTGCCAGGACACCCCGCCTTACCCCGCTGGTGGCTGAGTGCTGAGGGAGGCTGATATGCGCGTGCTGATCTACGGGGCTGGCGCTGTAGGAAGCTATCTGGGGGCGCACCTTGCACTGGCCGGTCATGATGTGACTCTGCTGGGGCGTGAGCCGCTGGTCAGGGCTGTAGAGGCGCGGGGCCTTGTGCTGACAGGCTCTGACGGGGAGACGAGGGAGGTGCACCCGGCCGCGGTGGCAACTCTACCCGAAGCCTTGAGCCGTGGGCCGTATGACTGGCTGGCCTTCACAATGAAGGCTTATGATACCGTGGATGCAATTCATGACCTCATGACACAGCTCCCCAACCCTCCGCCCGTGGCCTGCTTCCAGAATGGTGTGGGCAATGAGGAGTCTCTGCGGGCCGCGCTGGGGCCGGATCGGGTGGTGGCCGCTGCTGTCACCACCGCGCTGTCCATGCCGCAGCCCGGTGTGGTGATCGAAGAGCGCCGGCGAGGAATAGCCCTTTCGGCTGATGTCGCCGCCGCTACTGCCGTCGAGGCGGCGTTGCGCAGTACCACGCTGCGCATTAAGGTGGTGTCAGACCCGCGCTCGCTCAAATGGTCCAAGCTGCTGACCAACCTGCTGGCGAATGCCACCTGCGCCATCCTGGATATGCCGCCTGCTGAAGCGATGCGTCACCCGGCGGTCTTTCGGATTGAGCGGGCTGCGCTGCGGGAGGCGCTGGTCATGATGGACATAGAGCAAATACCGACCGTTAATCTGCCGGGCACACCGATCCGGCTGCTGGAGCGGGCAGTGCGTGCCTTGCCGGCCGGGTTGCTGCACCGGCTGCTGGCCCGGCAGATTGGCGGCGGACGTGGCGGCAAGCTTCCGTCGCTGCTTCTTGGCCTGCGGGCCGGCAGCCGGCGCACCGAAGTGGCCTGGTTGAACGGAGCCGTGGCGCAGGCTGCCTCCCAGCACAGGCGCCTTGTGCCGGTCAATCATGCTCTGGCCCTGATGGTCGCAGATATCGCCAGCGGGCGGGTGCCGTGGGCTATGTATCGCCAGCAGCCCGATATGCTGGAGGCCGCCATTCACAGCGCCGAGGGCATGGGTCGGTATGGTGAATGAAGCTAGCTCTGCTGCTGCCAGTTCCGCTGGCAGCGCGCGATTAGCAGACTGCCACCGAGAGCGCTAATCTGCGCGGCCCACAGCAGCGGCAGGTTGGCGGTGTTGCGGAACACCGTGCGCAGGATCAGCGCGATGTTGCCCGGCGTCGTCGCCATGGGGCTCAGGCTGGCGTAGTCAAGCCCGTAGTTCCAGGAAAAGGCGATATGCAGTATCTGGTTGCGGATGGACAGCCAGAGCAGGCCGAAGATGGCCAGATCCAGCAGCAGCCGGGCGATGCCCCGATGCAGGGGTTGGTAAACGTCATCGAGCCAGTATGCGGTGGGGATCAACCATAACCCGATGAAAGGTGCCAGATAGCGGCCATCATTGGTGAGCGGGTTAAACGTTGTGCTTTTGGCAAAGAGCAGCAGCATTGCCATGAAGAGGCCAACTGTCAGCAGGGTATGGCGGCGGTTGGCCCGCCACATCGGCACCAGACCGGCGAAGCTCAGCAGGCTGAACGGGGTCAGCAGAAAGAGGCCCTGATTGTTCTGCCCGTAGATCAGCATCGCAGGCAGCCCCACGCGGAGAGGGGTGGCGAAGTCAGCCGCCAGGCCGGCATTCTGCGGCCAGCGTGTGGTATCCACGTTGAATGTAGACAGCTCGAAGGGGCCGCCGAAATTGAGCGTATTGTATGCCAGCAGAGCGCCCATCGGGACAGCTGCGCCGGCTGCCAGGGCCGCCAGGCTGCCCACGGCATGCCGCCCGGCTGGCCCGCGCCGGAGCCGGGCCAGGATGCTGAGGGAATATCCTCCAAGCAGCCCCATAAATACCAGATTGGTGTACTCAACCAGCGGGGCGAATCCCAGCACCGCACCCAGCGCAAGCCACCAGCGCTGCCCTGACAGCGGCCTCTGCTCCAGCCGCAGTGTTATCGCAAAGGCGGCCCAGACAACCAGCATCCCGACGGCATGCGAATACAGGACGCTGCCGTACTTCCAGCTGATGGTCCCCAGCGCCAGCGCGATCGCGATCAGCAGGGCGCTGGACTCCGACCGCTGCAGGCGCTGCCTCAGCGTCAGATAGCAGATCGCGACGGCCCCCGCAGCCGAGAGCGGCGCAGCCAGCACAGCATAGAGCAGTCGGGGGTTTTCGGCGTCATGCTTGGAAGGGAGCGGAGCCGGCGGCGTCGGCGCCAGATAACCCAGCGCATACAGCGGCGCAGCGATCAAGGCAGTTCCTGGTGGACGATCGCTGAACCGCAGCTCGCCGCGCTCGGCGAAGTCCTGATGCTCGGTGAACGCCAGAAAGGGAGATATCTCGAAGCTCCCCCGGTCCACCATGGCTCGCACCAGGGCATAGTGGCTGCCATCGTTGCTGGACGTGATCCCCGACAGCGTTGCAAAGTAGATCGACGATACGATGACAAACAGGGTTGCCGCGATCGCTCGATCGCGGCGGGCGCGGGCATCATCCATCGGTTCACCTGGAAGGTGCTTTTTCACTCTCCCCATTGTACCAGCCGGTTGTAATCGCTGCTTCACAAAGCCGAACGGCATTGCAGAGGCGGAGGCGCTTCGGTAAACTAGCCACCCCGGCAGGTTGCCCGCCTGCATGGTCTTACTGAGGGATGCCCACTATGTCTTTTCGTATGGCTGCCGCATCCGCCTTTGCGGGGGCAGCGGCGTGGTTGAAGGCGGCACAGTGGCCACTGGCATTGATCGTCGCCAGCAGTCTCCTGGCACTGGCTGCCCCGCTCTGGGATGTACCGCTCAGCCGGGATCAGGGAGTCTACGCCACCTGCGCGGATACACTGCTGCGAGGCGGGGTGCCGTTCAAAGACTGCTGGGATACCAAGGGGCCTGCCCTTCATTACACTTACGCGCTGGCCCAGATACTTTTCGGACGCGCGACATCTGGCCCCTACGTTCTGAATGCGCTGGCGATCGCCGCAACCGCGCTGGCGATCGCGGCCCTGACTCATGAGTGGATTGCCGATCGGCACCTCGGCTACGCCGCCGGCCTGCTGTATGGGGCTTTGGCGATTTCGGTGCGCTTTGACATGAATGCTCAGCCCGAGAGCTTTGCCAACTTGTTTGCCATGCTGGGGCTGGTAGCCCTGACCATTGGGTTGCGCGCACCCCGGCGCAGCTGGCTGATAGGTGCTGGCGCGCTTCTGGCGGTGACCGTGGCCTACAAGTATGCCCTGGCGCTGCCCTACGGCGCGGCCGCTCTCGGCCTGATCCTCTTTGCCCCGTCGGGGGTCCGTCCCCGCCCGGCATCATTGGGCCTGGTCCTGGCTGGCGCGCTGGGGCTGATGCTGCTATTTGCGCTCTACCTGCTGGTGGTCGGAGCGTTGGGGGACGGCCTGACCCATCTGCGGTTCATCCTGTTCTATTTTCCACGCGCTCAGCTTAACCCTGACGAATATGCGCTCCGTTCGCGTCCGGTGCTGCAGACGCTGCAGTACTTCGCCCGTCTGCCGGCGGTGTTTGGCGCCGCGTTCATCGGGATCGGCCTGAGTATTGGCCGGCGGCGATGGTATGGCAGCGCTCTGGCGCTGGCCGCTCTGGCCGGGATTGCAGTCGTCTGGGGCCAGCAGCGTTTCACTCCCTACCACTGGACTGCCATGCTGCCGACCCTTTCCCTGGGCGCCGCCGCGCTGGCTCATGAGGTGCGGCAGATGGCAGCCGGCCGGCGCATCCTGCTGGCCGGCCTGGTGACGGCGCTCACCGCTAATGCAGCAAGGTTCTGGTACGTCGATCAGTGGCAGATTCTGGGAGCCTATCGGCTCGGCCGGGAGTCCCGCGAGGCGTTCTTTGAGCGCCAGGGGGTGTGGGATCATGCGGTCGCTGCCGACTACATCCGCGAGCGCACCCGGCCCACCGATTCGATCTGGGTATGGGGGCATCACACGGCCATCTACTACCTGGCCGAGCGCCAGAGCGCCTCTCGCTTCATTTATAATGAGCCTCTGCTGATGCATATCCGCGGCGGCAACCCCTGGCAGGCCGCCTGGCGGGCGGAGGCCCTCGAGGCGCTGGTTCACGATCCGCCCATCTATATTCTGTTGACAACCTTTGATCGGACTTTCTTTGATTTTCAGAACCCCAATGACTCATGGCGCGACATCCCGGACTACAGCGCCTTCACCCGCCATCATTACCTGAAGGAATATGAGTTTGGCCGCTTCCAGTTCTATCGGCTGATCCCCTACTGGAGCCGGCACAACGAGCTTCGCCTGCTTGATGCGGTGACAGTGAGCGATCTGGTTGCCGAGCTGCCGCAGGCGGTGGTCGAGGCGCCGTCCGACCCGCCGGTTGAGGTGTTGATCTATACCCTGCCTTCAGAAGCTGGCTACCCGGCCATCCGCCTGGCGCCAGAAGGCCGGCTGATCTACACCCTGGATCTACCCCCCGCACCGGTTTGCCTGCGGCTGGATGTGGCGATGTATCCGGACAGCTGGGCCTGGGGAGGAGACGGGGCAGCTTTCATCGTGGAAGCAGCCATCGACGACCAGCGTGAGGTGCTGCTGGATACCTACATCTCTAACGCGACGGAAGATCGGCACTGGCATGCGCATCTGATCGATTTAAGCCCATACGGCGGGCGCACCCTGCAGCTGATCCTGCGAACCGGGCCCGGCCCGGCGGGCGACTTCACAGGTGACTGGGCCGGCTGGGGGATGCCGCGAATCGTCCGCCCGCCGGCCGGCGATCGCTGCGACACGAACGCCATCGTCGGAGCACAGCCCTGAGCGGCAGGGCTGCGGTGACAATTGCCCTCCGCCGTGATGATGTTTGACACTATCTGACGCGCTGTGCGGGTAACTAAGATGGACTTGCTGTCCGCGCGAGTCCTGCGGTAATGGCAGGTAGACGGACGAGGTGAGAGGATGCGGTTCAAAATCAACCGGCGCCTGATCCTGCACAGGATGCTCCCGGCGATCCTGGCGGCGCTGCCGCTGACAGCCTGCCGGGCGTCGGCTTCCGGCAGCGATGCCGATGCGGCGATGTCCCTGGGTGAAGTGCTCTATCGTCTGGTGGTGGGCGGCCCATCGATCAGTGAGGCTACGCTGCTGCGCTTTTATGCCTGGCATGTGATGGGGCTGGCCATCCCATTGGCTGTCCTGATCGTCTGGCACGGCTTTCGCGTACGCCGTGACGGTGGCATCTCGGCCCCGGCGCGCGCTCCGGGGGAAGCCGCTGCGCCGCGCGTCGATCGCGAGGTTATTGTACGCCGCGAGTGGCTGACATTCTTCCTGACGCTGGCATCCCTGATCGTAATCTCAGTGTTCATCGAGCCGCCGATCGGCCCGCCCGCGGTACCGGGTGCCCTGGTCGAGCACACACAGGCCCCCTGGATCTTCCTGTGGGTGCAGGAGTTGCTGCGGATCTGGCCTCCGGCCATCGCCGGGGTGCTCACGCCGCTGGCGGTTCTTCTACTGCTGACGCTGCTCCCCTATTTCGATTGGTCCAATGAGGGTGTGGCAGTCTGGTTCAACCGTCAGGGCCGCATCGTGCAGGCGGTCCTGATCCTGCTGTTCGCCGCGATCATTGTGCTGACCGTTATGGCGGCCCGGAGGTGATGCGATGTCTATCCGAGCCCGCCTTCCAATTCTGGTCGGCAGCCTGGCCATGCTGGCGGCACTGGGTGTGGCAGGCTGGCGGCAGGTTAACCCGCCCTGGACACAGTATCGGGGCACCGGAGAGGTGATCCTGATCACCCCGACATTGACGGAGCGTCCGGAGATGTGCCTGACCTGCCATGACGGGATCGAGGTGATCAGCGATTCACACCCGGTAGATGCGTTTGGCTGTGTGATCTGCCACGGCGGCGATCGGCTTTCCCTCGACCTTGAAACCGCGCACAGCAGCCTGATCGGCACTGAGGCCGACCGCGGCAGCTCGGCTGATCTCAGTGTGGTAGAGACCACCTGTGGCGGCGCGGACTGCCACAGCGGGAATGAAGCGGCTGGCCGCGATCATGTGGCACGGGTGACTCGCAGCCTGCATGCTACCTATGCGGGGGGAATCCAGCAAACTGTTGCGGCGCTGGGCAAAGACGGCGGCCCTTATGGGATCATCGCGGCAGCAGACGACTCGGTTCAGCATCCGGCGGGTGTTGAGTCGCTGGTGATGCTCACGCCCGGCTCCCCGGGGGGCATGACTGACCTGAGCGGCTTCTTGCAGGAATGTACAGGCTGCCATGTGGCCCCCGGCGGCACGGCGGCGGCGGAGCCTTATCGCGGCGCCGGCTGCTCAGCCTGCCATGTTTACTATGCTGGCGATGGGCTGTACCAGGGGGGCGATCCCACCATCCCGCGTACAGAGAGTGGCCACCCGGCCACCCACCAGATGTCCACGGTGATACCGGGCGCAACCTGTAACCGATGCCACAATCAGGGAACTTACGATCTGGAAGCGATGACTTTCGAGCGGCAGTCACCCGGCAGGGGTCCTTACCTCGTCGGCTCGACGCATTATGCCATCTGCCAGTACACACTGGACTGCATCGACTGCCACACAGCCTCAGAAGTGATGGGGGACGGCGATATCTATCTTGCGCAGGCGGATGCACTGCGTGTGCAGTGCCGAACCTGTCATGGCACGCTCGAGGATCCAGCGGCAACAGTGGTGCTTGAGGATCCGGACGATCCGGCCTTCAGACGGGCCCAGCTGAACCCGTACTATGACGTCTTTGTCGGCAATACTGTGGTCCTGGCGCCAGGCGGAGACGCCATGGAGCATATTCGCTTCGAAGACGGGCTGTATTCTATCGTCAGTAAGACGACCGGTCGCCCCTATCTGGTGCCTCAGGTGGCCGGCACTGCCTGTGAGCAGAGCATTGACCGGCAGTTAGCAATCGACTGCCAGGAGTGCCATACCTATGACCCTGCTAACCCGGATTAGGACCGTCACCCGCCGCGATGTGCTGGCTGCTGCAGCCAATTTCTCGTGGGCTGCGCCGCTGGCGCTGGCCGTCATCGAGTTGGCCCGGTTCCTGCGCTTTGAGCCTCCAAGCGTGGGAGCGTCTCAATTCAGTCTGGGCGCTCCGGCTTCGCTGCCCCGGCTGCCCGCCTATCTGGAGACCGGGCAGGTATGGCTGCATCAGGATGCAGGGGGCTACTATGCGGTGGATGCCATCTGCACCCATCTGGGCTGCACCATCCGGCTGGAGCCCGATGGTCTGCAGTATCAGTGCCGCTGTCATGGCAGCCGCTTTGAGCTGGACGGGGCAGTCCTGAATGGACCGGCAACCCGTCCTCTGCGATTTCTGCGGCTCTACTGGGGCAGCGGCGGGAAGCTGACAGTCGACCGCGCCACTGAGACGGACCCGTCGTTCCGGCTCCCTCCCGTCTGAGACTCAAGCATAAGGATCGCTTCGCCGCATGGCCCGACGACCTAACTTCTACGAACATCTGCGGACGCCCTCCAGCCCGGCTTCTGCCGCCCGATTCACCTATACATTCCATCTGGGTGCCATCAGTGCGGCCCTTTTTGTGATCCTGGGCGTGACGGGAATCCTGGAGATGTTCTTCTATGTGCCCACCCCCGAGCTGGCCAACGACAGCGTCAAGCTGATCGCCTATGCTGTCCCTTACGGCTGGCTGATCCGCAATATGCACTACTGGGCCGGGCAGGCGATGGTTGTCACCGTGACCTTGCATCTGGCGCGTGTCGCTTTCAGCGGCGGGTACAAGCGGCGGCGCTCCAACTGGCTGATCGGGATGAGTCTGCTCATCCTGACGCTGATCATCGACTTCACAGGGTTTGTACTGCGCTGGGATGACCGTGGCAGCTGGGCGCTGCTGGTGGGCACGAATCTGATTCGCTCCATCAGCCCGGAGCCCACACCGGACCCCCGGGTCGCTCTGGGGGAGGAGATCTTCCGTAACGGAACCAGCGTGGCCCCGGCCTGCGCCCTCTGCCATTCCCTCGACGGCTCCGTGCTGGTCGGGCCCACCCTGCAGGATATCAGCGATACAGCCTCGCGCCGCGTGCAGGGCCAGTCTGCCGAAAGCTATATCCGCACATCGATTGTCAACCCCAGCGCCTATAAGCCGGCCGGGTTCGAGAACGGTTCGATGTTTCAGGATTATGGCAGCGTGCTGACCGAGGATCAGATCGAGGCGCTGGTGGCCTATCTACTAACACAATAGTCTGGAAAATCTCCATAGACGCAGAAGTCGGTGGCGGGGTG